>JANQHB010000056.1 GCA_028277225.1 Chlorobium sp.
CGATGATGACGACGATGACGACGATGACGACGATGATGATGACGACGACGTAGGTGACGATGACGACGATGACGATGATGACGATGATGATGACGACGATGACGATGACGATGACGATGATGACGATGACGATGATGACGACGACGATGGAGAAGAGAACGATCAGTTGCTTGTAAATGCCTTTGTTGAGACCGATGGTGACGGTGACGTCGAAGATGCAAAAGAGAGCAATCAGTCGCTTGTTTATGGATTTATTGTGACTGACAGTGATGGAGATAGCACGAGTGGTACGTTAACGATAATGGTCGATCATACTGATCAAAGCAATGTGAGTGGACAACCTGAATCATTGTTCAAGGTTGGAGCGGACGAATTCAAGTCTTTGAGTGTGACGACTCCAACAGGCGTATCGGCAGTCTATGATTCGGTGCAGTTATCTGTCACAACATATGAGACAATAAATCCAGACGGTAGTGTGACAGTGATAGGTCGGATAGATACAGACGGAAATAATAAAGACGATACTGATGCATACACGTTACAATTCAACAATGATGGTTCTTTTGAATTCACAAAACATTTTGAGCTAGTGCTTACAGATAATGTTGCAATACCTGAAGATGATATTACGTCCAAAAGCACAGAAGACGAGGACAAGGCAGGAAAAGACAATGACTTCATTAAAGGCGGTAGCGGTGATGATATCATTTATGCCCAAGAAGGTGACGACACGATTATCTATGATGAAAACGACTCTGTCGTTGATGGCGGATCCGGTTATGATGTCATCAGTATCGATAGCGGAGATGATATTGATTTCAGCAGACTTGGTACTGATACATCAGATCCGATGCCATTTTCAGACATTGAAGAGCTGAACATGGAGAATACTACTGGCGACAACTCTATTTCAAATCTGTCAGCACAGGATGTCCTCGATATGACCGATAGAGATGATGAGCTTGCGGTTCTTGGCGACAATGGAGACAGCTTCTCATTTGCAGAGGGTATTGGTGGTGTCGGTGGTTGGATTGATTTGGGTATTTCAGGAGGTTTTCATGATTATACTCTCAATGGTGCTATCGTCAAAATAGACCAGGATATTACAGATGTAACCTGATTATGTTCTGGTATTGATCTCGGATTATATTCATCACAGGATGGGGAGAAGTAAGTCGGCTGATTCGAAAAATCGGCCGGCTTTTTTTGATTAATGCAATGCTGACGTTATCTGTTCGTAGTTGCCAGGACGGAAGGCTCAGGGATGTCGACGGTTCGGAATCCGTTGTGAACGCTGTCCTGACTGGCGGGCTCAACGGTATGCTTGTCTATGCCGGTCGAGATATCAATGACGCTTTATCAGAAAATAAAGCACTGAATACCGGGGATGACGGGGCAGGCAGCAATACAAATTAATGGGTGCTTCTTCTTGATGGATAGGGCACGTTACCGGACAATATCTATGTTCTCCGGAGGATGTCAGCGGTACCTTTACCCTGGAGCTTCCGGTGCTTGTACAGAGGAATATGATGGTACTCAAGGTGTTGCCGATAAAGCCGAAATTCCGCTTGTGGTAGAACCAGTTGCCTATCCCATCGATCCTGAATATTTCAATCCTGCTGATACATTCGGCTCTGAGATAGAATCATATTCCTCTTAACCTGAACGCATCTCTTGAGGACACGGTTGATTATTATCCCGATGATATTGGTCAGGATGACCTTGAGGCTGTAGTTCTTGCTTTTTCGGAGCTTGGCGATTATGCCGCATTCTTACTATGGCGATGGAGGGTTTATCGCTGCGGTTGAATACAGTGGAGGAGATTATATCGTCAGCGATATTCTTGCAGACCAAGTCAATGACCTGACGTTTATGCAATCCGTCCGTTCCGTTGAAGTTACGTGGGAAGCGTATACTGTCGATGGAACTGACGATTCTTCTGACGAGCCGGTGCTTTCTGGAGAACTGAATGGTTTCAATGTTGATAATATCTACGAGGTTATTCCTTCATCGGGAGGCGATCGTTTATTTTATGACGGGACAGCGGATCGTAGCTATGACGGTTTTGACGGAAACGATACTCTGCTTTTCAAAAACGGCTATGTGCTTGACGACGACGATGTGCGGCAAGGTGAGAACCTTGATTGTGGTTCTCAGGTCCGGGTCCGGATGTCAGCAATACCGAGGTTTTCGATATGGACAATGATTCCGCAAGCGGGGTACTTGGTTTTCGTGAACAGGATGTGCTGGATATTACTGATGCTGATAATGTGCTTATCCTTCTTGGTGATGAACAGGATAGTGTTGGACTGCAGGGAAGGTGGACACAAAGAACAGATCCAGATCCTGGTTTTGTGGAATATACGCTTGGACTGGCAACGGTGAGAATCGACAATGAAATAGAGGATATAACTGTCAGTCTCACTTAAGGTTTTCACCTTGAGACATTTTAACGTACTTTATTGTTCATATAGCAACACTAAACTCCTGTTTGATATGAAACGCAATACATTTGGAAGGAAAGCACGAAGATTTCTGGCGGCCGTTGTTGTCCTGGCTGCTTTTGTTCTTCCGCAGGCTGTTTTTGCCGAGTCTGGTACTGTCAAGTCGGTTGTAGAACAAGCGATCAACACAAACCCCGAAGTGCAGGCGAAATTTCATGATTTCCGGTCTGTCTATTATGAAGAACGTGTTGCCGGTGGTGGTTATTTCCCGAAGATCGACGTGTCGGCGGGTATCGGCAAGGAATGGATCTATCAGGAAAAAACTCCGCTTGATGATGATTACTATCGTAAAGGTGTACGATTGGAATTGACTCAGATGCTTTTCGATGGTTTTTATACACACCATCAGGTTTGTCGACTGAAGTGCCATGGGAAATCGCTCTATTTCGAGTTTCTCGATTCGATGGAAAAGGTTGGTCTTGAAGCACTTCGGGCTTATGCGGATGTTCTCCGGTATCGTACTCTTGTAAGGCTCGCGGAACAGAATTATGAGTATCATCAGGAGATATACGAGCAGATTACCAGCCGGGTCAGACAGGGTGTTAGCACGGGAGTGGACCAGGAGCAGATCGAAGGCCGTCTTGCGCTAGCCAATTCAAATCTTATTACCGAAAGGGCCAATCTGCATGATGTTACGGCACGCTATCAGCGTATCGTTGGAAAACTTCCACCGGAAGAAATGACCGATTTTGTGGTGCCGGTAAACACAATTCCTGGCTACGTGGAGAAAGCATTATATGATGCCTATCAGAAAAATCCGGGATTCCTTGCAACACTGATGGAAATCGAATCATCGCATCATGCTGTTGGCGCGCAGAAGTCGAAATTTTATCCCCGTTTTGATTTTCATGCCTATCATGACTGGAGCTGGGACAAGGACGGCATCGACGGCTACCAGAGGGAAGCTGCAGTCGAGTTGGTGATGACATACAACATCCTGAACGGCGGTTCGGACCTGGCGGCTGTCAAACAATACAAGCAGAAGCTGTATGAAGCCGTGGCACTCAGGGATAAAGCTGGCCGCGAACTGCGACAGACAGTAGAAATTGCATACAACGACAGAAAGTCACTCACGACGCAAGTGGAGTTTCTCGATGAGCACCGGAAACGGATTGACCAGGTGAGGGTCGCGTATCTCGACCAGTTTTCAATTGGCAGGAGAACGTTGCTTGATCTCCTCGATACGGAGAATGAGTACTACCAGGCTCAGCGGGCCTATATTAATGGAACCTATGACCTTACGCTTGCCGATGCCAGGACTCTGGCGGGAATCGGGAATCTTTTGCGCGAGATGGACATTGTACGTTACGATCTTCCATCGCTTGATGACCTTGACTACGGTTCATGGCCAGTAGCTGCCAAGGAAGATATTCCTTATCCGATAGTTGCTCCAGAGGGATCAGTGAACAGATGATCGAGTACTGAGCGTAATCCTCCACATACTCTTGTATGGAAAAAGAGAAGCAGGAAAGCGTTGAAGAGAATGATGCTGTAAGACAGGATGCCTTGCTTGAGTGCCTGATGACGATCGGCAAGTCTCATGGCCAGACGTTTGAAAAGGATTCGTTGCTTGCCGGACTTCCCCTTAAAAACGGCAAAATAACCCCGTCACTGTTTCAGAGGGTTGTGAAACGGGCCGGCTATACAAGCAGCCTGGTCAGACGAAATATCGTTTCGCTCAATTCAGCCCTTTTTCCTGCTGTTCTTCTCCTTGATCGCGACGACGCCTGTGTTTTGCATGGCCTGGAAGACGGTAAGGCTACAGTTACATGGTCTGACCTGCCGGGCGCACCGACAGATGTCGATCTATCGGTACTCGAAGAGAGATTTACAGGATATGCGGTTTATGTTCGCCCTGTTTTCCGCTATGATGCTCGTACTCCTGAAGTTCGCAAGCTTCGGCGACGGCACTGGTTCTGGAGCGTAATCGAAGAGAATCGACGTCTCTACAGGGATATTCTTTTTGCTGCGGTATTGATCAATTTGTTCGCGCTTGCAATGCCGCTGTTTATTCGTAATGTCTATGACCGCGTTCTTCCCAATCTTGCTATTGACACTCTCTGGGTGACTTCTTCGGCAGTGCTGCTGGTTATATGCGCTGATGTTGCGATGCGTCTGTCAAGAGTGTATTTTATTGATCGAGCGGCAGGGAGGGCAGATGTCAAGCTTTCTGCTTCCATTATGGAACAGGTTCTTGGCCTGAAAATGGCCAGTCGTCCGGCATCGGTAGGGTCATTCGCTTCGAATCTCCAGGCATTCGAGTTTATCCGTTCGTTTATAACGTCAACCACTGTCGCCGCACTGGTTGATCTTCCTTTCGCACTGCTTTTTGTTATCATAATTGCTCTGATTGCCTGGCCTCTTGCTATTCCTGTTCTTGTGGGTGCGTTGCTGGTTTTCCTTTATGCGGTGACAGTCCAGGGTAAAATGCATGACCTGACTGAGAAGTCTTATCGGGTTGGTGCCCAGCGAAACGCGACTCTGATCGAAAGCCTTGTCGGGATGGAGACAATCAAGCTTCTTGGTGCCGAAGGACGATTCCAGGCGAAATGGGAAGGTGTGGTTGCCTACCTTGCAAGAATCGGAGAGCAACTCAGGCTTCTTTCTGCTTCGGTATCTACCGGCGCCTACTGGGTACAGAATTTTGTCTCGATCGCAATCATTATAATCGGAGTCTATCTTGTGTCCCAGGGCGATCTGACAATGGGAGGTCTCATTGCTGTCTATATTCTTTCTTCGAGGGCAATGGCGCCGGTTAGCCAGAGTGCAGCTCTTCTTACCCAGTATCATCAGGCGGAGACATCGATGACCTCCCTGAATGAAATTATGGAGCGTCCGGTCGAACGCCCTGTCGATTCGTCATTCGTTACAAGGCAAACATACAGGGGGGATATCGTATTCAAGGATGTTTCTTTTACCTATCCGGACCAGCAAACTGAAGCTCTCAGCGATCTCTCTTTTCATGTCAAGCCGGGTGAACATGTTGCTTTGCTGGGCAGGGTCGGGTCTGGCAAAACTACACTCGAACGGATAATTTCCGGCTTGTATGAGCCTTCGAAAGGCGCAGTTCTGATAGACGGTGTTGACAGTCGTCAACTTGATCCTGCTGAGCTGAGGAGAAATCTTGGTCATGTACCCCAGGACGTTACCCTATTTTTCGGTTCACTTCGTGAGAATATCACGATGTCAATCCCGGAGGCAAGTGATCGTGAAATCCTCAAAGCTGCTCAAATCGGCACGATTGATCAGTTCGTCGACAAGCATCCGCACGGTTTTCAGATGCAGGTCGGAGAACGAGGGGAAAACCTTTCCGGTGGCCAACGGCAGGGGGTGGCAATTGCAAGGGCCGTAATTGCCGAACCTCCGATTTTGCTGCTCGACGAACCGACATCGTTCATGGACACTACCACGGAGTCCATGTTTAAATCGAGGTTGACGCAGTATGCCAGGAACAAGACCATGCTGATTGTAACCCATCGCTCATCACTTCTTGAACTCGTCGATAGAGTTCTTGTTCTCGATGGAGGAAAGCTTGTCGCAGACGGTCCGAAGGAGAAAGTGCTCGACGCACTGAGGAAAGGGCAGGTCCGGAGGATTGAATCATGATCGATACAAGGACGGAAAAGGGATTTAATAAGCTTGGAAAAGTCGCAAAGTCTTCGGGCATGAAACGCCGGAAATTTATCGACAGGCTTTTTCGGCGGTGGATTCCCCTGGACGAGGAAGAACCTCTTGACTGGATTGGCGAAGCGGATTGGGCCCAGCTGCAGCAGGAGCCGCTCAGGGCCAGGGCTCTTCTGAAGATTTTCGGTATTACCCTTTTTCTTCTTTTGGCCTGGGCAGCAGTGGCTCCCCTCGACGAGGTGACTCGGGGAATGGGAAAGGTTATTCCTTCTTCAAGGCTTCAAGTCATTGAATCGCTGGATGGCGGGATTGTCGAAGAGATTATGGTTCAGGAGGGCAATGTGGTTGAGGCTGGAGACGTCCTGATGCGCATCGATCCTACCCGCTATACCTCCTCACTTCAGGAGCGGGAGTATGAAGTGCTCAGCTTGATTGCCCGTGCAGCGCGTTTGAGGGCTCTTGCAGAAGATACAACGCTTGTTCTTGATGATGAAAGGCTCATAAATGTGTCCCGGATCGTCGAGCATGAAAAGCGGCTCTATCAGGAAAGCAAAAGGGAGTTCGAGTCGCAGATGACGATCATGCAGGAAAAATTATCCCAAAAGGAACATGAACTTGAAGAGGTACAGGCGCGATTGGTACAGGCTCGTCAGGCTTATGGCCTTGCTTCGCAGGAGCTGAACAGAACCCGGCCGCTACTCAAGTCCGGTGCTGTTTCAGAAGTTGAAGTGATAAGGCTTCGTCGGGATGTAGCCAATGCCCGGGGCGAAAAAAACGCTGCAACAGCAAGAAAAGCAACCCTGGAACGCTCGGTTGAAGAAGCGAAAGAAAAAATACAGGAAACCGAACTGAACAGTCGTAATGAGTGGCGTGAAGAACTGGCTGATGTTCTCAGCAAAATCGCGAGCATGAGTCAGGGAGCGAAAGGACTTGCCGACAGGGTGGAGCGAGCCGAAATCAAGGCTCCCGTGAACGGTACTGTACAGAGGGTTTATATCAACACGATTGGAGGTGTTGTCAAGCCCGGAGGCAGGGTGGCGGATGTTGTTCCTCTTGGTGACAGTCTTGAGGTTGAAACCAAGGTTTCGCCGAGAGATATTGCATTTGTTCATCCTCGTCAGGAGGCACTGGTTAAGCTTACTGCCTATGAGTTTTCGATATACGGCGGCATGAAAGGAGAAGTCTATCACATCAGTCCTGACACGGTGACCGATGAGGAAGGTAATACTTTCTACCTTGTACGTGTAAAGACAGCAGCAGCAACAATAAGGAAAGGACTGCCTGTGATACCGGGTATGATGGCCCAGGTCGATATCATTACCGGAAAACGAACCGTGCTGGTCTATCTCCTGAAACCATTTCTCCGTGCAGCATCGAACGCAATGAAAGAGAGGTGACTGTCATCGCAGGATGGCTTGTTGGCCTGATGGCTTTTCCTGATGTTCGTTTAACCACTGCATTTGATGGTATTAGAGAATCTATGAAAACAGGTTTCTTTATTCTTGCGTGTTCAGACACAATGGGTTTGGTTATATGCGTCTTGTAAAGGCGGTTCTTCTTCTATCGAGCAGCATGACGGTAATGGCCGGCTCGGTGATTTCTCCCGCTCTTCCAGAGATCAGCCGCCATTTTTCCCCCGAAGGCCCTACGGTACTGACAAAACTCATCCTTACCATGCCGGCAATAATGATCGCTTTCTGCGCCCCTCTTGCCGGCCACCTCTCGGATATCTTCGGCAGAAAAAAGCTTTTGCTTGGTTCACTGCTGCTTTACGGAACTTCGGGTTTGAGCGGTTGTTTTATCGATAACCTTTTTATTCTTCTGGTCAGCCGTGCTGTTCTCGGGATCGGTGTCGGGGGGATCATGAGTGCCGCAACGGCGCTTATAGGCGACCTGTTTACAGGACATGAGCGCGCCCGGTTTATAGGTCTCCAGTCGGGGTTTATGTATATCGGGGGAGTGGTGCTGGTCCTGCTCGGGGGAATACTCGCCGAAATCAGCTGGAATGCACCTTTTGCAGCCTACGCGTCTGCTTTTGTGATTTTTTTTCTTGGACTGGCGGGCCTTGTCGGTATGGCAGACAGCCCAAAGAGTGAGCGTGATGTGCCAGGGAGCAACAGTACGTTTTCCTCTCTGTCGTTTCTCCTGATCTATGGGCTGGTTTTTGTACTGATGATTTTTTACTTCATGGTCCTGGTTCAGGTACCCTTTCTTTTACAGGGAAGGTTCGGCGCCGGAAGTGTCATGACCGGGGTTTCGATCGCAGTTTCCGCAATGGCCGGATCGTTGTCATCGCTTTCCTATTCCATGATCAAGCGCAGGCTTTCATACAGGAGCATCTATATGCTCGGTTTCGGCTTCATAGCGGCAGGTTTTGCATTGATCGGTTCAGCTGGCAGCCTGACCTCGATGTTGTTCGGGCTCGGATGTGCAGGCTTGGGAAACGGCCTTCTCCTGCCAAACGGCAGTTTCTGGCTTATGGAGCTGGCTCCTGAACAGCAACGGGGGAGAGCAGTAGGCGGTTATACGGGCATGATTTTTCTGGGCCAGTTCTGTTCGCCGATTTTTATGGCCCCGGTCGTCGCTTCCGCTTCCCTCAATGGAGCATTTTTCGCTGCTTCGGGGGCTATGTTACTGATCGTTCTTTTTCTTTCAAGAGTTCCCGACTGATCGGTACCGTTTTTTCTTCAGGCCGGGATATTCAAACAAGATATGCACACGCTTTCTGTCAACGGTCTCGATATTTCCTATCGGTACCTTTTTTTCATCATGGTATGTATCCCGGTGAGAATCAGGGAGGAGAAGAGTGCTCCCAATCCGGCAATGACTGATACGATCAATCCTGCAATTGCTGCTGTAGTTCCGTGTAAATAGAACACGCCTGTCATGACGACCAGGCATGTAATGGCTGATGCGGCAAGTACAATCAAGCGAATCTGTTTAAAAAAAGAGGGCGTAATTGCCGCCATAAGTCCTATGCTGAAGAGGCCCCACCATGTAAGGTCCGAAAGAAACTCCATGATCTCCTGTAGTCAATAGAAAAGCTGAAAAATATGAGACAAGGTAAGGATATTCATAAGGTTTCGCTATTGCGAATTGGCGCAGTATGCCGAAGAGTCGAGAATCAGGGGACAATGATCGTGAATGGGGAAAAAAAGATTGTGTTAGGAGAGAGATGTGGGATCGAAGAAGTGCTGAGTCAAGACAGTTAGTTGGCGAGATGGCTGGCTGGTTGGCAAGAAGGAAGTTAGATGGTTTTTGGTCATTTTAGTCCTTTTGGTCTTGTCCACCAGTTTTCAAACAACTCAACAGATCAACAATTCAACACTCTTACGGTATCAGCAGTTTGAATCCTGTTACAGGATCAGGCCGGCGCTCGGCCGTCGAGTCGATTAGTTCGAAAAGGACGACCTCCATGATGTGCCAGACTTTGACGCCGTTGCGGATGCAGCCGGTTACAGTGTTTTCTTCTCGTCCACAAGCCATATGGAGGTGAAGAACGGGATTTCCGTCTTCATCGGGAAAGAGCGTTCCTGTGCCGGTGACCTCATGGGTTTCGTAGAGTTCATGCTCCATAGGCATGACCTGAAGCGATCGGCCCTTCTCAGGTCCGACGATAAGCCGGCTGCCTTTATCGGCTCCTCCAAGTATGATGAGCGATGCTTGTTGTATCCCTTGCTCCCTGGCAAATGTTTCAAGCGTTTCGTGAACGATTTCACCGTCTTCAAGCCGGATGACAAAGGTTCTTCCCTGTTTTGCTTCTGAATACAGCATGGCGGAACTGAAAAGGCAGGTGTTTTGAATGTGTAGGAAAGATACTGATTTTGAGGATAATCTGTGTCTTTTCGATGAGACGCGAGGATCGTTGCCGATGTTTCATGTAGCCCCTTTTTTGTCCGGTTCAGGATGTTGCATACATTGGAAACAGGAGGATTGTTATGGGCTGGCTGAGGAGATGCTTGCACTATTAGTGAAAATACAACGCTGCCGGATATGAAGAGTGCTACAGGAATCGGGAAGACCCTGCTCGTCAGTATGGCTATTGTAGTTTTATCAATGGCAACGGGTCTTTTTTTCAACGTGATGAATCCGAACGGTGTCGGGGTGTTTGGCGGGAGTACGTTCGGCAATACCGTTGCCATGGATAGCGCTGATCACGAAAAAGCCGAGGGGCCTGCAGGAGAAGGGACGTCCATCGGATTTATAACACTGGAGGAGGCCAAGGCGTTTTTCGATAACGGCCAAACCCTGTTTATCGACGCCAGGTCAAAAAGGATCTATACCAAACAGCATATCCGGGGGGCGGTCTCCTTGCCAGCGTCAAGTTTTGACAAGCGTTATGAGGATTTCAGCAAGGAAGTCGACAAGGAAATCACCCTTGTTGTTTACTGTCAGAGCTTCTCATGCTCCAAGAGCGAAGTTGTCGCTGAAAAGCTTGCGGTGATCGGCTATACGAACATAAGGGTTTTTGCCGGCGGCCTGGTTCCATGGGTCGAGGCGGGTTATCCGGTAGAAGGGGAGTGAAAAAGGTGTCATGAATATCGGCCGGTTTGTATCGTATCCCGTTACGGTTACGGTGACGCGGCTTCTTGTCGGGGGGCTGTTTGTTCTTGCAGGCTTTCCAAAAATTCTTGATCCTGCTCAGTTCGGTGAGGCTATCGCCGAATACATGATTGTTCCCGAAAGTCTCATTCCTTTCGTTGCGGTGACGCTTCCGTGGCTGGAACTCTACTGCGGCGCAATGCTGATTCTGAATATCTACGTACAGAGTAACGCCCTTGTCATTACGGGAATACTTGTTGTTTTTACTCTTGTGGTGACGCATAATCTGCTGCAGGGCATGGTGCATGACTGCGGTTGTTTCGGACTGCCCGGCGGATGGTTTGGAGCTGAGATCAGCCTGTTCACGGTTTTCAGGGATCTTGTTCTTCTGCTGCTTGCAGCTCCTTCACTGCTTTATGGCAGCAACACTTTTTTTTGTTTTGGCAGAAGATGATACCGCTATCGTTCCTGTTTCGGACTGCAGCTTTTCCAGTGAGAGCAGGTACTGCACTCTGCTGTTTGCCGTATATCCTTCGGCTCTGACGAGGTCTGTCTGTGCTTCGTTCAGCCTTGTGAGGCTCGCCGACCCCACCTTGTAGAGACGTTCAATATCGTGGCGTACCTGGCGGGTCATCTTGAGTGCCTGTTCCTGCCGTTTCCATTGTTCCTCTGCCGCTGTAGCGCCGGCAAGTGCCTGGCGTATACCTGATTCTATTGATCGTTTGACCTTTTCCCGATCGGCTTCAACCGCATAGACAGCCGCTTTTTTTTCCTGGAATACACGGCTGCGCCTGCCGCCGGTGAAAATATCCCATTGTGCCGATACTCCTGCATACCCATTATGTTCTTCCTGTTCCGGGTCGGCTCCGGTCTGTTTTGTATAGTTCAAGCCTGCCGACAAGGCAACCGAGGGCATCCATGAGCCTTTTGCTGCGTTTTTCTGCTGTTTTGCTGCCTGTATCCTGGCATCTGCAGCCTGCAGGTCGGGCCTGTTTTTCAATGCGATATCGAGCAGTTGCTCAAAGGAAGGAATTGTATCATCGGGGATCTTCCCTGCAGGCGAAAATGACGGAATGGCGACAATACTTTTATCCGGGATGCCTATCAGTTCTGCAAGAACTGTACATGCGACGGTGTAGTCTTTATCAGCCCTGATGGAATCGCTTTCTGCCTGCAGCGTGCGAATGGAAAAATTCAGCATTTCAGATCGTGACGCCGTACCGATCTGGCGGCGAACTTTCGAGTCTTGCTCAAGTTTGCGGTTGAATTCTGCGTTTGTTTCGGCTACCCTTATGTTTTCCTGTGCAAGTTGTGCCTGGTAATATGCCGTTGCTACCGATTCGAGGAGGAGGCGTTGGGTGTCGGCAAGCGTTTGCCTTGCTTCTTCAACCCCAAACCTGGCCGCAAGCGTTTCAGCTCTTCGGGAGAAGCCGTTAAAAAGCAGCCAGTTCAGTTCGATGCTGGCAGTCGTTTCGCGGATATCCTGTTTGACCCGTATGTCCGGCTGCCAGTCGGGCTGAATGTCCACATCCCGGTAAAAGTAACCGCTTTTGGCCGATATAGTGGGAAACCAGGATGCATATGCCTGTCCGAGAAGAGCTTTCGCAGAGCGTATTCGTGCAAGGGTTTGCTGAATACCCGGGTTATTTTCAAGGGCGGTCTGTTTTGCTTTTTCTATGGTCAGGTATTCTTCCGGAACAGTCTCCGCCGGTTCCGAGGCTTTCAGGCCTTGTGCAGGCAAGAAGAGCAACAATAAAAGAGTGACAATTTTTCTTGTCAAGCGGTTGTTATACATGGTTGTCATCGGGTTGTATCCTGTAGAAAAGAGTATAAAGTACCGGCACTATTCCAAGGGTCAGGAAGGTGGCTGCAAAGAGCCCTCCCATGATCGTTGTAGCCATGGCGGCATACAGTGGGTCGGTGATCAGCGGCAGCATACCGAGAATGGTTGTTGAGGCCGCCATGACTACCGGCCTGAGTCTGCTGACGGCAGAGTCGAGAACCGCCCGGTAGGGCTCCTTGCCGTTTTTCAGGTCGATCTCCAGCTGTTCGATAAGCACGATGGCGTTTTTGATCAGCATGCCGGATAGACCGAGAAAGCCGAGTATGGCCATGAATCCGAATGCCTGTCCTGTTATGAGCAGGCCTGCAGTGACCCCGATAAGGGATAACGGAACGGTAAGAAAGATCGCAGCAGCTTTTTTCAACGAGTTGAACTGCCAGACAAGAATGAAAAACATTCCGAGAACACAAAGGGGAAATATCTGGGCAAGCGGTTCGGTTCCCTTATTCGATTCCTTGTATTCTCCGGCCCACTCCATGGTGTAACCATTCGGTATTTCTATGGATTCCATCTCCTTGAGCATCGATTGACGCAAAGGTTCGGCAAGGCCGGAGACTGCGTTGCACTGTACGGTAACGGCTTGCATTCTGTCTCTCCGCTGGATGATCGGCCATTCCCATTCGCTGCCTATAGCCGAGACAACCTGGCCGAGCGGCAGAAAGCTCTGGCGTCCCGAGCTCCATACCTGAACGTTTTTCAACTCATCAACGGTTGCACGTTCCCTGCGGGGCATCCGGAATACGATGGGGATCAGCTCATCGCCTTCCCTGACCGTTCCGGCTTTAATGCCGTTAAAGTTCCTCTGCAGCGATGCTTCAAGGTCACGTTTCGTGATCCCGGCATTTCTTCCCTGACTTTCATTATACACCGGCCGAACTACCCGGACCTGCTGACGCCAGTCTGTTCGAATGTCGCGGGTATTGGGGGTGTTTTGCATGACCTTGGTGGCTTGAGCGGCGAGTCGATGCAGAACGGCAGAGTTCGGTCCCCTGAACCGTACCTCGATCTTGAAATCAACCGGCGGGCCATTGGTGATTCTTGTCAGGTACGGTTCGGCATCCCTGAAGTTTTCTTTCAGATACCTGTCCACCTCGGCGCTGACACTCCCGATGCTCCCATGGCTGTCGGTTTCGACGAGAAGCTGAAAAAAGCTTGAGTTGGGAGTAATATATCTATACGGCAAAACAAACCGCATACCGCCTTCCCCGAGAAACGCGGTGACATTTTTAACGCCGTCCATACGCCTGATGTGTTCCTCGGCGATAAGCATGTCCCGGCGCGTTTTATCAAGATGAGTGCCCTGGGGCTTCCAATAGCTGGCAAAAAAGTAAGGTTGCGTTGAGTCAGGAAAAAATGCCTGCGGTAAAACCCCAAAACCGATGATGGCCAGAACAAGCAGGATGGTGGTTATTCCTATTGTACTCCATCGGTGGGTAAGGCCTAAATGGAGCATGCGGCGGTACAGTTTGTAAAATGGTTTGTCAAATGGATCCTTGTTATGCAGGTCGGGAATTTTCAAAAACCAGACACAGAAAAGAGGGGTAATGGTGACGGCAAGAATCCAGCTTATGAAAAGCGAGAGGGCAAGCACATCGAACAACGAGCGGCAGTATTCACCTACTTCCCCAGGGGCAAAACCGATGGCGGCGAAAGCGAGAATTGCAATGAGGGTCGCGCCGAAAAGCGGCCACATATTTTCTTTTACAATCTCGACTGCAGCATGCTCCCGGTTATCTCCCCGCTCTACGCGGACCAGAATCCCGTCTGCAATGACAATCGAGTTGTCGACAAGCATGCCGAGTGCAAGGATAAGGGCGCCAAGCGACATTTTCTGGAGATCAATGTCGAACAGCGCCATGGTAATGAATGTCCCCAGTATGGTCAGAAGCAGGATGCTGCCGATCATAAGGCCGCTTTGCCAGCCCATAAACAACATGAGCAGTACGACGACAATGACTACGGCCTGGACAAGATTGGTGACGAAGGCGTTGACGGAATCCTCGACAAGATCGCTTTGGTAGTATATCTTGTGCAGCTCAATGCCTTCGGGTTTTCGTGATTCGAGCCGGCGAAGTTTTTCGCTGACCGATTCGCCCATTGAAATAACATTACCTCCCTCGATTGTCGAGATGCCCAAAGCAATTCCGGGTTTGCCGTTGAACCATAAGCCGTTACGCGGCGGTTCTTCGTATCCCCGGTAAATCCGGGCAATATCTCCAAGGCGCACAGTTTTTTCCGGCGGTCCGACAAGCAGGGAAGCAAGGGCTTTCTCGCTGGTGATTTCACCTGTAGGAGTGATCCGGAGATACTGGTCGCCTGCCTCGACTTTTCCGCTCTGACCGACAAAAAGCTGCGTCTGAAGTGTCCGGGTGATCACATCGGGTGATATACCCAACTCAGCCATTTTGGCGCGGTCCGTTTCGACAAAAATCATTTCCTTACGCGTTCCCCAGAAATCTATTTTTGCGACATCACGACATAACAGCAGCTCTTTTTTCAGGAAATCGGCATATTCTTTAAGGTCTGCATAGGAATGTTCCTGACCGGTAATGGCGAAGTAGACACCGTAGACATCTCCGAAATCATCGTTTACAAGAGGTTTCATCGCTCCGGGAGGAAGCGATGAGGCCGCCTGGCCGACTTTTTTTCGAAGCTCATCCCAGATTTGCGGCAATTTGTTTGAGGTATAGTGGTCTTTCATGTCGACGTAGACGTAGGAGATACCTTCTTCGGACGTTGAGTAGATCTCCTTTACTTCTCCCATCGACTGAATGTGTTCTTCAATCACGTCGGTCACTTCTTCCTCAACTTCGGCGGGACTTGCTCCCGGATATTGGGTCACGATCAATGCTGTTTTGATCGTGAAGCCAGGGTCTTCGAGGCGACCGAGTTTCTGATATGAAAGGATACCGGCACCGACCAGAAGTATGGTCAGCATGACCATGATCGTTCTTTTTTCCAGAGCAAAGGTTACAGGGTTCATAGCAAATTTTTCTGTCCTTTCCGGTGTCCGGTTTGTCGGTTCTCCATGAGCGATGGTTTCACTGGTTCGATCTGCATTCCTTTAACAAGAAAATGGGTGCTGCCGGTGACGATCAACTCTTTTTCATCGAGCCCTTCGGTGACAATGATCCTGCTGTCATCATACATTTCCGAGGTGATGATCTTTTTGGGCTGTACACGGCCGGATTTTTCATCATAGATCCAGATTACGGAATTCCCTTCAAGGTCGGCCGTTACCGCGTCAAGAGGTACAGTTATGACCGGTGTGCGGGCTTTCAGGTTCTGAAGCCTGATTTCCGCAGTCATACCGGGAAGCAGGCTGTTGTCTTCAGGTGTCTGAAGGGAAAAGGTGACCTTGTATGCCCTGGTTGTTTTATCCGCCTCTGTACTCCACTCTTTCAGTGTTGCTGTAAAAAGCCGGTCTCTGAGAGAAGGAACCGTCAAAACGGCGGTGTTGCCTTTTTCCAGCGCAAAGAGGCCTATATCGTTTTCCGGAATATTCGTCGTGATTTCAAGCATTGAGGTATCGTGCATTCGCATAACGATCTGCCCGGCTTGTATCATTTCATGGTTTTCCACCAATTGGGCAGTAACGGTTCCATCATAAGGAGCACGGAGAGAGGTATCATTGAGCTGGTGTTTGGCAACGGAAAGCTGTGCTCTGATGTTTTTTGCGACAGCATTTTCAGATGCATATCTGCTTCGGGCAAGGTCATAGTCGGCTTTTGCGATGACATCTTTTTCAAAAAGCTGTTTTGCCCTCGTAAAATCCTTCGACGCCTTGTCCGCCCTGGCAAGGGCGCCATCAAGTTCAGCCTCGAGGATTTTTATGCGGTCCTGGTAATCTCTCGGGTCAAGCTGCATGAGGAGTTCTCCCCGAAGTGCGCGTTCTCCCGGATTTTTTGCGATATCGATGAGCGGTCCGTCTACTCTGAAAGAAAGGTTTGTCTCCCTGTTGGCCCTTATTTCTCCGGGATAATTGTGCGCCGCTTGAGAAGTTATCAACTGAGGATGAGCCACCGGAGCTCTCTGTCGCTTGCCGGCTTCCGGCTCAGAGGCTTTTTCTTCTGCGCTGCAGCTTATCAACACTGTGATCATTAAGGTGCTGAAGTAAAAAGCAACCGCTTTATAAGGATTTTTTCTCATAAATATTATTTCAGTAGGTTTGATTCGGCTTTTTCAGAGGTGAGTCCCAGGATGAGCTCTGTCTGGTGCACAATCATGTCCTCCATCTTTTTTAAATATTCTACGCTGTAATGGTCCGTTCCCAGATGATTGAGGCAGTATGACATGTAATCGGCGTGGGACGCGATCGGGGAGATCATCTGGGTAATGATCAGAAACGTTTTCTGGCGGTCCATCTTCGAATCGATACGCTTGAGCAGCGATGTCATGGTATCGACGATCGGGTCGAAAAGTTCCCTTACCATCATGTCCTGCAGTTGGCCTTGCTTTTGCATAAGCTGATAAATAACCCTGCTGTGCCAAAGCGGGTAATTCGGATCGAACAGCAGGGCTATTTCTCTTTTAACGATCGCCCGTATCGCGCCCGATTGCCCTGCCGGAGTGTCGAGGATGTTGTAGAACGGCGTAACCGCTTCGCTCACAGGATAAGCGTTGCATCGTGTAATAACCTCCTGCACGACGGCTTCGAACAATTGTTCTTTGCCGCCGAAATGGTAATGGATGCTGCCGATGTTTTCATTCGCCCGCAAGGCAATGGCTCTTGTTGAAACGTTCGGGAAACCCATTTCCGCAGCTAGTTCTCCTGCGGCATCGATAAGGGTCTGCCGTGTTTGTTCACTGCTTGCATACTTTTTCATACTGTTGTTGTCTCTGCTTCTCTATGGGTAGAGCGTGCAATGCATATGGACTGTTTGTTTGGCGGCAGCAATTTAATCAAATGATTAAAATAAGTCAAGTGATTAAATTTGGTTTTGTAAGAATTGCTTACTATACCTGATTACGCTATATTCAAAACCTGTTGTTTTTGGATTACTCATCAGGGGATCGGGCGGAGCTGCAACGTATAGATTGTACATGGGTAGAGATCGATTTGTCGATATGCTGCAAGGCAATATTGCAGCGGTATTTTTTTATTACGCGATTCCCAATGTCCTTGGAATGCTGGCTATATCGTCCTCAGGTGTTGTGGACGGGATATTTGTCGGGAATTATGTAGGTCACAGTGCCCTTGCCTCGATAAACATCATCATGCCGGTTTTCAGTCTTCTTCTGGGTGTCGGAGTGATGTTTTCCGTCGGCGGGATGGTTCGCTGCGGAAAATATATTGGCGAGTCGAAAAGGGATGCGGCCAACGCCGTTTTTTCCAAAACGATCATGACGGTCTCGTTTCTTACCCTGGCGCTCGCTCTTTTGGGGATTCTTTTTATCGATCAGGTTGTGGCGATGCTTGGGGCCAATGACGTTCTGGCTCCGCTTGTCAGGGAATATCTCCTGATCATGCTGCTTTTCATGTTTTTTCTGCCGGTCAGCCTCTGCCTCTCCTTTTTTGTTCGTGTTGACGGTCAACCGGTTCTTGCAGCGGTCGCGATTATTTCAGCGGCCCTTGTCAATGTTTTTTTCGACTGGCTGTTTGTTGCCGAGTGGAAAATGGGACTGCAAGGTGCCGCTCTTGCAACAGGGCTTGCTCATATTGCCAGTTTCCTTGTCCTGCTTTTTCATTTTGTCTCGAAAAAGTCGGTGTTGCGTTTTTCCTGGAAGCAGCGGTGGTGGGGGGAAATGGTGCAGGTTGCATATAACGGCATGTCTGAATTCGCCAATCAGCTTTCGGCAGCGGTTGTGATTCTTGTTTTCAACTGGATCATGATAACCCGTTTCGGTGTTGAAGGTGTCGCGGCATTTACCATCATGCACTATATATTCTTTGCGCAGCAGATTGTCGTCTACGGTTTT
The DNA here is from genome assembly GCA_028277225.1 of Chlorobium sp. Classification (GTDB taxonomy): domain Bacteria; phylum Bacteroidota; class Chlorobiia; order Chlorobiales; family Chlorobiaceae; genus Prosthecochloris. The sequence goes on from JANQHB010000056.1 coordinate 18,433, forward strand.
TCCGATGCCTTGCAGCCGATTGTCAGCACCAATTACGGGGCGAGAAAACCGGATCGGATCAAGGGTTTTCTTGCCCTGTCGTCAGTCTGCGTGGTCTGCGTCGGAATAGTTCTGGTTGTCATGCTCCTTGTTATTCCGGAACGGCTTGCCGGGCTGTTCCTCGATAGCAAGACAGAGGCCACACTCAGTCTTACCCTTGCCTTTATTTCCCTGAGCTGGCCCGCATTCCTGTGGAATGGTCTGAATGTTGTTTTCAGCGCATACTTTACGGCAATTCATAAGCCGCTTCCGTCGGCTTTTGTCGCTCTTTCGAGAACGCTGTTTTTCCCGCTTCTTTTTGTGACAGTCCTTCCTGTTTTTTTCGGTGACAGCGGTATCTTCGTTTCTTTTTCTGCCGCCGAATTCATGACTTTTCTGTTTGTGCTTCTTTTCTTTTCGTTCATGAGGCCTGGCAGGATCGTTCGCGAAGCACACTGACTTTGAAGCCTGTTCACTCCCGGGCCGGTCTTTATCTCCGGATTCCGGAGCAGGAGCGACGTGCGCTATGGTTCAGTTTTCAGGATCGAGTCTGCACTTTTTCTGTGTGTCAAAAAATTTGATTTCGACGTTGTTGTCGCCTGCCTGAGCAAGTTCGTAATGCCCTTTGCGTTCAATGCCGATATTTCTTTTTTCCGCTGATTCAAGGAGCCCAGCTTCCATTTTCTGTACCTCGTCGTCCGATGTTTCGATGTTGAAATAGAGATTCAGCATTGCAGGGGAGTTGGTGAACTGCAGGAGGTAGGCGTTGTGGTCGATAAAAACAAGGTCATCGTATGCGTAGGTGAGGTCATGGCCCTGTTCCGTGACAATTTCGCGGACGATACCGAGGGCGCGGTGAGGTATTTGCATCTCAGGTTTCTCCTTTGGTGAAGTTGGTTTTGCTGCAGTTGAACGTCCTGACTTACCGGGACGTTTAACTTAGGAACAACTTGTATTGCATCTCTTTCGTTCGGAGAATCGGTAATTACTCGAGTTCGATGTATGGGGAAGGTTTTTTATATTTCTGTTTGCCGGACGGGAGATAAACTGTATCATATATTCAGCCCCTTAATATGCGGCTGCAACAGAAGGAGAGACTTATTCAGCAAGGGATGTACTGAAAGGTGAAAAAAGGCGCTACGTACCGTACGATCGAAGATTTTCTTGTTGCCCATCCTTTGACGGTCGATGTGGAAATCGATGACGAGTGGTCAGGAAGTTATCCTGTCAAGGGTGTCGAGTTCAATGCAACGGTAGTATTCATTGAGCTTGCTGACTATTTTCGGCTGTCGTTTTCACTCCAATCGAATGAGTTGCTCATTTACGTGAATCATTTTCATTCATGGATAAAGCGGGCCACCGATGCATCGGGCTGCCGCCCCCTCTTTCGTTTTTTCGATCATGCCCTCATGCTTGTTTTTTCGGAGAAAACAGGTTCGACGGATTCTTTTTCAGACGCTTTGAGTGTGGCCCGCAGGCTGGGAGAACATGATGTTCACAGGTTCTGTCCCAGGGTCGGGATTGCAAGCGGTCCTGTCACTGCCGGTTATACGGTGATGGCTGACGGACGCAGCGCGACTGTTTTAGGGGAGCCGGTTGCTCTTGCCGCTGCGTTTGCAGCGGCAGCAATCCAGGATGATGTTGCAATGAGGATCACCGTTGCATCCCATGAGTGGGGGACACGGACGATAGCCGATCAGTTCCCTCCCGTGGAATACGATGACCCTGAGCAGGGTCGGGTAAAGCAGCCGCAGACCTGGGAGTTGGGTAAGGTACGGGAAATCGATTGTGCTGCCGGAGGCAAAAGAACCGTAAGGGATATTGCAAGTTTTATCCGCTGGTCACCTGAACATTCGGCTGACAAACAGGCCCGGAACTGGTTTGCCGAGATACAAAGGCGCGGATTGTATCGTAAGGTATCGGGTTGAATCGGATAACAGATATCTCATCTTTACCGGATGAGTTTTTACAAAAGCAAAAACAAGGAGAAAAACAAGGAGAGAACCAACAATGCCAACAACACAAGAGAACCTGAAAAATGCATTTGCCGGTGAAAGCCAGGCATTCCAGAAGTATATGGCTTTTGCAAAAAAAGCCGAAAAGGACGGATTTTCCAATGTCGCCAAACTGTTCAGAACCACGGCCGAAGCCGAGCGTATCCATGCCGAAGGCCACCTTGGCGCAGCCGACGGTATCGGATCGACCGCCGAGAATCTCGAAACAGCGATTGGTGGTGAAACCTATGAGCACAACGAGATGTATCCCCCCATGTATGAACAGGCGGCGCAGGAAGGACACAAGGCCAAACGCATGTTCGGTTTTGCAGTCGAAGCAGAAAAGGTTCACGCAACACTCTACAGGAAAGCACTCGAGGCAGTGAAAAACGGAATGGATCTTTCCGAGACCGAGATCTGGTTATGTCCGATCTGCGGTCATATCGAACTGGGTGCCCCGCCGGATAACTGTCCGATCTGCAATGCCAGGGCAGCAGCTTATGTTCAGATCGCCTGACTGCTGTCATTTCCTCTGAGACTCTTCATCAAAGGCTTTCCGTCAAAGGGAGGCCTTTGTTTTTTTACTGAGACCGTTTTTCCCACAGAGAAGAACTCTCTTTCCTCTTTATTGAAACCTGAACTGAGCGTCCCGACATTTCGGGATGCTCCATTATAGCAAGTTTATTAAAAACAATCTGTTCTACTGTGTTTGTAGAGAGGTTATCCCTCATCTGTCAGGTAAGTATGAAAACTGATAAAGAGTCGCATTTATTGAAATCACTCATTTTAGGTGAAACGTAAGTGGTTGTTTTGAGGAAGACCGATTATGATTACATTACAATCGTTTTTCAGAACAACGGTCGATTGTTTTCTCTGTCACATATAGATCATAGACATTATGACCACGCAGAACGGAAAAAAACACAGGCATCTGTTTCAAATACTCATTGTCGTTCTGAGTCTCCTTGTACAGGTTTCCCCGGTTGAAGCCGGCAATGGCAACGAAGGGTCCGGCAGAACCAGTGTCGCGTTCGAGTTTTTTGGCGGATCATCGTTCAGTCTCCCCATAATGCCGCTCACCCTGAAGCAGGAAGGATATGAAGACATCAGCTTCACGGCGCATTACGAAACAAAACCGTTCAACAGCCATCCGTATTACGCTTATCGCCTGGGCCGCTGGGTAGACGGAAAAGCATGGGAAGTCGAACTTGTACATCACAAGGTGCATTTGACCAACAATCCTCCCGAAGTGCAGCAATTCCAGATTTCTCACGGGTATAATCTTCTGACGGTCAACAGGGCATGGGAAACCGAACAGCTGATCTACAGGGTAGGTCTCGGGCTTGTGATTGCCCATCCGGAATCAACCGTGAGAAACAAGGATTTTTACGAGATGGAGGGTGGCCTTAAAGGTGACGGGAATTATTACGTTGCCGGTCCTACGGCTCAATTTGCTGTCCAGAAAAATCTCAGTATCTGGAAAGCGCTTTATCTGGCTGGTGAGGCCAAGCTGACTGCGTCATACGCAACCGTTCCAATTGCTGACGGAGACGCTGTAGCGCCGAACATGGCATTCCATGTCTTGCTTGGTCTTGGGGTTGATCTGTAAATAATATCTGCCTTGTAAGCCCCAACTACAGGAGCATACAAGGGGTGTGCAGGTTTTTTCTGAGGAGTGTCCATGTCAGCCCTTTTTCAATTTGAATCCGGGTTTAAAGACACCAAGAACAACTGCAAGGAGAAGAGGTATAGCATTACTCATACCAACCATTGTTGCAGTATGTTCCTTGATTTTGTATGCCTTGGTCAGATGGCCGGCCTTCAGGCATTCTTCTGCCAAAACTCGAAGTTCCGGCATCAAAGGTGTGAGCAGGAAAAAAGCGTTAAACGCCAGAAAGGCAGCCAGCCCGATTTTTATTTTCAGCCACAACGGTTTTTCAGGATAGAGTGAAAACATGAAAAAGCCGGAGATTGTTTTTAGAACAATCCCGGGTAATATAAAGATGTAAGCGGTTGTTTCCTGGAATATAGCTGTATGGTAGACGGCCTGAACATCATTACCGGCAATATTGCTGGAGGCAATATGTGCAAGAATGGTGCCGATATACATAATGGTTCCGACAACATGAAAGAAGAGCATTGATTTTCTGAGCATAACGATTTTCTTTTTTGTTTTTGACGAGCTTGGATTGTGGCGGGATGATGTTTAGGCTATAAATCCCAGGGGTTTGCCTGCCGTGAATTCCGGATCCTTGGGTACGATGATCGCATTTTTCCCCCCTTGAATTTTGATCAGTTCTTATGGTCGTTGTATTGGTTATATCTTTTTATTGTTGCTATCGCAATAATTGTAATATAAATAATTGCTATTGCAAATAATCAAAAAAATATAAAAAAGGGAGAGCAAATCCGGAAGTGGTGGAAAATGAAGAAAAAAGGAGAAGTTTTAGACTCTGCACTGAGAGCTAAAATATATCATGTCGAGGAATGAGCTGTAGATTTGCCGGGCAGTGATTACCATATTATGGATCAGGGAGTCGTTGTTTGCGAGCGGCCCAATTTTATCCCGTCACGGATATTCAGACCCATAAGCGTAAGGTTGACAGTTCCGGCAAGCAGTTCTATTCCCTGAACCAGATAGAACATCTCATTGAACCTTCCTTCAGAGGCCCAAGAGTTCAAGAAAACTGCGCAGGGAATGAGGACAAGAAGGCCGTTTGCGGCAATAAATGGCATCCGCTTTTTCTTTGCGTCGACAAGTTTTCCCTGACGGGATTTCGAGAGAATCCGGCCGCTTCCTCCTGCAGCCGCTATAGCAGGTATGAGAATCAACAGGCCGGGAATGACAATCAAATGTTTTATCCGGGCTATGGTTTCATGAGAGCCAATCAGTTCAACTGTAATCGTAGAAAGGAAGAACGTTGCTATAGTAAATGTTGCAAGCAGGCTTGCAATCGAATGTACTTTTTTGTTCATCGTCGTCCTCCGGGTGATCTTGTTGTTTTTATCGAAAGCTGAATTCTTCACTGTGAATGCTCCTTCGGGGAATACCGGCAGCTCGAAGCTGGGCTGTCAGCGACCTGCGGAATGCTTCCGGACCGCATATAAAGACAGCAACGTTTTCGGAACCCGTTACTTCCGGCATCGCTTCTGTTCTCAACGGGCCGTTTTCATCTGACAACCAGAGCTTATACGTCAGGCCGGGTTTGCGTTCGGCCAAAACCCGCAATTCATTGTCGAAGAAAGCATCTTCTTTTTTGCACACAGTCCAGTACAGTGTTACGTTCAATTCTGAATTGCTGAGGTCATTGGCCATGGCCAGAAAAGGAGTGATGCCTATGCCGCCTGCAAGCCATATCTGGTGTTTTGCGGAACTTCTGCTTTGCGTGAAAATCCCGTAAGGGCCTTCGACTTTTACTGTGCTGCCAACCTGGATATGCTTCTGAAGAGACCTGGTGAAATCCCCCAGATTTTTTATCGCTATCCTCAGCCGGTCCTGTTCAGGAGTACTTGCTATGGTGAACGGATGAGATTCCCCAGAGTTTATGTCTGGAAAGGAGAAAAATGCAAACTGCCCGGGAAGCGAAAGCAGAGGAGCGCCAGTCGGCGCCATTTCCAGGGCAAGTACAGCGTTGCCCAGCCGTTTTACGTCCGTTACCTTATAAGAATTATACGGGTGAAGCCATCGGTGCAGGAACGCACGGTAGAGCCAGGAGCCTATACCTAAAAGAGCTATCCCAAGTATGTAGCTTCGGACAAGGGGGAGTTTGCCGGTCAGCGTTGGGACCAGAAAGGAGTGGCAGACACCCAGAACAAAAAACGGTCCCATAAGACGGTGCATTGTTAACCATTTGTGATATGGAATGAGCCTTTTGAAAAAGGGGGCCGCAGACAGTACTATACCAAGGAAAATCAGCAGCATGGCAAGGACTCCCAAAGGTTTTCCTGGATTCATCTCAGGGTACCGGGGGGAAACGGCAGCATGCAAAACCAGCAGCGCCAAAGCAAGCAGTGCGCTCCGGCTGTGGATGAAATACATGTTGTCAAGACCTCCTAAAATCCGTTCTACCCGGCGTGACCGTGTAGTCATCAGGAGATTGAAACCAAGAAGCGTAACAACTAAAGACGCTGTAACTTCACCAAGAACGCGCTGAACAGGATTTTCTCCGCTGCTCAGGGTTAACGGTCCGTTATAGAAAAACAGGCTGACGACCCATATGATCACAGGTAAACCAATGACGGCCGGAAAATATACCTTGCTTTGTATAACTCTCTGTTGTTTAAGCATTTTCGTGTCCTCCCGGGTCTTTCAGATCAAATCCGTAGCTTGTTGTTAACGTATCGCTGGGCGTTATAACGCCTTTTTTCATGTTTTCAGGTTTTTCCAGGGCTTGTACACTGAGACAAGAACTGCAGTAACAAGCAGTGACGCATTGATTATTGCTGCATAAAGTCCGATTGTTTGGCCCTGCATATAATATTGGTCCTGTAATGCGGCAACTCTTTTGGTTTCTGCAATTTCCAGAAGTTCCATCACCATAGGGCCGAGGTAGAATGTTCCGGTGATGATGATGAAAAGCGTAACAGCCCATTTATAGACAAGCCAGCCGTGCCGGAAAAAACCCCATTTTGTGAACAATGAGTACAGCAGTCCTGTAAGAAGCGTCAGCAGGGACGCAGGCGTCAGGATAAACATATCGATAAAATGGTAGGCGAGATTGTACATATAAATTTCATCGCCTGAAGCCGCAGGGGAGGAGATAATCGGCAGCAATGCGAGAACAATCACACAGGACAACCACAAAGCTGCTGTTACCAGATGAAAAACTTTCAGAAGCTTTTGTTGGGATGCGGTCATTTTTTTCATCACGTTCTTTCCTTTGCTGCTGTTTTTTTGATCTGTTTGTCTTTTTGCTTCTTGCTGCGGAATCTTTTGGGCACTTCTCTTTATTATTTATTCTCCGCGATTCAATTGTCTTGCTGTTGATATATCAATAATTGATATATCAAATATGTGTATAAAAAAAATAAAAACAAAAAAATCACAGAGAGCTCTTACTCTTCCTTGCACGCTGCTTCATTCCTTACATGGCAGCATTCGCCGCCCTGCACTATCCTGCAGGTCGGGTGGGCTAACCAGGTGCCGATAACAGGAGCAATGACATATATCCAGACCGTGGAGAGGTTTCCTGAAAAAAGGGCCGGGCCCAGAGAGCGTGCGGGATTCATCGACGCACCGCTGACAGGCCCTCCCATGAGCGCTTCGAGAGCTACCGTGCCGCCTATGGCAACGCCTGCCATGATCCCTTTTTCCATATGGCCGGTTGACACGTTGAGGATGACAAACATCAGGAAAAACGAGAGAATGACCTCCAGGACAAACGAAGTAAGGATGCCGCCTTCGGGTAGTGTCGCTCCAAGAGATTCATGGCTGATGAAAAGAAGCTTGAGAACTCCGGCTGCTGCAAGGGCACCAATGAACTGACTTGCTATGTAAGGCAGTATTACCTCTTTCTTTATTCTTCCTGCAAAATAAAACCCAAATGTTACGGCGGGATTGATATGTGCCCCGGAAATGTTGCCGATCGAGTAGATAACAGCCATCACGACAAGACCGAAAACCGTGCTTATACCAACGTGGCCAAGGGCTGCGCCGAAGAGGTCATTGACAATAATGGCTCCGCAGCCGGCAAAGACGAGTGCGAATGTGCCAATCGCTTCGGCATAATAGATGTTTCTGTTTGAACTGAACATAGAATCCTAAACTGAGCGTTTCAAGAAATGCTGCATTATAGTAAGTATATTAACAACTATCTGTTATACCATGTTTGTATGGAAATAGTCCCTAACCTGTCAGGTGAGCATGAAAACTGATGTAGAGCCGCATTTTTGAAATCCCGACAATCGCTCAATTCAGGTTAGAATATGTTCTGGTCGACAGCCGGGTCAACAATCCTGTGAGTATGTCATGAATTCCGATGACGTTTTGTGTGTCAGGCGTTTCGCAGTCTTTCCGGAAGTCCGGCAATAAAATCCCTGATTTCATCGCGTACTTTTCTGTAGCAGTCCAGCTTTTGTTCAGGGTCGTCAAACGCTTCGGCCAGACGCGGCGGGTCCTGGAAGCCTGCATGGATTCGTTTTGCTTTTCCAGGGAAAAACGGACAGTTTTCACGGGCGTTGTCGCAGACTGTAATAATGACATCGAAGTCGATGCTCATGATTTCACCGACATTTTTTGAATGCTGTGAGGTAATATCGACTCCGGCTTCCTTCATGACCGATACGGCATGCAGATTCATACCGTGTATTTCCGTTCCGGCCGAATAGGGTTCTATGGTGTCGTTCTTCAGAAAGCGTGCCCAGCCTTCGGCCATCTGGCTCCGGCAGGAGTTTCCGGTACAGAGAAAGAGAATTCTGGTTTTTTGCATGATAGTGCCGGTGTATAGACTCGTTGCATATGATTTTGGTTGACCGGTAAGAAAAGAAAATGCATGTGTCCTTAAGCATTGTTTGCAAAATGTTCACATGCCGGGATCAGGTTTCTCGATTTTGCAGGAGGTGTTCTGAAAAATGGACGTTCATTCCAACGACCGGTCGGCTTTATGTACGGCGGCTATGAAAGCCATGATTTTCTGATGGTCCTTGATACCGGGAGATTTTTCCACACCGCTGGCTGTGTCGACGGCATAAGGCCGGATTGTCATGATTGCATCAGCGACATTGTCCGGGTTAAGTCCTCCGGCGAGGATGACATGGCCCAGATCTTCCGTTTCCTTAACAATGCGTTTCGCTGTTTCCTGTTCGATACGTTCTCCGGTTCCCCCCGGCTGACCTTTTCGGTAGGCGTCAAACAAAAAAGAGGTTATGCCTGTAGTGTCGCTATAGTTCCTGACGATATCCGTTGAAAAATCAGGGCTGGTACGAAATGCGCGAATAATCCTTGTTCCTGAAACGGCGAGTGTTTTTTCAACTGTGTAGCGATCGGAATGAAGCTGTGCGGCATCGAGGTTGCAGCGGCGGCATATCTCATTGATCTCTTCAGGTTCCTGTTCGACAAATATACCTGCAGTAGCAACGAATGGCGGGAGGAGTCTGATGATTTCCCGTGCGAGATCCGGCTGGATATATCGGGGACTTTTCCTGCTGAAATTGAATCCCAGGGCATCTGCACCTGCCGAGCAGGAGAAGAGCGCGTCCTCCGGAGTCGTTATGCCGCAGATTTTGATTTTTGTCAAAACGTGATAGGTAATAGGTAATAGGTAATAGGTAATAGGTAATAGGTAATAGAAAAATATGAAGTTACGAAATGGTCCCGGTGGAGCATAGCGGGGAAGCTTTTTTCATTTCGGCTATTTTTCTTATACTTCAGTCCGTTTGGCTTACGACGGGATTGGGGTGTGGCCAAGTGGTAAGGCATCGCCCTTTGGAGGCGACATTCGCAGGTTCGAATCCTGCCGCCCCAGCCATATAAAAAAAGGCGCCAGTGTGTCACTGCGCCTTTTTTTGTTAAGAGTGGGGAGAAGAGCTATGAGTGGGGAGTAAAAGTTCTTAGTCCTTAGTCCTCAGTTCTTAGTGAAGAAGTATCTTGGGGAGGGAGATTGTGTTGGGTGTTAGGATGAATAGTTCTTGGTTCTGAGTGAAGAAAAAAGGCAATGAGTGCTGAGTAAGCAGGGAGCGCTTTTTGCGCAGGAGCAGCTTGCTCTGGCTCGCAGGAGTATGAAGCAAGTTGTAGGGGCGGGTTTCAAACCCGCCCGTACGGTGTCATTTGCAGGGGCGAAAAATCTTTCGCCCTTTCGCAGGCGGGAAAACCTCTTCAAACAACTCAACAAAAACCATCTTCTCCTTATACCGAATACCGAATACCGAATACCGAATACCGAATACCGAATACCGAATACCTTTTGGATGTAGGGGTGAAAAATTTTTCGCCAGATATGGCGGGGTTCAGGGAAATAAGGCAAAAAGGCTGCTCCGGTTTGGGCCGGGCAGCCTTCTTTTCATTGTACAACGTTTCCGATCAGTAGCGGTAATGATCGGGCTTGTATGGGCCGTCGACAGGAACGTTGATATAACCGGCCTGTTCCTCTGTCAGCCTTGTAAGCTTGACTCCCAATTGTTCGAGATGCAGTCGTGCCACCTCTTCGTCAAGTTTTTTCGGCAGGCAGTAGACTCCGGTTTCGTACTCTTTCGTCCAGAGTTCGATCTGTGCAAGCGTCTGATTTGTAAATGAGTTACTCATCACGAACGACGGGTGTCCGGTTGCGCAGCCGAGGTTGACAAGACGTCCTTCTGCAAGCAGATAGATCGAGTGGCCGTCCTCGAACGTATACTTGTCATACTGTGGCTTGATGTTGGTTTTGGTCGCGCCGGCATACTCGTTGAGTTTTTCCACCTGGATTTCATTGTCGAAATGCCCGATGTTGCAGACGATCGCTTCATCCTTCATCTGCTTCATGTGCTCAAGCGTGATAACATCCTTGTTGCCCGTTGTGGTGACAAAGATATTGCCGTCCTTGATGGCGTCTTCCATGGTTGATACCTGGAAGCCTTCCATTGCCGCCTGCAGCGCACAGATAGGATCGATCTCCGTAACGATAACGCGTGCACCGTATGAACGCATGGAGTGCGCACATCCCTTGCCCACATCACCGTAGCCGAGAACAACGACAACCTTGCCGGCAAGCATGACATCGGTTGCGCGCTTGATGCCGTCAGCGAGCGATTCGCGGCAGCCGTAGAGGTTATCGAACTTTGACTTGGTGACCGAGTCGTTGACGTTGATTGCAGGGAAGAGCAGTTCGCCTTTTTCCATCATCTGGTAGAGGCGGTGGACTCCTGTGGTCGTTTCTTCTGAAACGCCCCTGACTTCGGGCGCGACTTTGTGCCAGTGCTGATTGTCGGCTTCAAAGACCTCGCGCAACTGGCCGTAGAGGGCTTTTTCCTCTGCATTGCCGGGCTCGACATCAAGCATCGAGGGATTGTCCTCGATCTTGTAGCCAAGATGGATCATCAGGGTTGCGTCGCCGCCATCGTCGACAATGACGTTCGGTCCCTTGCCGTCAGGAAACGCCAATGCCTGGCGTGTGCACCACCAGTATTCGTCGAGCGTTTCGCCTTTCCATGCAAACACCGGTATACCGGCAGCGGCAATGGCAGCAGCGGCATGGTCCTGCGTTGAAAAAATATTGCAGCTTGCCCAGCGGACTTCAGCGCCGAGATCGGCAAGGGTTTCGATCAGAACCGCAGTCTGTATGGTCATGTGCAATGAACCCATGATGCGTGAGCCTTTCAGCGGCTTTTTGCCTGCATATTTCAGACGGGTAGCCATAAGGCCCGGCATCTCTTTTTCGGCGATTCTGATTTCTTTACGTCCCCAGTCAGCCAGAGAGATATCTGCCACTTTGTAATCGAGTACTTCAGTGTCAGTTGTCATCATAGTGATAGTGTGTTTTTTCTTTTAAATATCGGATCAAAGGTTGAATGCCTGCTTCAGTTCGTCAACTTTGTCGGTCTTTTCCCATGGGAAGTTATCGCGGCCGAAGTGCCCGTATGCCGCAGTTTCCTGGTAGCTCCAGCCCTGGGGTTTGTCCAGGCTGAAATGACGGATGATAGCGGCTGGTCTGAGGTCGAAGATCTGCTCGGCTTTTGCCTGGATTTCGGCGTCACCGAGGCCGTTGGCAGCCGTGTCGTGCGTGTCGATATAGATTGAAACCGGACGTGCAACGCCGATCGCATAGGAGACCTGAACGGTACATTTATCGGCCAGTCCTGCAGCGACGATGTTTTTTGCGACGTGGCGTGAGGCGTATGCAGCGCTGCGGTCTACCTTTGACGGATCCTTGCCGCTGAACGCGCCGCCGCCATGGGGCGCTGCGCCACCGTAGGTGTCGACGATGATTTTACGGCCGGTCAGACCCGTGTCGCCGTGAGGGCCGCCGATAACAAAACGGCCGGTCGGATTGATATGAAACTTGGTGTTGTCGTCGAGCATCTCTGCCGGAATGACTTCCCTGACGATATTTTCAATAATGTCTTTCTTGATGACGTCCTGCCACGCTTCTACGCTGTAGCCTTCGGGTTCCGGGTCATGCTGGGTCGAAACGACAACCGCGTCGACTCTCTGTGCGACACCGTCAATATATTCGAGTGTTACCTGGCTTTTTGAGTCCGGGCGCAGGTATGTCATTATTTTGCCGGCCTTGCGGATATCGGCCATTTTTTTAACAAGAGCGTGTGCATACTGGATCGCCGCAGGCATAAGTTCCGGAGTCTCTGTACAGGCGTATCCGAACATCATGCCCTGATCGCCGGCACCAACCTTGTCAAGTTCGTCTGCGATTTCTTCTTTTCGGTCAACGCCCCTGTTGATATCGGGAGACTGGCTGTGCAGTGCAGAAAGGACGCCGCATGATTTTGCCTCGAACATGTATTCGCCTTTGTTGTATCCGATCTGTTCGACTGCTTTTCTCGCAAGCTCCTGTATGTCCACAATACCTTTTGTCGTTACTTCGCCGCCCACGATGACCTGGCCGGTTGTAACAAATGTTTCGCAGGCTACACGCGAATTCGGATCCTGACGGAGAAAATCATCGAGCACCGCGTCTGAAATCTGGTCCGATACCTTGTCGGGGTGTCCTTCTGATACAGACTCTGACGTAAAGAAGTATCTTGACTGTGACATCTTCATTGATATTTTTGGTTTAGCGAACGACAAGAACTACAAGAAAAGCTCTTGCTTGTCTTACAAAAGGGTTTCGTGTTCGATGAAAAAACAAGAGAGAGCGGACACGGATAACCCATGGTTACAAGCGATCGGGACATAGTAACCCCAAACGCTTTCGACACCGTGTCCATAGGTAATGGGGATGCCGGATAGGTGGACAATGTACGTAATCACGACACGTCATGCAAGAATATCGCTATAAAATTGTTGCCGGGCTCTCAACCCGGCAATGACGATGCCTGTAAAGAAGCGGACATTGGCTTCATCGGAGTTTGATCTCCGAAAAGTCTCCTATGTTCGCTTCATGTGGGTCACCGGAAAGGTCGGCATTGTTGCCGATAATGGAGTTGTTGAGGGACACATGCTGAACTTTTGAGCCGTTGCCGATAATCGAGTTTTTAATAATGGCATCCTCGATCACTGCGTCTTCCCCAATTGTTGTGTTCGGTCCGATAATCGCATTGTTTATTTTCGCATTTTTCGCTACAAAGACCGGTTCATTGATGATGCATCCGGGTAAAGTAGAGCCGGAACTGTGGTCCTTGAGTAGAATCTCGTTTGTAGAAAGCAGTGTTTCCGGTTTTCCGCAGTCGTACCAGTTGTTTACCGGAAAAGTCGTCAACGGTTCGCCATTTTCCAGCATCATCTGCAGTGCATCGGTCAACTGGTACTCGCCCTTTGTTTTTATGTTTTCATTGATAAGCCTGTCAATACAGGAAAAGAGTGTTGCAGAGTTTTTTATATAGTAAAGCCCGACAATAGCAAGATTGCCCACCGGTTCACTGGGCTTCTCGACAAGCCTGACAATCTTACCGTTGCCTGTTATTGCGATGCCGAACCTGCTCGGGTCATCCACTTCCCTGACTCCAAGGGTTGACGTGGAACTGTTCAGGATGCCCGACAGCTCGACATCAAAAATGGTGTCCCCGAGTATGATGAACACAGGTTCGCCCTCGATGACGTGCGGTTTGCACATCCAGATTGCATGGGCGAGTCCCAGGCGTTCCTCCTGATTGACAAAGGTAAAGCGGATATCGTAATTGTCGCGGAGATAGGTTTCTATCATATCGCCAAGGTAGCCTACGATAACAATGGCTTCATCAATACCCGAAGCTATGAGTTTGTCCATGATATGCCCTATGATCGGCTTTCCGGCCACATTGAGAAGCACTTTCGGCCGGGAAAAAGTGTGGGGGCGAAGTCTTGTTCCTACTCCTGCAACAGGTATGATCGCTTTCATAATCAGATGGATGTTATGTTTCGGGGGAAGATGTCAGGTAATTCCGAACAAAGTTTACTAAAAACAAATGAAAAAATACATCGTTTCTCCCCATATGAGGGACTCTGTTGCTGATTTTTCGCTATTCCGAATGGCTTTGTTTCCTTACATTTGCAAACAAAAACAGCCTGAATTGAGCGTTTCAAAAAATGCTCAATTTAGGAACATATAACATTGGCCAACCTATGTCGTCAAAGCCAGGATGGATCTATAGACAGTCGGGCGTTGTGCCGGTTTACCGCCGGAAGGTCGTTCTGATCACCGCCAGAAAGTCAAAGCGCTGGATCATTCCGAAAGGCGTTATCGAAAAAAATATGTCTCCGTATGAATCGGCAGCAAAGGAAGCCTATGAGGAGGCCGGTGTTATAGGGACGGTCAAAAAGAGGGAACTCGGACGGTATACCTATGAAAAATGGGGCGGAACCTTTACCGTGAGGGTGTATCCGCTGCATGTAGAGAAACTGCTCGACACATGGAGTGAGATGCATGAGCGGAAGCGAAAGATCGTGACTCCCGTTGAAGCAGTCGAGATGGTCTGTTTTCGGGAACTTGCAGCTATGATCCAGGAGTATTGCAAGATACTCCAGAAGCAGAAATGAAACTTTTTCTTCAGTACCGGACTGATTTCTATTTTTTCTTTATTCACAGGTTTTGTATAATTGCGATATCAAATATTATGATATCAATTATATCGTTATGAGTGCAATGGAAAATCCGGTAAAAAAATTTATCGGTCATCATGTGGGGATAACCGCAAACCTTCTGAGAACGGTTTTTACGGCAACGATATCGAGGAAGAACGACAACATTTCTCCTGAACAGTTTGCTGTACTGGTTCGTCTAAGCAGAAGCGAAGGATTAAGTCAGAATATCATCGCGGAGTATGTTTTGAAGGACGATGCGACGATAACCCGAATTCTTGACAGCCTGGAAAAAAAGAAGCTTGCTGTCAGAAAAAAAGATGAACATGATCGTCGCTCCAATCTCGCTTTCCTGACCCCGAAAGGCAGGGACGTTGTGGAAAAGATGCTGCCGGAAGTCAGTGAGCTTAACCGGCATCTTCTCGAGGGAGTCGATAGCGAAGAGGTCAGGGTTGTCTATGACGTTCTGGACAGGCTGAGAGAGAATGCAAAAATTACGCTAAAAAAATAATTGCTGATCAGGCTGTAAACAGGATGCCTGTATAAAATAAATTCATTGAACCATGTTGAAATTCAGGCCATATATGGTTGCTGTGCTTATTGTCGTTGCCGGTGTCTTGATCGGCAGATTCCTCGGGTCGGGAAAAAACCAGCAGACTGAAAGGCAAGTCCCTGATAAGGCCGGTCAGGTTCCATTCGTTGAAATCAGGAACGGTGAGGTCGAGCGGCCTCTCAGAATGAGCGGAAAGGTTCAGGCGGTTAAAAAAATCGAAATCTTCGCTGAAGTCAGCGGTGTGTTTCTCGAAGGCAGCAAGCCATTCCGGGAAGGACGCAGGTTTGCAAAAGGAGACGTGCTGCTCGGGATTGACGACCGTGTCTACAGGAACAATGTCCTTGCCGAGAAAAGTGCGCTGCTCAATGAACTGACAATGCTGTTACCCGACCTTGTCATTGATTTTCCGGAACAGGCCGGAGAATGGAAGCAGTATGTGCGTGATTTCAGCCTCGACAAATCGCTTCGGCCGCTGCCGGGGGTTCGGAACAACAGGCTGAGAAATTATGTGGCGGCAAGGAATATCTACAACAAGTTCTATGCAGTCAGGAGCATGGAAGAGACCCTGGCAAAATACCGGATCAAGGCGCCTTTCGATGGTCTGGTGACTGTATCTCAAGTCAATCCCGGCATGCTTGTTCGAAACGGTCAGAAGCTGGGAGAATTTGCTTCCCCGAAAGCATTTGAGCTTGAACTCTCCGCTCCGGTCCGGGAGTCGTCATTGATCAGGGCGGGTGACAAGGTGTTTCTGACTACCGATGATTTTGATGGTGTTCTCGAATCTGAGGTCACAAGAATAAACGATGTTATCGATCCCGATACGCAGACGGTTGGCGTCTATGTGCTTCTCGATGATCCCCGTCTGAAAGACGGCATGTATCTGTCTGCAAAATTGACGGCGCCTGTCGACAATGCTGCCGTTATATCGAGGGAACTGCTTGACGCAGAGAACCGTGTATACGCGCTGCGTGACACCGTGATGGTTCTGCTCCCCCTGGATGTGGTTTCAGTTGATGGAAAAGAGGCGATAGTAAGAGGTATACCCGATGGGACGGCAATTGTGGCAAAACCTGTGGAAGGTCTTTTCAGCGGCAAAGTCATCAAAAAGACGGACGTCAAGATTTCCGAGTAAGCGTTTGTGAGCAGGCTGATGGTTGTATTTCATGTAAACAGTACGGCATATCCTTTTTCCGGCAGGCATGAAGGAAGGGGGTGTGGCGTTCAACAGGCGGAAAGAGGATTGTGCAAGGACTTATAAAGCAGTTTATCAGGTATCCGGTTTTAGGGAATACAGTTTTTCTTGCCGTATTTCTTTTCGGATTCCTGGCTTTCAAGGGAATGAAAACCACGTTTTTCCCTGAAACCCCTATCCATACCATTTCTGTAGTCGCCTCATATCCGGGCGCTTCACCCGAGGAAATCGAAGAGAGTATCACACTCAAGATCGAAGACCAGCTCAAGGGTGTTACCGGAATAGAGCGGGTGACTTCTGTTTCGAGCGAGGATTACGCGAGGATAACCGTTGAGCTGCTTCAGAACTACGATGTCAACGTACTGCTCCAGGAAGTCAGCAACGCGGTCGACCAGATCAGTTCGTTTCCCGCCGGCCTGGAAAAGATCATGGTATACAAGGTAGAGCGGATGGATTTTGTCGTCGCCTATTCTCTGTACGGTGATGTCGATCTGCAGGTTCTTAAAACATATGCACGGAGGATAGAACGGGAACTTCGTAACAACGTGGGTATATCAAAGGTTACCCTCAGCGGGTTTCCCGAAGAGGAAATCGAGATCGGTATCCGCCAGGATGATCTCAGGTCCTATGGCCTGACCTTCGATGAAGTGGCCGAAGCTGTCAGCGAAGCAAACCTGAGAATAACCGGGGGGACGATCAAGGGGCCGGATGAAGAGCTTCTTATCCGTTCCGATAATCAGGGGTATTACGCAAAGGATATTGAAACTATAGTTGTAAGAACCACGGAGGCCGGCGGTCTTGTGCTTCTCAGGGATATTGCCGTTGTCAGGGATCGCTGGTCGGATGATCCGAACCGGACCTATTATGACGGAAAACCTTCCGTAACGATCGATATCGAAAAAACC
This sequence comes from Chlorobium sp., assembly GCA_028277225.1. Lineage (GTDB taxonomy): Bacteria > Bacteroidota > Chlorobiia > Chlorobiales > Chlorobiaceae > Prosthecochloris. The sequence goes on from JANQHB010000056.1 coordinate 35,738, forward strand.
AGCGATGAGGATATGTTCACCATCGCAAGGAATGTTGCAGACTATATCGAAGAATTCGATAGCAAGTATGACGACGTATCGGTCAGTCTGCTGCGCGACGGTTCCGGTATCGTCCAGGAGCGTGCAAATATACTTGCAACCAACGGGATGATCGGCAGCATCCTTGTGGTTCTTTTTCTTTCCTTTTCGCTCAATCCCCGAATGGCATTCTGGGTTGCGCTTTCCATTCCTTTTTCGTTTGCGGGGATGTTCATGCTCGGCACCTTTTACGGGTTGACGATCAATGTGGTTTCCCTGCTTGCCATGATCCTTGTCGTCGGAATTCTTGTCGACGACGGCATTGTTATTGCCGAAAGCATTTATCAGGAGTATGAAAAAGGGATGAAACCCTTTGATGCGGCAGTAAAGGGCACTCTTGAAGTTCTTCCTTCCGTCATTGCGGCGATTGTGACGACCATAATTTTCTTTTTTCTCTTTCTCTCGCTCGAGGGCTCGTTCGGTGAGCGTTTCAGGGACATCGGCTTTGTGGTTATTGCCACCCTGCTGATTTCTCTTGTGGAAGCAATGTTTGTGCTGCCGGGCCATATTGCCCATTCAAAAGCATTGCATCAGGAGCCGGGAAAGAAGAGCTGGCTCCTGAAGAAGTCTGAAGCATTTATCAATTATCAGAGGGACAGGCTATATGCCCCCGTGCTCCGTTTCAGCATAGACAATCCTCTCGTGACCGCCATGATTCCCGTAGCACTCTTCATTATCACGATCGGTGCTTTGCAGGGCGGGATTGTCAAAATGACATTTTTTCCGAATCTCGAATTCGATAATGTGCAACTGACATTCGAAATGCCTGCCGGTACACGACAGACAGTTACCGACAGTCTGCTTGCACGAATGGAGACAGATGTCAGGGAGGTGAGTGAAGAGTACAGGGAGGAGTATGGACGTGAGCTCGTCAAGGCTATCGGAAGAAAGGTGGGGCCTGATACGCATAAAGGCGGACTCAGGATCACGCTTCTTGAGAGCCAGTACCGTGACTGGTCGAGCAGGGATGTTGCAAATGCAATACGTGAACGTATCGGTGTTGTGCCCGGCGCCGAAAAACTGCAGATCGGAACGAGCACGTTCTGGGGAATGCCGGTATCGATCGCACTCAAAAGTGACAATCTTGAACAGCTCAGAGGAGCAAAAAAGCTCCTGGAGCAGGAATTGAAAAAAATGCCGGAGCTGAAAGATGTTGTCGATGACGATCCTCCGGGTCTTCGGGAAGTGCGTGTAAAGCTGAACCAGAGGGCACGCTCACTCGGTCTGAGTGAACGCGAGGTGATGAAACAGGTCAGGAGCGCTTTTTTCGGCAACGAATCGCAGCGGATACTCCGGGGTATCGACGAGGTCAAGGTATGGGTGCGCCTGAGTGAACGTGATCGTGAGTCGGTATCGAACATGGAACGGCTTGATATTCGCCTGCCTGACGGCAGGGCATTTCCTCTCGGCTCGTTAGCTGATATCATGATAGAACGTGGTGTTTCGTCGGTCAATCACATCGATGCACAAAGAGTTGTCAAGATTGAGGCCGATATTGTTGATGGAAAAGAGTCGGTTCCGGATCTCCTCGATCGAATCGCTCTCCGGACAATGCCGGGCATACTCGAACAGTATCCGGACGTCAGCTATGATTTTGAAGGCCAGAGCCGGGAAAGCGACAAGACAACAGAATCCATGAAAAGTGTGTTTCCTGTTGTTCTCGGGCTGATGTTTCTGGTTGTCGTGTTTTCTTTCCGCTCGTTCCTGCAGGCCCTGGTTGTTTTTATCCTGATCCCTTTCAGTGTTGTGGGGGTTGTCTGGGGGCACTTCCTGCAGGGGTATCTGATGAGTATACTCTCGTTCTTCGGTATCATCGCGCTTATCGGTATTGTCATCAATGACGCGCTTGTTTTTGTCAATGCATTCAACAATCGTCTCCGGTCTGGCGAGTATTTCCAGGACGCGCTTTTTAATGTGGGGCTCAGCCGTTTCCGTCCTATTATCCTTACATCGTTGACCACAATTGCAGGGCTTGGACCGCTCATTTTCGAAAAGAGCAGGCAGGCACAGTTTTTAAGCCCGATGGCGATCTCTGTCGCCTATGGCCTGCTCTTCGGGACTGTCCTGACGCTGATCATGCTTCCAGCTCTTCTGGTTCTGTTTAACAAATTGCGGGTTTTTGTGGTCGGGATGCTGCGCGGTGAAAAACAGTCGCCGGAGTCGGTCGAGCCTTCGGCCATGAAAAGGGAACTGTTCGAAGGGGAACAGCCGGAAGAGAAGGAGTGAGGGGAAGGGAAGAAGTACTGAGTTCTGAGTGCTGAGTGAAGATGGCCAGTTGGCTGGATGGCTGGTTAGCTGGTTGGCAGGAAATGTGGGAAGCAATGATATCTCAGCAATGAGCAACAAGTGCAGCAATGAGTGGGGGAAAGGCAGTAGGCAGTCTTCAGTAGGCAGTTGGCAAGTGGTAGGGTCGGGTTTGAAACCCGCCCGTACGAAGGTCGGATAGCAAGGAGTAGCGTACTTTGTGCGCAGAAGCCAGTAAGAACTTTTTAGGTTTTAGGAAGAATAGTTCTTGGTTCTGAGTTCTCAGTTCTTAGTAAGAAGAAAATGTATGGGCGGTCGCGACTTGTCGGGATGCTCAGTTCAGGTATGTATAATTACAGTGGACGGATATGAGGCGAACTGAAAAGATGATGCGTGACGAAAAGAACTGCGGTTTTTTTCCGGGAAGAATGGTGATGGGGGGGATCCTCTCGCTGGTGTCGGTATTTCTTTTTTTGCCGCTTTTTGCTGCTGAAACCTTGCGTCTTGAGGAAGCCATTGCCGAAGCGTTATCCCGAAATCCGGATATCCAGGTTGCCAGGGGAGAGGAAGAAATCAGCAGCAACAATGTGCATATCGGCAATGCAGGGCTCTTGCCGAGGATCGATCTTGCCGGAACGGTGAGCTACCAGGATAATGAGGAGGCTCAATCGGCCGGGTTACAGGAATTTACATCCACGAGCGGTTCGCTGCAGGCAAGCTATACCCTTTTTGACGGGTTGGGAAACATCTATACGTTCAGGAAGCTCAAAAGTGCAGGCAGGCTGGGCAGGCTGGCAGCCCGAAACGCCATTGAAAGCATTATACTCCAGGTTGCAGAATCCTATTATGGCCTTGCGGATGCTTCATCGGCGCTCGATGTTGCAGAAGAAGCGCTTGCCATTTCGGAAGAAAGACTCAGAAGAGCCCGGCTCAGGTCCGAATACGGACAGGCTAACAGTCTCGAAGTGCTTTCTGCAACGGTTGATGCCAATGCAGACAGTGTTGCCTGGAAAGAGGCATCTCTGGCAAAAGGCAATGCAAGACGCGCTCTTAACCTGTTGCTGAAAAGGCCGGTTGATGCGGAATATCCGGTCGAAAGCACGGTTTCTTTCGAGCAGGAGCTGAACGAGTATGACCTGCTGGAGAAAGCCAGGCAGGTTTATTCCGGGTATCTGTCAGCACTCGAATCTGTAAAACAGGCTGAATACGACCTGGCGATAGCACAATCGGATTTTTTCCCCGAACTCGGCCTGCAGGCAGGCTACGGTTACAGCAGAACTGTCGAGGGGTTCAAACCGGGAACGGACGACATGTCAGGCTCTTTTTCGGCGGCGCTTACGCTCAACATGAACCTGTTCAACGGATTCCAGTCAAGCATCAACAGACAGAACGCCCGTATTTCCCTGAGGAACAAAAGATTGCTGGAACAAAAAGCGCTCAGTGACCTTGAGAAACAGGTTGCCGATACATGGGAGGAGTATCGCAATGCACTTGATATTTTTGATTTCCGGAAAAAAAATCTGGAAACGGCGGAATTGAACTTCAGGCGTTCAAAGGAATTGTATGTCCTCGGACAGCTGACCTCTACGACATTCAGGGAGGCCCAGCTCAATCTTGTCGCGGCAAAAAAGAGCATATCCTCGGCGGCCTATAACGCAAAGATCCTCGAGTTGAGGCTCAAGCGCTTGTCGGGTGATCTTGTCGAAGAAGAGGAGGTTATTGGGGAAGTGACGAGTGACAAGTGACGAGTAACAAGTGACGAGTGACAAGTGGGGAGTAGCGCACTTTGTGCGCAGGAGTAAGGAGCAGCTCGCTTTGGCTCGCAGGAGTAGGGAGTGAATACGAGTTCTCAGTTCTTGGTTTTTAGTTGAAAGCAATGAGTGCTGAGTGAAAATAGCTGGATGGCTGGCTAGCTGGTTGGCAAGAAGGGGTTAATGCGGTTTTTGGTCATTTTCGTCCTTTTTGTCCTTTTGGTCTTTTCCTCCAGTCTGAAAACCTCTTCAAACAACCCAACAATTCAACAGTTCAACAACTCAACAAAAAAACATCTTCTCCTGCTGCCGGATACCAACCGTAGCTTGACGAATGTGCCATGCTCGAACGCACAAAAATATTTGTTTCTTTGGGTGAGAGTCGTATATTAAGAGCCTTCCAGTAAGCGGGGCATGGCGCAGCTGGTAGCGTGCCTGCTTTGGGAGCAGGAGGTCCCGAGTTCGAGTCTCGGTGCCCCGACAGAAGAGCAGTGTTCATTGACAGGAGCTTAGATGTGCCCGTAGCTCAATTGGATAGAGCATCAGCCTTCTAAGCTGAGGGTTACTGGTTCGAGTCCAGTCGGGCATGCAAGGTAAGCCATTTTCATGGTGATTGTAGCTCAGTTGGTTAGAGCGCCAGGTTGTGGCCCTGGAGGTCGGGGGTTCGAGTCCCCTCATTCACCCTCTTTTTTTCAGGCCCCATGGACTAGTGGTTAGGTCACCACCCTTTCAAGGTGGTAGCACGGGTTCAAATCCCGTTGGGGTCACTGACTATCTCTCTCGATGTCCGGCATGTTCCATGTTGCGTGATGATCGGTATGTCGGGAATGATAGCATAGTGTATTGCAGCTCTGCTCGTTTTTCGGCCAGAGCTTTTTTTGTTCTTGAACCGACTGTTTGTCGAACATGTCTGCAAGTCGGGAAGGCAGAGGGGATGCCGCTGTATCCCTCTTGACGTCGGGACGCTCGGTTCAGGTTGCAGTCATCGCAGAAAGAACTTTTTTATGAAAATCTCCGTCAACTGGCTCAGGGATTTCGTTCCTTCGTTGTCTTCAGACACTGATTCACTTGTCGATCAGCTGACCTACCTGGGACTCGAGGTAGAAGATGTCATTACCCCTGCACTGCCTCACCCCGACGTAGTTGTCGGAAGAGTCGAGGAGGTCAGGCCCCATCCGGACGCAGATCGTCTGAAACTATGTCTTGTCGATCCGGGGGAAGGGGAGCCGCTCCAGGTGGTCTGCGGTGCTCCTAATGTTGCTGAAGGACAGCTCGTTCCTCTTGCCAAGATCGGTGCGGTCCTGGAAACACCGGATGGCAGCAGTTTTACCATAAAAAAATCGAAAATTCGCGGCCAGAGGTCTTTCGGCATGATCTGTGCCGCTGATGAGCTGGGCTTGTCGGAAGATCATTCGGGCATCATGGTGCTCGAAGATCACTGCGAACCGGGAAAGCCTTTTGCAGCGTATCTCAAGGCCGACACCGTTTTGGATATCGCCGTTACTCCGAACCGTCCGGACGTGCTGTCGCATCTCGGCGTGGCACGGGAGATTGCCGGGACGACGAGCGTTGTTCTTCCCGATGTGAACCCGGTAACCTTCGCTCCTGCCGGGAAACTCGTCTCTATAGAGGATACGGAAGCCTGCCCCTATTACACCGGGATCGTCATACGAGGCGTTACCGTCAGGGAATCACCCGCCTGGCTGAAGGAGAAAATCGAAAGCATCGGCCTTCGCTCCAAAAACAATATTGTCGATATCACCAATTATGTCCTGCATGCCATTGGTCAGCCGCTTCATGCGTTTGATCTTTCGAAACTTCAGGGAGAATGTGTTCGTGTCCGGACGGATGTGAGCGCTTCCCTTGTTGCCATCAACCAGGAGACCTATGAACTGAAACCGGGTATGCCTGCCATCTGCGACCTGTCGCAGCCAGTTGCTCTTGCAGGTATCATGGGCGGCAGCGATTCTGCAGTCTGTGAGGAAACCGGGGACATACTTCTGGAGTCAGCATACTTTTCGCCCGGAGTTGTGAGAAAAACGTCCAAAACGCTTGGGCTGACAAGTGATTCGGCATACCGCTTCGAAAGAGGGACCGATCCCGAAAACGTCCGATTTGCAGCTCAATATGCAGCCGGGCTTATTCTGGAGCTGGCAGGGGGCGAAATTGTCGCAGCCGAAGAGAGTGGTTCGGTTCCCGAGGCTCATCCTTCTGTTACGCTTCGTCCTGAAAAGGCAAACAGGCTTCTGGGATGTTCGATCTCTGAAGAGAAGATGGTTTCCATGCTGGAATATGTGGGATTCAGGCACACTGGAAACGGGGACGGCGGAATGCTGTTCGATGTTCCTTCATTCAGGGTGGATGTCCTTCAGGAGATCGATCTTGTCGAGGAGATTGCAAGATTGCAGGGCTATAACAATATTCCCGCGTCGGAGCGGATGGTAGCCAGCTACCCGGAGTCGAGAAAAAATCCCGGATACTTTCCGGATTATCTCCGATCGGTTATGATCGGGCTCCGTTTCAGGGAGATTCTGACAAACCCTCTTATAACCCGAAGCGAGGCATCATTGTTCAACGACAAGGTCATTCCCCTGCTGAACCCGATCAGTGAAGGCCTTGAAGTGCTCCGCCCCTCGCTTGTTCCGGCGGTGCTGAAAGTGATTTCCCATAACATCAAGCACGGCATCAGGGACATGAAGCTTTTCGAACTTGCTCATACCTTTGCCATGGAGCCGGGATCGGATGACAATACGGAAAAGGCATCTGAGCGGGAAATGCTTCTTCTGGCCATAACAGGCAGCAGGTTTCCTGTTCACTGGGCCCGGGAGCGCCAACCGGTTGATTTTTTTGATATGAAAGGTGCTGTGGAGATGCTTCTGGAGAAGCTGAATTTGCTTGACAATACAGCACTTAATATTTATAATGAAAGTACGCTTTCCATTACCTGTGACTGGAAAGGAGAAGAAGGGTCCGCGACACTGCAGGCCGGAGCAATTCAGCTGGTGGAACAGGATATCCTGAATTCGTTTGATATCGATCAACCTGTTTTTATAGCCGAAATTGATTCGTCTGTCCTCGAACGCTGCTTTTCATTTGATGTTTCGTACCAGACGCCTTCGAGGTATCCTGTTGTTGAACGTGACCTGTCGTTCCTGTTGCCTCAGGGCCTGAGCGTCGGGCAACTGGTAACGTGTGTTCTGCAAAGTGATGCGCTGATAAGCGATGTCACGGTGTTTGATGTTTTTGAGCGTGAGCAGGAAGACGGCGGCGGAACAACAGAAAGAAGTGTTGCCCTTTCGCTTGATATTACTGACCGTTCGGGAACACTCAAGGACGAAAAAGTCAGAAAGATCCTTCAGAAAGTCACGAAAAATGCTGAAAGCAGTTTAGGTGCGGTAATTCGGCAAGTTTGATGAATAGAGAATGGCAGACAAAAAGAGCGATAAGGATGGTTCGGGAATTGACCTGCTTGAATCGCATGTTGGCAAGGTTGTTGAACAACTGCTTGACTGCCGGAAACAGAATGATGTGTTACAGGCCGAAATTACGAGTCTTCAGTCGATCTTGAGGTCGTGCAAGTTGCCGGGCGGCGAAAGTGGCAGTGACGGTACTTCCGGCAGTTTTTCCTACGAGGAAAAAATTCGGATACGGCAGAAGCTGGTAACGATCCTGCAGCGAATAGATGTCGAGTTGAAAAGCGAGATTACCGGATGAGTAGCTGATGGAAAAGATTACGATCAATGTCAATATTTTCGGCGACAGGTACCCTTTGAGGGTGGAGAGCCGGGAGACTACAGAACAGGCGGCGATGGAGGTCGATCAGATCATGCAGCGTTTTGCCGGGCAGGCTCCCGATCTGGAAGCGAAACGGTTCGCCGTACTTGCGGCGGTTCAGCTTGCTGAAAAGAAAAATGAACTTCTGGCGCGTCTTTCCTTGATGGAAGAAAAAATTGACAAACTCAATCTTTTTCTTGAGCAAAATTCGCTTTAAACGTTACATTGAAAGTAGAAGAAATTTCCGCACCGATTACAGGGGTGTTTTGTAAGTAAAAGAACCAACACTTGAGAACAGGGAGCTGAACTCTTCTTTTGGATTGCAGGCCTTGGCTGGCTTTCGGGTCAGACTGATCCCGGAGACGGGAACGCGGAGGAAGCAAAATATCTGAAGGAGGCGCCCACCGTGATGAAACGGGTTCTTAAATCTTACACATCCCTGAGGTGCGGATTTTTTTTTGCATAAAAGAAGGCCCTGAGAGATAGCGGGCTTACAAAGGAGGTTAGGTTTTAATGGGGATTGTCGTTAATCTGTTTTTGATAATTATTGCATCGCTGTTGTTCTTTTGTATAGGTTTTTTTGTCGGTCGTTTCTTGCTGGAAAGGGTAGGTACGACAAAAGTGCTCGAAGCTGAGGAAAGGGCCGTACAGATCGTGCAGGAGGCCCAGAAAGATGCAAATGAATACAAGGAACTGAAAGTAGCCGAAGTAAACCAGGAGTGGAAGAAGCGAAGAAGGGAGTTCGATACCGATGTTCAGGTTCGAAACAACAAGTTCAACCAGTTGCAGAAGCAGGTCCGGCAGAAAGAAAACAACCTGAAAAAGCAGACCATCGAAGCCAGGTCGGCTGAAAAGAAAGCGGCCGAAGCACTCAAGGAACTCGAACAGGATAAAGAGATCTTTGCAGGCAAGAATGAAGAGCTTGAACGGATCATCAGTGAACAGAACGAGAAACTTGAAACGATAAGCAATCTTCAGGCCGAAGATGCCAAGAACATGCTTATCGACAATATGATCTCGGTGGCTCGCGAAGAGGCGACCGAAACGATTCACAATATCCACGAAGAATCGGAACAGGAAGCGAAAAAAATCGCCGAGAAAACAGTGCTCAGCGCAATACAGCGGGTTTCTTTCGAACAGGCTACAGAAAGTGCGCTATCAGTTGTCCATATTCAGAGCGACGAGCTCAAGGGCCGGATCATCGGACGTGAAGGCCGCAACATCAAGGCCTTTGAAAACGCGACCGGCGTTGATATCATCGTCGACGACACTCCTGAAGTGGTGATTCTCTCCTGTTTCGATCCGCTGCGACGCGAACTTGCCAAGCTGACGCTTCAAAAACTGCTGATCGATGGCATTATTCATCCTGTCGCCATTGAAAAAGCGTATGAAGACGCCAAAAAAGAGATTGACGATGTTATCATGAGCACCGGAGAGGAAACACTCTCTTCGCTGCAGATCCCGGATATGTCGTCAGCGCTTGTCGCTCTCATAGGAAAAATGAAGTTCCATACGGTCTACGGCCAGAACCTTCTGCAGCACTCGCGTGAGGTGGCAATGCTCGCGGGTCTCATGGCAGCAGAGCTCAAGCTCGATGCCAGGCTTGCAAAGCGGGCGGGACTTCTCCATAAAATCGGTCTTGTTCTTCCTGTAAGCGACGATCCTCATCCAATCGCAGGGATGAAATATCTCCAGAAATTCAAGGAATCCAAGGTTGTCCTTAACGCAATCGGGGCTCATAACGGGGATATTGAAAAAGTCACACCGCTTGCAGATCTTGTCGAAGCGGCACACATCATTTCAGCTTCCCGTCCCGGTGCACGCGGTGCCGTTACCCCTGAAGGCCAGGTTAAACGTCTCGAGAATCTCGAAGAGATCGCCAAAGGTTTTCCCGGCGTCATCAAGACCTATGCACTCCAGGCAGGAAGGGAGATCCGGGTTATCGTCGAGGGAGAAAACGTCAACGACTCGCAGGCAGACATACTTGCCCATGATATCGCCCACAAAATCGAAGAAGCCGCAGATTACCCCGGCCAGATCAAAGTATCGATCATAAGGGAAAAACGCTCGGTAGCGTATGCGAAGTGAGTTTAGGTGACGAGAGACAAGTAACGAGTGACGAGTTCAGAAACATCGACAAAGGGCTGGCCGGCGTGCCGGCCCTTTTAGTTCACAGTTTTTGGTTGGATAGCAATGAGTGGGGGAGAATAGTTCCTGGTTCTCAGTTCTCAGTGCTGAGTGGGAAGAAAATGCAGGGGCACCCGACATGTCGGGATGCCTGCCCGTGAGGAGTTGGGAAAGACCCTTGTCTGTCGATTAACACCACTACCTGCTGTCTCGTCCCCTCAGATATCTTTTTCCAGCTGTCAAGCTATTTCAACAGATCAACAATCTGTTATCTTCCACATGGCATGTCTTCATATCGGGCGAAAAATTTTTCGCCCCTACAAATCCACAAACATCGTACGGGCGGGTTTCAAACCCGCCCCTACAATCTCGTCACTTCCCACTTTCTACTTTCCCGGCATCCCACATCCCACAATCTTCACTCAAACTACCCCTTTCGTAGACGGAACTGACGTTCCCGTGACGGAGACGGCTTGTTTCATGGCGTAGGCGAATGCCTTGAACAGGGCTTCGATCTTGTGGTGGGAATTGCTTCCTTCCAGAACTTCCATGTGGATGTTCGCTTTCATGGTTCTTGAAAGGGAAAGGAAAAAATGCTCGATCATTTCGGTTGCCATCCCGTTGATGTCCGTTCTCCGGAACTCACAGTTGAAGACGCAGTAGCTTCGGCCGCCAAGGTCGAGGGCGCATCGGGCGAGCGCTTCGTCCATCGGGATCATTGCCCAGCCGTAACGCTGGATCCCTTTTTTATCGCCGAGCGCTTCGAGGACTGCCGAGCCGAAGACAAGCGCAATGTCTTCCACGGAGTGGTGGTCGTCGATGTCCGTGTCACCATCGCATCTGATTGCAAGGTCGATGCCCGAGTGTTTGCTGAAGTTCGAGAGCATGTGGTCGAGGAACCGGACTCCTGAATCGATCGAATTCTGACCGGAGCCGTCAAGGTTCAGTTCAGCCACAATATCGGTTTCGGCGGTTTTTCTCCGGATGGTTGCCGTGCGGTCTTTTTGCTGTATGGTATTGGACATGGATCAATTCACATGATAAACTTGTTGAAAAAATAGAGCAAAAGACTCAGAATGATCGACAGAACGATAGAGGTGCCTAACGGGAAATAAAGGCTGACATTGTCCTTCTTGATCCTGAAGTCCAGCGGCAGGTTCCCGAACCATCCGAACAGGTCTGAAACGCCTGTTTTCTGGACCGCAATGACCAGGAGGCCGACGGCAGCGATGATGATTCCCAGAGTGACGAGAAGTTTTCCCGGATCAGTGGGCACGTCTTGGATTTTCCTGAAAAGTTACAGATATTAAGCCCTTTGCTATTTACCGGCAAGTTACGATATTTGAAGTAAACCTGATAATTAACAATGTCCTGAGGGATTATGCATATTTTTCTCGTTGTTTTGATACTGTTGGCTTCGATACTGCTTATGGGTGTCGTCCTGCTGCAGAGCCCGAAGGGGGGAAGCGGCCTGACAGGCGGAATTGCCAGCCTCGGCACCGTCCAGAATCTCGGTGTCAGAAGAACGGGTGATTTCTTGAGCAAAGCGACAGCGATCCTTGCAGGTATTGTTATGGTTCTCAGTTTTGTCGTCCAGTTTACCCTGCCGTCCAGGCAGGCCAACGTCAACGCAAGGGAAAGCGTCCTCCAGAAAGAACTTCCAGCCATCCCGGCCCCCGCAGGCAATGCGGTACCGGAAGCCCCGGCGGCTGTTCCTGAAAAAAGCGCTGAATAGATAAGGAAAAGGATTTTGCGTTCGTAGCTCAAGTGGTAGAGCAACTGACTCTTAATCAGTGGGTTGAGGGTTCGACTCCTTCCGAACGCACCATATAAAATAAAGGCTTACAGGTTTCGATCTGTAAGCCTTTTGTTTTTAATGGATACTGAGGGTGTGCTTTCAAGCATGTTATGCTCGCTACTGCAAAATCAATAATCCACACGAATAATCACCCTTTAGGTAATACGAACTTAGTGAATACAGATGAATAAAGGTCATACAGATGCTTGTCAAGTCTGGAAAGATGCTTGATTTACCGATACTTGATCATGTGATTGTCGGTATTGATGGTGGGTATCTTAGCTTTTTTGATAACTCGCTGGTCAGCAGATAACAGAAGATCCTGTGGCGTCAGCCCGAAAAATGGAGCATTTGGTTTTAGAAAAATGACTTAGATCACAATTATGGTATGTAGATGAAAAATCACAATAACCCTCAAGAATGATGACACAGTTCGGGGAGATTTTCTAAGCATAAATGCAATGGCCCAGATAATGCTGTTGTAAAACACGGGCAAAGTTCATGGATGAGATTCGGGATCAGGGACTGTGTGTATAAAAAAAATTATGTGTTCGATGTTGATATAATTCGTATTATATTCGATAAGAATCGAAGAAATTGCATTTTCGATGGTAATAAGCTTTGAAACAGGCATTTTTTAAGCTTAGCCTTTGTATACTTTTTTAAATAATTGTGCTATGTCTAATTTTTTTTTTAAAGTAAAGTCATTTTGCCTTTCATTATTTTTGTTTCTACTAGGTTGTTCAAGTCAGTTGCAAGATTTCGAAAAGGCAATTAATAATCGTATATCTGATTCACTTTATGTTGATATCGAGGAAATGAGTGACTATTCCAAGCGCAAATATGGCTTTGATACAGTTGGTCCCGGAGATAAACTATTGATTGTTGATGTGGGGCGCTATACAAAGGATGCAGATGATGAAGATGCATTGAAGATTGCAGAATATTTGGCAAGTGGAAATACTTTGGTAGAGGAAAACAATTCTTTAATAAGCGTCGGCTATAATATAAATATGGGTTATTTAGAAAAAAATAATGTTTATATATTAAGAAAAGAAGTTATTGATTCTGATATAGCTATTCAAGGGCGCTCTTATAAGGGTGAAAAAATATGGAGATTTTATATTGGAAATAAAAGAGTGCAAGATATACTGGGTTGGACAGAGCCAGCTGAACAGGATGGCAAGATTGTGACTTATGTAAAATATGTTGCTAAAGTTTCAGATAGGCCAAAATGGGCAACATTTGTTGCAAGCGAATTAAATGAATTTAAAACACGTCCGGAAATGGAGATTCGTTTGGTGAAGACCAATAAGGGATGGGAATAAAAAGCCGAAAGAATCATTTAGTAACCGCCTGTGTCATGCTTTTTGTATAGCGGCTTTTGAGAAGTTCTCCTGTTGATTCATCTCCAGCAAAAAAGCATGCCATCGGCTCTATTCAGTGGCTATCACTAACATGACTCCCCCTTTCGATCTCACAGCACTCTATTCATACTGACCCTTGGTAAGAACTAAAGAGCTTTCACGAGCAGAAAGAATCAGCTTCCTTTTCATGGACACAGTTTTATGTATTAGACAACAATAGAATTCCGTGTGTGCTGTTAGGTCTTCTTGAGAATGAGCTGATAACTTCTTCGCTTTCAAGAATATACTACCATTGATTACTGACTTCAGTCACACCCAACGTTACGCTTTGCTCCACTTTGACTTTAAAAGCTGCTTCTTCAGTCAGTTCAGAGGCGATGTAATATTCGTGTACTATCCTTATATTTGGTAGAAGCTCGTGGTCGTTGCATAACGGAAATTATGTGCCAAGCCTTTCAGGAAGCTGAGTACAGCATTACATAATTGGCGTTATACAAGCAACCGTATAGCGGGCTATCAGAAGATATGACATCTGGACTCTGAGCATGCTGGCAGAACAGAGGATATCTTAGATATTTACTCACGCTCCCCTCAAACTCACAGAAACCGTCATCAAGTGCAGAAAGTGTAATAAGTGAAAGGTTATGCATATCAATAAAGACGAACCTTCTCACATTCGAATGAATATCGTTTCATTTGAACACATATTAAAATATCCTTTAAATCAAACATGATGAGGAATTACAAATCATTTATCTGTTGTTCGATATTGTTTTATTTTATCTCTTTTTATGCAGGCTCAAAGACACATGCATATGATGATTTTTATTATTATGATCGGTATATAGGAAAATACAGTCACAACAACAGTAATTATGTGCTGAGTAAAGCAGTTGATTATGGTATTGATGGGGATGAGCTGGTAAAAATAACACGAGATCCTCTGCCTAAAAGTACGATAGTAAACTGGTCAATGGCAATCAATTGTTTACCATATGCCATACTTTCTGATGCTATCTATGATCATAAAAAAGTTATTGTAGATGACTGGATAAAAGTTGATATGGTTGATGGGGCTGTTAAAGCCTTAAGTGGTTTTCATGCTGCAACTTATAGAAATATTAATTCGGATGAAATTGTGGTTGTTTTTGAAGGAACAAATCCAATAAGCAATCTGGATTGGGGTACAAATATTAGAGCTTTTGTGGGCATTCCAACATTTCAACATGTATTTGCCTTTAATTACATGGCTGAAGTATTTGACAAGTATGGGCCAAATATAACTGTTACAGGGCATTCACTAGGGGGCGGCATAGCACAAATGGTAGGATCAACACTTGGCCTTAAAACAATAACCTTTAATGCGGCAAATGTGCCATTGCTTTCAGAGATAGGGAATAATAATCAAATTAAAGATGATCGACTAGTCAATATATACTTAGGTTCTGACCCGGTTAATGCTGCATACAGCTCATTGGGTAAGGTAACAAGCATACGTTTGGGTCATACAATTGTGCTAGCGTTTGATGTTGAGACAAAAGACAAAATAAATCTACTTAGCAATAACAATCCCCATAACATGAATGTCGTTATTCAGAAAATCACCGGCATGAAGAATTTTGTGTGCAAGGTTTTATCTAAAAATAATAATGATTGGAGATATGTTGATTGCAAGAACAAAAACAATTCACTGGAAGAGCAGATTTTATTGCCTGAAAAGTGGTCGACTAAAATACATCATTTTGAAGAAGGTGGGTGGTCGGGTTTTACCCCACCAACTGTCCAAGATAACCGTGTTTACGGAGGTATACTGAAAACCGTATTCGCGCTCGATTCACGCACGGGAGCCCTTGTCTGGAAGAGAGATCTTTCATGGTACGTTACCCATCAGAGGCCTGCATTGGATGTAGAGGCAGGTTACGTTTGGGTAAGCACCGGGGGTATGGCATATAAGCTTAATAAGAATACAGGTGCAATAGCCCAAAAGACCAGTCTGCCGGGCAATGGCTATGTAAAATTGACCCGTTATGCCCATGGTAAGGAAGTTGTACTTGGCAAAGGTGGATTGTACGTGATCGATAACGGACGAATATTATGGCGTAACAGAGATATAAAAGGAGACGGATTTTCCATATATAAGGGGATAATCTACGCAGGAGAAAGGAAGAAAGGGCAGCCGACACACATGGTAGGCTTAGATTTATGGAGTGGCAAGATTCTTCGTAAATTTCCTACGGATAGCTGGGCAAGATGGAAGCCGTCTGTGCACTTAGGTGTTCTATATTTTGTAGACATTGAAAATACACTATATGCGCTTGATATCGATGTTTGGACACTTCGATGGAAACAAAAGCTCAAAGGACGCCCGTATTCTCCACCAGTTATTCACAAAGGTATTTTGTATATAACAACAGACAATACTTATGCAATTGATGCCTTGTCGGGAAAAATTCTTTGGCGCCAACCTTTCGGCCAAGGAACTGCTTCCCCATTTGTTGGAGCTGATGGGTTGTATGTGATTCGGGTAGAATATACCGCAGACAAAGGGTCAGCGGATCGAATACCAGTTTTTCGTGGACCAGAAGAAATAATGAAATCTTATGATGCTGATACTATCGCAAACATTAAGAAGCGCATAGAGAAAGGGGGATACAAGGGTAACCTGATTAAGGACGGTTACGGATTTAAAACATTCATTTATTTGCTTGATATTGACAACGGAGCGGTATTATGGAAGGCGCCAATGCCATTATTGACGGATTCTGATTGCACACCAACTGAAATCGGAAGAACTCTCTACGTTGGCACAAATGACGGTGTGTTTCGCGCATTGGTTCGCGAATAATTCTTTGGAACCAATATCTATGTGGATAGTGGCATTCAGGACTAAGAGTTTGTAGGTTCTTGGACAAAAAGTCTTGGCTACTTCCCAATTGTAAGACAGGTTTTTCGATAAAATAAGGTGTTTTAGACTGCCTCAGGAAGCTGAGTACAGCATTACATAATTAGCGTTATGCAGGCAACCGTATGGTGGCGCATATATCATATCAGGTATCTGGATACTAAATATCCCTAGTAGAACAGCAGAGTTGTAATCGTCGTTCTCTATTTCTATTTACATGTTTTTGTAAAGGCAGTGTGGCTATTTGATATGAAGCACTTTTAAGGCGTTTCTTTCTAAACACTTACAATTACACTCAATCATGAACAACTCAAAAAAGTGGAGATGCTTGTTCCAATCACGTATGACGGGCCTGAAAATGTCGATGCTTGTAAACTACATATATAGAAATTCTCGGGGTATACTTACATATGGATTTCTCTCCATATGGATTTCTTCACTATGTTCATGTTCGAATGATCCATCACCCAAGGGTGCGGAGATTATCTTGAAAGAAAAATTCCTTAATTCCATACAAGTTCAATCAATTCAAGAAACTAATGCAAAAGAAGGCAAAGTTTCTGGCATTAAAATTTATACGATGTTGTTTGAAGCCAGAGTCAAGTTTCTGGACGACTTAGTCATTAATCCATTTGAAATAAAAAAAGGTAAGCTGAATCTGTTTGGCGGATTGATTTTCGGTAATCAGGTTTTAAAAGGGCAAGAGGCAATAGTCACAGGCTCAATTTTATTCGAGGATACAAAGAAAGGATGGATGGGATCAAATATTGAATTACAATCAATTAAAGATCTGACTTCAGAAAAATTCTGTGGGGTATGGGAATATGATATTAACAATATTGGTACAAAAAACTATTTGAAGATAACGAAAGAGAAAAATGGTAAATACAAATTGCTCGTAGGTTACAAATATAAAGGGGAGCTTATTTGGACACCAGCCGTAATCAGAAATGCTGATGGTATTTATTTGCAATTTCAAAATGGAAAACTACAGGGAGATTTTGTGTCTCCTAACTTTTATGCTACTCACGGACAGGAATTCAATTTCAGAATCACACTTGATCCTATTGCTGACAATAGGATGATTTATAACATATGGTGCTCAATAAGAGGGGGGGAAACTGAAAAGCGAGAAGCGATAAAAATTAGTGATTAAAATAACTGAGTGCGTATTACTATTTTTCTGCTTCGTCGATGGTTTTCCGGGTGTCTTTTGAGAGGTCGGTGTCAAGGAATTCCTGGCTCAGCAAACGAGATTTTGTCAAAAGGAAGTGGTATAGTGGTTGGGGTACGTCCCCAAGAAAGAATAAAAAGAAAAATGAAAAAGCTGATAATAAATGAAAGATAACGCATGTCTTTAAGTGTAGGAGTAGGGGACATCCGTAACTCCAATAAGTTAGAAGATCTATTTGACACATTCAATATAGAGGAATATCGATCAAGCTGCATAGCCAGTGTGATAACGGTCACTGTTTTACGATCAAGGAGTAGAATCGGTCAACTTACATACCTGAGAAAAGAATCTGCCAGAAAGGTAGAGAGGGACGCTTTTCAATAAGTGAAAATGTGTGTTTGGCTGACAAAGGGGTGGAAACATCAATTACACTAAACTATTGTTTGAGTGTACATTTCTTTGTTTTTACCCTTTTTTGTGCAATATTGTAGTTGTACTTCAATATTGCACGATTATGATTTCTCGTCACCTTACATCAACGTTGTATTCCCGTGCCAGGGATTACCCGGTAGTTACCATAACCGGGCCAAGGCAGTCTGGGAAAACAACACTCTGCAGAAATGCTTTTCCGGAAAAGCCATACAGTAATCTGGAACGTCCCGATATCAGGGATTTTGCCATACATGATCCTTCCGGTTATCTGGCGCAGTTCCCTGATGGTGCAATCCTCGATGAGATTCAGCGTGTTCCGGATTTGTTATCATGGATACAGGCAAGGGTTGACGAAAATCGTCGTACAGGTGAATTTATTTTAACCGGAAGTCATCATTTTGACATACGTCAGCGTATCAGCCAGTCTCTTGCTGGTCGAACAGCGCTGCTAAACCTCCTGCCGCTGTCTATAAGTGAATTGAAACAAGCAGGCAAACCGGTTGAAGTTGACCGGCTTTTGCATGCGGGTGGTTACCCCCGTATACATGCGGATAATCTTGAGCCTTCAGTGATGCTCGGTGATTATTTCGCGACATATGTCGAGCGTGACTTGCGTGAATTGGTTCAGCTACGGCATGTCCGGGAGTTCGAGCGTTTTGTCAGGCTGGCAGCGGGGAGGGTCGGACAGTTGCTTAATCTGCATAGTCTTGCTTCTGATGTAGGAGTTTCAAGCCATACGGCAAAAGCATGGCTTGCTTTGTTGGAAGCTTCTTTTGTTGTTTTTGTATTGCCTCCCTGGTTTGCAAATATTGGCAAGCGGCTTACCAAATCTCCAAAGCTCTATTTTTACGATGTGGGGTTGGCGGCCTGGCTGATCGGGATTACCAGGGAATCTCATCTTGCAACTCATCCGTTACGAGGGCTGTTGTTTGAAAATCTTGTGGTTCTGGAAATGCTCAAGGCTCGAATTAATTCGGGGTTGGGCGCTAATCTGCATTTTTACCGGGACAGCAGCGGGCTGGAAGTCGATCTTCTTCTGGAGAGCGGTAGTGACATTGTTCTTGCGGAAATTAAATCCACGCAAACCATCAATACTGAATTATTCAGACCATTGAAAAAAACAGCAGTGATACTTGGGAATCGTGTTACTGAAAAGTATCTGGTCTATGGTGGAAAGGAGAGACAAGAAAGGAGTGAATCGCAAGTGGTAAGTTATCTGGATGCAGGCGAAGTCAGCTTAGGTTGAGGGTTGAGGGACATTCCGTAACTCCAATAAGTTACGAAGATCTTTTAGACACATTCAATATAGAGGAATATCGATCAAGCTCATAGCCAGTGTGATAGCGGTCACAGCTTTGCGATCAAGGAGCAGGATCGGTCAACGTACATACCTGAGAAAAGAACAAGCCAGGATGATGGGTGGAGCACGGGTAAGTATTATCGCTGGCCTAAAAAAACAACCCGTTAACCCTCGTTAGCCTTGACAAATGAACAATAAATGCGTACTCTATAGCGTACGTAATTCTAAAGGAGAGCCGAATGTCCACAATTACAGCAACGGAAGCACGGAAGAAGCTCTACAGGCTTCTGGATGAGTTATCCGAATCGCATGAGCCCATCCATATTACCGGGAAACGCCATTCCGGAGTTCTTATCTCCGAAGAGGACTGGAGTGCCATACAGGAAACGCTCTACCTTCAGTCCGTGCCGGGTATGCGTGAGAGCATCCAGAAAGGAATGGCAACGCCGGTTGAGAAATGCTCAAAAGATCCCGGCTGGTGAGCTACAAGCTCGTTTACACCCGACAGGCTCGCAAGGACGCGAAGAAGCTTGCAGCTGCAGGGCTTCGACCGCAGGCCGAACGGCTGCTTGAAATCCTTGTTCACAATCCATACCAGACACCGCCTCGCTACGAGAAGCTGTTGGGTGATCTCGAAGGCGCTTATTCCCGACGCATCAACATTCAGCATCGACTGGTCTACCAGGTCCTTGAAAAAGATAAGGTCGTCAAGGTTTTGAGAATGTGGACGCATTACGAATAAAAAGGATTAGGGGACATCCGTAATCACAATAAGTCACAAATAGCTTATACAAATATTTGATACAGAGAAAGATCGATCAAGCATAGACCGCGCGCGATAACTGTTACTGATTTGCGACCACGGAGTACAATTGGTCATCAGCTATACCATCGGCCTTATCATTGAAACACTGGATCAACTATTGACGAGCATACCTTTATGCAGGTGAATTCTGCCCGATGCCCTCTTTCTTGAGCGTTTCTGCAATATCTTTAGCCCAGGCATTGATCTCGTCCCATCTGCGGAAATCACCGACGGGTACTTTTGCGACCTTGATCATAAACTTATGCAATAAGCTGAGCTTGTCTTTATCGATTTTGCCATGAAAGACCGCGATATCCCGGGGGGCAATGCGGTCGGCTATGGATTGAAGTTTTTCGGGGAACTGCCAGCCTTTGGAATCCTCTTCAACAGACCCTTCGCCAAGCGGGCCGCTGGAAAACAGCCATACGGTTTTTTCCGAAAGCATCTTCTCATTGGCTTCCAGGAATTTAGCCGCCTCGTCGCACCAATTACCGGTAAAAACCGCGCTACCCAGAATGATGACTTTCCAGGGCCCCAGGTCGCTGATCTGATCAATGGATACAACATCGGCGCCCAGGCCGCCTTCAGCAAGTACTTCTCCGATCTTTTGGGCAATCTCCAGGGTTGCGCCGTACTTGGTCTCGTATGCGATGATGATATCGTTAGCCATAATGATCTCCATTTTATGGTTTAAGCGGTACTTTATGCCGCTCAACAAGAGTGGGGAGTAGGGGACACATTCAATATAGAGGAATATCGATCAAGCTCATAGCCAGTGTTATAGCGGTCACGGCTTTGCGGTCAAGGAGTAGGATCGGTCATCGTACATTTTGAACCAGCCAGAAAGGTTTAGTGTGAGCGTGTATCATCGATGGTAGAGAAACGAGGCATCCGTCAAACCCTCGTTATCACTTGACAAATGAACAATAAATACGTACTCTATAGCGTACGTAATTCTAAAGGAGAGCCGAATGTCCTCTATTACAGCAACGGAAGCACGAAAGAAGCTCTACAGGCTTCTGGATGAGGTATCTGAATCGCATGAGCCCATCCATATAACCGGGAAACGCCACTCCGGAGTCCTTATTTCCGAAGAAGACTGGAGCGCCATACAGGAAACGCTCTACCTGCAGTCCGTGCCGGGTATGCGCGAGAGCATACGGGAAGGAATGGCAACGCCGGTCGAGAAATGCTCAAAAGATCCCGGCTGGTGAGCTGCAAGCTCGTGTACACCCGACAGGCTCGCAAAGACGCGAAGAAGCTTGCATCTGCGGGGCTTCGACCGCAAGCCGAACGGCTGCTTGAAATCCTTGTTCACAATCCATACCAGACACCGCCTCGCTACGAGAAGTTGCTGGGCGATCTCGAAGGCGCTTATTCCCGACGCATCAACATTCAGCATCGACTGGTCTACCAGGTCCTTGAAAAAGACAAGGTCGTCAAGGTTTTGAGAATGTGGACGCATTACGAATAAAAAAGGACGCCGGTTATTACGTGTATATGTTTGTATGATAGCTTGTGCAAGTCTTGATGGGGGCATACATACAACAAGGGGATTACACATCCTGAATGCAGGTTGAGCTTCGGGATTGGTTCCGGCTGGTTATATTGCAGTGGTGTTGTTGTCCTGAAGCTGATGTTCTGATCTCATGAAAATCCTCTACCGCTATATACTCAAGGAACATATCGGACCCTTTCTTTTTTCGCTCCTGACGATCCTGTTCGTGCTTGTTATGCAGTTCCTGACGCGGTTTTTCGAGCGATTTGTCGGCAAGGGGATCGAGCCGCTGGTGATTGCCGAGCTGATCGTGCTGCAGGTTGCGTGGATAGTTTCCCTTGCGGTTCCCATGGCTGTGCTGATCGCTGTTCTGGTGGCTTTCGGCGGGATCACGAACCGTTCAGAAATGAATGTTATGAGGGCCGGCGGCCTCTCGCTTACCCGCCTTATCGTTCCCGTTCTTGTAGTGGGTGGGATTCTCAGCGTTTTGATGGAGCGTTTCAATAACGGGGTTCTTCCCGAGGCGAATTTCATGGCTAAGCAGCTCATCCGGGACATTTCGAAAGCAAAGCCCAGTTTCGGCCTGACGGAAAATGCCTTTTCAGGACTTGTTGACGGGTATTCGATTCTTGTCAGGGAAGTTGGTGACGACGGCGACGATCTGAAAGGAGTGACGATCTACGAAACCCTCGAAGGTGGCAAGAGGACCGTCATTACTGCAGAAAATGGCAATATCAGGTTTTCTCCTGATTCCCATTACCTGATACTCAGCCTGTTTGACGGGCAGGTGCATGAAGCCGGTGCCGATACCGACCAGGAATACAGGATCATGAAATTCGAAAAACACAGGTTCGTTTTTGCTTCTACCGGTTATGGCTTTGAGCGCAGTGACGGCAGTGAGATACGGAGGGGTGACCGTGAACTTTCGGCAGGACAGCTCTATTCGATGGGGCAGGACTTCAGGAAACGGGAGGATGAAGCCTTGCGGCAGATTGGAAAACTGGTGCAGAAAGAGAAAGTTTCGGTAAACAACTCGTTGGCTTCTGTCGATAACGGGCGTGGCGGCGCTCTGAAGAGGCAGGGTGACGCAAAGGCAAGGGCCCGTGAAAAGGTCGATACCATGATCAAGCTTCTGGACAGGTCCATCAATCATGCTGAAAAAAGCCGGAACCTGCATAACAAGTACATGGTGGAGTACCATAAGAAATACGCATTATCCTGTGCCTGTGTGATCTTCGTGCTGGTCGGGGCACCCCTCGGGGTACTTGCAAAGCGCGGTGGATTCGGGGTCGGAGCGGGATTGTCCCTTTTGTTTTTTGTGTTGTACTGGTTTCTTCTGGTGCTTGGAGAAAAACTTTCGGACAGGAGTCTTCTCGACCCGGGCTTTGCGATGTGGCTGGCCAATATTGTTATGCTGATAATCGGTCTTGCGGCTCTCTATCGCGTATCAGGCCGGATCATAGGCTCCGGCCGGTAAAGGTTATGTCAGTTTCTTTTTCCTGCCCTTTTTATCAAGGCAGACAAAAGTGATCTGGGTTGTGAAGACCAGTTCACGGTGGACTTTTTCAATCCTGTCCTTGTAGACGTTGACGGTATATTCGACCGAGGTTTCACCCACCCTGGTTTTTTCTGTGTCGAAGCAGAGGATCGCGCCCTTGCGGATGCTTTTTTTGAACACCACATTGTCCATGGCGACTGTGACGAAGTTGCATCCGGGATAGTCAAGCGTAACGGCGATATAACCCATTTCGTCAATCCAGTTCAGGAGATTGCCGCCAAACAGGTAACCGTAATGGTTCAGGTGCTCCGGCAGGACAAGCTTGTAATTTTTCATAGGTGCATTGTTTTCGGTTCTCTTCTTTTCAGCCGCAATCCCGGGCGGGTTTTACCATTATGACGTTTTCCCTTTCAGCAACAACCTGGCCTGGGGGCAGGTTCCGTGCACGTCGAATATATTTTTTTTCTGTATACATGACCGGTACGAGTTCGGAGTGTTTTGCTGAAGAGTAGAATGCGGCAATTTCGGCGGCTCGCTCGATCTCGCTTTTCTGCTGCATGGTAGTTCCACGAAGGACACAGTGTGAACCGGCAGCCCCTCTTGCATGGAGCCATATGTCATGAGGCTTTGCAAACGCAAATGTCAGTTTTTCGTTGTTTTTGGCGTTTTTTCCGACATAGAGGATCGCTTTTTCGGAGATGCGGAATGTCCTGAACGGAGCTTGTCCTGAACGCTTGCCTGTACTGCCGCCGAGGCCGATCTTCCTGAGTAGAGGAAGATTTTTTTCCTGGAAATCTCTGACATCAGCGGATGTCGAAAGATGTCCTACCTCTTCGATGAGGAAGAGAAGATCGTTTTTCTCTTCGGCTACAAGACTGTTCCGTTTTTGACCGCCCTTGATCCTGTCCCGTGTTTTTGCCGCTTTTTCAAACAGGAGAGCGGCATTCTGCTGGAGGTTCAGCTCCGGTTTAAGCGCTATGGTTTTTGGGGCGCCACTGGTATCGAAGACATTCGGCACCGTAATACGGTCCTTTTTTCTTTCCTGACTGTAAAGGTTGGCAATGAGAAGATGACCGTTTGTTTCATACTCTTCAGCCTGTTCAGAGAGTTTTTCCGGGTTGAAGTTGACCAGCTCACGATCAATTTTTTTCAACCGTTGTCTCAGTTTCCCATCGAGTTCACGGACAAGGACTCTCGTTTTGTTGAACTGCCAGCGTTTCCGGCTGTAGAAGGCGAGTGCTTCCATGACCGAATCGAAGCTGATCGAGGAGTCCGGGCGATTGTGCAGAATGGAAAACTCCGGGCCCTGTTCTCCTGATATATCGACTGAAGGAGCAGGATCGAGAAGCTCGTAAAACAGGTTGCTGAATGTTTCATGAATGATCTCGGCGCTTCCGTCATCTGTGCATCTCCGGAGCAGTTCCCTTACAAGCCTGTTGTCGAATCCCGGCAGCATGCTTCGCAGCCTGTCAGAAACAGTATCTTCTTCTTGTTCGTCCAAACGTTCCGAAAATAACTGTCGGTCATTGACGAGGGGTTCCAGGGATCTCAGGATTTCAGGTCTGGGCGGAAGTGAGGCTTTTTTATCGCCGACAGATGCTGCAATACTCTCTTTGCAAGAGTGGAGCACCGTTCCTTTCTTCAGCAGAAGGACGTTGGTTTTTGCACTGAACAGCTGAAGGGCGATTGTAAAGCCCTCTTCAAGAACAATGGTAATAATTCTGTCGGATGGGTCGATGGTAATGGCCGAAACATGCTTTTCCGTGACTTCAGGCATCAGATCGACAGTGTTTCGCTGTTTTCTGTTCAATCCTTCACGCGTGTAGATGCAAAGGTTCGGGTGTCCGGTGACGATCATGAGCTGGAGATGCCCGCCTGTCTTTGTTATGAAGCTGATGGTTATTTCATTACGCTGCTGGGAGAAGATTTCGAAAACATACCCCTCTTCGAGAATCCCCCGGAGTTCCGTTGCCAGATGGTAGAGGGTGAAATAGTTTCGCAGCATCGTCGTTATCAATCTTTTTCCTAATTTTCCAGCAATATCCTGAAAAACATGAAAATTTCGGGCCGTAGCCGGTCCGGTTCAGGTATCTGTCAATAATGTATCAAAATCCACTCTATGCCTGAAGATCAACAGATAGACAACTGCTGTTCCCGTGGCGGGGACGAAAACCGCGATGAGAAGCGGCTCGGATGGCATGAATATTTCATGAATGTCGCGCATCTCATTTCCCGAAGGGCGACATGTACCAGGGGGCATATCGGCGCGGTCCTGGTCAGGGACAACAATATTCTATCGACCGGTTACAACGGCGCTCCCTCAGGACTGCCGCACTGCAACGAGACAACCTGCAGGATATACCGCAGTACTCATCCTGACGGAACGGTTGAGGAAAACTGTGTCAATACCATTCATGCCGAAATAAACGCGATAGCCCAGGCAGCAAAGCACGGCGTTTCGATCAAGGATGCTGACATCTATATAACAGCGAGTCCCTGTATACATTGCCTGAAAGTGCTGATAAACGTCGGGATCAAAACCATCTACTATGACAAGCCCTATAAGATCGAGCATATATCGGAACTCTTGCGTTTGTCGGGCGTCAAGCTGGTGCATATTCATGTCGATAATACCTGAATTGCAGAAAAGGGCGGAATGACTGACAACGAACAGGAAATGCTGAAGCATGAGCGCTTCATGCTGCGCTGCATCGAGCTTGCCGAAAAGGGGGCTGGCAAGGTAAGTCCGAATCCTATGGTCGGTTCGGTTCTCGTTGTCGGCAGCGCGGTGATTGGAGAAGGCTATCATGAACGTTTCGGCGGTGTGCATGCGGAAGTGAATGCCATCGCATCTGTCCGTGACCGGTCGATGTTGCACAAGGCGACGCTGTATGTCAACCTCGAACCCTGTTCTCATTTCGGGAAAACGCCCCCATGTGCGGACCTGATCATCGAAAAAGGAATTCCCCGTGTGGTTGTGGCGTGCAGGGATCCACATGACAAGGTTGCCGGCAGGGGCATAGAACGGCTCCGCGACGCCGGAGTCGAAGTGATAGAAAACGTTCTTCGGGATAAAGCGTTACAGTTGAATGAGGCTTTTGTAAAAAGTCATGAGAAAGGCATGCCTTTTGTTGCAGTGAAGCTTGCCCAAACACTTGACGGAAAGGTTGCGACAGGAAAGGGGCTGTCGAAATGGATAACCGGAGAAGAGGCCCGGCAGGAGGTACACAGGCAGAGAAGCAGATACGATGCCGTGCTTTCGGCTTCATCAACAGTTCTTGCCGACGACCCTCTTCTTACCGTGCGCCATGTCGAGGGTCGAAATCCGGTGCGAGTCGTTCTGGACAGGCATTTGCGTATCCCGTTGACTGCGAAAGTTTTCAATAGTGAGGCAAGGACCTTTCTTTTTACGGCAAACGGCATGGCAGAGAACAGCCGTATCGGGTTGCTGCGTGAAAAAGATGTCGAGGTTTATTCTGTCAAAGACCATGAATCCGGTCTTGATCTGAAAGAGGTGATGCACCTGCTTCACGATAAAGGTATCCTGTCGGTTTATGTCGAATCGGGCCCGCGGCTTGCTGCTTCATTGATCCGGGCTCGTCTTGTCGATAAGCTGTTTCTCTATATTGCTCCGTTACTTTTCGGCGGGGACGGGCTCGATGCCGTTGCTTCCATAGGCGTGGAAGCTCCGGACAAAGCGCCCCGCTTACGTTATGAAACACCACGTTTTTTTGGTGAGGATCTCCTCATCGAAGCCTACCTGCATCACGACTGAGTGAACTGGCTGTTCATCGCTCAATACAGGTTAATGCTTAAGTCATTCCCCTTTGTGTCATAAACGGAATAGATGTCAGGGGAATCCTCCTGTAATCCGTTCTTTAATCGTCTCTTTTTCCCTTCGCTGACAGAGCAAGGCTCGACACTCTCTGCTATGCCCCGGTTCACCCTGATGTTTTCTTGGCTCATTCGTTTGGTATTAACGATTGTTTTGCTTATCTAGTATATGAGTATATGGAAATATACTTTAACCCTTTAACGGTTATGCGTCAGGAGCGAATTCTGTTCCTGCCGGCTAAACCGTGAGAAATCAGCAACACTAACACCCAGAGAACAGCAACATGAAAAAAAAGATTCTGGCACTTTTGTGCCTTGTTATGGCTTGGGCGCTTCCTTCTACTCTTCAGGCAGAAGAGTACAAGCCGAGCGTTACCTTATACGGAAACCTTCGCTATTCGATCAACTACGCCGACAACGACAATGGTTTGCTTGAACGCTGGAAGGGGACTGACAATGTTTCCCGTTTCGGCATCAAGGCTTCGTATGGCAATGAGTTTGGAAAGGCTTTCATCCATCTGCAGACGGGTGCTCCGGCCGATGGAGGCGATAGTTGGGCTTTTACAAGACGCTTTTTCTTCGGTGGATTTGAGTGTGACTACGGTAAACTGACCTACGGCCGTATGACCAACGCCTACAAATTCCCCGGATTCGCGCTCGATCCCTTCTATGATCTTTCAAGACAGAACGCAACAGGCTATTTTGCCGGTGGCGGAGCCACATACGGTCTGTCTGGTGCAACGAACGGTTTCACAGACAACTCGCTCCAGTATTTTACACCGAACCTCAACGGTTTCAAGTTTGTCGGCGGTGTCGCATTTGACGATAGTGATAACGACAACGATATGGCCTGGCTCGGCGGCGGTTCTTACTCAAGAGACGGTTTTACCATCGGTGCTGTCTATGCAGACAATCCTGAAATGACGGCAGTCTATCCCGGTATTGCGATGGACGGAGAAGCTGTCAGGGTTTATGGTACCTACAAGGGAGACGGCTGGAAAGCTGGTGCATCCTATGAGAACATCGATCTCACCGGTTATGATAACGTCTCATACGTTTACCTGACCGGTACTGCGATGCTGAAAGAACTGAAAACCGATGTTTCGGTTTCTCTGGGTCTGGTCGATGACGGTTCGGCAAAAGGATTCGGTGTAACCGGTGGCGTGTTCAAAAACCTTCTTGACAACGCCAAAATTTATGCCATGGGCAGCTATGCCGATCTCGATAACGGCCATGGCCCCTATACGATTTCAGTCGGTGCTATTTACAATTTCAAGTTCACAGCAAACTGAGCTGATGTAATCTGGTTTGTTCTTTTTGGTTTGTTGACAACATCCAGCTACGCCGGACTGTTCTTCTCCGTTGAACAGTCCGGCGTTTTTATTTAGAAAAACTTTATATTTACTTCGACTCTTTCTTGCTTCAGCAGTTCTCTTTTTTTCAACTTCCATCCTCAATACTATGGATATCATTAATCGAATCGTGCACAACAACGATCTTGGCAAATTGCTGCTGCGTCTTTCGGTTGGCGGATTAATGCTGTTCCACGGCGTCCACAAGCTGAAAAACGGAATTGGTTTCATTGAAAAAACGGTGATCGATGCCGGGCTGCCCGGATTTCTTGCCTATGGCGTTTTTCTCGGTGAGGTGATCGCACCTTTGCTTATTGTGCTCGGAATCCTTTCCCGGCCCGCTGCACTGGTCGAAACCTTCGTCATGATCATGGCGATCTATCTGGTTCATGCTGACGAACTGTTCGCGCTGACAAAGCATGGCGGTCATGCTCTTGAACTCCAGTTGCTTTATCTGATCGGTTCCCTTGCCATTGTTTTTCTCGGTTCGGGGAGTTACAGTCTTTCGAGGGGAAAAGGGGTGTGGGACTGAAGAAGTGACGAGTGACAAGTGACGAGTGACAAGTGAAGAATATGGGATGCGGTCAGTCGGCAGGTGACCGCGGGCAGTTTTCAGTGTCGGGTTGTCTTTTGTTCATTATCCCCGGGCTTTTTCCGGGGATTCATTTTTCTGTTCAGCGTCAGTATGGGTACCGCATCCCTGTGAAATCAAAACATCTATTTCACGGGGCGGCATGACTTTCCGGTTGCATCGTTGATCATCTAAGCTATCTTCCATTATTCACGATTCACGATTCACGATTCACGATTCACGATTCACGATTCACGATTCACGATTCACGATTCACGACTAACCACGGGAACTATGGTCGGGTTTTTCTCGTTTGCTATCCTGCAATTCTGTTTGCTTTTTTATCATCTTTTCAAATCTGAAAAACGCGGTATAACAATATGGCTACCATCACGTTAAAAGGAAATCCCGTCAGTACTGTTGCCGAGCTTCCTGTAAAAGGGACTGCAGCACCTTCTTTTACCCTTGTCAACAAAGATCTTTCAGAGTCCAACCTTGCAGACTATGCAGGCAAAACGGTTGTTCTGAACATATTTCCCAGCCTCGATACTCCGGTCTGTGCAGCTTCGGTCAGGCGTTTCAATCTCGAAGCTTCCTCAATTCCAGGCGCAGTAGTTCTGTGCGTTTCTGCCGACCTTCCCTTTGCGCACAAACGTTTCTGCGAGGTCGAAGGGATAGAGAATGTTGTTTCTCTTTCCGTGTTCCGTTCTCCTGAATTCGGACAGGAATACGGCGTGACGATGGCCGATGGTCCTCTGAAAGGAATCCTTTCCAGAGCGGTCGTTATCATCGATCCTGAAGGAAAGGTGATCTATGCCGAACAGGTGCCTGAGATAACACAGGAGCCCGACTACGAGGCTGCTTTGAAGGCTATGGTGTAAGCGTTTATGTTTACCGGGATCGTCAAGGATGTCGGAACAGTTGTTTCGGCGAGGAGCAGCGGATCGAACCTCCGGATGACTGTACGTTACAGGAACCGGAAGGAGTTCAGTGACCTTGCCGTCGATGAAAGTGTTGCGATCGACGGGGCATGCCAGACCGTTGTTGTCCTGGGAGATGATACGTTCGATGTCGATACCGTAGCGGAAACGCTGAAAAAAACAACCCTCGGTTCTTTTGTTCCGGGTACGGCTGTCAATCTGGAACGGGCCCTCCGCCCCATGGACAGGCTTGGCGGCCATTTTGTCCAGGGGCATATCGACTGTGTCGGCAAGGTGCAGGGTGTTTATGATCTGGGCGGAAGCCGGGAAATACGTATTGCCTTTCCATCGGACTATCAGCCCTATATTGTGCCGGTCGGCTCGATCGCGATCAACGGTGTCAGCCTGACGGTTGCCGGTGTCGAAAACGACAGTTTTTCCGTGGCGATCATTCCTTATACCTTCGAAAATACCACGCTCTACGATCTGCGGGAAGGCAAGAGTGTCAATCTCGAATTTGACATTCTCGGTAAATACATCGCAAGACAGAATGTCCTCCTGAAAGGGGCCGGTGACGATGCTGCGTCATCGTCTATCAGCGAGGACTGGCTTGCAGGCCTGGGTTTCTGATGCCGGAAGGTACGCAGAATCAGGATGATCTTTTCGGCCTCTCTTCAAAAAAAACGGCCGCCGCCCTTTTTCAGCCTCTTGCAGAACGTGCGCGTCCCCATGGCCTCGATGACATGTTCGGCCAGGAGCATCTGGTCGGCAAAGACGGCCCGATCCGCAAGTTTATCGAGCAGGGCAGACTGCCGTCGATGATATTCTGGGGGCCTCCCGGTTCCGGTAAAACCACTCTTGCCGAAATATGTGCCGGATCACTTGATTTCCGGTTCGATGCGCTCTCAGCCGTCGATGCAGGAGTCAAGGATGTTCGTAAAGCCCTGGAGCTTGCAGGAACGGCACAGCGCATGGAAGAACGCCAGACACTGTTGTTTATCGACGAAATTCACCGTTTCAACAAGGCGCAGCAGGATTCTCTTCTGCATGCCATCGAGCAGGGCATTGTCGTGCTTATCGGCGCGACAACGGAAAATCCCTCTTTTGAAGTCAATGCCGCCCTGATGAGCAGAATGCAGGTCTATATTCTCGAGCCGCTTGATAACGATGATGTCGAAGCACTTGTCAAGAAGGCTCTTCGGGAAGACGAGCTCATAGCGCAATACATGGCAGTCGTCGACGACTGGGACTATCTCCTGCGGTATGCCGGTGGAGACGCTAGAAAAGCGCTCAATGCCGTCGAAGCCGCCTTGTCGATACCGGATTCACCGGAGGGGCCCGTTCATTTGAGCCGCGCCCTGCTTGAGACGGTGCTGCAAAAAAAGCTGCCGGTCTATGACAAGAAGGGGGAATCGCATTATGATATCATTTCGGCATTTATCAAGTCCATGAGAGGCTCTGATCCGGATGCCGCGCTGTTCTGGCTTGCAAGGATGCTCGAGGGGGGGGAGGATCCGAAGTTCATCGCCCGCAGAATGGTGATCTTTGCCAGTGAAGATATCGGTAACGCCGACCCGTATGCTCTTACCCTCGCTGTGTCTGTTTTTCATGCTGTCGAAGTCATCGGTCTGCCCGAAGCCCGGATCAACCTTGCACAGGGAGTTACCTACCTTGCGGGAGCCCCGAAATCAAATGCCAGCTACAAGGCGCTGCATGAGGCGCAGCGGAGTGCAGCCGGCCATCAGGAAGCAGCCGTTCCGATGCATTTGCGCAACGCGCCGACAACCTTCATGAAGCAATCGGGATACGGTAAAGATTACAGGTATCCGCATGATTTTCCGGGTCACTTCGTGCACGAACGGTATCTTCCCGAAGGGCTTGATGAACTGTTTTATCTGCCGACAGAAGAGGGGAGAGAAAAGTTCATCAGGGAACGTCTTGAACAGCTCTGGAAAAGGAAGTATTGAACGATTGCTGATCATACCTAATCTGCTTCGTTACAGGGAACTTGCGTCCCGACGTGTCGGGATACAGCTGCGTTCCCTGTGCCTCACATCTCCAGCATGCTCGAAAATCTAGGAATTTCAAGAAATGCTGGTTATTCTCAGTATTCCGGTTCGCCTGAAAGGTTAGGAATAATCAAATGATATGCGCATTATAAAATGCTGATTTTAATACGATTACAGTATTGGGCATCCCTCTTTGTCAATGATACTCAATTCAGGTCGTTATACTTTTATGTGACATCCTCTAGATTGCTCCATGCGTCGAACAAGATCCGTATTCCTTTTTTTGTTTCTTGTTTCCGGGTTTATACCCAGGCTTGCTCCGGCTGCCGAAACGAACTCTGGTCCCGTTAAAGAGATCAGGTTGTCACTTGACAAGGCCGTTGCCGAGGGTCTCGAAAGAAACAGGGATCTCGAACTCGCTCGTCTCGATCAGGCGCTTGCCGGACAGCAGGTCCGGGCAGCGTGGTCTGCGGTTTTACCGCAGCTCGATGCGGCATTCGATTACACAAGAACGCTCGAACCTTCCGTTATTTATTTTCCTGATATTACAGGCAGCGATCCGACAAGACTGCTTCCTCTTGAGATCAGTCAGGATAATGCCATGGTTGGCATGCTTTCGCTGAGCCAGCCTGTTTTCAATCTCAAGGCTCTTGCCGGAATCCGGGCATCATCCGTGGTCAAAAAGATCAGCCTGGAAGCATACCGCCAGACGGAAGCCGATGTGATCAGTGCCATAAGAACGGCATATTACAATGCTCTGATAACCCAGGAACAGGTCGGCATCCTTCAGCAGAGTCTCTCACGCTGGATGACGGCCCTCAACGACAGCAGAGCCCGGTTCAGGCAAGGTGTCGCGGCCGATATCGATACGCTCAAAGCCTTTCTCTCGGTTGAAAACGTCAAGCCCGACCTGATTCAGGCGAAAAACAGCGCGGCGGCGGCAAGGACACAGCTTAAAAATACGATCGGGATCGATCCGGAGGCAACTGTTATTCTGACAGATTCTCTTGTTTTTCAAAAAGGCAACTATCCGGCTAGTGTCAGGGAAGCCTACCAGGAGGCGCTGACGAAAAGGCCTGAAGTCCGCCGGCTCGAGTTGCAGGTTGAAGCAGAAGCACAGAATGTCGCTGCTAACAGGGCGGAGCGTTATCCTTCCATCACTGCCGTAGGGCAGCTTCAGACCCAGACACAGTTCAACGACGGCATTGCGCCTGGTGACACTGACTGGCCGGTCACCTCATCGGTGGGTCTGCAGGTTTCGCTGCCGATATTCACCGGTTTCCGGATCAGCTCGCAGATCGAGCAGGCAAAGCTCGGCCGTCTGCAGTCCATGACAAGGCTCGATGATCTGAAGTCCGATATTCGTGCCGAGGTGGAAATGAAGCTTTCCGGTCTCGAAGAGTCGCGAAAAAGGATTGAAGTGCAGGACCGGACCATCCGCACAGCCGAACGCAGCTACGATATTACCCTTTTGCGGTTTCGTGAAGGTGTCGGTTCCCGTCTCGAACTCGCCGACGCCGAACTGCAGCTGAACAAGGCAAAAACCAACTACCTCCAGGCAGTCTACGATTACCTTGTCGCCCGGGTTGAATGTGACAGGGCGCTGGGCAGGACCGCAAGACCTGCAGTTGAGAAATGAATCGAATACCGCACTGAGAGGTTTTCAGCACCGTCTGACCGTGTAGAGAAGTGTCGAGGCGGATGTTGCCTTGAGCACTTCGGCGCTGTAACACCGAATTACCCTGGATATCATTGGCAGAAGTCGTGTATAATGAAATACGGCCTTGTTGCCGGCAGCATTTTTCTCGCTGTAAACACAGTTATACAACGTGTCCGGATAGTACGGCTTCATGGAAGCTATTTCGAGATTGTGCTTTTTCAGGAGTTTGGCGATCGTGGCTGGTGTGAAATGGTAGAGGTGTCGCGGGGCGTCCCAGGCTACCCAGTGCCTGCCGTAGATGGCGGCGTCCCTGCTTGCGGCGTTCGGCAGGGCGATAACCATAACGCCGTTTGTATCGAGAAGTTTTGTCGCGATGTCGAGGGTTTCGTTGATCCTGTGAAGATGTTCGAGTGAATGCCAGAAAATAACCAGGTTGAAGGTTCCTTCGGGGGGGGTCCGGCAGAAGTCCTCTGTCTGAATGGCGAGACCGTATTTCTTCCGGGCATAGTGTGCAGCTTTCCTGTCTTTCTCGTAGCCCAGAGCGTTCTTCAGTTGAATGCCGTTTCTTTGACGGATCGTATCGAGAAGTTCGCCCGTGGAGCAGCCGATTTCGAGAACGGTGGATGCAGAAGAGAGCGGAGGACTCTGTTTTTCTATCAGAGCGGCCTTGCGGTTGAAGAGAAAGCGCCGTATCAAAAGGTACAGTCGGTCACGAAAACTGTTCTTTTCAGCAAGTGAAAGATACGGATCGTAGGAATCAGGAGGGTAGTGTGCGGCTATTTCCTTTTCTGTCGGACGCGGCGAAAGGTAGAGCAGGCCTGATTCCGGATCGCTGACAAGCCGCCATTCCTGAGTGCTTTTTCCTCCGAGCCTGTCTGACACCGTCAGAAAAGGGGCAGGTGAACGGTTGCCGTTGATGGGACAGGGAGGATATTCCATAATGAGCCCTCTCGTTGAGCATCATTGTCCCGCTTTTTCCTGAACGATCGCCCGGATTGTTTTCCTGAGCTGCTTGTAAAGGCGAAGCATATCGTTGCTCAGGACTTTTGTTTCTCCTACAACCGGCATGAAGTTGGTATCACCTTCCCAGCGGGGAACGA
Source organism: Chlorobium sp. (assembly GCA_028277225.1). Classification (GTDB taxonomy): domain Bacteria; phylum Bacteroidota; class Chlorobiia; order Chlorobiales; family Chlorobiaceae; genus Prosthecochloris. The sequence goes on from JANQHB010000056.1 coordinate 69,932, forward strand.
TATGGAAATGAATGTGAGAATCGACGCTACCCCCTGCAACTTTGCCGACATTGACGCCGAAATTGAATCCGTGCGGATGGATTGCTCTCTTCAGCGCTTCCATGGCGATATCGGTCAGCTGCATGATCTCGAGCTTTGTTTTGTCGTCGAGTTCGGAGAGTTCCGGTGTCTGCTTGTAGGGGATGACCATAAGGTGTCCGCAGTTGTATGGGAAAAGATTCATGATGATGAAACTCTTTTCTCCGCGGTGCAGGACATACCGCTCCTCGTCCTGTTCCGGAGGAATATCGGTAAAGATGTCTTTGCCTGGATGATAGGGATGGTTTTCGTCCTTGAAGGACTCCATGTAGGCCTCTCTCCAGGGGGAGTACATTTTTTCCATGCCTGCCCTTTTTGTTTGTACCAAAGGTGGGACTCGAACCCACACGGGTTTGCACCCACTGGATTTTGAGTCCAGCGCGTCTACCAATTCCGCCACTTTGGCATTCCGGAAGCCTCGATAAACCGGCCTGACAGTCCGATTGCTTCGTTGAGCGGTGCTCGGAATCCTCATGTACTTTTATGTACACTCCGGTTCCTGCGCTCCGTTCGCCTTGCACTCGAAATGTCAAACCGTTTTCTCGAGGCTTCCGTTGTATGCAGGTGCGAGAGAAGGGACTCGAACCCTTACGCCTTGCGGCACTAGTTCCTAAGACTAGCGTGTATACCAATTTCACCACTCTCGCAATTGGCGACAAACAAAGAATATACGAGGTTTTTTCTTTAATAAAAACTATCTTGTCTGACGGGGTTTTATTGTATAACCTCTTTTTTTGTCATTGTTTAGTGTTTCATGTCGCTTCATCGTACAGCATCCCTGATATCCTGGATTATCAGCCCGATTGTCGTCGCACCGGTAGCGTATTTCCTGGTGGCCTGTTTCGGGTTCATGGATGATCCTGAGAAGTGGAACTATCTGATGGTTCTTTTTTTTGCCAGCACGATCATTCCCATGCTGCTGGTATACGGATTGAAAAAAATCGGAAAGGTGTCGGATTATAACATAACGTTCCGCGAACAGCGGTTTCTGCCGCTTCTGGTGATGGTCGGTGTCAATTTTCTTGGTTACGAACTCATGGAACAACTTGATGCCCCCAGAATTTTTACCGGAATTCTGCTGTTTAATGCTGTAAATACTGTGCTTATACTTTTGATCACCCTGCAATGGAAAATCAGTGTCCATCTGCTGACATTGGGTTTTGCCATTGCCTTGCTCAGCCTTCAGTTCGGGGCAGTTGCCTTGTGGCTTTTTTGTCTTGTTCCGGTTCTGATGTGGTCGAGAGTATATCTGAAAGCACATACGTTCATGCAGACTCTTGTGGGCAGCATGATCGGATTTCTGGTAATGTATGCTGAATTATCGTGGTGGACAGGATTGTGAAGAAAAGAAAGTATGCGGTTCTCATAGCGACATACGGTGAGGTTGAGCGGTTGACCTTGAGGAACCTCTGGCCAAGCACGCGCAGAATTGTCAGTGTTATTACCCGTCAGATTGTCAAGGTGCCGAAGTTCCTTGTCTATATGCTTGCGGATTACCGGTCCATCAAGCGTTTCATCGACTGGCGCCTGCATAACTATGAGTCCAGTCTTGTGGAGACAAACAGGACGCAGACCCGGAAAGTGAGGGAGGGTATTGCTCTTCTGGATCGTCCGGTTCTTTCGTCTGTCGAGGTCTCGGTGCTGGAGTCTTATTTTTTTGTTCCGCCTTATCTTGAGGATCTGCTTCAGGAGGCGCGGTCGGTTTATGACGGAGTGGTTGTCGTGCCGATGATCCCGGTGGAATCTGCATTTTCCTGCGGGGTGGCATGTCAGGCTGTCAATGATGTCTATGGCGACAGGCGCTTTTCAAGGGTGCGGCTGCTCAACAAGCTCTGGCAGGATCCCGAACTGCACAGGATCTATACCGATTACCTGTTTCAGCAGGTTGACCGTTCCTATGTGGCCAAAGGGAGGAAAGCAGGGCTTGTGCTTGTGATACACGGAACGCTTGTTCGTGACCGCGCGGGCAATCCTCCCAAGGTGTTTACAGGCCTGAACGAAACAGGCGAGTTTTTCGATATGATGAAGCAGCGGATTCTGGATGACCCGCGAAACGTTTTTCATGGCATAAAGCAGGGGTGCATGAATCATACGGCTGGAGGAGAATGGACTTCCGATACCGTTCAGAAGGCCTTCAGGGAATTCCTTGATGAAGGCTATGACAGCGTGGTGATGTTTCCTTACGGTTTTTTTGCCGACAACAGCGAAACTGAATACGAGGCACAAACGCTTCTCGGGAAAACAGCGTTTACCTACAAGCAATATGTGCGTTGTATCAACGAGTATACGGATTTTGCACAATGGCTCGCTTCCAGAGTTGTCGATGATATTGAAAAACTCGATGCTCTTCAGGATGCGCTGGGCGACAGTCAGTCAACAATAAATGCGGTAGACCATGCATGACCGTCATCAGGATGACAGATCGTTCGACAATCGTTCGATACCGGCTCATTCGAGCCGTTATGACGAGGCACTGGCCCATATCGGTCAGGGTCGTTTCAGTCAGGCAGCAGGTATACTTGACGATTTGCTCAAAGAGGACCATCGCGATGCGAATGCGATCTATGCCAGGGGGGTGGCTCATATGTCAACCGGTAATTATCGTCAGGCCGGTCAGGACTTTCTTCGAACTGTCGCCCTTGACAGGGGATTTCTCAATGCCTATAAAAATCTCGGGTACGTCCAGTTGACCATGGGCCGGGAGGAGTTGGCAGTGAAGACGTTGCATCGGGCGCTTGAACTTGATCCCGCCTATGTGGACGCATACTGTCTTCTCGGTGATGTGTATATCGATACAGGTGACTTTCAAAAGGCTCTGGAGGCGATTGAAAAAGCGCTGGAGCTCGATCCCGACGGCGCAGAGCCTCATTGCAAAATGGCGATGTACTGTCTTTCACAGGGAGATTTCAAGGGCCTGAAAGAGGAGTACCTGCGGCTTAAAGAGCTTGATCCGGGACTTGCATCACAGATAGGCGGTCTCTTTTTCGATGAAACAGCCGAAGAGCATGAATAGCCGCAGAAAACATATCATGGTCACTGTTCTGAAGGTTGTTTTTGTGCTGGCCTGGCTGCCGATTCTGTGGCTTCTGCTTTCGGCTACCGTCGGGGTGTTGCTTGCTTTGTTCATACCCATTCCATGGCTTGTTTCTCTTCTTGTTCTTCTCGCTTCACTATTGTTACTTTTTTCGGTGTTCCGCCACCTCGTTGCTTTCGCTGAAAAAATGTTTGTTGATAAATAGCTCGGCCTGAATAATTCCTGTAAAAACGCTTTATTGTATTAATATTTCAGGCTATTGCTGCCGAGCAGGGGCTGTTTTTTCGCCCTTTCATGCATTTTTTTCATGGTTTGATAACTAAAATTATTTATATTTGGCGCACTTGTTGAAAAATCGTTGGGATGATATATATGAGCAAGGAAAACCAACGTCAAACATACTCTCATGGACCAAACGTTGAGTGATTTCGGCACTGTTTTTGTCTTTCTTCTTCTCGGTATCATTTTTGTCGTTGGGGGCTACCTGACAGCTCGCCTTTTGCGCCCCAGCAGACCCAATCCGGAAAAACTGGCTATATACGAATGCGGTGAAGAGGCCGTCGGTTCGGCATGGATAAAATTCAATATCCGTTTTTATGTTGTCGCCCTGATCTTCATCATATTCGATGTCGAAGTTGTCTTTCTGTTTCCATGGGCAACGGTTTTCAAGCAGCTTGGTGAATTTGCACTGATAGAGGCTCTTGTCTTTGCCGGTATCCTGATCATAGGGCTCGTCTATGCGTGGGTCAAGGGTGATCTGGACTGGGTCCGGCCGACACCGAATACTCCGAAAATGCCGGTAATCGATGACAATGAGAGCCATGGGCAAGGGCTTGTACGATAATCAACTTTAAGTTTCTGCGGTTATGGGATTGCTTGACGCGAAGATATCGAAACATAATGTTCTGGTGACATCGGTCGATAATGTCATGAACTGGGCTCGTCTTTCTTCTCTCTGGCCGATGGGATTCGGACTGGCTTGCTGCGCCATAGAGATGATGGCAACCAATGCTTCGAACCATGACCTCGAACGATTCGGTATTTTTCCGCGCTCTTCTCCCCGGCAGTCCGATCTCATGATCGTTGCCGGTACGGTAACCATGAAAATGGCCGAAAGAGTGATCCGTCTTTATGAACAGATGCCTGAGCCAAGGTATGTGCTCTCCATGGGAAGCTGTTCAAACTGCGGTGGTCCTTACTGGAAACACGGTTATCATGTGCTCAAGGGCGTGGACAGGATTATTCCTGTTGACGTCTATGTGCCGGGCTGTCCGCCGAGGCCTGAGTCGTTGATCGGTGGATTGTTGAAAATCCAGGAACTGGTCCGCATGGAGCAGATCGGTATTTCTCGTGAGGACGCAATCAGAAAACTCGATCAGAAAAGCCTCGATCCCGCCCAGTTCATACAGGTTGAGAGGAAAGAAGCTCTTGCGACATAAAAAAACGTTCATTCAGCCAAAACATGGAAGAGACACAGGCACATACTCCGGAAGAATCGGCAGAGATAAGAGCGGCCAAAGCCGCCTGGCAAGTGGTGAAGGAGGCTTTCGGGGAAGCGGTTTCCGAGCTCGATGCAAATCCCTTCATGCCGTTTTTCGAGGTACTGGATCGTGACCGGTGGCGTGATATAGCTTTGTTTCTGCGCGATGATCCTGCTCTTCTGTTCAACTATATGGCATGTTTGTCCGGTGTCGATTATCCGGATGAAGAAAAGCTTGGTATCGTCTGTAATCTCGAATCGCTTGGAAAACATGGGCACAGGATCGCCGTCAAGGTGAAATGCGAGCGTGAAGGTGGAGCTATTCCATCTGTTGCCAAAGTCTGGAAAACAGCCGAATGGCATGAAAGGGAAGCCTTCGATATGTATGGTATGTCATTTTCCGGCCATCCTGATCTGAGAAGGATTCTCTGTCCGGAAGACTGGGAGGGCTATCCGCTGAGAAAGGACTACGAAGTGCAGGAGACATACCACGGGATCAAGGTTCCGAACTGAGAGAAGGGGAAGAGGAATTAACCAATGTAAACGCCTTTGAGATGCAGGAGTTGGGAACGTCGGAACATTCATCCTTAAGGGTTACCCCTCAGGGTAAAGACAGGGTGCTCATAGAAAAAGACCTCTCCAGTGAAGAGATGGTTCTCAATATGGGGCCCCAGCATCCTTCGACACATGGTGTTCTCCGGCTGGAATGCAAGACCGATGGAGAGGTTGTCATCGAAGCCGAGCCCTATCTCGGTTATCTGCACCGCTGTTTTGAAAAATATGCCGAAAAGGTCGACTATCCGGCAGTTGTTCCTTTTGTCGACCGCATGGACTATCTGGCGTCCATGAACAACGATCTGGCCTACTGCATCACTGTTGAAAAACTTCTCGATATAGAAATACCCAGACGTGTGGAATTCATTCGCGTTCTGGTTTCCGAGCTGAACAGGATCGCGTCTCACCTCGTGGCTATAGGTACGTATGCTATCGATCTTGGGGCGTTCACTCCGTTTCTTTTCTGTTTCCGTGACAGGGAGCACATTCTGGGTCTTCTGGAATGGGCGTCAGGAGCGAGGATGCTCTATAACTATATTCTTATCGGTGGTGTCGCCGAGGATCTGCCTGAAGGCTTCATGGAGCGTACCCGGGAATTTGTCACCTATTTCAGGCCAAAGGCTGTTGAGCTCCAGAAACTGCTTACCGAAAACGAGATTTTTGTCAAGCGCACAAAAGGTGTCGGGATGATGCCTGCCGATGTTGCGATCAATTACGGCTGGTCAGGTCCCATGCTTCGCGGTTCCGGAGTCGACTGGGATTTGAGAAAAATTGACGGCTATTCCGTGTATCCGGAGCTTGATTTCAAGGTGTGCTTACCGGACGGGAAGTTATCCGATATCGGTGACAGCCTCTCCCGCCACCTTGTCAGGGCGATGGAGATGGAAGAAAGCCTGAGCATTATAGAGCAGTGCCTCGATATGATGCCCAGGGAGGACGGTTTCAACCCGAGGGCAGCTATTCCCAAACGTATAAGACCTAAAGCAGGTGAGGTTTATGGCCGTGCAGAGAATCCCCGTGGTGAACTTGGTTTCTACATTCAGAGTGACGGAAAATCGACAAGCCCGCTTCGCTGTAAAGCCCGTTCATCGTGTTTCGTCAACCTTTCAGCAATGAAAGAGCTTTCCATGGGACAGCTCATTCCTGATCTTGTCGCAATTATCGGCAGCATCGATATCGTTCTCGGGGAGGTTGATCGATGAATACAGGACTACTTCTGCCTAACAGTTTTCCTTTCGTTATGAGTACAAGCCTCAACGCCTGGTCGGACGCACTTTCAGATCTCTACCTGCTCGGTCTGCCGCTCGGGCTTGTTATCATTGCAGCAATTCCGCTGGTGTTCATTGCGCTCTATGCTCTCACGTACGGCGTTTACGGCGAGCGGAAGATTTCGGCATTCATGCAGGACCGGTTAGGTCCTATGGAAGTCGGTAAATGGGGCATTCTTCAGACTCTGGCAGATATTCTCAAGCTTCTCCAGAAAGAGGATATTGTCAACAAATCGGCTGACAAGTTCCTGTTCGTCATCGGTCCGGGCGTTCTGTTTGTCGGCTCGTTTCTCGCCTTTGCCGTTCTGCCTTTCGGCCCGGCGTTTATCGGTGCCGACCTGAATGTCGGTCTTTTTTACGCGATCGGTATTGTTGCATTGGAGGTCGTCGGCATACTTGCTGCAGGGTGGGGATCGAACAACAAGTGGGCGCTTTACGGTGCCATTCGCAGTGTCGCCCAGATTGTCAGCTACGAAATACCTGCAGCCATTGCAATTCTCTGCGGTGCCATGATGGCCGGCACGCTCAGTATGCAGCAGTTCAATCTGCTGCAGGAGGGGCCATACGGATTTGTGCATTTCTATCTGTTCCAGAATCCGATAGCCTGGCTTCCTTTCATCATTTATTTCATTGCCTCGCTTGCGGAAACCAATCGTGCGCCGTTCGATATACCCGAGGCTGAATCAGAGCTGGTCGCCGGTTATTTCACGGAATATACCGGTATGAAGTTCGCTGTTATTTTTCTTGCAGAGTACGGGAGCATGTTCATGGTCTCGGCCATCATATCAATTGTTTTTCTCGGCGGCTGGAACTCCCCGTTGCCCAACATCGGATCGGTGGCGCTCAACGACTGGACAAGCGGACCGGTCTGGGGTGCTTTCTGGATCATTATGAAAGGTTTCTTCTTCATCTTTATCCAGATGTGGCTGCGTTGGACACTTCCACGCTTGAGGGTTGACCAGTTGATGCATCTTTGCTGGAAAGTATTGACGCCGTTTGCTTTTGTTGCATTTGTACTTGTTGCCGTCTGGGAAATTTATGTCAAATAGGATTTTCAGGGAATCACCATGAGCGAGTATTTCAGGGATATAGGGAACAGTGTCACCACCATTCTGACGGGAATGGGCATCACGCTGCGCCACTTTTTCAATGCTGTGAAGCGGAAAGGTGATGCCGGTATCGATGATGACAACTACTTCGCACAGGTTGACGGCCTTGCAACCCTTCAGTACCCGAAAGAAGCGATTCCCACTCCTGAAACCGGACGCTATCGTCTCTATTGCGATATCAGCGACTGCATCGGGTGTAAACAGTGTGAAAGGGCGTGCCCTATCGACTGCATCATCATTGAAACCGTCAAGGTTACCAAGGACGATCTCGATGTTTGCGGAAAAACATCCGGCGGTCAGCAGAAAAGGTTCTGGGTGCCGGTTTTCGACATCGATGTCGCCCAGTGCATGACCTGCGGCATCTGTGTCGCTGTCTGCCCGACTGAATGTCTCTATCATACGCAGGTGAGCGATTTCTCCGAGTTCAGGCGGGAAAATATGATCTACCATTTCGGCAACCTGTCAAAACTCGAGACTGAAGCGAAAAAGAAGAAGGCGGAAGAAGAGAAAAAGGCTGCCCCGAAGCCCAAGCCAAAGCCGAAACCGGCTCCTGAAGTACAGCCGGCAGAGGGCGGTTAACTGGTTCAGCAAGAAACGATAACGGGTGTCTGACATATGACCAACACAACCTATACAGTAATTTTTTATCTCTTCGCCGCAATCACGGTTTTTTCGGCAGTTTTTGTGGTGTTTTCAAGAAATGTCATCTATTCGGCATTTTCCCTGCTGTTCACATTTTTTGGCGTGGCGGCACTCTATGTGTTTCTGAGCGCTGATTTCATTGCCGTCACCCAGATCATTGTCTATGTCGGGGGTATCCTTGTTCTGCTGCTGTTCGGTGTCATGTTTACCAACAAGATCATGATGACCGACCTGAAGACCGATGTTCTGAATCTTGTTCCCGGTCTTGTTCTGCTTGTTGCAATAACCGGAGGCCTTATTTATACCTTTCTGACAAGATCGGAATGGTTCACAACGGTAGAGCAACTGCAGGGAAGCGTTGTTGAAAGAATAGGTTTCGAAACCATGTCCCGATATGTCCTGCCGTTTGAAATGGTTTCGATCCTCCTGTTGCTGGCTCTTATCGGAGCGGCTTTTCTGGCCAGGTTCGACAACTCGGCAAAATCAAATGAAAAGTAGAATCCAATGGATGTTCTCTTTACGATCGGTCTCGACCACTACCTGGTGATATCGGCAATACTGTTCGGACTCGGGCTATTTGCGATCCTGACACGAAAGAACGCGATTGTCGTGCTCATGGGGGTTGAACTGATCCTGAACGCCGCCAACATCAATCTGCTGGCTTTTTCCAAATACAACGGTGGCATGGAAGGTGTGATGTTCAGTCTTTTCGTGATCGTTCTTGCCGCTGCCGAGGCAGCAATAGCGCTGGCAATTGTTATCAACATTTATAAAACCTTCAATACTGTGGACGTCTCCAGTATTGATTCCTTGAAAGAGTAAGCTGTAACGGGGAAACCGGCCCCTAGATCCGGCAAAGCAAAGAGAGATATGCACAACCTTATCCAGTATTCGATAATTGTCCTGCTGCTTCCGCTGCTTTCGTTCGTCCTGTTGATCTTTTTCAACCGGAAGCTGCCGCGCAACGGTGACTTTCTTGGCGTGGGTTTACTTGCCGCGACATTCGGCCTTTCTGCCTGGATCTTCTGGGATGTGGTTGTTGTCAACTACGATCCGTCATTCAGGGTTGCATGGGATTTTACCTGGATAGATTTCGGCGATGTGCCCGGAGTCGGTCCCCTGCAGATCAAAATGGGGATATTCATAGACAATCTCACAGCGATCATGCTTGCAATGGTATCGCTGATCAGTTTACTGGTACATGTCTATTCTACCGGATACATGACCGGTGACAAGTATTATGGCCGTTATTTCGCGTATCTGGGCATCTTCACGTTCTCGATGCTCGGCATTGTCCTTTCCGACAACCTGTTTTCCATCTATATCTTCTGGGAGCTTGTCGGTCTTTCCTCCTATCTCCTTATCGGTTTCTTTTTCGAGAAAGACAGCGCAGCAGATGCACAGAAAAAAGCCTTTCTTACCAACCGTGTCGGCGATATCGGTATGTGGCTGGGTATTCTTATTCTTTATTCACAGTTTCACACGTTCGGTTACGAAGAAATCTACCAGCATATCAAGGCCGGTGATTTTCATATGTCCCAGGCATGGCTGACCGCTGCAGGAGTTCTCCTTTTCATGGGCTGCGTCGGTAAATCCGCACAGTTTCCCCTGCATGTCTGGCTTCCTGATGCGATGGAAGGCCCTACCCCTGTATCGGCACTTATCCATGCGGCAACAATGGTTGCAGCCGGTGTTTATTTTGTCGCAAGAATTTTCGTGATCCTGACGGTCGATGCATTGCACGTTATCGCCTTTATCGGTGCGATAACGGCGTTCATGGCTGCAACGATCGCCATAACACAGCATGACATCAAACGGGTTCTTGCCTACTCGACGGTTTCACAGCTTGGTTACATGGTCCTCGGTCTCGGTGTCGGGGCATATTCGGCAGCTCTTTTCCATCTGCTTACCCATGCGTTTTTCAAGGCCTGCCTGTTTCTCGGTTCAGGTGCGATCATTCACGCCATGCATCACGAGCAGGACATGCGCTGGATGGGCGGACTTGCCAAAAAAATGCCCTGGACGTTCGTGACCTTTACAATCGCTACGCTTGCGCTTGCAGGTTTGCCACTGACCAGCGGATTCATGAGTAAGGACGCTATCCTTGCGGGTGCACTCGGATTTGCCGAAGCCGAAGGGGGCGGTATCTACTTCCTCATTCCGGTGCTTGGATTTGTTTCTGCAATGCTGACAGCATTCTACATGGGGCGCCAGATATGGCTTGTGTTCTTCGGTGAAAGCAGGACGCATCTGAAACCGGCAGACAGCCATGACGACCATCATGGTCATGACGATCACGGCCACGTCCATGAGGTTCCATGGGCAATGAGGATGCCTCTTGTCATTCTTGCTGCATTATCGGTATTTGCCGTCTACTCACCTGATCCTCTGGATGGGGCCAAGGGCTGGTTCATGCACCTTGTTCCCACACCTGAAACGGTTGTTGCCGCTGATATGGGCGCTGATCCGCACCATCATGCCGTTTCCGACAATGCTCCTGATGACGGTCACGGGGCAAAAGATGCGATGCATGGCGCCGGCGAACACGGACAAGAGCATCATGCCGAAACCGTTGCTTTACATGAAAAGGAAAGCGGGCATGCCCAGGCACAACATGGTACGGACAGTCATGTTGCAGCTCATGGTCATGATGCCGGTCATGGCGACGAACACGGAGACGGACATCACGGTCCTGTATTCAGCGATCCGCGTCAGGCAGCGATAGCTCATGCGGCGCATGAAAACCACGATTCCGCCATCATGTACTCGAGCATCATGGTTGTTCTGGGTATCGGGCTGGCTCTTGTCGTCTATGCGTTCCGGATCATCGATCCCGAAAAGACGGCACAGCGTATTCGACCGCTTTACCTTTATTCGTTCAACAAGTGGTACTGGGATGAAATATATGACGCCACAGTGATCAAAGGTTCACTTCTGCTTTCGAAAATGCTTGCATGGTTTGACAGCAATATCGTTGACGGTATCGTGAACGGTGTGGGAGTGCTTGTCAGGAAATTAGGAACATTCAGCGGTGGGTTCGACTCCTATGTTGTCGATGGCCTTGTGAACTTCACGGCGTTTTTTGTGCAGACATCCGGTGCAGCCATGAAGAAAATCCAGACGGGTAAGGTTCAGACATACCTTGTCCTGGCTCTTGTCGCTGTTACGGGATATATCATTTACTACTTCGTGCAGCTCATGTAACATTTGAGAAGAAAACGAAGATCAAATTTTATTACTCTGAAACCAACAGATAACTGAAGATGCTGAGTTTAATTGTTTTTCTGCCTATTCTTGCCGGCCTGATCATTCTTGCGGTGCCGTCATCCCAGAAGCAGATCATCAGAATCGTAACGCTGCTTGCCGCTTTTGGACAGGGAATACTGGCGGTCCTGATCTGGCAGGGTTACGACCCGTCCCTTCCGGGCATAACCGCCTCGGCTGACGGTTCTCTTGACGGTTCGTTCCAGTTTGTCGAGAGATTGCCCTGGATCACACTGGACCTCGGTGCCTTCGGTACGTTGAACATCGAGTATTTTCTCGGCGTTGACGGCCTGTCGATCACCATGGTGCTTCTGACTGCGCTGATCTCGATAATTGGGGTGCTTTCAAGCTGGACGATATCGAAACAGGTGAAGGGATACTTTATTCTTTACAATCTGCTCAGCACCGCGATGATGGGCTGTTTTGTCGCCCTTGATTTCTTTCTGTTCTATGTGTTCTGGGAACTCATGCTGCTGCCGATGTATTTCCTTATCGGTATCTGGGGCGGTCCAAACAGGGAATATGCAGCCATCAAGTTTTTCCTCTATACCCTTTTCGGCTCGGTATTCATGCTTCTGGTCATGATCGGCCTGTACTTCAGCGTCATCGACCCCGCCACCGGAAACCATACGTTCAGTCTTGTCGCCATGGCAAGCCAGGAGAATTATATTGAAGGGTCTATTTTCGGACCTGAGAGTGTTTTCTGGAGATACGCTGCCTTTATCGTTCTGTTCATCGGTTTTGCCATCAAGGTTCCGATGTTTCCTTTCCATACATGGCTTCCGGACGCTCACGTCGAGGCTCCGACTCCCATTTCTGTTATCCTTGCCGGTGTTCTTCTGAAGCTCGGAACCTACGGGATGATGAGGATCAACTTCCCGTTTTTTCCCGAAGTGTTTCAGGCTTCGCTCTACGTTATCGGAGTTTTTGGTGCGATCAACATCATTTACGGTGCCTTCTGTGCCCTTGCCCAGTCCGACCTGAAAAAACTGGTTGCGTATTCATCGATCAGTCATATGGGTTATGTACTGCTCGGTCTTGCTGCAAACAATACGGAAGGTATGGTCGGAGCTCTCTACCAGATGTTCAATCATGGTACGATCACAGCGATGCTCTTCCTGCTCGTCGGTGTTATTTATGATCGCGCTCACACCCGTCAGATCGACAAGTTCGGCGGACTGGCGTCCTATATGCCGGTGTATGCGGGTATTGTCACTGTTGCATGGTTTGCCTCGCTCGGGCTTCCCGGACTCAGCGGCTTTATTTCCGAAGCATTCGTTTTTGTCGGTGCGTTCAGCGCTGAAGTGACAAGGAACCTTGCCATCGTCTCTGTTCTGGGTATTGTTTTCGGCGCAGCATATCTGCTCTGGTCACTGCAGAGGATGTTTCTTGGAAAGCGGAATCCGGATGCCGTCTACGAACTGCACAAGGATGCAGAGGGCAATGATGTAATTCATTTCCATGACTGGAAAGGCAAAAACGATCTCGATGGAAGGGAACTTGCCATGCTTGTCCCGCTTGCGGCGATCATTATCGTTCTGGGTGTTTATCCGATGCCTGTTCTTGGCATGATAACCACGAGCATAAACAAGCTTGTCGAAGTGCTTTCGCCGGTTGTGCTGACTGCGCTGAACTGATGCTGTAACAGTGCCGTTCGAGGAGCATCCCGGATGAGCGGGCACTGTTTTTCCGTAAACGAATATCGTTTTTGAGAACATACACGTTACCAATATGTACGAGTTGCCATCAGGTGCTGAAATACAGGCTATCATTACGACCCTGAAAACCAGTGCTGTTTACTATCTGCCGGAAATATATCTTTCAGCCCTTTTTCTGGTGCTGATCCTGAGCGATCTTGTGTTCAGGCAGAAAAAGAATCAACTGCTTTCCATTGTTTCTCTCTTCGGTCTGACAGGAAGTCTCTGGTTTATCTGGAAACAGCATTCCATGACAGGGCAGGAGATCTTTTTCGGCATGTATGTCATTGACGAGTTTGCGATATTCTTCAAGTACTTTTTCGTTGTTTCAGCCATACTGACAGTATTGATGTCGATGACTTCGGACGAACTCAACAAACGTACCTCAGGCGTGGGAGAGTATTATGTTCTGGTTGTCGGGATGGTGATCGGGATGGTTATGATGGCATCGTCCACCGACCTCTTGATGATGCTTGTTTCCATGGAACTGGTCAGTCTTGCGGCTTATGTCCTGACCGGATATCTGAAACGCGAGCGCAGATCGACCGAGGCTTCCCTGAAATACCTTGTGTACGGTGCAGTCTCTTCCGGCCTCATGATCTACGGTTTTTCAATTCTTTACGGCCTGACCGGAGAAACCAACATATCGGAGATCAGCAGTGTTCTTTTATCGAGAGGCTATGATCCCGTGACGCTTATGATCGCCTCGATCATGATCCTTGCGGGTATCGGCTACAAGGTCGGCGCCGTGCCTTTTCACTTCTGGAGTCCGGATGTTTACGAAGGTGCACCGATTCCCGTGACGGCACTTCTTTCCGTGGCATCGAAAGCAGCGGGTTTTGCTCTTCTTATCAGGTTTTTCTATGTCGCAGTTCCGCACGGACCCGATACGGGCGCATTCACTCCCGGTTCCGAATGGTTGCTCCTGCTCATGATCCTTTCGGTCACGTCCATGATCTACGGCAACGTTGTCGCGCTCTGGCAGACAAACGTCAAAAGGCTTCTGGCCTATTCCTCGATCGCTCATGCCGGCTATATTCTGCTCGGTATCATCGTGATGGATGAGCTGGGCACACAGGCAACACTCTTTTACCTGATATCCTATCTGATGATGAACTTCGGCGCTTTTCTTGTTGCCGTCACCATTGCCAACAAGACAGGCAGCGAGAACATCGAAGACTACCGTGGACTTGGCAGGAGAATGCCGCTTGCCGGGGCTGCAATGACGGTTTTTCTCATTTCCCTTGTCGGGCTGCCGCCGACCGTCGGCTTCATCGGCAAGCTCATGATCTTTTCCGCTCTTCTTGCCAAGGGATCGGTTTTTGTCTGGCTGGCTCTTGTCGGTGTCCTGACAAGCGTTATCTCGCTGTACTACTACATGCTTATTCCTCTCAACATGTACCTCAGGGAGTCGAAGCAGCCGCTTCCGGACACGATCCGCTCAGGGATGCTGCCCCAGCTCGTAACCGCAGGGCTCATGCTCCTGACGCTTTACTTCGGTATTTTTTTCACCCCGCTGTCAGATTTCGCCCGCTACGCGGTGACTCTTTTTGGTAATCAGTTGTACTGACCTGCAATGACAATCGTTGACAGTAGCAGCAGTGGATGAGTCTCCGTAGAGACCCGTTTCCTGATCAATGTATCGATGTTTTTTATCGGGGAACCGGACTGTTGCCGTTGAGAATAGAGGTTACAGGAGAGAGCTGTAGTATGCAATATGCCGCTCGACAGTTTTATCTATCGAGAACTCTTCAAGAGCTGTTTTTTTCCCGTTTGCTATACATCTGTTTCTCAGTTCGCTGTCGTTGAGCAGGCGTTTGATCTTGTCTGCAAGCTCCCCGATATCGTTATCCTCAAAAAGCAGCCCGTTCTCGGAATCACGTATCAGGTCGATATTTCCAGCGGCTCTGGTTGCAAGTACCGGCACGCCCATGGCCATGGCTTCCAGCAATGACTGGGAAAGACCTTCCATAGTGGAGGGAAGGACATTGATGTCGAACAGCGGATAATGACAGAGTACCTCTTCGGCCTCGATCATGCCGGTGTAGATGATCCTGTGTTTGCCGTTTCTCCTGGAGGACAGTGCTTTCAGAGTCTCGTTTTCGCTGATGCCGACAAAAAGAAGCGTTACCTGTTGTTCAAGGTGTGAGAGCGCTTTTACGAGTTGTTCCTGCCGTTTGTAACGTGCAACGCAGCCGATGACGATCTCTTCGGGACAGAGGCCGTAACGGTCACGGAGTTTCCGGGTTTTTTCGCAGCAGTCGATAGCATACTTTTCCTTCGGTGTTCCGTTATGGATGACCTCGATGTGCGATTCGGGAACACCATGTTCCATCATTTTCTTTTTGACACCATTGCTGACAGCAATAAGGCCATCGGTGTGTTTTACCCAGAACCGGCCTATTTGTCCTTTTCGGTGTTCTCCCACCTGTCTTCTGGTATGGACGATCTTTGCATCGAAACCGAAAATCATCTTGCTGAAAATTGACAGATACCGGTCATGACTCGACTGTGGATTGACAATGTCGATGTTTCTGGAGCGAACGATTTGATTGATATGCAAAATCGCCCTGACGTCGAATTTGCTGTTCATGCCAACATGGATTCTGACGGCAGGGGATTGTTCGAGCATGTTATAGAGAAGGGAGCCTTCGATACAGCCGACGTGGACCTTGTGACCGCGTCTGGCAAGGCCGTCTGCCAGAAAAAATATCGACTGGGTGGAACCGGCGATTCCGCCCTGGTAGGTCAGCAGCAGTATATTCATTCACCTGATTCGCTGTTAAACTGGTCATGGTAAAATAGCATAAAAGACATTTTTCTACAGAAGATTTTCATGTACATGGAGTATTGGGATTCGACAACATTTTTCACTGCCTGGAATTAATATTCCGGTTTGGGACTTTCGATGAACGAATTTTCCCTTTTGCTGCAGCATGGCGCATCTATGATAAAGGCGAAAATCGTTCGGAAAAATGTATAAAAAGAGTATAAGTCTTGGCGTATATCTGCCGGATCGCACAATGTACGGGATGACTGTTTATGTGTTCTACGGCTCGGCCTATAAGGTTATTTAGAATAAATAAAAATAGTTGCATGCCAAGGGGCATCGATAAAGTGTTCCGGATTTTTTGAGGAGGAATTGTTTTGGTTGTATCTTTATGATAAATGTGTGACATTGTATTAACTGTTATTAAACAATTGTTAATATTCTTCTGTTCTTTCTTGCTTATGTGAATCATTGTCAACTGACGGAATACTGGCACCCTCATTGATGTTGTTCCGTTAATCAGAAGGAGAATCAATGAAGACACAACCAACCTATGCAGAGATTTTCAAGTCACGCGGTGTAAGCCGTCGTGATTTTCTGAAATTCTGCGGCCTTACTTCGGTTTCTCTCGGTCTTGCGCCGTCAATGCTTCCGAAGATCATCCACGCAATGGAAACGAATCCGAGAACTCCCGTTATCTGGCTGCACGGTCTGGAGTGCACGTGCTGTACGGAGTCATTTATACGTTCGTCACATCCGGTGATGGCTGACATGGTTCTGAACATGATCTCACTCGACTATGACGAAACGCTCAGCGCAGCTGCTGGGCATCAGCTTGAAGAAGTCCGCCGACAGGTCATGAAAGACTACAAGGGCAAGTATATTCTTGCCTGTGAAGGTAACGCTCCCCTGAAGGATGATGGTGTTTACTGCATGGTTGCAGGTGATTCCTACATCAATATACTCAGAGAAACTGCTGCAGACGCGGCGGCCGTTGTTGCCTGGGGTGCGTGTGCAACCTTCGGTTGTGTACAGAATGCCGATCCCAATCCAACAGGAGCAGCACCGATATCCGAGATCATCACGGACAAACCGCTGGTCAATGTTCCGGGCTGTCCGCCTATCGCTGAAGCCATGAGCGGGGTTATCACCCATTATCATACCTTCGGAACGTTACCGGAACTCGACCGGATGAAGCGTCCAAAAGCGTTTTACGGTACCAGAATTCACGACAAATGTTATCGAAGGGCGTTTTACGATGCCGGTATGTTTGTGCGTGATTTTGACGATGAAGCGACCCGGAAGGGTTGGTGTCTCTATAAAATGGGATGCAAGGGACCGACGACATACAATGCGTGTTCGAAAACCGAGTGGAACGAAGGTGTCAGTTTCCCCATCGGCTCGGGTCATCCCTGTTTCGGTTGCGCAGCACCAGGTTTCTGGGACGACGGTCCGTTCTATTCAAGGTTGGCAGATGTTTCGTTCCTGGGAACTGACATGAACGCCGACAAGATCGGAGTCGTTGCTGTCGGTGCAGCTGCAGCAGGCGCAGCCGCTCATGCAGCGGTCACTGCGGCAAAGAAAAGAAAGGGTGGTGAAAACGAACAAACCGAGGGTTAAGCAAGAAGGAGAATCATACTATGTCGAAAAAAATCGTTGTCGATCCGATTCCAAGAATCGAGGGGCATTTGCGTATCGAGGCAAAGCTCGGAGAAAACAATGTGATTGAAGACGCCTTCAGCAGCGGCACCATGTGGCGCGGGATAGAGGTTATTCTCAAAGGGAGGGATCCCAGGGATGCCTGGGCATTTGCCGAGCGTATATGCGGTGTATGCACAACGGTTCATGCGCTTGCATCGGTAAGGTGCGTCGAAGATGCTCTTGGTATACAGATACCCGAAAATGCCAGGATTATCAGGAATCTGATGAATGCAACGCAGCAGACCCAGGATCATCTCGTCCATTTCTATCACCTGCATGCCCTTGACTGGGTCGATGTTGTCAGCGCCCTCAAGGCGGATCACAAAGAGGCATCCCGTATTGCCCAGAGTATTTCGCCATGGCCGAAATCATCTCCGGGCTATTTCAAGGACCTGCAGCAACGCCTTATCGGTTTTGTTGAAAGCGGACAGCTGGGAATATTCGCCAATGGCTACTGGGGGCATCCGGAATACAAGTTGCCGCCAGAAGTCAATCTTATCGCAGTTGCGCACTATCTTGAGGCGCTCGATTTCCAGAAGGAGATCATCAAGATCCATACGGTTTTCGGGGGTAAAAATCCTCATCCGAACTATCTTGTGGGCGGCATGGCATGTGCCATCGATCCGAACAGGAATACCGCGATCAATATAGAAAACCTCAGTATGGTCAAAAAGATCATCGAGGATACAAAAACCTTTATCGAGCAGGTCTATATTCCTGACCTGATTGCGATTGCGGGATTCTACAAGGGATGGCTTCATGGCGGCGGTCTTGGCAATTATCTCTCCTACGGCGATTTTCCGGAAAAAAGCGTCCATGATCCGGCATCGCTGCTTTGGCCGAGGGGAGCGATTCTCAACAAGGATCTTTCCACCATTCATGATGTCGATCCGCGTGACCAGGCTCACGTGACCGAGGAAGTAAGCCACAGCTGGTATACCTATGCCAATGGTGACCAAAAAGGGCTCCATCCGTGGGAAGGCGAGACGAATCCGGCATATTCCGGTCCCAAACCGCCGTTCGAGTTTCTCGATACCGACAAGAAATACAGTTGGCTGAAAACTCCGAGATGGAAAAACAATCCGATGGAGGTCGGTCCGCTTGCCCGCGTGCTTCTGGCCTATGCAAAAGGTGATGCAATGATCACCGAGACGGTCAATATGGTTCTCAAGAAGCTCGATGTCGGAGCAGGGGCCCTTTTCTCGACTCTGGGCAGAACGGCAGCACGAGGCGTGGAATGTCTCCAGACGGCCGGTTTCATGATGCACTACTATGACCAGCTTATAGACAATATCAAGACCGGTGATCTTCAGACGGCAGATACAGAGCTCTGGGATCCTTCCCGGTGGCCGAAGGAGGCGAAAGGATTTGGTTATACCGAAGCCCCACGTGGTGCGCTCGGACACTGGATACATATCAAGGACGGCAAGATCGAGGATTATCAGATCGTTGTTCCGTCAACCTGGAATGCATCACCCCGTGATGCAAACGGTGAAGTGGGTGCCTATGAATCGGCTCTCAGGGGGACACCGATGGCCGATCCTGAAAAACCCCTTGAAATTCTCAGAACCGTCCATTCTTTTGATCCGTGTCTTGCGTGTGCTTCACATGTGTTCGATATGAACGGCAATGAGATAACGAAGGTTACCATCGTTTAAACGGAGGAAATCATGGGCAGAATCATCGAGGAAATCTATGTCTGGAAGCTGCCGGTAAGGGCGTACCACTGGATCAACGCTCTGTGTATTGCAATACTCCTGTTTTCCGGACTCTATATCGCATCACCCTATCTCAATCCGCCGATCGGCGAAGCAGTCTGGTTCAAGCAGATGGCAATTTTTCGCTACCTGCATTTTGCCACAGCATTTGTTTTTATCGCGAACTACCTGTTCCGGATGTACTGGGCTCTGTTGGGTAGAGACAAGTACGCCCGATTTGCCGGTTTCAAGCCATGGTCGCCAAAATGGTGGGGTAAACCCTTCAAGGAGCAGATGGCTTCCTACATGTTTCTGCGTAAAGACGAACCAAGTTACATCGGCCATAACCCGGTAGCGGCTATGTCGTATTTCATCTTTATCTTTGTCGGGTCGCTGGTTATGATTGTGACCGGACTTGCGATGTACGGTGAGAGCAACCCCGGAGGGTTTACCGATTCGCTGTTCGGCTGGGTTATTCCTCTGCTTGGCAGCAGCTACAATCTGCATATCGTGCATCACAGCGTGGCGTGGATCTTTCCGTTTTACCTGATACTGCATCTCTACGCGGTTTTCCGTCACGATGTGGTAGACAGAACAAGCGTCACATCCTCTATTGTTACCGGCTACAAGCACAAGGTTGAAGACGAGCCGTCTCTTGATTAGGGTAAGAGTTCTGAGTAATGAGTGGAAGATAATTGCCTGGAGCGAAAAGTTTGTGGAGAATCGTTCTTGATCATTTATAGGTCCTATAAGACTTATGGGCTCTATAAGTCCTATAAGAGGAAT
>JANQHB010000007.1 GCA_028277225.1 Chlorobium sp.
TATAGGACCTATAAATGATCAAGAACGATTCTCCACAAACTTTTCGCTCCAGGCAATTATCTTCTCACTTAGAACTAAGGACTCAGAACTGAGAACTATTCATCCTGCCATTCACGATTCACGACATTTCAACAATAGTCACCCCCACTCCTCCTTCTGCCCAGTCTCCGAGCCGGAAGCTCTTTACGGCAGGATGCTGCTTCAGGCACAGGGCCACCCTCTGCCGAAGCGCTCCGGTTCCCTTTCCATGTATAATCGTTGCCTGGCTGATCCGGTTCAGTCTCAGACTGTCGATAAATCGTTCGACTTCGCCGATAGCCTCGTCACCGGTCAGGCCGCGCAGATCAAGTCTGGTTGATTCCAGTGTCGACACCGAAGCCGATCGAACAACCCTCTCCTGCTTTCTGTTCTTTTTTTTCGAAATCTTCTCGAGATTTTTCAGTGACGTAGACAGTCGAAAGGTTCCGCATTGCACAAGAACACTTTCCCCGGAAACCGATACCACTTCTCCTGTCGTGTTGGTCGAAAGCA
This sequence comes from Chlorobium sp., assembly GCA_028277225.1. GTDB lineage: Bacteria > Bacteroidota > Chlorobiia > Chlorobiales > Chlorobiaceae > Prosthecochloris. The sequence goes on from JANQHB010000007.1 coordinate 532, forward strand.
TGCGAACCGTATCACCTTCATGAATCGACATTTCCTGCAGAAAACAAGCTCCTTCCTCACCTGTCTTCTTCTCATCCTCAGCCTCCAGGACTTTTTTGCGTTTCGAGAGAATTTCCCGGGCAGTTTCAATCTTCTTCCGTTCCGGCTTCTTCTTCACGTCGTGCACGATGTCACGAATCGCTTTTTTCGCTTTTTCGATTTCGCGTACCGTTTCCTTTCGAAGGGTTTTCTGCATCTCACGCTCCCGGTTATTCAGCTCTTCGCTCAAACCCCGAACGCGCTCCCGCTCGACATCAAGCGCCTGCAGCTCTTCTTCGAGTGTTTTTTTCAACGCAAGGCTCTCGTCCATAGCCGCTCTGAGATCGTCAAGCATATTCCCGAAACTCTGCCGTTCCCTGTCGAGATACCCTTCTGCGCGGCTCAGGACATCAGGACTGAAGCCCATGCGCTGCATCATGGCAAAAGCAAAACTGTTGCCGGGAATACCTTTATGAAATCTGAACGATGGGCTGAGCGACACACGATCAAACGCCATTGCTCCATTGACCACACCCTCCCTTTCATGCGCATACGCTTTCAGTTCTCCGATATGCGTGGTCACAACAACCTTCGCTCCCCTCTCGAGCAGTTCTTCGATAACAGCCCTTGCAATGGCGCTCCCCTCTTCGACATCCGTTCCGGAACAAAGCTCATCGACCAGCACCAGTGATGCCCCGGTTGCTGCATCGAGAATAGTCCGAATGTGCTCGAGATGAGAACTGAACGTCGAAAGATCGTTTTCAATAGACTGTTCGTCGCCGATCTCGATGAAAATCCCGTTGAAAAGAGGAAACACCGAACTTTCGCTGCAAGGCAGAAGAAAACCGTGAACCAGCATACACCCCAGAAGCCCGACAGTTTTCATCGCAACCGACTTCCCGCCGGCATTCGGCCCTGAAATGACAAGCACCTGTTCCTTTGCATCAAGCTCCATGTCGAGCGGGAACACCTCTTCATCTTTTTTGCGGTGCGTAACAAAGAGCCATGGATGAAATCCCCTGATAATGTGCAGTCTCCTCCCTGTTCCGATCTGCGGCAGGACCGAACCGGTTTCGAGTGCAATCCTCGACCTGCCATAGATGGAATCGAACCGGGCCATCAGCATCTGGTTGTGTTCAACGTTTTCACGCTCCTCTCTGATACGAGCCGTTGTTGCCCTGAGTATCCGTTCGATTTCCCTTCGTTCGCCGATCTCGAGCTCCTGAATCCTGTTGCTTATTTCAAGCGTCTCGGCAGGCTCTATAAACACCGTCTGTCCGGTATCGGAATAGTCCTGGATAAAACCGGGAAGTTTGTACTTGTACTCTATCCTCAGCCCGAGTACAAGGCGGCCGTTTTTCATGGCAACAGTATCGTCCATCAGCCATCCGTTTTCAAGGCCGCGCTTCAACAACCTGCCCATTTTTCTCCTCAACGCCTCCCGTTTTTCGTTAAGCTCTTTTCTGACAGCAAAAAGACCGTCGCTTGCCGTATCGCGAACCTGTGCCTCTTCATCGACCACACGCATGATTTCGTACTGAAGGGACTTTTCGAGCCAGAGCTGAATAGTCAGATCATTGAGACGGGGATAGACCGTTCGGTGCCGGAACATCCATTTTCGGAGTTGAACCGAAGCGAGGAGAAGATCATGAATATCGAGCAGTTCTTTCGGTTCGAGACAGGTATCGACCATATCGATCTTACCCAGGATCGCTCGTGTATCCGGCAAAACGGAAAAGGGAAGGCAATTGCCTTCTTCAAGAAAAATCCGCAATTCGAGAACCCGGCTCAGTTCCTCTTCCAGCTTTTCCCGGTCTGCAATCGGCTTCCTCCCGGCCAACGCTTCCCGACCCATGCCGGAAAGACAAAAGGATGAGGAGTATTCGATGATCTTGTCAAAATCCAGTTTGTGTTTTATTCCGTCATCCATTTCCACTCTTCCATCTTTTTTACCTGTCATGTGCAACTCCGCCGTAAAAAGCCGCTTTACAATGAAATAAGTATCCTCTAGCCGTATATTGGTTGTTACTGTTTCCGGCACTGGAACCAATTAAAAAAACATAATCATGGAGAATCAGAAACTCGTCATCATCACAACTGTTGGACCTGAAAATCCTGAAAAAGCAACTCTCCCGTTTGTTCTGGCGACCGCCTGCCAGGCTCTTGACTCAGAAGTCGTTATCTTCATGCAGACAAACGCGGTTACTCTCGCAAAAAAGGGCGAAGCCGAAAAGGTCAGGACCCAGGGTCTTGCTCCTCTTAAAGAACTGCTGGATACATTCATGGAAATGGGCGGCTCGCTCTATATCTGCTCAGCGTGTATCAAGGAAAGGGGCATCACGATCGATACGGTTGTCGATGGTACAGAGATTGCGGCTGCAGGAACACTTGCCGCCCAGGTGCTTTCGGCAACATCTGTCGTGAATTATTAAGGAAAAACAACTGACATCACAATACCATTCAGTGCCCCGACCCGATAAGACCGCTTGCTGCAACGAGCAGTACCAGGATCTGCAGAATAGCGATCCCCGTATAAATATCGTTCTTCTCACTGATAAAGACACCGGCAACAGCAACCAGGCAGACTATCGTAGCGGCAGAGAGATAAACGATCGATGAAAAGCTCAGAACATCACCCCTGAGAATGTCGGGCACCCATGACCACCCGGTGGGCTGAGGGTAGAGATGATTCAGTTCAGCAGAACCAAGATGCCAGCTGCCTGCAATTTCTTCGATAGGGTATGTTGCCGGCAACAATCCGAAAACATAAGCTGCAAATCCTGCAATGACAAAAACAATTCCGATTGTCGAAACCCAGTGCAGAACAGCGGCATAGACAAGCTGTGCCTTGTTGGGATGCGCATGGTTCTCGCTCATATTCCAAATCCTTTTAAGATTGCGCGCAGACCGGCAAGTGTCAGGAGTGTAATAACAATGACTCTCACCGATTTGGTTTTTACCCTGGTCAACAGTTTCGCTCCGATCTTGGTACCAAGCATCATACCGATAACCGATGGAACGGCAATAAGCGGCAGCACCGCGCCTTTATGCAGATAAACCCAGGCTGCCGCTGTATCGTTGATCGAAAGTACGAATACGCTGGTTGCCACCGATACTTTCAGCGGAGCACCAAGAACCAGGTTGAAAACCGGAACATTAGCCCAACCGGCCCCAAGCCCGAACATCCCGGCCATAAAACCGATCAGGATAAAAAGGACCAGACCGACAGGGGTCCGGTGGATCTGCCAGTCGATATCCTTCTTGAGGGATTCCTCGTAATAGATCCCCTGAATATGAAGAATCTGCGACAGCTTGTCCGGCTTGACATCCGGAAATTCCGACTTTTTTGCTGTCAGCATAACAAACGATATAAACAATATGGTACCGCCGAGCGCAAGCTGAACAATATGGGCGGGAAGCGCCAGACCGACCAGCGCTCCAAAAATGGAACTGACCGACCCTATCAGGGCCATCGAGAGAGCAAGTCTCAGATTTGCAAGACCTTTATTCAGCAGGGGTGCTCCTGCCGACAGTGCTCCAGCAAGAGCGACCATAAGACCTGCTCCCCGCACAAAATCAAGATGAAACGGAAAAAGACTGCTGACAATGGGAACATAGAGAACACCGCCGCCTACACCGGCGATAACTGCGACAATCCCGAGACAAAAGGAAAAAACAAAAAGCAGAACAATCCAGACCCACCATTCCATCGCCTCGACAGGAACGGTTTCAGCTGCAGCTGCTACCCGTGGCAAAAGAACTGAAAGAGCGGAAATGAACGAAAAGAAAAGCCAGAAATATCCCCCTCGGGCTGCTTTACTGCACATAAACGTCATTCACAAAAGAATGGAAAAAGCCTTTATGATATGCCAACAAATAAATTCTATCAATATATAATTTATTACGATAAAACGTGAACCTGAACTGATCGTTCCAACAAATGCCCGACAAGAGTAAGCATATAAAAAACAGTCGTTTATAATCCTCAAAAAGTCTCAGTATTCATCACCTGCCGCGTACAGGACTAAAAGATAAAGAACCGCATTTGTTTAGATCCCGACAAGTCAGGAAATACCGACCCCGTGAAATCAGAACGGATATTTCACAGGGCTCGACAATCGCTCATTTCAGGGTAACCTTCCCGGAGCATGAAATCAGGCATTTTCAAGGTTTTTGTCACAGATTACAGATCAGCCCTTTTCCGGTAGGAGTCGAGATATTCCTTTTCGACATCTGGTCCGGCCGTTCTCACATTGACTGAATCAGGAATATTGGTGTAGCGCTCCCTGAATGCCTTGACACAATATGGTGAAGAAAAATAGAGTTCATCGATATAGTCAAGGTCTATCACCTCAGCCTGAAAGGAAGCATCATGCGGAGCCACATCGAGAACAGCAACGGTATTTCCCGGGAGCCCGAGATCATAGACCAGTTTTTCATCCATTCTTTCGAGAGAAGGAATGATTATATTCTCACCGGAAATCCCCAGCGACTCCATTTCCTTACTTATATCGCAGGAATGAGCGCTCTCGAGGCACAAATCCGGGATCACTCCGCGCTTGACAAGTTCCGAAACGGCTTCCGCTCCTGCCGGACAGAATGCAGTATTCCTCAATTTCCGTATATCGATACCGTGTTCTGTGAGAAAGGAAAAAAAATGAAAGACTGAGTACCGGTCGGGAAAAAGGAGCATCATGGCAGCACCGGGCTCGGCTATCTCCCGGATCGTTGTATACCGGTGTTCCTCTTTGCTTTCTTTACACAGGTATCTCATGATAATGCAATCCTTGCCGTCATAGAATCCCGCTCCTTCACCGACAACCAGCACTTTCTTCTTCCTCTGGAACCAGTAATCCTCGACAAACTCCGTTACATTTTCACCAAGAATCAGGAGCGCCGGTGAAATGACCATCTTGTCCCGGCTTTTCAGTTCACCCAGCGTTCCTGCAGATACTTTCTGATTGTATCGTGTCGCGTTCTGGACGATGGCAACTTTTGTCCCCTCTTCTTTTCCTTTTGCAATAATCGCTTTTGCAACCTCACTTGCCGATGACGCAACCATATAATACACTATCGTATCCGCATCAGGAACATGGATCTTGTCCAGCGGGTGGCCTGTACAAATAGCCAACGAGGATGAAATCTTCCGCAGGGTCAGGGGTATTTCGGTATACGCACCCGCACCTTGAACGGCAGTGATGCCCGGTATGATTTCGTACCGTATGCCGTATTTTCTCAAATAGGAAATTTCCTCGCCACCACGACCGAACACATAGGGATCACCGCCTTTCAACCTTGCAACATTCCTTCCCATTTCCGCCTGCCTGACGATTTCACGGTTTATAGCTCCCTGCTCAAAATGATGCCTGTCCTTTCGTTTTCCCGTATATATCTTGATGGCATCAAACTGCTCGATCAGCTCATGACTCACCAGGTTGTCGTACAATATCACGTCCACCTCATGCAGAACCTTCTCGGCCTTCACGGTCAACAACCCGGGATCACCCGGCCCCGCCCCGATGAGATAGACATATCCGTTCTTTTCGGTCATAGTTCGTGAATAGGTAATAGGTAATAGGTAATAGGTAATAGGTAATAGGTAATAGGTAATAGGTAATAGGATGAAGATAGATGTTGAGGTGTTGAACTGTTGCAATGCGGATACATTGGAAGGCATTTTATAGGTCCTATGGGTCCTATATGACCTATAAGTCCTATAAGTTTCAGCCATCAATACCGGTACGGGCGGGTATCCTCTCTTTTCTATTCACGATTTACGAATCACTCTCCCCCCAGTATTTCCCTTATCCTGTTCCTCAGGGCGACAGACTTCTTGACGTTCTGGCCGTTCGACGAAACAGCGACGGTCATCTCATCCTTTTTGAAGATCGCCGGTGAGATGAAATCCGACAGTTCCCGGTTATCGACAACATTCACCATAATCCCCCTGGAGGCGGCATCGTTCTTTACCCTTCGGTTGACCTCGTTGTTATCGGTCGCGGCATACACAAGAAAAACACCTTCCAGGTCCGATTCATCGTACTCCTTGCAGATCAACTCAAATCCCTTGCCTTTGAGGTCATCATGAATGTCGGGAGCAATTACCGTGATGTTGTTTGTGTAGAGTTCAATCGTCTGAATCTTGTGCATTGCGATATTGCCGCCGCCGACAAAAAGAATTTTTTTATCGTCTACCCTGACGTTCAGGGGCAAAAAAACTTTCATGGTCATATTTTCATTGTTGTGATCATGCATGAGGACCGCTTTACTGCCAAAAGAAAAAGCCCGGTCAACAGTACGGGCTTTTTTCCTGACAGCATGTTCAGTCACAGCATACTGTTTGTCTATTCATGCCTGCACATCAAGGCCCATAACCTCTCCCCGTCTTTCGGCTCTAAACCTTCAGGTCAGGTTTTCACCTGATCCTGCATTTTCACCGTAACGGCAATCTTCAGCAAAATGGTCAGAATAAGAATGCCGACCGACCATACACCGATGGTGATGAGTATCTCGTTGATATTCGGCATGTAGCCGACGATCTTTTCAAGAGGTGTCGGAACAAAGCCGCCGATAATAAGACCAACTCCTTTATCTATCCATATTGAAACAACAATACCGATACATGCTGCAATCAGCCATCGCATTGACGTTCTCAGCTTCGGGATCAAAAGCACAAGGACCGATCCGAGACCGACAATCATCGAAAACCACATATAGGGAACCAGCTGGCCTTCACCATGAAGTCCGAAAAACAGGTACTGCAATCCATGCATATGACCCGGAATGTTGCTGTAGAAGGCAGTGAAAAACTCCATTCCAAGAAGAAAGAAATTCAGGATCGCCGCGTAGGTCATGATGACCGAAAGCTTGTTGATCGCCTCTTTGCCTGCATCGAAACCGGCTGTTTTTTTGAGGATGGTCGATACCAGGATCAGAATCGCCGGTCCTGCAGCAAAAGCCGACGCCAGAAAACGTGGAGCAAGAACCGCCGTCAACCACAAGTGTCTGCCCGGAAGACCGGCGTAGAGAAACGCTGTAACGGTATGAATACTGAACGCCCAGGGAATAGAAAGATAAATTACCGGCTTGACCCATTTCGGCGGAGGAACACCTTTTCTCTCGGCACTCAGAACCGTCCAGCCGCTGACGATGTTCAACAGAAGATAACCGTTGAGAACAGTGGCATCCCAAAAAAGCATGGAATTGGGCGTCGGATACAGCATGACATTGAGAATCCTGTCCGGACGGCCGATATCGGCAACAATAAACAGAATACACATGATCGTTGCCGCAACCGCAAGAAATTCGCCGATGATGACAATCTTGCCGAACGCCTTGTAGTTATGCAGGTAATACGGCAGAACAACCATGACTGCAGATGCCGCAACACCGACAAGAAACGTAAACTGGGCGATATAGACACCCCAGCTGACATCTCTGCTCATCCCCGTGAGGGTAAGCCCGGTCGTCAACTGATTGAGGTAGGAAAAAACTCCCGTTGAAATGATGACAAGAAGGAGCACAATCCAGCCCCAGTAGATCCGGTCCCCTTTAAATGCTTTCTCTATCATAAGGAATCTTTATCCTGAATTGAGCGATTGTCGAGCCCCGTGAAATCAGATCGTATATTTCACAGGGCCGGAGGTGCAAGGCACAGGGAATGCAACTGTATCCCGACACGTCGGGACGCTCAGTTTAGGTTTATAAAATGTAGAACACGGACGGCCTGGTCCCCAATTCAGACCTCCGCTGCAACGTATGGTTGTTTTCAAGCAGTTCCCTGACTTCAGAATTGGGGTCATTCAGATCCCCGAAAACCAAAGCCCCTTCGCTGCACTCGGCAACACAGGCAGGCTTCATCCCCTGGGCAAGCCGCTCTGAACAGAAATTACATTTTTCAACGACACCCCTCTCTCTTGTAGGATAGGCCGGGTTGATTTTCTTGATCGCCGGTCTCGGGTCCCGCCAGTTGAAACTCCGTGAACCGTAAGGACATGCCGCCATGCAGAAACGGCAACCGATACACCGGTGATAGTCCATGGCCACTATGCCGTCCCATTTGCGCTTGAATGTCGCTTTTGTCGGACAGGCGCGCACGCAGGGAGGCTTGTCACAGTGGTTGCAGAGCGCGTGGTATAATCCTTCTTTGGTCTCCTTGCTCAGGAACTGACCGCTTTCTCCCGGGAACACATTCTCGTATGGGTCTTTCCAGATCCACTTGATCTCGTCCTTGGTACCTTTAAAATCGGGAACATTGTGCACTTCGTGACAGGCATCGATACACCTGTTGCAACCGTCCCTGCACTTTCGGGTATCGATGACCATCCCCCAGCGAACGCCGGTCGCTTCGTCCTGATGAGCCGGTGAAGCAGCAACCTTTTCAAAGGAAGCTCCCGGAATGATCCCGGAAGCCGCACCAATGCCGGCAAGCACGCCAAGCCCGGTTTTCCTGATAAACTCTCTTCTGTTCTCGTTCATCACGCTGAATATCTACATTTCATGATGGCACTCAAAGCATTTCGGCCTTACGCTCGCATAGAAATGGCATTGCACGCAAAATCCTCTGCTGCCATGACATTGAAAGCAGGTGCTGAGATTTTTCTCGAACTCTCTGCCATCGGGCGCCACGTGAATACGCTCTCCTTCCCTGACGGCCGACTTGCGCCATTTGTCCAGCAGAAGCATATGGCTTGAACGCATGTATTCTCCTGATTCGACACAATGTTTGTCAGGAGCCATCGCTTTCGGTATCGGGATTTTCTTGGCTTCACCCTCCTGCCAGAAGGCGTAGGTTACCGCGAAGAAAAACAGGAAGAGACCTGCAGCGATCAGTATGCGTTCCTTAATCTTCATCTTCCTCCTCGTCTTCGAAACCGGCCATCGGGTCTTCCCTCAGGTCTTCGGTTCTTTTGATTTCTCCCTTCATAACCAGAGCATTGCCCACCAGCTCATGGAGTCCATAGACCGAAACCCCGGGATTCCAGTAATTCATCAAGGCCGGGAGGGTCGCACGGTCGATAGCACAGATGGTTACAAGAGAGTCCACGTCATGCCTCTCTCTTACATGCCTGACGGCATTGGCTCTCGGGAAACCGCCTCTCAGACGGATATCCATGAATTCTTCGGTATTGATACCGCTGCCCGATCCGCAGCAGAACGTCTGTTCGCGAATGGTGTTTTCCGGCATCTCATGGAAGGTATTGCAGACACTGTTGAGTACATACCGTGGCTCCTCGAACATTCCCATACCCCTTGCAACGTTGCAGGAATCATGAAAGGTTGTTTTCAGATGATCGTTCCGTTTAGGGTCCAGCTTCAGTTTGCCGTTTTTGATAAGATCTGCAGTGAATTCCGCAATGTGGACCATTTTGGTTGAAGCCGCATTTTCAAACACCGTTCCGGTTATCGGCGAAGCCGGCTGTTCGAGAAAGTCGGCCGGGCCGTTCATGGTATCCATATACTGGTGTACCACTCTCCACATATGGCCGCACTCGCCGCCAAGTATCCATTTCACCCCTAATCGTTCGGCTTCGTGATACATTTTTGCGTTGAGCTTCTTGGCCATTTCGTTGGATGTGAAAAAGCCGAAGTTCCCGCCTTCAGAGGCATAGGTACTGATCGTGTAATCGAGACCTATGTGTTCGAAAAGCAGCAGATATCCCATCATCGTATAGACACCCGGATCCGCAAAAACATCGCCGGAAGGTGTTATAAACAAGACTTCAGCACCCTTGCGATTGAATGTCGGATTAACTGTTACACCGGTGAGGTCTTCAATATCTTCGGCAAGCGACTCGACATTCTGCACGAAGGTATGCGGTTCTATGCCGATGTGGTTACCCGTCCGGTTACAGTTCGCTACAGGCCCAAGCAACCAGTTGTTGTTGACTCCGATAAGATGAAGCAGTTCCCTGCCCATCATCGTAATTTCGGCTGTATCGATACCGAAAGGGCAGAAAACCGAACAACGCCTGCACTCGGTACACTGATGGAAATACATATGCCACTCCTTGATAACCTCAGGAGTCAGTTTTCTTGCCCCGGAAAATCCCTTGAGAATTTTTTCGGCAAGCGGAAAATCATTACGGTAAACAGAGCGGATCAGCTCAGCTCTTGCGACAGGCATGTTCTTGGGATCACCGGTTCCAAGAAAAAAATGACACTTGTCGGCACATGCACCGCAACGAACACAGGTATCGAGAAAAAGCTTGAAAGAGCGGAATCGTTCGAGACGATCTTTCATGCCGTCCCTGATAATTTTTTCCCACCCTTCAGGCAATTTCCAGTCATCGTCCTCGGGAGACCACTTTCTCGGATTCGGAAATCCGATCTCTTCGACCAGTTCAGGCTTGGCAGGATAACACCAGTTACCATCACGGAACTCAACAGGTGTATCGAACAGTTCCTTGTCAGGGTAATCACCTTTTACAAGACTCGGTTTTTCCTCGAGTTCTTTTTTCAGTTCCGAAAGTTTTGGAGCAAATTTCGGCATAGCTATTTCTTTTCAACCGGAAGGTTTGCTTTTTTCATCTTTTCACGGAACTCATCCTCGTATTCGGCATACGTTCTGATCTTTATTTCAGGATTCCAGGGATTGACATGCCGTTTTTTACGACTGTTGTTTGCGAGATTTCTCGTGGGGCTCATGAAAATACCACCCATATGCATCAGCTTGCTGAACGGGAAGTACATCGCCAGCACACAGACCAGGAAAAGATGGACATAGAAAAGAGCTCCGATTCCTTCCGGAAGCATCAGATTGAAATGAACGAGGTTGATCATGAGATCCTTGACGCTCATGACATCGACTTTGACGATATAGCGCATGAGAACACCGACCACCGCGATTCCGAGAAGCAGGAACAGCGGGAAATAATCGGCAGGAATCGATATAAGGCGGACCTTGACGTCCCTGAAGCGGCGAAGCACCAGAAAAGTCACGGCGCCAAGAAGCAGAATATCGGTAAGGTAGAGGGCTGGAAGCGTCACATCGAGAATGCCGTCGAAATCCTCCAGAAGCTTCACAAAACCGGGGACCTTCTCGATGAAAAACCTGTAGTGCCTGAGGACGACAACAAGCATGGACCAGTGAAAAGCAAGACCGGCAATCCAGAGCCATTTGCTCGATCCATAGGCAAGCTTCGCCCCGTCATGCATTTCCGCTTTTGTGTTCCTGAAAAGCGAACGAAAGAAAAGAACTTCTGAAAAAACCCTCGCAACAGCCTCAAAGAAGTTTGAAGGGCTTTCAAGCCTGTTTGGTTTGATCCAGTCAAGAGATTTCTCCTGCCCGCAGGTTGTGGGTATCCTGAACGGAACGGAACTTTTCGCCCAGTCGATGATACGATAGGTGAAACCGACAAGAAAAACCACGATCGCCAGGTAGGGAACAATAACACCGAAAATAAAACCAAGTCCTGCAAACTCTACTGCCACATAGGGAACAAGTGCCAGGAGTACAACAATTCCAAGAGGCATCACAGCTTTTTTCATGCCCTGGTCCTCCCCGACATCATAAATGCCTGCCGTTTACTTTCTTCGACTTTCAGTTGATAGATCTTTTCACGGTGTGCCATGTAACTGTCAAATGCCTGGAGTGTGAGACGCTCCATATCGGCCTGCATCTCATCCCATTGTTTCTTTTTCTGTATTCCGAAAGCAGGATCCTTGAGAATCGCTTTCAGATCAAAAAACAGGGACATCGCTTTTGACGGAGGTAAGTCCTGGACAGCAAGTACCCGGGTGATATTGCTCAATGCATCGGAACGTGCCCCTTCCGAACCGTTGAACGAATCCAGTACCTCACCTAAAATATCGAGAAGTGCCCCGGCAAGCGGGGTTTTATTATGCATTTTTTCCGGTAAATAACCAAGAACAACTTGATGCCAGCGATCAATAATTGCAGCCTTGTTCTCCCGCACAAGCCCGGCATACTCCTTGTTCATAGATCCGTGATCAGAGCCAACTGTTTACCTGATGCTCCTCGACAAGATCGACAAATCCTTCGTATTCAACGCTTTTCACCCCTTCGGTCACATCGTCGATCCCCCTGGCTACGAGATCAGGGCCGAGAACATAAACTGGATTGTCTTTCATGATACTTTCGAGGATTGATGATACCCTGTTCCCAGCCTGAACGGCATAGACTCCATCCTCCAGGAAAAGTATCGGATCACCCGGTTGAAGAAATCGTGAACATGTCTCCAGCGTGCTGGTTTCAAATGGAGATTTATTGATTGTGTGTAGCATGATGTGGCATGATAATTCATTAAAACAGACACCTGAACTGAGCATTTGTTGAAACGCTCAATTTAGGAGACAGGTACCGGTCAGCAGAAAGTTGACCGGCCTGAAATTGTTCAGTGCGGAACAATAACATCCTGTTCATTCATAAGCTTGCCGATTTCCTCAGACGTCAGCACTTCAACGTCAACGATGAGATCATCCTCGGAAAGTCCCCGCTCTTCAAGCGACTCTTTGTCAACATAAAGCTTTTCAACATCGTACATCTCGAGCGCCATGAACGTCCTGGCAAAACCCTTGATACCGATTCCATCCGTATTCTGATCATCTTTGATGGCATAGACACCGTCACCGATGAATACAACCGACAGATCCTGTTCGTAAGCGGCCATGATCAGGATCATTTCCAGACCTTCATAGGTGTAGATTGAACCATGAGGCGCCCTGCGCATCACGTGCATGATTTTTTTTATGTCTTCCATTATCGATTGGGAATGCTGTTTAATCTCCAAAAGTTACCAGTCGGTCATTGCGGATCGCAATATCTGTAAGCGTACCGAGTCCGGTGATTTCCGATCCTTCTATAATAACATCATCGTTGATACCGCGGCGTTTTGACGCGGCGATACAAGCCAGCACCTCGACGCCGTGCTTCTCATGCAGTTCATCCCAGCGCTTTGCGATATGACGGTCGTCCTGGGGAGGATCCGAATGCTTCGTGACATTGGTCACACCGTCATTGTAGAGGAAGACGGCATCAACCTTATGACCTTTTTTGATCGCTGCTTCGGCAAACTTGAATGCCGTATCGGATGCCTGATGGTTGTAAGGGCCCTCCTTGAGCAAGATTCCTATATTCATATCTTCGGTTTGGCTATTGGTTATTTATTGCTGATTATGTGCCTTTCCGGTCAGTTGCATAATGACGAGCAGAACTCTTCATAGAGCGGTCCCCAGGTATTTGAGAAAACTGCAATTGGTTTTTCAACATACTGCGAGAAATAAAGCGCATCGGCCGCAGTACATTCATCCCCATTCCTGAGGGCATCGAGAGCCTTGCGGCCGGCTTCTGCAGCATCATGTCCTGTCTGCTCAACCTGTTTCCAGTAGTTGATCGCTTCAAGGCGATACACAGCGTTTCGAGGCAACGCTTCGGCATCCTTAAGATTGCTGACAACAACCTGGCGGGACCCGAATGCCGCGGACCATCCTGTAACCGCCCATTGTTCAGAACTCTCGATCGCCTTTTCGATCTGTCGCATCACTTCTTCGTACATAGCGAATAAGGTATTATCGGTTAGCAACCCGCTTGTCAGGAATTAAAGGCCATCACCCATGCCCATCTGGATGTATCCGGACGGACAGACCAGCGAACAGATATGGCACCCCACACAACGGTTATAGTCGGTATAGATCTTTTCCCCGACAGGATTGTCCCTGAATCGGGTAATTGCTTCCTGGGGACAGAATGAGACACACTGTTTGCAGTCAAAACAGAGACCGCAGCTCATACAGCGTTCCGATTCGGCTTTCACCTGCTCTTCTGTCAATGCTTCGAGCAATTCGTCATGATTTCCTTTGACCGGGACCGCCTCATTGTTGATACGGGTAGCCTGGGCTACCGGAAGGAAATAGAGTACGTCCTGCTGCTTCACTTTTGTCACATCGCGTCGCACAGGTTCCGGTAGCGGTTGACCATGGAGAAAGGCATCGATCGACTCGGCTGCACGACGACCATGACCAACTGCGGTGGTGATCAGATCGACCTTGATGGCATCACCGCCGCCAAAAACCTTTTCTTTACCCGGAATCCTGAAACTCCTGTCAACCTTCATCCAGGGCGATCCATTGACCAGCTCATCAAAGCCACTCATATCGGTCTTTTGACCGATAGCGGCTACAATCATATCCCCTTCAATTTCAAATGTCTCGTCGGTATTCTTGTAGCGGAAGAAAGGAATCGGGGAGTTCCATCCCTCTTCGCCTTTCTCTTTCTTCACCATTCTGGCACACCGGAGACTGGAAACATTGTCCCCTTCTGAAAGCACTTCGAGCGTACCGGTAAGGTAATGAAACTCGGTCCCCTCTTTTTCCGCGTCTTCAAATTCGTTTTCAAAACAGGCCATTTCATCACGAGGAACACCGGATACAACCGCAGCTTCAGAGCCAAGTCGAAGTGCAAGCCGGGCCACATCCATGGCCACGTTACCATCGCCGATAACAATGACTTTCCTGCCAACCGGTATATCGTCTCCGAGAACTTCATAGTTTCGAAGGAAATCAATGGCATTGGTGACACCGGGCAGACCTTCAGCACCGGGAACCGGCAGTTCACGGCCAAGCTGAGCCCCGACACCGACAAAGACTGCATCATAGTCCTCTTCCAGCTGATCGAGAGCTATATCTTCTCCTATCCTGACTCCCATTTTTGTCTCAATACCGAGATCGAGAATCCGCTGTACCTCTGCTTCAAGCACCTTACGGTCAACACGATACCCCATGATACCGTAGAGAACCATGCCGCCGAGTTTCTCGTTGGCATCGTAGATGGTTACGGCATGCCCTTTTCTACGCAACTGATAGGCTGCCGACAATCCGGCAGGACCTCCACCGACCACCGCAACCCGTTTACCGGTATCAGCACCGGCGCCGGGAAGTTTCAGCCCCTTTTCAATACCGTAATTCCCTATTGCCTGCTCAACAGCGTTGATTCCAACACTCTGATCATGGTATTGACGATTACATCCTCCCTGGCATGGATGCGGGCAGATACGGCCCATGACAGCCGGAAAGGGGTTTGTATCAACGGCAGTCTCCCATGCCGCTTTCATGGGGTCATCGGAAGGATCAGTACCGTTAAGAAAACGGTTGATCTGTCTGATATCTTCACCTGCAGGACACTCAGCCGTGCATGGCGGGGTTTGCCGCACATAAACCGGGCATTTGTGACTCTGATCTCCAAAAGCGACAATCTTGTCCGTTCCTGTAAGCTCACTGAACTCAGGAAAGGCATACCCGATCGCAAAATCGAGAATCGGGTTTGAATCTTGATTCATGAGGTTCTCCTTTACGTTCTGCTTAGAAACGGATATGTGCAGACTGGTTAAAGGTCGTTCTTGCGTGACGATAGCTATCGATCATATCATCGTCGAAGGTCAGACCTGTCTCATCGAAGAAGCGCTTCCACCCGATACGGTCAATCCATTCGCCGACACGCTCCCATGGACGACCGCCCTTTTTATATGCTGTCAGGATACGACCGAGAACATCGGTTACCTCAGGCCAGCGGGGAGGATTGTTCGGCAGGTTGTGCGCAACGATACTCATGGTCGATGGCTTGGAACGGGCGTTACTGTTCTTGCCGCCAACCCAGACCGCGAATTTCGAGTATTCCGGATGGTTGATCTCCATGGCCGGACAAGCACCGAAACAGGCACCGCAGCAGATACATTTTTCCTCGTCAACCATGAGCGTTTTCTTGCCATCGACAACCGTAGGACGAATCGCCGCGACAGGGCAGCGGGCAACCGCTTTTGGAAGCTCGCAAATGGTAGCAAGATGTTCGTGATTGATTCTCGGGGGACGTGTATGCTTGACCACAACGGCGATATCAGCCTGACCACCACAGTTGATGGCACAGCATGATGTTGACAGACGCACCTTGTTGGGCATCTCCATATGTTTGAACTCGTTGTAGAGCGTATCCATCATCGATTTCACAACGCCGGAAGCGTCCGTCGCAGGAATATCGCAATGGAGCCATCCCTGGGTATGGGCAACTGAAGAGACAGTCATACCTGTGCCGCCAACCGGAAAACCGAGCGATTCAAGCTCCTTGATCATTGGCTCGACAACCTCCTCATTCGGGGTCAGAAACTCGACATTGTTCCTGACGGTAAAGCGGAGATAGCCGTCAGAATACTTGTCGGCGACATCACAGAGCAGACGGACCATGTCCACCGTATCCTGCCTCGGGGTACCCGCCCTGACGGTCCACATTGTATCGCCGCTTTCGGCGACATGTTTGAGAACTCCCGGCTTCGGGATTTCATGGTATTTCCACTTGCCGTAATTCTTTTTTGCAACCGGATGAAGGGCCTCATCATAGGAATGGGGACCCGATTCAATGGTCTTCCACGTTCTTTCTGGTTTACTCATGCTCTTTTCTGTTTACTGACCGCGACATACAATACCATTCGAGTAGCTTGCCGCGGGAATACATGCGTGTTTGGATCAGTATTTGGCCTTGAAGTAAGGATTGTCCCGCGGACGGCTTACCTGGTTGATGTCATGGTCTATGCCAACTCCTTCAAGGAACTGCTTCAGCCCGACACGCTCAATTGTTTCACCGATACGCTCATGGTCGAGACCATGGTCATCCCACCAGTCGATGATCTCATCGATGAGATCAAGAAACTCCTCAACATCCTCATCGCTCTGCATCTTCATGAACGGTACAATAAGGGAACCCATGTTGACACCCACCTTGAGCGTATTCTTGCCGCCCATAAGCAGTGCCACGCCACGTTCCTTGCCGGGAGAAAGGGCTTTCGGCATCACATTGATACAGTGCATGCAGCGGACGCAATCCTTGGTCGAAATATCCATCTCCCCGTCTTTCAGACTGATCGCCCGGGTGGGGCAGAGGTTGATGACGTTGTTGACAACCGTATCGATCCCTTTATCGGCAACAAAAGCTTTCACCTCATCCCGATCGACCTGGATATCATCCTTCCATGTTCCGACAAGAGCCAGATCAGAGCGCATGATCGAATTCGTACAGTCATTGGGGCATGCCGAAAATTTGAACTTCAGCTTGTAGTTCCATTCCGGACGATGCACCTGTCCGACATAGTACTTCAGAGCCTTCATATGAAGATTGAGGTTATCATAGCAGGCATTGTCGCACCGGGCCGGACCTATACAGGAGACACCTGTGCGCATACCCGCGCCGGCTCCGCCCAGATCCCAACCGTTCTGGTTCAGTTCATCAAAACACTCCTGCACCTTGTCCTGCTCGATACCCTGCAACATAATATCTCCAGTCTGGCCATGCAGGGTGATGATGCCGCTCCCATATTTTTCCCATATATCGCACAACCCGCGAAGCATCTTTGTGTTGTAGTGCAAACCGGGTGCCGGCTGGATACGCATGGTATGGAACTGAGCGGCTTCAGGGAACTTGTCCTTGATCATCGAATACCTGGTGATGATACCTGCGCCGTAACCCTCTACGGTCACAAGTCCGCCTTTCCAGTATCCCATACGCGTGTTGTAGGAATACTCGAGCTGATCCATCACACCACGCAGCATGGGCTTTTTGGTTCTCTCTGCAAGCTGCTTGAACCCGGATATAAAACTTGGCCAGGGACCGCTTTCAAGCTTGTCAAGCATCGGTGTCGGATTGAGAAACTTGCCATTTCCCTTTCCATTTCCGGCACAGCCGCAACCGGTAACCTCATGCTTTCCGCATGAAACCGTCCTTTTCGATTCTTCCATCAGTGATTCTCCTTGTTACTCCTGTTCAATTCTTCCTGATCATCAAGGCTGCCCCGGCTCATACACAACCGGTCGGTTTCGGCAGTCCGGCAATTTTACAAGCCTGAAGAGCCGGTCCTTTCGGGAACATACCGTAGAGAAATTCCGATGCTTCTTTCTTGTCCATACCTTTCTCCTTGGCGATCGCCTTGGTCAGCACCTTGACTGCAGGAGCAATCTGATACTCTTCATAATAATTCCTGAGAAACTTGACGATATCCCAATGAGTATCTTCCATTGAAATGTCCTCACCCTCAGCAATTTTCACTGCAACATCCTCGCTCCAATCCTCGAGATTGACAAGGTAACCGTTTTCGTCAGTTTCAATAGCGACACCGTTCACTTCCATTGGCATAATCCAACTCCTTTATAGATAATTTGAGATTCGAGAATTTTACTATAACTATATGGTCATATAATAACGATTTTTCACATCTTTTTCAAACAAAAGAACCTTCACTGGTAAGCCATTCAAAAAAAAGTACCTGTCAGCGTTAAACCCGACTCCCGGCTTTGTGCTCCTGTGCCAATGCCACAAATTTTCTCGCCCAGTCAGGATTTGCCGCGGCATGAAGATGAGCAAATGATGCGAACACGTTACCGCTGACAATCCCGTCATTCCCTCCGGTCACACCATGACCCCGGACAACCTCGAACTGATAAACAACCTCACTCCCGGAACGTACCGGTTTTGAGTAATGAAACTCATGTGTCCTGATCCTTTCATCGCTTGCAAACCAGGGGCTGCCGCATAAGCTTTTCAGCTCAAGATATCCATGCCCTACAGGTTTCTGCCGGAAACCTATTTCAAACGGAAGAACGTCTGCAAGAACGTATGACTTCTCATTGTAATGGGCGCATTTGCTCAGATAGATCAGACCTCCGCACTCGGCATAGACCGGCACCCCGGAGAGAGCCGCCTCTTTTACCTCTTGTAAAAGGCTCCTGTTACCACTCAGTTCTTCAAAAAATGATTCCGGGAATCCGCCACCGAGATAAAGACCATCAAGAGGAGGCAGAGAACCGTCTGTCAAAGCATTTATAAAAACCAGTTCCGCCCCATTATCCTCCAATGCCTCAAGATTGTCAGGATAATAAAAACAGAATGCGGGGTCCCTGAATACCCCTATCGTTACTGAAACAGATTTTTTTTTTACCCTCTCAGGTATCTCTTCTGCATTTTCGAAAAGGGAGGCCTGATGAAAAAGTGCTCGAATCGCACCGAGATCACAACTTTCGGCAACCATTTTGCCGGCTATAGATATAATTTCTTCAGCATCTGCTGTTTCAGCGACCGTCTTGAGCCCAAGATGCCTTTCTGATATAACAAGATTCCTGTCTGCCGGCAGGGCTCCGAGAACGGGAATATCGCAGAATCGTTCAATCGCATTTTTCTGCTTTTCCTCCTGCCGGGTCCCCTGGACCTGATTGAGTACAACACCTGCAATAGGCGCTTCCGGAGGCATTGCCTGCATTCCTTTAACAATCGCTGCCGCCCCACGGTTCAATTTCCTGCTGTCCAGTACAAGCAGAACCGGAGTCTGAAGCAGATTTGCCAGACCGGCACTGCTGTCCGATCCCTCGATATCCATACCGTCATGAAAACCATGATTGCCTTCGATCAGGGAATAGCTGTTTTCATCACTGTGGCGGATAAACGACTCGATACAACCCTTGCTTCCCATAAGAAAAGGATCGAGATTGCGGCACTGCCTCCCGGTAACAAGCCTGTGCCACATTGGATCGATATAATCCGGGCCTTTCTTGAAACTGTTTACACCAATCCCCTGCTGAACAAAATAACGCATGATACCCAGGCTCACAAGCGTCTTGCCTGAACTCTTGTGTGCGGCTGATATCATCAGCCGGGGTATGCGAACTGTTTTCACGATGCCTCGTTGAACCTTGAGCGAGAGGACGGACCTGATAGCCTGAAGCTTGTCATGGAGCAGCCTCACAGTCTTGATGCCACGCGCAAAAAAAGCCTTGTTTGCGCATGGTTGTGACGGGCGGATTACTACTTTTTCTTGATCAAATAGGTATGCACATCACCGTCTTCTGTATGCTCAATAACTTCGTTTCCGGTCCTTTTCGCCCAGGAATCCATGTCATTGACAGAGCCGGGATCGGTCGCCATCATTTTCAGAACATCACCGCTCTTGAGGCTGTCGATGGCTTTCTTGGTTTTAAGAATCGGCAGCGGGCAATTCATTCCCTTACAGTCCAGTTCCATAGCGGGTGCAATGTCGCTCATAGGTTCTCCTTATTTGTATACGTTGTTTTCTTTCTTTACCGGTCATCCCGAATACCAGGGTCAAAACACATTCCGGAATTTCTGTTGTTACGAACGGGGATTTTTCAAGTTCCAATATTACATAATTACATATTCACATACAAGAAAAACGGGGCCACTTATCCTTAACACGTCAATAGAAGGGCACATGGAACCAGAGCCGCCATCCAGCCATCTCACGATTCACCATTTACGATTCACGAATCACGATCCTCTTCCTCCCCAACATCCCCTGCCGTCCAACCTCTGCAAGGGCGGGTGTGAAACCCGCCCCTACAACTTACCGACAGCCTACTCTCTTCACCAACCCGGCCACGGGCAGGCATCCCGACTTGTCGGGACCCCTGCATTCTCACCCACTGTCCACATCCAACGCCCTGTAATCCTGAACAGCACATGCAATCCAGCCGGACATCGGGCAGACACGGAGGCCTGCCCCTACATTTCTTTCACCCCACACCCCACAATCTTCACTCAGAGCATTTCCTCCTCCACACTGCCAATTGCCGACTGCCCACTGCCGACTGCCAGCCAGTTATCCGGCTATCCAGCTAACGAGCTATCTTCACTAAGAACCAGGAACTGAGAACTAAGAACTATTCTTCCTCCCCACTCCCCAACTCGTCACTTGTCACTAATCACTGATCACTATTCACTAATCGGCTTTTTCTGATCGGGACGCAGCCTGGCAGTGAAGTAGGTGTCTGCAGCATCTTCGTCAACGTTCTCCCCTGCCGCGTTGACCATCGGTTCCTCGTAATCGTTCCAGCCTCTCAGGCCGGTCATCAGAGACGTTACGTTTTCATACCCGAGTATCTGCATGGAATGGGACGCCAGAACGCTGCGATGACCGGACCGGCAGACCACGACAATCTCGCGCTCTTTCGACCTGACCAGCTCTGGTTCGGTTTCCTCGTAATCCCATTCGCAGGCAGATTCCAGAATTCCTCTTGGAACGTTGAGGGAATCCTTGATGTGCATTGCGTCAAACTCTTGCGGTTCGCGCACATCGAGAATCAGCAGATCGGGATTTGCTTTCATTCTTTCGACCAGATCCCATGGCAGGATCTCCCTGACATCGGAAAGACAGTCCCGGTAAAGCTCTATAAAACGTTTCATATGTTCAGAATTAACATTCCTAAATTGAGCGTTTCAACAAATGCTCTATAATAGTAAGTTTATCAAAAACAATCTGTTATACTATATTTATAGGGATTATTTCTCTTCTGCAGGGTGAACGTGAAAACAGATAAAGAACCGCATTTGTTGAAACGCTCAATTTAGGACAATGTTGATCAATAGTGTTGCGGGATGCCTGAAATTCGAAAAGCTTCCAAACATACGTTTTTTTATAGCGATAATCACGAACACCTGCCATTCTGTCTTTACCGATCGATGCTTCATGGAAAGTACCCGAAATATGAAGCAGCCTGAAAAGGGTACTAAGCCAGGACCGGCCAGGGCGCCGTCTATGGAACTGATGGAGCCATCAGGACCGAAGGGGAAAAAGCTGCTGTCGAATGAGGACTGTCTGGAAGGGCAGAAAGCAGTCAGCAAAAACAAAGCAAGCATTGTGGAGGATCGTAAAAGGAAATGAAGACACTACTGAAGTGCTGCACCTGGCCGGGGTACCGGGCCCTTCGAAGGACCCGGCCACAGTAAACAGTTATTTGAGATAGAACGTCTCTTCCGCCGGCCTGAAAGGTCGATTGAGCCAGAGAGGCCTGCGAAGCCCATCCGGACCGGGAGCCGGCCGTGTCATGTCGAGCCATTCCTTGTAGATCTCGAAAGAGCGGTCTGTATCGACAAACACATCGCCATACTGATCGTCCTCATGTGCTTTCTCGATACGAACCTTCTGATGCCAGCAGTGCATGCCGCTGATCGGATCGGGATGAACAGGGAAGGTAATGTTCTGGTGAACACCGCCGTCCGACCAGAAGATCCTTGCCGTATCATCATCACTGCTCTTGTGGGCCGTTATACCCTCTTCAATGCGCATCATCCACTTGCCGTCACCCTTTTTGGTTATACCGACCTTGTTGGTCGCCCAACGGTTGGCATGGACATCCTGTTCGCGACGCCAGCGGCCGATATGGTGGGAGCAGGCCAGTACACCAGGCCTGATACCTTCGGTGACCATAGCCCGGTTGACAAAATATCCGATATCGGTATTCACCCTGATAAGATCACCGTTTTCCATGTCCAGTTTTTCTGCATCCGTCGCGTTGATCCAGACCGGGTTGCGATGGGCAATTTCTGCAAGCCATTTGGCGTTCCCTGACCTGGAATGGATGAGAACCGGCAGCCGGAATGTCGGAACAAGCACGAATTCTCCTTTATCATGGTTCATTGTTTCCTCGTGAATATGGCTCTTGATATATGCCGGTACCCGGTATTCAGGCCATTTCCAGTCGACCATGGTCTGCGAGTATAACTCCTGCTTTTTCGAGGGAGTCGGAAATCCGTTACAGGCTTTACCGCCAACTTCAATTCCGACGGCTTTTCCGTCCTTCATGATCAGGCCGGTTGCGGGATCGACAGAGGATCCCTCCAGTTGATCGCTCGATGGAGATTTTTCATGGACATCGTAGACTTTGCTCTCGACCTCGAAAGCGCCATATTTCTGCATATAGCCGAATGCCGTAAGACCTTCTTTGGCTGCAGCCTCCGGTAATCCGGCAGTATGCTCGAAAATGTAGCGGTAATACTCGTCAATGGTGATCTTTTCTCCCGGACGATAGGGGGATTCGACATGCTTTCTGATACCCATACTGCCGTCAGGATCAATACGCCAGGTCAACTCGATCCAGAATTCGTCCTCTTCCCAGACCTCGCCGGGGTTGGCCTCCCAGGTATAGGTAACCGGTTTGCCCATTTTCTGATGAGCTACCCGGAGGACCGGTTGGCGGAAAGCGATCCATTTGCCTGCGTGGGTCTCGTAGCTTATAATATCGTGCCTTTCGGGTGAGTGACCCATCGGCAGCACGTAATCGGCAAAATAGGCGGTTTCACTCCAGGTCGGGGTAAGAGCCGCGTGAAGCCCGATTTTTGATTCATCCTCAAGCGCCTCGATCCAGGAGAAGCCGTCAGGATAGGTCCAGACAGGATTGAATACCCGACTGAAATAGACATCGAGTTTTCCCCGGCCCTCTTTAAGAAAATGGGGCAAGAGGAAACTCAACTCGAAATGAGCAAGAGGGTACTCGTCCGGTAAATGCAGTTCGTTCCAGTAGCTGTGCGGTTTCGGTTTTGCAGGAACATTCGGCTTGAATTTGTTCCAGGAACTCGGTGCAGTACCACCAACCGTTCCGACGCTACCGGTCAGGACGTTGAGAAAATGCAGTGTTCGTGACACGGCCCATCCGCCAAGATTACCACTGCTGGCACTTCGCCAGACATGGGTCGAGAAACGACTGCCGGCCTCGCCGATCTTTCTGGCCACCTCGATAACAGTCGATGCGGGGACCCCGCTTTCCTTTTCGGCAAACTCGGGAGTGAACTGTTCGTATTCTTTTGAAAGCTCTGCAATGAAGTTTTCAAACGTCGGTTCGGAATCGGGATGAACCGCAGCGAGATAGTCACGCCAGTTGATCCAGTTTTCAAGATAGTCCCTGTTATAGAGTCCTTCGTCAATGATCACTTTTGCCATAGCCAGCATGACGGCCGGTTCGGTACCGGGATAACTCGGCATCCAGTAATCGGACATACTTGCCGTGTTGGAAAGGCGGGGATCGAAAACGGCAAGCTTGGCGCCTTTCATCCGGGCTTCCACGATGCGCTGGGCATGAGGATTGAAATAGTGACCGGATTCAAGATGAGCACTGACCAGCAGGATGAATTCGGCATTGGCATGATCAGGTGATGGCCGGTCAAATCCTTCCCATATCGCATATCCGAATCTGGCTCCCGATGAACAGACATTGGTATGGCTGTTATGACCGTCAACATTCCATGACTTGAGAACCCATTCCATGAATCCGTCATGACCCGGCCTGCCGACATGGTAGGAAATTTCGTTGTTACGTCCCTCTTTGATGGCTTTGCGGATTCTTCCGGAGATATCATCGAGGACACTGTCCCAGTCGACACGCTGCCACTCTCCACTTCCTCTTTCACCAACTCTCTTCATCGGATAGAGAACGCGATCCTGATCCTCGACCTGGTTCAGGGTGGCAGGTCCTTTGGCACAGTTTCGTCCCCTGCTGGCAGGATGATAGGGATTACCGACAAGTTTGCGGATCTTCATTGTCTCCTTGTCAACATATGCCAGCAGACCACAACCGGCCTCACAATTGAAACAGGCTGTAGGAATCAGCATGTACTCATGTGATTTCCTTTCAGGCCAGCTTTTCGAGTCATATTCAACCCAGCCATCCCATTTCTCCGGCAACGGACAGGTCGCGGCACCCGAAGGATCGGCGATATCAGCCGGTCTGCACTCTTCGCTCTTGTGAAGATCGGGTATCAGACCAACTTTCTCGGCAATGCTTTCGATAGCGCCAGGTGTATGCTTGTAACTCATAGTGTTTCGCGATCAGTGTTAGCTTAAGGAGATGGTCTGCGGTGCCTTGATCCAGACTTTTTCGGTATAGTAGACCCCGACAAGGGCAAGTATTCCTGCGATGGCCAGTAATGGCACTCCGACAGGCAGGAGGACAAGCATGAGCGGAAGCAGGTTACCGACAAGGACACTCCGGCTCCAGAATTCATTTTTCAATGCCCCGGCACGAATAGTTTCTGCTGCACGCTCAGCATAGCGGGATGGGTGCTGACCAAACAATTCAGTGGCCAGAATAATCAGATGAAGTCCGAATGAGACACCGAGAATGATTTTCAGCAATGAGACTGCCGACGAATCAAATGGAAGAACGACGGCAAGCAGGGCCATTGCAGAACCGCCGGCAATAATGGAATTAACCAGCATATGCAGCGTCATCATGGGACTCTGCCAGAAATCACGTCCCTTGGCTGCGCCGAAAAGGAACGCCGTATAAATGGATGTTAAAAGAGCAAACGCCGCACCGCCCCAGAGACCGATGGCCTCAACAAGAGGAAGCTGAAGAAAGCGGCCTCCTGCCCACACAACAAGGAACGCCCCATAACCGGTAATGGTCAGACCGCCCTTGACAAGCCATGACTTGAACTGTGGCCGCAACATGACCGAAGAAAAACGATCCGGCCTGTCCAGATCCTTTACCAGCAAGGCTCCGGTAGCAGCAAGAAAGAAGAGGGACATGGCCCAGAGTCCCCACTGCATTCCAGATGACAATGACACTCCTGACAGCAGCGAGTAGGCAGACAAGAGCAGAAATGAACCTGCCGATATGGCTTTAGCCCATACATATGCCGGTACTTCCCAGCCCCAGACCGCCCCTTTTGAGGGGACATCATAAACCCTTTTGGGTTTTCCGGGAGCACTGAGATTGCCGAGCGCGGCAGATGCCGGCCGGACCGGAACACCATGACTTCCGTCACCCTCAACGGCGTCCTTGGCAAAATGACCAACACCACGAGCCTGGGCACTCCACATATAGGTTCCTGATTCGGGTGCCTGTAATGGATCAAGTGCCGCACCATCGCCATTAATGTAAAAGACCTTCGGACGAGTGCCTTTTTCAGGGCGTCTTACGACAACCTGTTCACTCGCAATGAGCTTCGATATTTTACCATTCGGATCGTCAAGATCTCCGGATATGATTGCCTGCTGAGGGCAGATAACCGTACAAGCCGGATTCAAACCGGACTCTTTTCTGTGGGCACAGTAATTGCATTTAGCCGAGGTGCTGGTCTCGGGGTCAACATAAAGAGCGCTATACGGACAGGCCTGTCCGCAGGCCTTACAACCGATACAGCGCCTCGCATCGAAATCGACAATACCGTCATCACGCTTGTGCAATGCCTCCACCGGACATATAGCAACACATGGCGGTTCTTCACAGTGGTTGCATCTCATGACGGTAAAATACCTGCGGGTATCAGGAAAACTTCCCTTCTCGATATATTTCACCCAGGTCCGGTTTACCCCAAGGGGCACCTGGTTTTCGGACTTGCATGCCACAGAACATGCATGGCAACCAATGCACTTACGGGCATCAATAACAAAGCCGTAATTCATGAACGATCGTTCTTGAAAGATTGAAAAGAATATGGGATCGCATGGTATGGCAAGAGAAACGTAAAAGGTTTTCTTACCGGCTATTTCATGGCAGGGAACCTGACATCAGGATCATAGAGAGTGCCACTCTTAGAGCTCGATGGAGCGATTGCATTACCAGAACCGCATATATAACTATATAATAATACATGGCCATTATAACACATCATCATGATTCTCCCAAACAATAGTTTCAGGGAGCCCACTTCTTCAGCCCTGAAGGGCACCGCAACAGGGAACCTCCTCTTTGGGCGGTATAGCGATACCCTTTTGAGATCACCCCCGGTTGCTTATGTTAACCCTGGTACGTTCACCTCGCCAATTGGCCTGTGTCATCATACGCAGTGTTATTCCGGCACTCGTTTCATGACTGCATGTTTACGATATTGATGAGGATTTTTTTGACGAACAAACAACTTGATTCAGCAATACAACAACATAATCACAAACACTACACTTGTGTAGTCCGGAAAATGCTCCCGGAGTCGATCCTATCAACCTGAATTGAACGATTGCCGGGTATATCGGAGATGCTTCGTCTGTTCGAACAGGAATCCGTTCCTGCTGCAATCATCTGTTGATTTTTTCCTATCATTCCTTGCATCCAGACCGAAAGTATCGTTTCTTTTGCCTTTTTCACCCTAAATGCTGACTTTTTACAGAAACCGAACCATACCATATGCAATTAGCCGTCAATATCGACCATATAGCAACGCTGCGTAACGCACGCAACGAACGTCAGCCCGACCCGGTTGCAGCAGCATTGATTGCCGAAATGGCAGGTGCGTCAGGTATCGTCTGCCATCTGCGTGAAGATCGTCGTCATATTCAGGACCGCGACCTTGAAAGACTGCGTGAAGCTGTAACGACCAAACTGGATCTCGAAATGGCCATGACCGGCGAAATGCAGCAGATCGCCATCCGCACAAAACCGGAGCTGATCACGCTGGTCCCTGAAAAGCGCCGGGAACTTACGACTGAAGGCGGTTTCGATATCGCCGAACATTATCAGAAACTTCAGGAGTATATCAGGCCTGTTCAGGATCATGGAATCGAAGTCAGCATTTTTATCGAACCTGAAGAAAAAGCTGTCGACCTGGCAGCAAAAGCAGGCGCAGACATTGTTGAACTGCATACCGGACCGTATTCCCTCAAAAAGTCTCATGGTGACCGCAAAACCGAAATCCTCAGAATCCGGTCCGCTGCAAAAAATGCGAGGGATCAGGGCCTTCGTGTCGTGGCAGGTCACGGCCTCGACTACGACAACATCATACCGTTCAGAACGATCGAAGAGATCGAGGAAGTAAGTATCGGTCATGCACTCATCGCCCGTGCCGCACTGACAGGAATGAACAAGGCAGTAAGAGATATGCTGCACCTTATCCGTTGAACCTTGCAGGCCATAGCATTTCAGGTAAAAACAAAACCCTGAACCATGAAACAGATCACCGTTGTTCTTGCCACAAACAACCGCGACAAGGTAAAGGAGATCAAGCCATTGCTGGAAGATATCGGACCCGGCATAGAGGTTTTCTCCCTCAACGACCTCGAGATCGATATCGAGATCGAAGAAACGGAGGAAACGCTTGAAGGCAATGCAAAACTGAAAACCGATGCTGTTTTCGACCTCCTTTCAAAGAGGTTCGACAACCTGGTGACGTTCGCCGACGATACAGGGCTCGAAGTGACTGCTCTTGGAGGAGCGCCAGGCGTTTATTCTGCGCGATATGCTCCCGTTCCCGAAGGGACATCACCCACCTACGAGGACAATGTCAACCATCTCCTGACGAAAATGAATGGTATGGAAGACAGGAAAGCGTGCTTCCGGACGGTTGTCGCCCTGAAGGGACGGATCGAAAAAAACAGCAAACCGCACACCTTCGAGTCAGCCGTTGAAGGATCGGTAGAAGGTGCGATCACCCTTGAAAAAACAGGCGGTAACGGGTTTGGATATGATCCTGTCTTTTGGGTAAATTCCGCTCGGTCAACCTTCGCGCAAATGAGCATCGAAGAAAAAAACCGGATAAGTCACCGGTCACGCGCCGTAAGGAAAGCCGTCGAAGAACTGCGCCGAATTCTTACCCCTAAACTGAGCGTTTTTTGAAACGCTCAATTCAGGTTAACGCAACCCCCTAAGCAGCAAAGCAGAACGCCATGAGCCTCTTTGAAGCAATCATTCTCGGGATCGTCCAGGGGCTCACTGAATTTCTGCCCATCAGCAGCACGGCCCACCTGCGCATCGTCCCTGCTCTCTGTGGCTGGCAGGATCCCGGAGCAGCTTTTTCGGCGATCGTCCAGATAGGAACGCTTGCAGCCGTACTGGCATACTTTTTTCGTGACATCATCGATATTACAAAAGCGTTCGTGAAGGGGCTGCTTTCCGGAAAACCCTTTGAAACACAGAATTCCAGAATGGCCTGGATGATCGGTGCCGGAACGATTCCGATCGTGATGTTCGGGCTCTTGTTCAAATCGGAAATCGAAACAAGCCTTCGCTCGCTCTACTGGATAAGTGCCGCCCTGATCGTCCTTGCACTGATGCTCACACTGGCGGAATGGCTGATGAAACAACGCGTTGCAAGGGGCATGCAGACAAAAGAAATGAAAGACATAGGCTGGAAAGAAGCCCTGTTGATCGGCATTGCGCAAAGCATTGCACTGATACCCGGGTCATCCCGTTCCGGGGTCACGATCACGGCAGGCCTGTTCCTGAACCTCTCGCGCGAGACAGCAGCCCGCTTCTCGTTCCTCCTCTCGCTTCCCGCCGTCTTTGCCGCAGGCATCTATCAGCTCTACCAGATCCGCGATTCACTCCTGTCCTCGCAGAGCGAACTCATCAACCTCACGGCTGCCACCATCGCCGCAGGAGTCGTCGGTTACGCATCCATCGCCTTTCTCCTCTCCTACCTCAGAAAACACACCACATCCCTCTTCATCATCTACCGTATAGCACTGGGAACAGGCATCCTCGGCCTCATAGCCGCCGGATACGTGCAGGCGTAAATAGTGACAAGTAACCAGTGACGAGTGACAAGTTGGAATAAATCCGATATGTAAGGAACTTGGTTGAGACGAATCATGAGTAGTTCAGTTTTTTTACAGGCGCAAAAAACAAAGTCAAAAAAGCAAACAGCAAAAACCGCTTCCGCTTCAAACTCTTGTCACTCGTCACTTGTCACTATCCCCCCGCAACTATTAGCCGCCAAAAAGAATTGTCTTTTCTGTAACCAATAACGGAAAAATTCTTATATATAGAATTATAGAAACAACATAATCTAAACCATTTAGGCCATGCCATACAGCTTGTCGGGTGTAGGGCATAATGGCTTTGAAAAAGCAGATTTACACATACACACAAAGTGTTCAGACGGCGTCTTTACACCGGAGGAAATTGTCGAAAAAGCAAGGCATACCGGACTGAAGGCCATAAGTATAACTGACCATGATTCTGTTTTAGGCATTGACGAAGCAAAGCCATTAGCCACCAAATACGGCATAGAGCTTATCAGCGGTGTAGAAATGAGCTCTACATACCAGGGGCACGATATTCATATCCTGGGTTATTTCATAGATCACAAGCATCCCGGGCTTAAAAGTTACCTTGATCTCTGTAAGCAGCTGCGTACAGAACGCGCTGAACGCATGGTAAGCAAGCTTGCCCGTATGGGAGTCAAGATCGAGATCGAGCAGATCATCCTGAAAGCCCAGAACGGCACCGTCGGCCGTCCACATATAGCGGCTGTCCTCCAGGACGGCGGATTTGTCAAGAGCTTCAGTGAAGCCTTCAGCAAATATCTGGGTTCGCACAGCCCTGCATATGTCAAAAGCATAGAAACCCCTCCTGCAGAAGTGATCAAGCTGATCAACGAAGCTTCGGGCCTGTCGTTTCTCGCACATCCCGGACAGAACATTCCTGACGAGATCCTCAGGAAACTGATCAATTTCGGGCTCGACGGCATCGAAATCATTCATCCGTCACACGACACATACAAGGAAAACTACTACAGGGAAATCGCCAACGAATATTTCATGCTCTTTTCCGGCGGTTCTGATTACCATGGTCTCAAGGACCAGGAAAAAGATCATTTCGGACAGATAACCATACCGTATGAATGGGTGACAAAAATGAAAAGCAGGATAGTCACCGTATAGTACCACCATGCCGCAAAACGTCATCACCTCGTTGGCACAGAGCGCCAATTACTCGATGAAAGAATTCTTCCTGACCATGCAGGAGTTTTTTCATTTTTCGGTGCGAGCTTTCGCTACTATTCCCAAACTCAAACGATACTGGAGAGACTTTCTCGACCAGGCAACGATTGCCGGTACCGACTCACTTCCCATCGTTCTGGTCAGTTCGATCTCCATCGGCGCTCTCCTTGCTGTGGAAGTCGGCAACCTTCTCGAGGATTTCGGAGCGAAAACCATGCTCGGGCGCTCCACCGCCCTTTCGATTATCCGAGAACTGGGTCCCCTCATCATGGGGCTCATGCTCTCTGCAAGATACGGCTCCCGCAACGGCGCGGAACTCGGCGCGATGAAAATATCCGAACAGATCGACGCCCTGCGGGCATTCGGCACCGACCCCGTGGCAAAGCTGGTGATGCCCCGCCTGACCGCGGCGCTGATGGTCTTTGTCCCTCTCACTGCCATTGCCGACTTTACGGGCCTTTACAGCGCCGCCCTTATTGCCGAGCATTACCATAAAATCGACCCGGGTATATTCTGGAACGCCGTTTTCCCGAGACTTGTCTTTAAGGACTTCGTTGTCGGGTTTCTCAAGGCACCTGTTTTTGCCATTATCATAACTCTTGTAAGCAGTTTCAACGGATTCATAGCAAAAGGCGGTACCGCAGGAGTAGGAAGATCGACGATCAAGGGAATAGTTGTCTCGTCAGGCCTGCTTCTGGTTGCAAACTTCTATGTATCGAAACTTGTTCTCGAAAACATGTAGAGCCCGGAAGCCAGAGATGAACAACACGAAAGACCTAAACTGAGCGTTTCAATACATGCTCCATACTAGTAAGTTTATAAAAACAATCTGTTCTACTGAGTTTGTAGAGAGGTTATCCCTCACCTGTCAGGTAAGCATGAAAACTGATAAAAAGCCGCATTTATTGAAACCCTTCGGGATTGCCGACCCCGTGAAATCGGACCGGATATTTCACAGGGCCACATCTGCTTCGTTACAGGGAACTTGCGGTA
>JANQHB010000013.1 GCA_028277225.1 Chlorobium sp.
CGTTTTTCCGATTCAGCGATAATTTGTTTGGTTATGTCAAACATAATGCCGTCTGCACCAGTACAACGTCCTTCATTGCAGACAAACGGAGCTCTTCTGTCCTCAATCCATTTTTCACAACCGTTTTTAGTTTGAATTCTATAACTCAGGATAATCGGTTCAAGATTATGGTGAGCAGTTATGCTCGCATTCAAGTAATCTTTTTGGTCGTCAGGATGGATTATCGACAGCCAGCTTTTGGGGAGTGCCTGGATTTCCTTTGCGCTGTATCCGGTAATTGACTCTACTTTCGGAGAAAGAAGAAAGTCAATCTGTCCTTTTGGACCAGTGGTATATATGATACCGGGGATATTGTGTAAAAGATTCTGGTATTTCTGTAAAAGACGTTTTTTTAACTCGCTTTCCCGGATTGCATCTTCTATCTCTTTGTGGCTGGTAAGGTCGAGAACGACACTTCTGAAACCGGTAATGCTCTCAGTTGCGATGACAGGTGTTGAGTAAAGAATGGCTGGAAAGGTTTTTCCTTTTCGAGTGAGTGCCATAAACTCCAGGATTTCAAGACGGCTGCTTACAAGCAATTTTTTTCTGCTATTGCGTAAATGCTGGTGGTTTTCAGGAGTACAGAGATCGAATATGGTAACCTTTTTTTCCAGGTCGTCTGGAGTATAGTCGAACAATTCAAGGGCGGTTTTGTTTGCATAAGTGATTTTGGTTTCAAGGTCGCATTCAAAAACCGGTTGCGGCAAGTGTTCTGTAAGTTCGCGAAACCGTTTTTCGCTTTCCCGTAATGCCTGTTCTGTTTTCAGGCGATCAGTAACGTTCCGGCTGATACCAAACAGGACAGGTTTGTTGTTCCATATCCCCCGGGTAACTTTCGTTTCAACGGGGATGAGAATACCTTTCTTTGTTTGGAGAGGCAGCAGGCAAGTATCTTTGGTTCCTTCCACCAGGTCAGCAAAATTTCTGGCGGCTGTTTTGTGCTCTTCAATCGGATGAAAATCAAGCACATGTTTTTGTGATATTTCGTCTATCGAGTAGTTGAGGTTTTGCCGGACAGTTTCGTTGGTATGAATAATCTTTCCCTCCATGTCGACAATAAAGAGGTAGTCATCAATGTTGTTGAAAAGAGCTTCCAGGTTTCTTTTGGTTTCAGCGGTTTCCTCTTCATGACGGGCTTGCGTAATTGCTGCGCCGATATGGGAGGCAATAGTTTCCAGAGCTTTTTTAGAGAATTCCGGGACGTGTTCCAGCCGGTGAGAGGCGACATTGAGGCAGGCGACCACATCGTTCTGATAGTGTACCGGCAGAATGGCTATAGCATTGAGCCCTTCCTTTTTGGCATGCCCGATGTTTAATGTTCTAATGTTGCTGAAACGGGAATATAACGGCTTCCCGTTCATAACGAGCTGCTGGTGATAATCGCCGGGAGCATATGATCTGGAATGGTTTATAAAGTTTTCAGACAAGCCTTTATGGACAGAGAGTGAAAGGCTTTTGTCCGATTGTTTTACAAGATAGATCCCTCCACAGTCCATCTCTGAAATTGAAATAGCCGTTTCAAGGCAAAATCTGAGTGTTTCATCGAGAGACTGCGAGGCGCTGAGTTTCAGCGCAAGATTGAGTTCTGCTTCAAGAAGCTCTTCTGCCTGTTTCCGCATAAGGGCACTGGCGATAATTCCCCCGGCAAGCCGCAAGACCGTGATGGTTTCCGGGTCCCAGTGACGATGCTGCCTGACGGCATCGAAACCTATGCAGCCGAACAGCCGGGTATCCGAGGTCAGGGGAATGGCAATAAGGGATTTGATTTTCTGACGTTCAAGGACTTCCTTTTCTGCCGCGGCTTCAGGCGACAGCTTTAATACGTCAGGGATGTGGATGGTCTCGTTTTTTCTGACTTTTTTCATCCACCATGGAAAAAGACCGGTTGGCAGTTCCTTAAGGGTTTTTATTTCCGGTTTGATTCCTTCCGCACACCATTCATGGGTGTTATCCATCAGTTCGTTGTTGTCATAAAACTGAAAGATATAACTCCGATCGGCTTGTATGTATTTGCCGATGATCATGAGAATATCG
Source organism: Chlorobium sp. (assembly GCA_028277225.1). Lineage (GTDB taxonomy): Bacteria > Bacteroidota > Chlorobiia > Chlorobiales > Chlorobiaceae > Prosthecochloris. The sequence continues at coordinate 2,074 of JANQHB010000013.1, forward strand.
TCAATAACAGAATCGATCTGCTCAATGGCGAGGTTGATGAGTTTGCATGAAATATTGGCGATGAGGTGCTCGAACTCCAGTTGTTTTTTGAGCTTTTTTTCCGATGCTTTTCTTGTTTTTTTCAGTTCAGAATAAAGTATTTGCCGTTTTCTATTATCCTGCGCCATTGTGGATATCTCGTTAAGTGATTGGGGGCCTGTGAAAGGGGACGTCGAACCTGATACCATAAAGCCAAGGTTAGCTTTTCTAATATACGATATGGAGAGCGGTTCCTTTATGCAGTGAAAAACAAGTGGAGACGTAAACCGTATTCAGGCAGAAAGTCGGCCTGCTCAATAAAGGGCATCTCTATTAATTCTCGTGAGCGAACTGAATACGAGGTGGACGGGGAGCACAGAAACCGGAGTGTCCCGACAAGGCCGGAACAACGAAGTATTCGGGTCGCACAACAAATGAATAGAGGTATCCTAAAACGTTCGGTCCTTACTGCATGCTTCTCAACCTCTCGATAATCTCTTTGTGGGGGTGATTGACGAGATCGTCATCGTGCTCCGGCAGAGTGACGAGCCTTGCCGTTACATTCATCATGTGGTCATTGAGATGGCCGGTAATGTCGAGCATGTGTAAAAGATGGTGCTGCAGTTCGTAGTGGATGAACTTTTCTGCACGGTGCTTTTTCATTTTCGAGAGAATGTCGGCCATAAGCTGGTTATCGAGGTGTCGTGACACCTCGCTGAAATATTCCAGGGGCAGGTCGTTTGCGTAGCCGGCAGCCTGTTCGACGCTCATCTTTCTGCATACTCCGGCGGCTATCTGCGGTTTGATATGATCGACCATCAGTGGGATCACCACGAAATGCGGGATGTATTTGACGATCATACCGATGGCATGGTACAGTTCTTCGAACCCGTCTGTTCTGGAGTTGACCAGGTTTTCAATATATGCGACGATCTTTTTCTGCTGCGAGGGATTGAGTTCATGGAAGACATCCGGAACCGGCTGCCTCGTCCATTCAAGTGCGTGCTCGATATCGTTCATAGTCTGGGCTTCATAGTGGTAAATAATCTACAGTTTATCAAAAAAATTGAAAACCGTGAATTTCAGGACCGAATATTCATGGTGCCGAACCATTACAGGACAGTCGTTGCGGTCAACCATGGTTTTGGGAGACTGCCGGACGAACCTCTTGCGTCTGTTTGCCGGCATCTGTTGAATAAGCTCATGACTTTCATGCGTCCGGCATGAAGCACGCTCTCAGCCTGAAGGAGAAAAATCCCCGTCAATTTTGTTACATTACGCAGTACTTTTTGTGCTCAAGAAGGCTGCTGTCCCCTTTTCAGGGTGCAGCAAACAATTGTAGAAAAAAGCTGTCTCATGAAGTCGTCCAGAGAAATTCGCCAATCCTTTCTCGATTTTTTTGCAAAGAAAGATCATGCCGTTGTCCGTTCCGCTCCGGTTATTCCGGCTGAGGATCCGACACTGCTTTTTACCAACGCAGGGATGAACCAGTTCAAGGATGTGTTTCTTGACAAGGGTTCCAGGTCTTACAGGCGTGCTGTAGACACCCAGAAATGCATTCGGGCTTCTGGCAAGCATAACGATCTCGAGGATGTAGGAAAGGATACCTATCATCACACCTTCTTCGAGATGCTCGGCAACTGGTCGTTTGGCGACTATTATAAAAAAGAGGCGATCCTCTGGGCGTGGGAACTCCTGACCGAAGTCTGGAGGCTGCCGAAAGAGCGTCTGTATGCTACGGTCTACAAGGATGATCAGGAGAGCTTTGAGTTCTGGAAGACCGACACCGATATCGATCCATCCCATGTCATGAAATTCGATGAGAAAGACAATTTCTGGGAGATGGGGGAGACCGGCCCCTGCGGCCCCTGTTCTGAAATTCACATCGATCTCACTCCCGATCTTTCAGGCAAAGAACTTGTCAACGCAGGGGATCACAGGGTTATAGAACTCTGGAACCTTGTTTTCATTCAGTACGATCGGAAGTCGGACGGTTCCCTGGAACCGCTTCCAAAAAAGCATGTCGATACCGGCATGGGTTTCGAAAGGATCACGGCCGTGCTGCAGGGTAAGCATTCCAATTACGACAGCGACATATTTTCACCGTTGTTCGAGGCGATTGCAGCCATAACCGGTGTGACCTACAAGGCGTCGCTCGATGATGAGCGGGATATCGCCATGCGGGTTATTGCCGATCATGCCAGAACGCTTACGTTTGCAATTACCGATGGCGCTGTCCCGAGCAACGAAGGGCGCGGGTACGTGCTGCGCCGGATTCTTCGCCGGGCGGTTCGCTACTCGAGAAAGCTCGACTGGCATCAGCCAATGCTTTATCGCCTTGTCGGTGTCATTGCCGAGACTATGGGCGAAGTTTTCCCGGAATTGAAAAAGCAGCAGGAAACGGTTGTTAAAATCATACGGTCTGAAGAAGAGAGTTTTCTTGTTACCCTTGATCGGGGAATCGAAATATTCGGTGAAATCACGACCGCCCTCAAAGCGTCAGACGCAAAGGTTGTACAGGGCGAAGACGCCTTCAGGCTTTACGATACCTACGGTTTTCCGCTCGACCTGACGCGTCTCATGACATCCGAAGAGGGATTGAGTGTTGACGAGGACGGTTTCGAGGCGTGTATGCTTGAGCAGAAAGAAAGGGCGCGAAAGGACCGGAGAGCAAAGCAGCAGATTGCCGGAGACGAGGGGGACTGGCTGTGGCTGGATGAACAGGTGCCGTCCGATTTTGTCGGATATGAGACGCTCAGTTCCGGCGCCCGCGTTATCGGGGTGAAACAGTCCAGCGGTAAATTGCAGCTTGTTCTGGACCGGACTCCCTTTTATGCCGAAAGCGGCGGACAGACGGGTGACAAGGGTTTTATCGAGGGTGAAAATCTTCGGGTCGAGGTTATCGATACGCAAAAGGATGGTGAGCTGATCGTACATGTCATTGGAAAAGTTTTTGACCGCATCAGCGGAGAAGAGATCGATCCATCAGGCATCGACTTCAGGAGACCTGTTCCTGTCAATGCCACTGTCGACAGGGATCTGAGGGAAGCTACGGAGCGGAACCATACCGCCACGCATCTTATGCATGCAGCCTTGAGAAAGGTGCTGGGAGAACATGTCCAGCAGAAAGGTTCGCTGGTCGGCCCCGATAGGCTGCGTTTTGATTTCAGCCATTTCGAGAAAATGACTGCCCGTGAACTCGAAGCGGTGGAGGCAGAGGTAAACGAGCGTATCCGGGAGGCAGCCGATCTGGTCAAGCTTGTTGACGTTCCCTATGAAGAAGCTATTGAGAAAGGAGCGCTGGCTTTCTTCGGCGACAAATACGCGGATCGTGTCCGGGTTGTGGAAGTACCCGGCGTGTCGGTTGAGCTGTGCGGCGGCACGCACGTCAGCAATGCAGGCAAGATCGGTCTTTTCAAGATTGTCAGTGAGTCCTCGATCGCGTCCGGAATTCGAAGGGTCGAGGCGATAACAGGCAGGGCCGCAGAGGAACTGCTCTGGAAAGAGTTCCAGGAACTTCAGGAGGTGCGTCACCTGCTCAAGACCGCACCGGACGAGAGTGTTGCCGCCCGGCTCCAGGAAGTTTTGGACGAAAGAAAATCGCTCGACAGGGAACTGCAGGACATCAAGCTTTCGGTACTTCTTGACAAGGCGCTCAAGGAGGCTGAAAACGCCGAAACGCTCAATGGATGTCGAATCTTTGTCATGAATACCGATGACACAGGTTCAGAGGGCCTTCGCAGTCTCGCACAGTACCTTCGTCAAAAGATCGGAAACTGTGTCGGCCTGCTTGCAGGCAAAGAAAAAGGGAAAGTGACGCTTGTCGGGTTTGCCGGTGACGAAGCGATAAGCACGTTCAGTATGCATGCAGGTGAGCTTGTGAAAAAAGCCGCGGCAATGGTGCAGGGCGGCGGCGGCGGAAAACCCGGTCTTGCGACTGCAGGCGGACGGAATCCGGAAGGCATACCCGAGGCTATCAGGGTGTTCAGAGAGAGCGTCATGGAAAAGCTGCAATGAGGTAGTGGCTGTAAGGATATGCTCTCATTACGGATTGCTATTTTGGTTGATGTAAAAACACTCATGTGACCGCTGCATCCCGGTCTGCACTTCCGGGGGCATCAAACTGCCGCCAAAAGAGGATTTCGAGCAGTATGTAGAGTACGTCGATTGAGGATAGTGACAAGTGACAGGTGACGAGAAGAATCGGCGCAAACCTTTTTTTGCTCGTTTGTCATACTCCGGTTTTTATCCCCAAAATCCTGTCTGTTTTTCCCTGCATACACAAGCTCCCGGAAAAGTGATGACGAGTACTGATCGAAGGGTATACGGCAACCGCTTACCAGGGATACATGGCAGAAAAATCTGTTCATGGGGAGCTGGAAAGCTCGTGTTTCATTCGGACGCAGGGTGAATATGCTCTATATTATTGATAGAGGGTAGTTTATCTGCAGCTTCTCGATAAGCCTCCCGAAGAAATATCCGGGGACTGCCTGGAGGTATTGTGTTCGGGTGCAGGTATGCCCGGCTTCAAGGGAGGTGGGGAAACACCGTGCACTGCAGCGGATGTACAATATGCAACAACGTGATGGACACTCTGGAGAAAGGTTCCCTCCACATCAGGGTGCCTGCCATTCCGGAGCGGGAACCCAACGCAGAGGAAATCAGCTTCGCCCTTCTCATTTCTACAGAAAAGAGCGGCTGAGTGGTTTTCCTGAAGGTCGAAGAGATAGCCCCCGAAAAGAGCGTCTTACCCTGCAGATCAAACCGCGACGGGAGCCTTTGCACATAGATCTGAGTGAGTACAGTGCGAACGGTGGAATTCGACGATGGCGTGTTCCATACCTCGGAAAGACAGGAAGAAAGAACCTCGCAATCCTTACATCAGAGATACAATAACGCAGAGGGAACGATTCAATGAAGGAAGCAAACCAGGCGGCCTCGGAACTTGCCGAAGCAAACCAGCGGCTTGAGCATCTCAATCGTGTCCTGAAGGCCATCCGTAACGTCAGCCGGATGATTGTGGTCGAGACCGATCCAGAGCGTCTGATCGGGTTGGCGTGTGAGAACCTGACCGAAACGATGGGCTATCACAACGCCTGGATTGCCTTGTTGGGCGGCGATGCGGCTCTGCAACTGGGGCTGCCGGAAACGGGGCCGGTGCCGGCGATTGCGGCTGCAGGTTTCGAAAACGGATTCGAGGCCCTGCAAGAACGACTCGTACGCGGGAATTTTCCGAAAAGTATGAAACGCGCATTGGAAAGCGGTGAAATGCTTGTGCTGGATAATCCTTTGGCGGATTGTCCCGACTGCTCCCTGCACGATGAATACAGCGGCCGCGCCGGTCTGGTCCGCCGCCTGGATTTTGACGGTATAACCTACGGGATCCTGACGGTATCCGTTCCTGCCGCCTACGCTCGGGACGCAGAGGAACAGGATCTTTTTAACGAGGTGGCCGGCGATATATCCTTTGCCTTGAACAGGATCGTTTCAGCACGCAAGCTGGAGGAAAATTGCCAATATCTTGGCCTTGTCATCGAAGGCTCGGAGGTGGGGACCTGGGAATGGAACGTCCAGACCAATAAAACCCGTTTCAACGAACAATGGGCGGCCATGCTCGGTTATACCATCGAGGAGCTGACACCCTACGATTACAGGACATGGGAGCGTCTGGTCCATCCTGACGATATCGGTCAGGCACGCAAGGCCCTGTCGGATTGCATTGCGGGCAAAACGGCCGACTACAGCTGCGAATTCCGCATGAAGCACAAGGACGGCCGCTGGATATGGATTCTCGACCGGGGGCGCATCATGACTCGTGATGAGGCGGGTAAGGCCCTGTCTATGTTCGGTATGCATACCGATATTACGGACATAAAGCAGGCACAGCAGGCGCTGGAGCAAAGCGAGCAGCGTTACCGGGGTGTTGTCGAGGATCAGGCTGAGCTGATCTCGCGGTTCCGTTTCGACGGAACCCTTACCTGGGTGAACGAGTTTGCAGCGCAATATGCGGGTCAGTCGCTTGAGGAACTGGTTGGCCGGAGCTTTCTGGAGTTCCTCAGCCCGGAAGAACAGAAGAAAGTACGGGAGGATCTGAGAAAGATCACCGTCGAGAATCCGGTTGTGGAGACGACCCAGTCGGTGGTACTTCCCTCCGGCGAGACAAGATGGCTGCAATGGCGAAGTCGGGGGATCTTCGATGAACAGGGTGCAGTTGTCGAATTCCAGGGCGTTGGACGTGACATCACCGAACAGAAGCAGGCTGAAGAAGCGCTGCGTGAAAGTGAGAAACGTCTGCAACTTGCTATGGAAAGCGCGACTGAAGGAGTGTGGGAGTGGGATTTCTCGACAGGCCTGGTAACCTTTGACGCAGTGGCTCTGCGGATGATCGGTTACGAAGCCGATTTTTCTCCTCGATCGGCGGAATGGTGGTTCGAGCAACTCCACGCGGATGATCGATCGGCTGTCGAGAAGGCGTTCACCGCTTTCGTAAGTGGAGAAACCCCCAAATACGGCATTGAGTTCAGGCTGGCCAAAAAGGGCGGTGATTATGTCTGGGTGGCCTCAACCGCACGTATTCTGCGCCTTGATGAAGAGGGAAAGCCTTTGCTTGTGGTTGGTATCCACCGTGACATCACCGAACGCAAGCAGGCCGAGGAAGCGCTGAGGAAAAGCGAATCGCTTTTTCAGGCGATGTTAACCGCGATTCCTGACATGATTTCCATTCACGATACCGAGTCGAATGTCGTCTACAGCAACTGGAACGGGTTTGCCGCAATCCCTTCCGAGCGCAGAATCCTGGGAGAAAAGTGCTACCGGCTCTACCGGGGACTGGACAAGATCTGCCCCGACTGTCGAACAACGCAGGTCATCAAGACGCGAAAATCCTTCACGGAAGAGGTCGAGTTGCCTGAAGGCGGTTGGTTCGAACTGAATGTTGTCCCTATACTTGACGCTGACGGAAATTGTGAACTCACCGTTGAATGGGTTCGGGACATAACCGAACGCAAATTTGCTGAAGCTGAGCACGAACGTCTTAACAAAGCCATTGAGCAGTCCAACGAAGTCATCGTTATCACAGACGTTGAAGGACGTATCCAGTATGTCAATCCTGCGTTCAAGACAATATCCGGATATGATCCTGATGAAGTGAAAGGCTGTAATCCGCGCATTTTAAAAAGCGGAAAGCAAAGCAGGGCGTTTTACCGTGAGCTCTGGAAGATCATTTCGAGCGGTAAGACCTGGAAAGGGAAAATTGTCAACAAACGCAAAGATGGATCATTGTACACGGAAGAAGCCACAATATCCCCGGTCTTCAATGCTGACGGTGAAATCGTTAACTATGTTGCCGTTAAAAGGGATGTTTCTGAACAGCTCAGATTGGAGGCCCAGCTTCTGCAATCCCAGAAAATGGAATCTGTGGGCCGTCTGGCTGGAGGCGTGGCTCATGACTTCAACAACATGTTGAGTGTTATTATCGGTCATGCGGATATGATGCTGGATGAGATGGAACCGGATCAGCAGTTCTACAACGATCTGATGGAAATAAAAAAGGCCGGTGTACGCTCTGCCGACCTGACCCGGCAACTCCTGGCTTTTGCGCGCCGACAGACCGTAACCCCTAAAGTGATCGACCTCGACAAGACCGTGTCAGGCATGCTCAATATGCTGAAGCGGCTGATCGGTGAACACATCGAAATGTCCTGGGTCCCGGGCTGGGAGGTCTGGCCGGTAAAGATCGATCCCAGCCAGGTCGACCAGATATTGGTCAATTTATGCGTCAACGCCCGGGATGCCATCACCGGTGTCGGAAGAGTGACCATCGAAACGGGAAATACTGTTCTCGATGAGGAGTACTGCAGGGCTCATGCGGGATTTGTGCCCGGAGAATATGTGAAGCTGTCGGTGAGCGACAACGGCATCGGCATGGATTCAGAGACGGTGTCGCATCTGTTCGAGCCCTTTTATTCCACCAAGGAATTGGGTAAAGGCACCGGTCTGGGCCTGTCCACGGTCTATGGGGCGGTCAAACAAAACAACGGTTTCATCAATGTCTATAGTGAACCGGAGAAGGGAACGACCTTCATTATCTACCTTCCGCGCCACAAGGCAAAGGCGACATCGCCATCGGGAAAAAGTCAGGATAAACCAGTCGAGCGTGGTCATGAGACAGTCCTCTTGGTCGAGGACGAGACGGTAATCCTGAAAATGGCCACCATGATGCTCGAGCGGCAGGGCTACAGCGTACTGGGTGCTCCCACACCGGGCGAGGCTCTTCGTCTGGCGAAGGAACATGCAGTCGATATAGACCTTCTCATTACCGACATCGTGATGCCCGAAATGAACGGCCGCGACCTTGCAAAAAACATTTTGTCCCTCTATCCGGATATCAAGTGTCTCTTCATGTCGGCTTATACAGAAAACGTGATCGCCCAGCAGGGACTTTTGGACGGAAATGTGAATTTTCTGCATAAACCATTCTCAAAAGACGAACTGTGTGCCAAAGTTCGTGATGTGCTGGATCAGAAGTAATCGAAGGACGATACAAGAGTATAGAGCAAATCCCGCACGTCCCCGAGAATCTGCAAGACCATAAAAAAGAGGCTGTCTCATAAGCACAGCCAGAAAACGCAAAAGGGCTACCTGAAAAGGTGGCCCTTTTGCGTTGTGATTGGTATCTTAAGCTATGGAAAATCAA
>JANQHB010000015.1 GCA_028277225.1 Chlorobium sp.
AAGTTTATCAAAGAAAATCTTTTATACTCTCTTTTTATAGAGATTATCCCTCATCTGCAGGGTGAGGGTGAAAAAAGATAAAGAACCGCATTTGTTGAAACCCTTCGGGATTGCCGACCCCGTGAAATAAGACCAGATATTTCACAGGGCCACATCTGCTTCGTTACAGGAAACTTGCGGTAGATCACTACAGCGGCATTTCCTGTGCCTTGCATCTGTGGCCCCGTGAAATCAGGCCGAGTATTTCACAGGGCTCGACAATCGCTCAATTCAGGTGCCATTTTCCCTGCTGTACTTTTCTGCATGAACTGTTCAGGTTAAACGTGTCCAGCATTCCATAGTCGCTTATGTCATTGTATCTTCTGATCCTCATTGTTGTGCTGCTCGCCGTTATTCTCTTTGTTCTTCTTACAGGCAGGAGTTCGGTTCGGCAGGAAGAAAGGCTGCAGGGTATCGAGGATATCCTCCGTTCCGATCTTGCAAGACTGCACAGTGAGCAGAAGGATGAGTTTCAGCGAAACCGGATGGAACTTGCCGGGCTCTTAAAGGAAAGCCGTGCTGAACAGTCAGGTGCTTTCAAGTCCTTTGAAGACGTGATTGGAACCCATGCGATGCGTCAGGATGAATTGCAACGGAGAAACTTTGCGGAACTGCTGTCGAGGCAGGAACTGCTGAAGGAAGAAACTTCCGGAACACTTGAAAGCATCCGTACCACCGTTGAAAAACGTCTTCAGGCGCTGCAGGAAAACAACGAGGCAAAACTCGAGGAGATGCGTCGGACGGTCGATGAAAAACTGCAGTCGACGCTTGAAAAACGTCTCAGCGAATCGTTCAGTCAGGTCAGTGACCGGCTTCGTCAGGTTCACGAAGGGCTTGGTGAAATGAAGACGCTCGCTTCCGGTGTCGGTGACCTGAAAAAGGTCCTGGCAAACGTCAAGGTTCGCGGTGTCTTTGGGGAAATGCAGCTGGAAAATCTCCTTGCCGGCCTGCTTTCTCCTGAACAATACGCCGGGAACGTAAAGGTTGGCAAGGACGGCAGACAACAGGTCGAGTTTGCCGTCAAACTTCCCGGAAAAGACGATGACGCCGGCACGGTATTTCTCCCTATTGATTCGAAGTTTCCGCTTGAAGCCTACTACCGCCTGGTTGACGCCGCCGAAGCGGGAGATAAAGACCGGATCATGGGTGCTTCCAGGGATATCGAGACAGAAATGCGCCGTTGTGCCAGGGATATCCGGGACAAGTACCTGAATCCTCCTGCAACTACCGATTTCGGTATTCTTTTCCTGCCCGTCGAGGGCCTGTATGCAGAAGTGGTGCGCAATACATCCCTGCTTGAAACCCTGCAGAGGGATTTCAAGATCATTGTGACCGGTCCCACCACTCTTGCAGCCCTGTTGAACAGTCTTCAGATGGGATTCCGGACACTGGCTATTGAGAAACGGACCGGTGAGGTCTGGAAGGTTCTTTCACAGGTCAAAACCGAATTCGCCCGTTTTGAAGATGTTCTTCAGAAGGCCCAGAGCCGGATAACACAGGCTGGCTCGGAAATTGACAAGCTGGTGGGTGTAAGAACACGTGCCATACAGAAGCGTCTTCGTCTTGTAGAGGATGGGGGATCGGCTGAAAACACTATCGATGCCGCCGATGACGAAGAGCAGGGCCTGAGCTGAGCGTCCCGACCCGTGTTGGGACAGAGCCGCATTTTCTGTGTCACCAGAGGCGTGGTAAGGGTTTGCGAGCAGTGCGCTCAGGCGATCTCCAGGGCTTTTGCGATCGCTTTGGCAAAATGCGGGCCGTCGTAGTAACCAGGTACGATGTCGACGGTGACGCCGAGTTCGTTCAGCGCCTTTGCGGTGGTTTTTCCTATGGCTGCTACCAGCACTCCTGAAGGAACCGACGTTGAACCTACAGCCTTGAAATAGTTCTGTGCGGTTGACGGACTGGTAAACGAAAGACAGGAGATTTCTCCCTTTGTTACCATTGCCTTTACCTTTTCTGTTGCCTTGATGTCGGGAGGATGATTTTCATACACGACGATCGAGTGGCACTTCCCACCCTGTTCGGCAACCGCTTTGGGTATCACGCCCAGAGAAAGATTACCGCGAAGAAAGAGGAAGGTATTGCCTGTAATGATCTCCGTTCCGATTTCCTGCATCAGGTTTACTGCGTCGGCGACTTTGGGCGGAGGTTCTGTTTCTATACCGTACTGTGCAAGATTACCGGCAGTTGTCTTTCCGACAGCGAAAATCTTTATTGTTTTCAGTGCTTCCAGTTCCCGGGGGGCTTCGGTCTTGAGCCGTTCGAGAAAAAAGCGTACGCTGTTGGGGCTTGTGAAGAACGCTCCGGTGTAGACTGAAATATCCGGGATCTGCCATCCTGAAGCAGGCCTGATCTCGATTGTCGGGAAGACAACCGAGTCGAGGCCGTATTGTTTCAACTCTTGTACCAATGATTCTGCCTGATGTTTTGGTCTTGTGACCAGAACGCGCTTCATCAGCAGGTTTTTCTGATTTCGGCAAGAATCTTGTCAGCACCGTCTTTCAGCAGTTCCTCGGCAAGGGTAATGCCGGCCTGTTCGGCCTGCTCGGGTGTGGTGCAGTTATCGACGGATATCTCGTTACGGATCGCGCGTTTTCCGTCAACGGAGCCGACATAGGCAAGGAGAAGCAGGGTTCCGTTTTTCAGGCTTGCATATGCGCCGATCGGGATCTGGCAGCCGCCCTGGAGGTGACGGAGCATGGCTCTTTCAGCCTTGGTGCAGAATTCCGAGTTCACGTTGTTCATGACGCTGACAATCTTCTTTGTCTCTTCGTCATCCGAGCGTGTTTCGATGCCCAGTGCGCCCTGGCCGACGGCCGGGAGCATGGTGTCGTGAGGAAGTATCTCTGAGATACGGTCACCGAAATTGAGGCGGTGGACACCGGCATAGGCAAGCATCATGGCGTCGAAGTCGCTCTCATCGAATTTCTTGAAGCGGGTGTTGAGGTTGCCTCGAATATCGCCCATTTCAAAGTCAGGCCGCATACTCAGGAGCTGGGATGTTCTGCGAAGACTGCTTGTGGCTATTCTGGCATTCTCACGAAGTGACTTGAGGTTCTCTCCGTTTTTGGAGATAATGACATCCCTTGTGTCTTCCCGTTCTGTGAATGCCGAAAGCATGAGACCTTCAGGAGTTTCTGTCGGTACGTCCTTGAGGCTGTGAACCGCAAGGTCGATTTCGTTGGCCAACAGATGTTTTTCGATGTCTTTGGTGAAAAGGCCCATGTCTCCGATTTTGGAGAGAGGGGAATCGAGAAGAACATCACCGGTTGTCTTGACCAGTTTCAGTTCTATGTCGAGGTCCGGGTAATGTTTCGAGAGTTCAGCTTTTGTGAATTCTGCCTGCCAGAGGGCAAGGGGACTTGATCTGGTGCCGATAAGTAATTGTTTCTTCAATGCGGTTACTGATTAGCGTTATGACTGATTACTTGGAGCGTTGATTCTGTTCTTCAAGGTCAAAAATATTTCTGACAAGATTGACCTTGCTGGGAATGTTATCGGCAGTGTCAACCGGGGCCTTGAGCATCTTGATCGGGTGGTGCAGGATTTTTTTCAGAATTCTGTCGGTCAGCCGTTCCATTCGTTTCAACTCTTCTTCGCTGACCTTGTATCGGAAACGTTCAAGTTCTTTTTCCTTGATATCGATGAATTTGGACTGAAGGTCGACAATTGTCGGACGGACTTTCAGGGTATTGATCCAGCGGGCAAACCCGATCAGTTCTTCGTTGATTATTTTCTGGACCTTCGGCAGTTCCGCCCGTCTCAACTCAAGGTTTTTATCGATGATATGCTTGAGGTCGTCGATATCCTTGAGGAACATGTTCTTGAGTTTGCCGATTTCGGGATCGACATTTCGCGGAAGGCCGAGATCGAGGATAATAACCGGTTTCAACCTTCGTTTCTGCATGCTCTGCTGAAGCTCCGGTTCCTTGAGAACGTAGTCCTTGATGCTGACAGCGGTTATAATGATATCGAATTCGTGAAGATGTTCCTTGTATGATTCGTAAGGGAGTATCTGGTTCGTACCGAGTTCTTCGGCAAGTGCTTCAGCTTTGGAAAGTGTCCGGTTTGTAATGACAATGTTCCTTGCGTTTTTCTGGAACATGTGCTTGGCAGCGAGTTCTCCTGTTTCACCGGCGCCGATGAGGAGAATCTTCTTCATGGAAAGATTGGAGAATATCTTCTGGGCCAGTTCAACGGCTGCGTAACTTACCGAAACCGCGCCTTCCATGATCTTGGTCTTGGTCTTGACTTTTTTTGCGACACTGAATGCGGTGTGGCAGAGACGTGTCAGGAGTATGCCGGCTGACTGGACTTCCACAGCGATCCTGTAGCCTTCCTTGACCTGGCCGAGAATTTGTCCTTCACCGAGGATCAGCGAGTCGATGGCGCTGGCAACTTCAAAAAGATGCCTTGCGGTGTTGCAGTAGAAGCGATTGAAAAAATGCTCGTGCCTGACTTCGTTATGCGCATTCTTGAAAGCGATAAGGTAGTCTTTCATGTATCGGCAGTCAACTTCCGGCATTGCCGGTACGACATACAGTTCCGTCCTGTTGCATGTAGACAGGACCATGGCTTCCTGGGCCAGTCCGTCGTCAATCAGGTTGCGGAGAAATGCCTTTGCCTGGTCTTCGGGAAGAGAGACCCGTTCACGGATTTCAATAGGTGCAGATTTGTGATGGACACCGACTGAAATAATGTTCATGTTGTAGCAGTTTGGTTGCTTGCCTGAAAACAGGATGCCGCTTTTTACCGTATACCGTCAGAAGTTGCTAAATATACCGCAAAAGGTGCAAATATCAAACTAAAGGGCTTTAAAAGCTTGTGCTGTGAAAGGTTGGCGAGTAAATGCTCATCAGGATGATCAGGATCGTGATCAGCACAAAAAGAATGATAAGAAGGTATGCAATGTGGATTGTATCCCAGCCGAACAATTTTTTGATGAAGAGGCTTATACCGTAAAAGAGCCAGATGACAAAAAGGACCAGGAGCCTTGTTTCAAAGAGGTTGATGACCTCCGATGTCTGGATCGTGCCGATAATGCCTGCAAAAAAGGTCATGGACAGAAACAGGAATCCGAATGCGACGGCATGTCGGATAAGCTGCTCGAGCACTTCAAGGTTGGGAAGGTTTTCGAAGAGAAAACCGAATTTGTTGTTCTTGATCTGCCGGAACAGGAGGAGGTAGAGGAAGCTGTACAAGCCGGCAATCGCAATGGAACTGAAGCTGAAAATGGCAGACAGAAGATGAACGCCTATGCCAAAACCTCTGAATGTCGGCCCCTCTCCGGTAGAGGAGAGAAAAAAGAACGAAGATATGATTTCCGCTCCGGCAGAAAAGGAGAGAATGAAAAAGCCGGTTTTATCGGTTTTGGTTGTAAACTCGATAAACATATAGATGACAGCCAGTGTCAGGGCCACCATGGTCATGATCATGGCGCTCGAATAGTTCATGAGGTACCCTTCCGGAGCGGTGAGAAAACCGATATAGGCAAAGTGGCTGACGATCGTGACGATCAGTGAAGGCTGTTTATAGGTTTTTGCAAACGCGTTTCCCCTGAAAAAATCGCCTCCGTAAAGAATGAGTGTGAGAATGTAGAGCAGCGATACCGTACCGGTCAGTATCGGGTGGAGCATATGGCTGAAGAGAACGTTATCCATTGATATCTTTCGGGATCATGACGAGTGAATGCAAATCATCTGAAGCGATGTCACATGATCTGAAGCAGAGTCGTGAAAAAAAATGTATATTCGCCCGGGCTGTAACAAAAGATAACGATTTGCCACCAAAAAGATGAGCACCAAACAGAATATCCGCAATATAGCTATCATTGCTCACGTTGATCACGGGAAGACAACGCTGGTCGATGCAATTTTCCGCCGGACCGGGGTGTTCAGGGAAAACCAGCAGGTCGATGCACGTGTACTGGATTCCAATCCTCAGGAAAAAGAGCGCGGGATCACCATTTTGTCTAAAAATGCTGCGACGATATACAGGGATTGCAAGATCAATATTGTCGATACACCGGGACATGCCGATTTCGGCGGGGAGGTGGAGCGTATACTCAAGATGGTCGATGGCGTGCTGCTTCTTGTCGACGCTTTCGAAGGGCCTATGCCCCAGACAAAATTCGTATTGCGTAAGGCGCTTGAACTGAAGCTCAAGCCGGTTGTCGTCATCAACAAGATCGATCGTCCCCAGGCCGACCCGGAACATGTTCACGACCAGGTTCTCGACCTGTTCATCGCTCTCGGTGCCGATGAGGATCAGCTTGATTTTCCCTATATCTATACTTCCGCCAAGTTTGGCATAGCCAAAATGTCGATGAGTGACGAGGACGGCGACATGAGCCTCCTGCTCGACATGATCCTCAGGGAAATTCCCTGTCCTGTATACGACGATCAGGATGATTTCCAGATGCTGGTTACGACACTCGATTACAGCGACTACCTCGGCAAGATTGCAGTCGGCAGGATTCAGCGGGGAAAAGTGCATCCTGGCGACCCTCTTGCGATCGTGACAGAAGATGGTGTGCTCAGTAAAGGCAGCGTCGCGAAACTGTTCACGTTCGATATGACGCACCGTGTCGAGAAGAGGGAGGCTGTTTCGGGTGACATCGTAGCGATTTCGGGGATAGCGGACGTCAATGTCGGAGAAACGCTTGCTGCAGAATCGAGGCCGGAGCCGATTGCTTCGTTTGAGATCAGCAAACCGACGCTGTCGATGCTGTTTTCGGTCAACGATTCGCCGTTTGCAGGGCTTGAAGGAAAGGAAGTGACCAGCAGGAAAATTCGCGAAAGGCTCTTCAAGGAAGTAATGACCAATGTTGCCCTGAAAGTTGAGGAGACTGAAAGCGCCGATACGTTCAGGGTTTCGGGGCGCGGAGAACTGCACCTGTCAGTATTGATCGAGAACATGCGCCGCGAAGGATTTGAGCTTGCGATATCCAGGCCCCAGGTTATAACACGCGAGGCTGAAGACGGTACGCTCCTCGAGCCTGTCGAGCATGTAACGATCGATGTGCCTGACGAGTACAACGGTGTCGTGATCGAGAAGATGGGGCGGCGAAAGGCCGAGATGAAGCATATGGAAACGCTCAAAGGCGGTATGGTCCGGCTGGAGTTCGAGATCCCGACACGGGGACTGATCGGTTACAGCCAGGAGTTCACGACCGATACGAAAGGGGAAGGTATGCTGTCCCATGTCTTTCACGATTATCAGCCGTTTAAAGGAAAGCTCCCGGCCAGGGAGACCGGTGCGCTGGTCAGCGGTGAGAACGGCGCCTCGGTCGCCTATGCGATAGCAGGCCTTGAAGATCGCGGGACGTTCTTTATCGGCTCGAACGTCAAGGTGTATGAAGGTATGGTGGTCGGTGAGTCGACCAGAGAGTTCGATATCACCCTGAACGTTTGCAAAACCAAGAAGCTCACGAACATGCGATCTTCAGGGGCGGATGAAGCGGTTCGCCTTACGCCGCCTAAAATCATGACCCTCGAGCAGGCGCTTGACTTCATAAATGATGACGAACTGGTTGAGGTGACACCGGAAAACATCAGAATCCGTAAAAGAATTCTGGACTCGAACCAGAGGGCCAAGGCCGCCAAGCGGGCGAAAGTGTAATACCGGCGCAAACAAACCCGTTCTCATCTTGGGAAAAGGCCGGTCATAAATGCTGCCGTTCTTTCCGGTGCAAGAAACTGACCAAACAGCGACTGATTTTATTCTGCGCCCGTTCTTTGGAAGTTGCAATCTTTTGTTTTCAATCGCTGATAACGTCAGGCTAAACAGTGCATTGAATGGCCTGACATCGGCAGAGTTTGCCGTTCAAAACACAGAATCTTCTCTAAAACTGGTGGTACAGTAAGCGGGTCAAGTTCCCACGAATTGCAGAAGCATTGAATGGGGTGCCCATTGTAATGATTCTTCTTATAGCACATCAAATATGCAAGCCATCGGTTAAACTTATGCGATGCTGTATATAGCGCTTGTTAGGGCCAGTACTGTTTTTTCGCGGTGACGTGCCAACTGTTGGTAACTAGTCCTTGCTATTAGCAGATTGGCCTGACGAATCACTGCTCTTCATGGATTTCGCAATATCTGTTTTCTTTCGAACTGTGATCTTAGCGTCGAAAGCTGGCTTCTGCTTTGCCGTTTTATTTACTTTTTGGGTAGGCTCGTTTTTCATGTCAATCACCTCTCTTTCATGTGAATGGATGTGGAAACCGGTTCAACTTGCTAATAGGTTTCCGTTTGGCAATGCCACAAGACTCCGGTAATGATCTCATGCGCTCTATAACGAATGTTTCTAGACCAAAGCCGAAGGTCATTGGCACAACTCCTGGTATAATTACTTTTACAACCTGATATGGCAAATGATCAATATCACTTTCAAGCATATTCATATGCGCGAAATATACACTCCAACCATTATGTTGTATCTCTCCACAAAGGTCGCTGAACTTGTTAAATTTGTTTGCATCCTCTAGTTCCTTTAGTGATATTGGCGCACCAACGTCTTCAAACATAAAGCGTGTCTTGTTAATGTACATACTTATTTCATAAAGTCGCCCATGATCGAGTGGATGAAACACGTTATTGGGTTTTACCTTTTCTTTGGAAGGCCCGTCCCGAAATCTACAATAGATACTTGCTTCTAACTCCATCATCGCTTTTTCTACTGCATCTGCAGGGTAGTAAGATGATGCTGCTGCGCAAGAAAAATAAGGAACTTCATCATTTTTAGCTATAACCATAACTACAGGGGTAAGGTCGTATGTAATGTTAACAATGCGAACATCAAAGTCTAAATGTTCTAGATAGTTGATCCGTTTAATGAGCTTTTCGGTGAGAGAGTTCTTTTTTATTTGTTTCCTTTTTATCCTATTGACCCATGTAACTATAAAAGCTTCTCTCTCAATGAGTT
The DNA here is from genome assembly GCA_028277225.1 of Chlorobium sp. Lineage (GTDB taxonomy): Bacteria > Bacteroidota > Chlorobiia > Chlorobiales > Chlorobiaceae > Prosthecochloris. The sequence goes on from JANQHB010000015.1 coordinate 8,966, forward strand.
CAAGAATTGCGTGTTCGAGTGCATTTTCCAAGGAAGTATGTGCTGAAGAACCACTAGAATTCGCATAAAAATACCTATGTTTACCTTTAGGGGAATATGGATAATATATGAAATCTGCAAGCATCAGATTCCTTTTACCGGAAAACATTTCCTGTACAGGACACCACTGATAATCCTCATTGTTATTAAATTTTTGAATTGGTGTTAATTTGTATTGATTTGGCAGATATGCGGCGATTAATTTTGGGTCAACTGCATTTTCTTGTAACTCATTGTAGGATGCTGATACCAGAGGGTGTTCTGAAGAACGAGAAAATGAATACCATTCTACGCACTCGGCTTTTGCTTTTTCTTCTGCGATGTCTGCATCGTATGATCTTCCACAGCTCGACCAATTGTGTTTGTTCGCGTCTTTATATGGTTTAGCGAAGAACATTTTGAAATCTAAATGATAGTCCGCAGCATAGTAATCAGCTTCTTCTATACAGCTTATAATTTCATTAACATACAGTGCAGGTATTCGTTCGCTGGTATTAGTGGAGTTAGACTGTTCGCCATATAGTATTGATGTTAACGGCATAGAATTAGAAGGGAGTGCAAGAAGGTTCGCTATTTTATCCTCATAAAAACCTCCAACTTCAATTGTTTCTAATCCACTTTCTTGTGCCGCCAAGTGAACATTTTGAGCGACATGTCCCGCCTCTAGCAAAATGTACAATAAGGCGCGATTATTATATTTATGTGCAGACCTTGAAAAATTGCCACTTATAAATATTACACCAGAAACTCCAATCAATTTTTTTGGGTTTACGAAACAACAAGAAATATTCTTTGGGATGTCAGAGATGTGCGCAAAATCGACAGACAATGGCTGTGGATAATGAACGCGGTAAATGCCCTCCGTTAAATATTCTGTGTTTTGGAAATTTATTATATGTATCATAAGTGGGTATAGTGCCCCTGCTGAAGGCACAGTTCGCCTGTAAAGTTTCTTTTCTACATATTTTTCTTTGTAACTCTCAAGTTTTCCGTATGCTGCCCATAAAAGTGCAGATAGCTGCATCTTGCTTACTTTGTTGCCACTAAAATGAGAAGTTGATTTTCTTTCTAATAATTTATTGACTAGTTCACTCTTTTCAATTGTTGTTGTAAATGTATTTTTGTCAGTTCCTCTGGAAGCATGAAGGTCTTGGTTTAATACGATTTTTTTAATGCTATCCTCGGAAAGATCCCTGTACCAAGCCGTTGGGTTTGTAACAAATTTCCAGACGTATTCACCAATGTTTCTGCTCTCAATAAGAACGCCGTTATCTACTAATTTGGTTAGCAATGAATTAACAGAATTTTCATCCCATTGCTCACATAATCTGGACTTTATATTACTAATTGAAATTGTCCCATCGCAGAACTTTATCAGCGAACGAGATAACTTCTGTGGAATTGTAACCTCAACCTCTCTGTCTGGAAGAAGAAAAACTGTATGGTTTTTCCTAATGTCGGTAGGGCATAGGATGATAGGATTGTATGTCTCCGCTTTCATTGAGCTTATTTTGATGCGGTGCGCCTGTAACTAAATTTTCACAGGCGCCAGCAGTTTGGTGTCTTGTGCAAAATATGGTTATGTGCTCTAATGCTCATCAAACTCATCACAACAGATACATCCAGATAAACGCGAGTTTTTAGTGCCATGAGTTACGTATGCACCACAACACTCGCAGATGTTCACTGAGTGGTATGAGTAGCAGTTAAGACAAAACCATATAGAATCAATGTCGATTACGGATTTTGAGCTGCATCTATGGCATGTTGCTACTATAGAATTTTCCCTCTTCAACCTTTGGTTAAAGACAGTTGTTATTTTGTCAATTTTATGATTGCATTTTGTGCATGCAGTTTCCGATCTGTGAAGAAGAAGCACGTTTTTACACTTTTCACATTGAATCTTGATCACATCTTCCATGTCATTACAAACAAGGCATGTGGTTTCATGTAAAATGTCGTTGACAGGCTGTAATATCACAGCTTTATAGTTGCAGCAAGCGCACTGAAGGATTTCTTTGCTATCAATGTGTCTTAGTTTGGTTGCATAAGCATGTCGATACTTTCCTTCTAAAATTACTCTATGGTTCTCGACAGCATCAGTGATATTGTCATAGAGATGTGCAACGGTATTATCATCGAAATCAATCGGAATTAGTTGCAAACCGTTGAGTTCCTCCCACACAGCACTCATTTCTGCGAATATGTCACACAGTTCCAGAGCATTTTTGTCGGCAATTTCTTGATCTGTAAAATGTACTATTTTATTCCTGTGCCTTCTGAGAGTATCGAAAGCTCTTTTAGTTTTCTTGTCCAGTTCAATGTTGAATATGTTTTCAAGTAATATAATAGACTGTGAAAAATCAATGGAGATGAAGTCACCACTTTGAAATCTTTCGTGATTTACACTCTTCGGATCTTTTGTAATCAAAGACCAATGCTCATCAACCAAGATTGACTTTATGAATAACTCAACACCCGTCCAAAAACTTACGATGCTTTGTTTGGGTCTTTTTTCAATTTGTTCAACCCCCTCGAGCAGGAACGAAAGAGAGTTCTTGAGGATTCTGTCGCTGATGGATTTAGAATCAATCCTCCCGAAGTTATACACCTTTGGAAGTTTGCCGTATTTCATTTGCATCGAATCCAATGAGGCTGGGCTACATATTTGAGTTTACAAATTAGCGAAATGCATCCAATTGCTCGCACATAACGCCATGCATCAGCCGACCGCAAAAAGCGCCGCTCGTATCTCGCTCTGCCTTTTGCGGTCGGCTGAATGCACTCGTTAGACGGCCGTACCGAGTGGTTGGCGAGGACCCTTCTTCGCGAATACTGTCAGATTATCGATTCTATCGGCATTGGGCGCCTCAAAGACCCCGCTATCAACTGTCTCGATCTCCCTAAATCCTTCTCGTTCGAGCAGCGCTGCAATTGATGTTTTTGAGAAATGCCAGATGTGATCAATCAAATGGAGCTTTGGACAATCACCGCTCAACGGAATGCGTAGCACAACAGATCCATCCTCTTTGAGAACATACTTGACTATACGTAGCACCAGTCCTGGATCGGGGATGTGTTCAAGAAAATCAAAGAACACCACAGTATCAAAGTAGTCCCGATAGGGTATGAACTTCTCAGAGAGTTCCTCAAGAGTCACCGGCAACATAATTAGACCTTGGTCGATCGCCGCCTTGATTCCGTATGGTGAAATCTCCAAACCTAAAGTGCTCCAACCGAGTTCTGCTGCTGCGCGTTGGAGGTATCCGCGTCCTCCACCGATCTCAAGTAGGTGACGAGGCTCATTGAATTCGTCCCTTGGCGTAAGTCCGCGTTCCTCCCACCTTCGAACCTCTTGCCGGGTCTTCGTGCGTCTTCGGTTTTGGTCTGGAACTTCCCAGTCCGCAATGCCCACCTGATAAACGAGGGCTGGTGAGTGCGTTGCTACGTTGTAGTACTTCTCTGAATAGAGATCGTTGAGGAAGCGAGCATCAGGGATTGGATTTCGCCACACAACATCGCAGGCTTCACATCTAACCAAGTAGAACTCCGACCAGTTGATCACCAGGGAAGCAAGTGTTGTGTACTCAAAGCTCCCACAAAGCACGCAGGGAACCCATTGAAACTCTTCTGGCTTAAGCCGAGCCCAGTCAACCGTCGTTTCAAGTATTCTCTTCGGCATAGGATGTCCCTTTGAAGTTGATTTGCCGTCTAACATTATTTATTATGTGTAGTACAGGATTGTTATGGAATTTTGTGTGATATACTATATTTTCACCACAAGCCCCAAACAAAGCACTTGATTAATCCGCCGATAGGATATGTTTTGGTGTTTATTAGCATACTTATGCGGCATACGCATAAGTTCATGTGCCTCTTATTTTCACCATCGCCCACGGTTCTTTTGCGCCGCTTTTTAGCTTACAAAGTATTCTTTCCCAAAAAGATAATACAAATATTATACATTTGGCAACGGACCACGTTGTTGCAAATACCTTATTTTTGTTCATACTTGCTGAATAGCCGCAGTGAGTAAGGCCTGCCTACGGTGTTCGAATATGCAAACAAGGAGGCTTTTCTTCCCGAAGTGACTTGCGAGCGATTCGCCGCTCTTTTGTGGCTTGATCTTTAGCTTGCGAAGAACAGCTTTCTGAGTCGGGATCTTGCGGAAGATAGAAATGCGCGAGCTTCCGATTCGTTCATGTCCTTAAGCTCGGCTGCCTCAGCGATACTCTTTTTATCAATTTCAATCATGCGGTAGATTTCCCGCTCGGCATCAGGGAGCTTGTCGACGCAGGATAACAGCTTCTCGTTGTCAGATAAGCCGGGACCGCCGTTTTCTCGTGCTGAAAGGTTGGGACTTGTTTGTGTCTGTTGTCCGGTTAGCTCTGTTTCCGAGGCTGGGGTTGGATGAGCTTCGTTTACCTCTCCGAACAGCCGGACGAATGTCTGGAAATCAAGTCCGGCCGTCTCGCAGGGGGTTATGTTTTTTTCAAGAATATCAGAAGCGAGCTTCCGGAACTGTTCTCCTATTTCGGGTATACGAACGGCAAAGTCGAAACTGTCGTCTTTATCTCTTGCCTCCGGGTTGTAAGGGAGTTTCATCAGGACATTGATCCCTGCAGCGGCTGCGTAGTTCTCAGCGATGCCGCTGCCGTCGTCACGGTTGATGATGATGCCGAGCAGTTTCGATTCTCCTCCGACGCTCTGGAAGTAGTTGTTTGCCTGACAGATGTTGTTTGCCGTAAAGATTGACTGGCGGTCATTGGTCGTGAGCAGAATGACCTCTTCACTGAGCGAGCGGGCAAGCGGTGTTGCAAAGCCGCCGCAGACCACGTCACCGAGAAAATCCATCAGGATAATGTCAATATCCCATGAAAAAAGACCCAGACCCTCAAGGACGTCGAAGCCCGATATGATTCCTCTGCCGCCGCATCCCCTTCCGACCTCAGGGCCGCCGAGTTCCACACCGTAGACTGGCTGCGGAAAATCCTGAATATCCCTTCTGAAGACGATATCCGGTATCCGGATCTTCTGGTTGTGTGCGTTTTTTTCAGCGAAGACTTCAGTGACGGTGGGCAGCGAGACACCTCCGAACAGAGATGTTGTCGAATCATGCTTCGGGTCACAGCCAAGCTGCAGCACTTTTTTTCCCATAAGAGAAAACGTTGCGCTGAGGTTGGTTGTTGTAAAGCTTTTGCCAATTCCCCCTTTTCCGTATATGGCTATGGTGCGGGGTCTCATGCTGAGGGTTTGTCTGTTTCCGGTTCTTTCCAGTGAAGAACCATTTTCAGACAGTCAGGATTGTTGAATGCAATATGGTATGCCTCTTTCAGGTCCCCTTCGACGGGATGGCTGTGCGTAAAAATTTTTTTTGCATGCAGCCTGTCGTCTCTGATCAGTTCCCTGATGCGAAGCAGGTCGCCTTTGGCCCATTGGCGGGCAGCAATGAAAGAGAGTTCCTTGTCGAATGCCTGTGAATAGTCGATGTTGATCCGCTGGTAATAGCCGCCGAAAATCACTTGCCCGTGGAACTTCATGAAACGCAGACCTGTTTCGATCGCGCTCATGACACCGGTGCTGTCGATCATGACATCGAAGTCATAACCGGCAAATGCGGCTGAGACATCCCGGATCGAAGGGTTGACTTTCAGGTCTGCCGAAGAATAGTCGAGACGATTCTGGTGAGGTTCGGTTGCGGCGACAAGGCTGGCTCCCATATGCTTGGCGAGCTGTACGGCAAGAATGCCGACGGCACCCTGCCCGAGAACAAGGACTTTTTTTCCTGCAACGTCGGCGAGATCCATGAAATGGATCGCTGTAGCGCCAAGCGGCAGCGCGATGCCGCATTTCGGATCGTCGATCCCGTCAAGAACGGTAATACTTTCGACCGGACAGACGACATACTGCGATGCACCGCCGAACGCGGCATTGACATCTTCATAACCGAAAGAGCCGGCAATATAGGCGTATTTGCCCAGGAGGTTTTCATTGACATGTTCTCCGACCTGAATGATTCTGCCTACCGTTTCATAACCCGGTATAAACGGAAAGATGAAAGGCGGGGAGGGGATGAGGCCCTCGAATGCCATTTTTTCGGTACCGGTGCTGATCGAAGACCAGCAGGTCTCTATCATGACATCGGTTGGCGTCACAGGCTTCAGCGTGACTTTTTGTACCTCTATCTGTCGGACGCCGGTGAAGACGATCGCTTGTGCTTGCATTTCAGGTTGCGTTGGCTGTTTTGCTTGCGTGACGTTTTTCGATTATAAGCCGGATCAGGAATTGTGCCGCATTGACCAGGTAACTCAGATACGCCAGGAGAGCGGTCCGGATAAGCACAGTTTCGTCAAGGCCCATATAGAACAGGACGAAATAGGAGAGATGGATGATAATGGCGATAGTGCTGCCCACATCTTCCCAGAAAAATTCGGGAGCAAAGACATATTCGTCGAAGACATCTTTTTCAAAAAATGCCCCGGTGACAAAGATCACCATGAAAATTATGGTTTTGAAAACCACGAAAACAGTGACCCAGGCAAAATTGTCGATACCGGTTCCTGTTTTGTACATAAGTGTCACAGCAAGGCCGGCTATGAAAATAACAAACTGTATGGGTGCCAGAATTCCCTGTACCGTAGTCCAGACGGATGCGTTTCTTCTGGCGAGCTGTTCGGGTGTATATCGGGGCATTCCTCTTTTTCTCTAGTGCTTCAGGTGTGAAAAAAGTTCATGAATATAGTAAAAATGAAACGATGCCCAATGTGTGACCTCGGGTTAGTCGAGCGTCCATTCATATGCGTTGTAAAGTGTTGAAAGCAGGTTTACCTCGACGTTTTTCACCCGGCGGTTGAATCCTTCGAGTTCATCATAGTAGTAGAGGAATGTTCTCGGCTGTTCTTCATGAAGTATGGCCTGGTACCGTTGCCATAATTCAAGGCTTTCGTCTTCCGACAGGGGAGAACTCAGTTTGCCGATAACACTATCCAGTTCCGCATGGCGGAAGGCCGATGAGTTGAATGGCCGGTTTTCAAAGTCCGAGCCCCAAATGATGAGCTGGAAAGGCAGGGTTTCTGCTGCAAGCCCCGAAAGGGCGGCGTCGTATAGGAACTCGTTCTGGCTTTTGTTGAAAACAAGTTTTTCATCGATTCGTATGTCGCAGTTGATCCCGATTTCGCGGAGATTCTGCTGGATGATCGTGGCTGCGTAGTTTCTGCGGGGATTGCCTGTCTGGGCGGCGAGAGAAATGGAGAACTTTCTGCCGTTTTTTTGCATGATACCGTCAGGACCCGGTTCCCATCCTGCTTCCCTGAGAAGCGATTCAGCTTGTTTGGGATCATAGGAGTAAGGCGGCAGTGACTTGTTGGCGATTGTTTCGTACGCCGGGGAAAGGGAACTGTTGACGATAGCAGCGTGCTCGGGTCCCATGAAACCGTCTATGATCGCCTGGCGGTCAATGGCATAGGTCATGGCCTGGCGGACTTTTTTGTCTCCGAAGAAGACATTTGGCTTGATGTACTTGCTGTTTCTGTAGGCCTCGCCATCGATCGTGAGCCAGACTATGCTGTCGAAATACCTGTTTTTGACCGGTTTGATTGCAATGTCAGGATTTGAGCGTTTCAACTCCGCCAGGTCTTTGGGATTGATCCCTCCGGCAGAGATCATTGCGTCGATCTGACGCGACTTGAGCATGGCGAGCCGTGTTGTGTACTCCGGAACGACGATGAAGCTCAGGTTCTCTGTTGCAGCCGGATGGGGCAGTGTTGACGTTGAACTTGAAGCGAGGACGAGTTTTTGCTGTCGGAGCCATTCTTTGACCTTGAAAGGACCGGCACCAACGATGGGGGTTTCAGATGCTTTCATGCGAATCTCATCTGGAGGGATGGATTCAAAAATGTGTTTTGCTACAGGCATGAGGTCGTTGAAGTGATCGAGAATAATGGCCTGGGCCATCGGTTTGTTGAACAGCAGGACGAGCGTATGGTCGTCTGGTGTCAGGACGCTGTTATCGAAGTCGATATTGCCTTTTTCGTCCAGCAGCAGGTCGTCAAGGTAGTCCTGGCGCGTACTTGCAATTGCGGGATTGGCGTAAAGCCGGTAGGAGAATTTGTAATCATGAGCGGTCAGCGGCATGCCATCTTCCCAGATGGTATTTTTTTTGAGATGAAAAACGGCCTTCCTGCCATCGTCGCTGAATTCCCAGCTTTCGGCAGCATTCGGTTTGAACTCGATCATTCCTTTGTCGGCATTGTAGGTCGGTCTTGCAAGCGGCGGAAATATTTGCGTACAGACTTCCCTGGAAAGGGAAAGCTGGATCAGGAGCGGGTTCAGGTAGTCGAAATCACCGTCTATTGCAACCGTAATATGGTCTGAACGGTTTTCCTGAGGAGCACTCGAACATCCTCCGGTTGTTACAAGAATACAGGCTGCGAGAAGAAGAGTGAGAAATATTGGCATGATAGGTGTTTTTCAATTGTCATGTTTCCTGAAAAAGTGCACTGAGTGATCTCGTTCCCAGGGGGCCCGGCATGCTGAAGCCTTCTCCATAGTGGACGCCGATCTGTTCTCCAAGGTAACGTGCCCGGGCTTCCAGTCCGGTGATAAACTCTTTTCTCTGGATCATGGTTTCGGGCATCATCAGGTCTCTTTCACGGTAAAACTGTGTTCCGAAAGCGAAGATTCCTTCTCTGGACCGTTCGAATGTCTTTGAGACATCGACGATGATCGAAGGGCTGAAATGGGTGAACTGCATGTAGTACAACAGATGTTTGGGCCGGTATGGTTCCTGGTTTATGCTGTTGAATGTCGTCCTGATTTTTTTTAATCCCGAGTAATACAGGGCATCATAAATGAGTTTTGATGCTTTCATGTGATCGGGATGCCTCTCATCAGGCGGATTGGCAAAGACCACCGACGGCTGAAAACGGCGGATCACCGTTATGATCTCCCGTAACGATTCGTTATTGTAAGGAAGTCTGGCATCGCCGAGATCGAGGGTTACCCGTTCGTTGTATCCCATCAGCCGGGTTGCCTCCAGAGATTCGTTTTTTCTTGTTTCAGCAGTTCCCGCAGTTCCCATTTCTCCCTGTGTCAGGTCGCATACGGCTACAGCTCGCCCTTCATCGATGAGTGCGAGCAGTGTTGCACCGCATGAAAGCTCGACATCGTCGGGGTGGGCACCGAAAGCAAGGGCATACATTTTTTGTGTGGCTTCTTTCAAGGTAATTGTTTCCCGAATGAATAGATTGAGTTAAAGAACTTCCCGGTCACTGTAACCAGTCGTCTGATGCTGAACATAAAGATACAACGCTTAAGCCGGAACGCAACTCTTCCACGATATGCAACTCTTCATGCGGCAGGTATGGATCTTGCCGCATGCCTTGAAGGACCTGTAGAGATCGTGCCTTTCACGACACAGCTCATACCGACAGGCCTTGTCATTGAATTGCCGCCGGGCTTCGAGGCGCAGTTGAGACCTCGCAGCGGCCTGGCATTGAAACATCTGATCTCTTTACCGAATAGCCCGGCAACTATCGATGCCGATTACAGGGGGGAGATAAAGGTGATCCTTGTCAATTATGGAAAGAAAACGTTTACCGTGAACCATGGGGACCGGATAGCGCAGATGGTCATTGCCCGTTGCGAACAGGTGAGACTTGAAGAAGTGGATGCATTATCCGAGACGGAACGAGGCGACGGCGGATTCGGACATACAGGGGTTGGTGCAGACTTGTCTGCACCAGTGACGAGTGACGAGTGACGAGTTCTCAAATATCAGTTGAAAGCAATGAGTGGAAGAGGTGTTACGTGTTGGGTGTTAAGTTCTTATTTGAAAGCAATGAGTTTTCAGTGTTGATTGAAGATTGTGGGATGTAGGGTGTGGGGGGTTTATAAAAAAACAAGCATTTTTTTCTACTACCTGTTTCCCCTCTTAACTAATCACAAATCACTGATCACGATTCACGAATCAACTAATTCAGCCCGAACTTTTTCAGTTTTCTGTAGAGGGTTGCTCTTCCGATTCCGAGTACCTGGGCTGTTTTGGTTGGGTTTCTCTTGCATACTTTGAAGGCTTCTTCAATGGCGTCACGTTCCATTTCTTCAAGGCTGCGGATGCTTGAAATTTCCCCCGCAGGCTCAAACCGGGAGACACTGTCGAGCGTTTTCAGGCTTTTGTCCTGCTTTCTGAAGTGACTGCCCATATGCTGCATGACCGAGGTGATCTCCTCGCCGTTCCTGCAGCTTATCGCAGAGCGCTGGATTGCGTTTTTAAGTTCACGGATATTGCCCGGCCAGTGGTAATCCAGCATTTCTTCTATGGCTTCATCGGTGAACTGGAGATTCTTGATGTTGTTTGCGCTGCAGAATTCCTCGAGAAAACGCTTGGCAAGCGGGAGAATGTCATCTCTTCGTTCCCTGAGGGGCGGTAAATAGAGTGGATACTCTTCAAGTCTGTAATACAGATCATCCCTGAACGAATTGTTGTTGAGCGCATCGGAAAAATTCCAGTGAGTCGCAGAAATAACCCTGAAGTCAATTCTCCGCTCGTTTTTTTCTCCAACCCTGCGGATTTTCTTCTCCTGAATGGCACGCAGTACTTTTGCCTGGATATCGGCATTCATGTCGCCAATTTCATCAAGGAAAAGCGTTCCTTTGTCAGCCTGCTCAAAAAAGCCTTCGTGATCACTCGATGCACCGGTAAAAGAACCCTTGGAATGTCCAAAGAGGAGGCTTTCGGCAAGTTCATGGGATATGGCGGCGCAGTTTACCGATATGAACGGACCGTCTTTTCTTTTGCTGCCTTCATGAATGGCCTGTGCGAACAGTTCTTTTCCGGTTCCGCTTTCCCCGATGATCAGGACATTCAGGTCGGTCTCCATGACCTGCAGCGCCTGCTCCTTGGCCTTGCTGATCGCTGCGCTTTTGCCTGTGATGTTTCTGAAAACTTCCTTGCTGCGAAGCTCTTTTTTTAACTGGGTTACAGCATCGTGAAGCATTGATTCACTGATCGCATTTCTCATGACGATCTCGAGCCTGTCCACATCCAGAGGCTTGGTGAGATACTCATACGCTCCCATTTTGATACACTTGACCGTGTTCGGGATATTGTTGAGGGCGGTGATCATGATCACGGGAAGCTTCTTGCCTTTCTGCTGAAGATAGCGCATGACATCAAAACCGTCTTTTTTCGGCATGTTGATGTCCAGGAGCAGGATGTCTATCTTTTCTTCCTGCAGGATTGCTATGCATTCTTCTCCGTCTGTAGCTTCTATCGGGAGATATCCCATTTTTCGAAGGAAGTGATTCAGGAGAATGCGTGTCTGTTGATCGTCATCGGCAAACAGCACCCTGTACTGTTTGGCTTCATCCGGACGCAACATATCCTTCCTTTCGTTGTCTTCAGAGTATAGCACGTATGTAACCTTTCAGATAGTGAATGGGGATCAATGGGATTATTTCTGCGGGGGTATCATTCCTTTGCGAGAAATATCCTCTTTTTTGCTTCCTGCCGTTTTTCCTTTTTCCGCAGGCTTTGTTTTTTCCGCTGCGGTTGTTGTCTTTTGTTCTTTCTCTTTAGGAGTCGGTTGGGGTTTTACGGTTTCTGCTGTCTTTTTTTCTTTTTCTTGCGGGGCCGGTTGAGGTTGTATGGTTTCTGATGGCTGCTTTTCTTCTCCTGAAGGAGCGTGTTGATGCGTTGAACAGAAAGGTATTTCAATAGCCTTTTTAAGGCCTGCTCCACCGGCGCCTTGCTGACCTGTTGTAACAATGGTCTGGATCAATTGGTTCAAACCGCTGCTAACGGTATTGAACAGGTTCTGTGCCTGCTGCGAATTGGCGATTGATCCCGCACCGTCTATGACGCCAGAGGCAAGTTTGCCGAGTTCATCGAACGTTTTTTTCAGTTGTTCCGAGTTAAGCGTGTCATTGACACCCTTGATGACATTCTGGGATACCGAACTGATATTGTCGACCATGCCCTTGACGACATCGGAATTTGCCGTAAGTGTTATGTTTTCCGAAATCTGCTGTGTTATTGCGGCTGCTGAATTGATCATTCTGGTGACCGAATCGAGTGACGTATCGATCAGAAGGCCGATATTACCCAAAAGGGATGGGAAGTCGGCACTACCGGTTTGGCTGATTGCAGGGGTATCTTTTGCTTTCTGTTCCTGCTGTTCCGGTGTGTTCGGGGTATTTTTGATTTCTTCTGTCATGGTATGCTGATTATATTTTTATCGACGCTATCCTGCAGCTTTTTCGGTAAACTGGAGTTAATTATTTAATCAGTAATATAATAATTATTCAGTTGTGCCTTATTGAAACATAGTCCTGTTTTCTTCAGTTTTACTTCTTTCCTTCCGGTCTGAGTACATTTTCTGTTTCAGTGGGACGTATCTGATCCTGTTCCGGCAGTTTCAGTCAACAGAGCGTCTGTAATAATCGGCAATGATATCCTGATCGAAACCCAGGGAGTAGAGCAGGTGAACCGTGCCGAAGATCATCTGGAGGCGTATCCTTCCATTGACGGCATATTTCCTTGCCGAGGTTACGACTACATCGTCGAGAATGCTGAATTTGGCGTGTTTCCAGATACGTTCAATAATTTCGATATCTTCCATCACCCGGAGTTCTTCGTTGAAACCTCCTATGTGCTGAAACAGGTTTCTTGTGATGAAAAGTGTCTGGTCGCCGCCTCTGCAAAGAGGAAAGGGGAAGCGGGTAAACCACCCATAGGTTTGCATCAGCCAGTGCGGATCGTCGAAAGTGAGCTGGAAGCATCCTGCCTGATGCCCCTGTTCAACAGCCGAGGAGATTGTTTCGAGAAAACCGGCAGGGGTGTGTGTGTCGGCATGCAGGAAAAAGAGGATTGTTCCGGACGCAGTCTCCGCCCCCCTGTTCATCTGGACGGCACGGCCTTTTGGCGAGCGGCAGAGTGTGACGGGGAAATCCTCGACGATGCATCCTGTCCGGTCATCTCCTGCGTCGCTTACTATTATTTCATACTCGGCGTTCCCTGCTGCCTTCATGATGTTTTCGAGCGTGTCGGCAATGGAGTTTTCTTCGTTGAAGGTGGGTATGATGATACTTGTTTTCATGATATGTCAAGATTGACGTTTTGAAGATCTTCTTCGGTGTCGATATCGGTCAGGACCGGAAGCAGTCCGTACGTTACACCGTTCTCTTCGAGACATGCTCTGGCTTCCTGCAGAACCTTGTCTGTACTCCATGTCCTGTTCGTGAAAAGTCCGGGCAGGGGCTTTGTCAGCCCCACAAGATAGTACCCACCGTCATCTGACGGGCCCAGTACGGCCAGCTTTGTCTGAAGAATTGCAAAAGCTTCCTGCAGGAGCCTGTTGTTCATACCGGGACAATCGGTGCCGATCAGGACAATGCTGTCATAACCCATGCTGAAGCTTTTTTCGAAAGCGTTGTTCATTCGTATTCCCAGATCGCTGCCCTCCTGAAGAAAGGATTGTGTCGATCTTTTGCTGAATATGTCATTTGAAGGGATATGGTCGTCATAGTAGACTGCAATATCGGCTTTGACTGTTGATATGGCATCGAGGGTGATTTCTCTGAGTTTGCGATAGACCTTGAGAGCGAAATCATCGCCAGTCGTTCGGGCAAGACGTGTTTTAACGCGCCCTTTTACGGGAGTCCTTGTGAATATGATGAGAAGGGGCTTCTCAGTCAATGACATAACGGTAATCCTCTATGACCCATCAGCCGGACAAATGACTGTCGTCCTGCAGGCTCAGCCTTTATTCCTTGCATGCAGTTTTTCAGCGACAGCTTTGCCGCTGAGTGCTGCGCCTTCCATCGAAGCCAGATATCGCTGGTAGGTATAATCGCCGGCAAGATAAAAATTGTCGACCGGGCTGACTTGATCGGGTCTGAACTTGTCGACATCAGGGACAGCCTTGTAGACCGACTGGGGTATTTTGACGATTGTTGATTTCAGCAGCCGGGCGGTTCTCGATTTTGGAAATCTGTCATGGATGTCCTTCATGACAAGAGATGTAATTGTCTCGTTGGGCATATCCATGAGATGATGGGCAGGGGCAAGGACAAGGCTCATGACGCTGCCGCCGTTTGCTGTGCCCAGTCCTTCCTGGAAGTCTCCGGGGCAGGTGATGGAAACATCGGCAAACGTTGCGAAAATCGTACCCTGAGAGAACATCAGGTTGTCGGTGTCGGTGATTTTTTTATCGAACCACAACTGGCAGTTGGCGACCGGGCTGCCGGTGAACTGGAACAGGTTTGTGAAATAGTCATGGACGAGCCACTCCCGGGGCAATACTTTTTTCAGACTGTGTACCGGCAGCGCCGAGATGAAAGCGTCGGCTTCAACGGCGTGACCGTCGCTGAGGACGGCCTTCTGTACTGAGCCGTTTTCGTTCAGGTCAAGACGGGACAGGCGGGCATCGACAAAAATCCTGCCACCTTTGTTCTGTATATACTGTCTCATGGGCTCGATCATGGACTGGCCGGGGTTTTCCCTGAAAAAAGCGAATTTCGTTGCGGCGTAGTCCGTACCGAAATATTTGAATATTGTCAGCATCGGACGGGCGCTGATAACATTAGGCTCAATAAAGTTCATCGCCAGGGCGATGGCTCGCCAGAGTTTCTGGAGTGAATGTTCGGAGGCACCCCTCAGGCGATGCCATTCGGAATAGGTCATATGGTCCTGGCTTCGGAAATACTCTTCGTTTCCTGCAAGGGCGGGGTAGAGTCCTTTAATGAGGGACAGCTTATCCCACATGGTCAGGAAATCGGCCTGCATGCCGCCGATGACTTCTGCCCATGGGCTCGGGAGCGCGGCTTTTCTGAACATCGATTGTCTGCCGTCAGGTTCTGCATAGATGAGCGCATGGTCTTTCCAGACGTAATTATCTCCTGCATCGACTCTCTTAAGATATTCCTGCAACTGCTCGTAGCCGCCAAACACAATATGAAGGCCGGATTCAATTGAGTCGCCATCGTTGTCTTTCCATACGGAAACCTTGCCTCCGAGTATCTTTCTCTTCTCGTAGATTTCGACATCGTAGCCGCGGTCTATCAATTCTATAGCCGCGCTCAATCCGGCAACGCCGGCTCCGAATAGTGCTATTTTCACGGTAGGGTTTTCTTGCTTGTTTCACCTGTGTCTGCAGGGATGCTGAAAAGTTACTAGTGCAGAATATAATGATAATTTGTTTCCTGAACAGGTGAGGCGCATCCTCCAGGGATCACTTCTTCTCCCATGACCTGATTTTCGAATAAAGCCATTCGAGGTCGTTTATGAATTTGCCCATCAGGGAAAGGGTGCCCTTTACAACAAACCTCAGGTCTTCGATTGCGGGAGGGCGATCAAGCGGTACTTTCGGTTTTTGAGGAGCCTGATCAGCTTCCCCTGGCTTTCCGGAGTTTATGTCGGACCTTTTTTCGTTCATGATCGACGATAATGTGGCTCTTGATGATGTACTGATTATATTTTTAAATCTATGCAGTTAATCCTTAAATAGTGAGAAAACCGGCTTTTTTCAGCGGCCTGCAGGGAATACCTTCTGTGCTGTATTCGGTCGTCACGGAAACGCTGTTCCTTAGAAATTTAGGCTTTGCCGCTTTTTATGGTGACAAAATTAGATATTTCTTGGAATGATCTTATTATTTTTGTAACGTTGGTGTAAACAAATACAAATTTGTAGGTTTATGGCTGGCCATATCGATCTTATTGATCTGAAGATTATTGAAGTTCTCGGAAGCAATGCCCGAATGCGTCTGAGCGAACTGGCCGAAATTGTCGGATTGTCGATTCCATCGGTAAGCGAACGTCTCGACAAGCTCCAGAAAAAGGGTATTGTCAACGGGTTCACGACACAGATTGATGAACGGCGTCTCGGATTCGATATCCAGGCTTTCGTATGGGTGCGGGTCGATTCTTCCAAGCACTACAAATCCTTTATGGAGCATGTACTTCGGGAAGACGAGGTTATGGAATGCTATGCGGTGACCGGTGAGGGCTCCCACATCCTGCGCGTCATGACCCACAACACCGGATCCCTCGAACTGCTTTTATCAAAAATCCAGAGCTGGCCGGGGGTCCTTGGTACAAACACAAGTTTTGTTTTGTCCCAGATCAAAAGAAATACCAGCATCAGTTCCGATATTGTCCGCAGAAATCTGCAGGACAGGCAGGTGCTGGCCGTATTTGACGAAAAGAAGTCACGAAACAAACCATAAAGAAAAGGAGGAACTGTTGGAAAACGGTAACAACAAAGCGGTATCGTCGTATTTTGGTGCAATGACCTTCGACAAGGAGGTTATGCGGAAAAAGCTTCCAAAGGAAGTTTTTCTGGCCCTCCAGCAAACGATACAGACAGGTGATAAACTCTCGGAAGATATTGCCGGTGTTGTCGCTCATGGAATGAAAGAATGGGCTATGGAGCACGGTGCGACACACTATACGCACTGGTTTCAGCCGATGACCGGTGCGACGGCGGAAAAACATGACGCTTTCCTGACTTTTGACAAGGAAGGCAAGCCGATCGAACGCTTTTCCGGCGGTCAACTCATTCAGGGTGAACCCGATGCATCGAGTTTCCCGTCCGGCGGTATGAGAACGACGTTCGAGGCAAGAGGGTATACGGCATGGGATCCTTCAAGCCCTGCATTTCTCATGAAAGGCGGTAAAGGTCTTACGCTTTGTATTCCGACCGTGTTCATTTCCTACCATGGCGAGGCTCTTGACGAGAAAACACCTCTCTTGCGTTCCATGGATGCTGTCAGCAGATCGGCTATCAAGCTCCTTGGCATACTCGGAGCGGAAGGTGTGAGCAAAGTTGTTACCTATGCCGGTTCTGAACAGGAATACTTCCTTATTGACAGGAAATTCTATTCGATGCGTCCTGACCTTGTGATGAGCGGAAGGACACTTCTTGGTGCAATGCCGCCAAAGGGACAGCAGCTCGAAGATCACTATTTCGGTTCTATTCCGAACAGGGTGCTCGAATTCATGCATGAAGTGGAAGAAGAACTCTATCTGCTCGGTATTCCCGCCAAGACACGTCACAACGAGGTCGCTCCGCACCAGTTTGAGATTGCGCCTATTTTCGAACGTGCCAACATTGCAGCTGATCACAACCTGCTTGTCATGGAGGTTATGCGCCGTGTTGCCGAAAAGAAAGGTTTTGCGCTTCTTATCCATGAAAAACCGTTTGACGGTATCAATGGCTCGGGTAAACACAACAACTGGTCTATCGGTACGGCGGAAGGCACGAACCTGCTCGAACCCGGCGATACACCGGAATCGAATATTCAGTTCCTTGTGTTCCTTGTCGCTGTTCTGAAAGGTGTTTACAAGCGTGCTGATGTTCTGAGGGCATCGATCGCAAGTATCGGCAATGATCATCGTCTCGGCGCCAATGAAGCACCGCCGGCTGTTGTCACGGTCTTCCTCGGTGAACTGCTCGAGAAGGTTCTTGATGCTATCGAAAGCGGCAAGGTTGATTTTGCTACCGAAAAGCAGGTGCTTGATCTCGGCCTGGCTCATCTTCCGGTGCTGAACAAGGACTACACCGATCGTAACCGTACGTCTCCGTTCGCATTTACCGGTAACAAGTTCGAGTTCCGTGCCGTCGGCTCATCGCAGCCGATTTCTATTCCGAACATGGTTCTCAATACGCTCATGGCCGAGGCAATAGACGAGCTTGCCGATCAGATCCAGGAGAAGATCGATTCAGGTGTTGACAAGGATGTCGCTATCCAGGATGTGATCCGTTCCGAGATTACAGCGACAAAACCTGTCCGCTACCAGGGTGACAATTATAGTGATGATCTGCAGCAGGCAGCAACAGACAGGGGACTGCCGAACCTGAAAAATACGCCTCAGGCAATGAGGGTACTGAAGGATGACGATACCCGCCAGATGTTCGTGAACTATTCAGTTCTCTCACAGCTGGAACTTGACGCGAGGCTCAATACCCGTCTCGAGCGCTATATCAAAGGTATCGATATCGAAGCACGTACGTTGCAGCTTATGCTCAAAACCTTTGTTATTCCGAATGTATCGGAATACCAGGGTGAGATCGCGGGTTCTTTCAACAGCCTCGTTGAAGCTGCTGACAGGATCGGAATTTCCGCAGGTACTCTTAAAAGCCAGGGTGACCATCTCAAAGAACTGGCCGAATGCCTTGCCGAGGTTATCGATCTGACAGGAGAACTCGATGCTGTTATCGACAAGATGGAATCGTTCGAAGAAGGATTCGATATGGCCGATTACTGTGCGGAGACTGTTCTTCCGGCAATGGAAAAAGTCCGGGAAGCCGCCGACAGGCTCGAATTCATGGTTGACAGGGACAAGTGGGAACTGCCCACCTATTCCGAAATGCTTTTCGAGCACTAAAAAAAAGAGGAGGCTGTCTCATAAGCACAGCCAGAAAACGCAAAAGGGCTACCTGAAAAGGTGGCCCTTTTGCGTTGTGATTGGTATCTTAAGCTATGGAAAATCA
>JANQHB010000016.1 GCA_028277225.1 Chlorobium sp.
TGATTTTCCATAGCTTAAGATACCAATCACAACGCAAAAGGGCCACCTTTTCAGGTAGCCCTTTTGCGTTTTCTGGCTGTGCTTATGAGACAGCCTCCTACGGATTTTGAATGGTATGGGGTGTATTGACTGCAGATAATATTATAGGTCCTATAGAGGACTCATATGACCTATAGGACCTATATAACTTCTTCAAATGTATCTGCTATCGTTATAACTTAAAAAACAATCATTCTCTCCGAATACCGAATACCGAATACCGAATACCGATTACCTTTTGCCTTATCCTATCTCTCCTGTTGCTTCGTTCATCCGACAAACTATCTTCCCCTATTCACGATTCACGATTCACGATTCACGATTCACGATTCACGATTCACGATTCACCTGCAGATGTTCCCTGAAATGTCTTTGGGCCATTTCGAGAAGTCGTGAGTGTGTTGCGGGAGTGCCGGCAAGGATGCTGTGATGGTTGTCGACGGCACGTTCTCCGCTGAAGCCGGTGACAATACCGCCGGCTTCCCTTACCAGGAGAACACCTGCTGAATAGTCCCATGGAAAGAGTTTGTATTCCCAGAATGCGTCAAAACGTCCGCATGCGGTATACGCGAGGTCAATTGCTGCCGAGCCTGCCCTTCTTATGCCCGCTGAACCGTGGATCACTTCTTCGAGCATGGAGACGTATGCGTCGAGATAGTGATACTCCTTGAATGGAAGGCCGGTTGCTATCAGGAGATGTTCCGGATCACTGCGCCGAGACACATGAATGGCATTGCCGTTGAGAAATGCCCCTTTTCCTTTTACAGCGGTAAACAGTTCGTCAAGGACGGGTTGATAGACCACACCGACGAGCAAGTCGCCGTCGGGACCCGACAGCGAGATGCTTATGGAAAAGACAGGAAAGGAATGGATGAAATTCAATGTCCCGTCAAGGGGATCGACGATCCACTTTCTTCCGGAACTGCCGCTTGTGACATATCCTTCTTCGCAGAGCATACTGTCATGCGGAAATGCACCGCTGATTGCCGATGCAATGCTGGTTTCGCATGTCTTGTCAACGTCTGTTACGAAATCCTTGTATTCCTTGGGCTGTATCGATGTCTGGTTTAGCGCTCCAAAGCTCTGCAGGGCGATGTTTCCGGCTTTTTTTGCCGCAGATATTGCTGTTTCGAGTTCTCTGTTCATGATCTGCTGTTTGTAGCATGGCGTGTTGACTGTTGTGTTTCAGCGATGCAATATACGTTAAGCGCTTGCGATTATCGAGTGCCTTTGCCATGGCTATTTATCTTCTTCGATCTTATTTCGCTATTTTATTTTTGGATACAGGAATCTCTCAATTATCCGGAATTCGATAAACTTAACGTTATAGCTATGAGTACCAGTCCTGTTCTTCTCATTGTCTGTATTGCACTTTGTATGCTTGTCGGTTTTGCAGGCAGTGTTTTTACCCCTGAACCGGGTTCTGAATGGTATTATTCGGTTCTCAATAAACCTTCGTGGAATCCTCCAAGCTGGCTTTTTGCTCCTGTATGGACGGTGATTTTTATACTGATGGGCGTTTCGCTGTCAATGATTGTGAAGGAAGGTGCCGATAAGCCGATAGTGGCGGCAGCTCTTATTGTTTTCGGGGTTAATCTTTTTTTGAATTTCGGGTGGTCGGCGATGTTTTTTGGTCTGCAGTCGCCTTTTTGGGGGTACCTGGAAATCATTGCACTCTGGCTGTCAGTTATTCTCTCGATCGTACTTTTTGCGGCCATATCCAAAACAGCTGCATATCTCTTGATCCCTTATCTGCTATGGGTAAGCTTTGCATCCTATCTGACCTATACGTTATGGAAGCTGAATCCGTGATGGTCTGCAGGAGTTGATGACGGTGCTGAAAATGCCGAAAAATATCCGGACAGCATGGATCGTTCTTTGCTGGATGCTCCTGTTCATGCATGCCGTACCTGCTGTGACCGCCGAAGACAAAGAGCTCTCGCTCTATCACGGTAATAAGCAAAGCAAGGTTTTCCATAGGAAGGGTTGCCGGTATTACGACTGCTCGAAATGTTCTGCAGTGTTCAAGACGAGGGCGGAGGCTGTTGGAGCGGGGTACAAACCCTGCAAAATTTGTAAGCCGTAAGATTGCGTGTATAACGACTCTTTTTTACCGGATTTCAGAGAATAGGACTTATAGGACCTATACGTCCTATTTACAAAGTCTTTCAGGTCAACTCGCAACTATAACACCTCAACAATTCCCCCGAGCTTACAAGATGTTGTCTCCTTTCGGTAATATTCCATAGCGATCGATAAAATCGCGTTTCAGGACGTCCATCATGGTGACGTCGCAGTGTTTGCCGTTTCTGTAAGCCAGTTCCCTGAGTGTCCCCCGGTTTGTGAAGCAGCAGTTTTCATAGAGCCGGATGGCCTGCTTGTTGGGCGATTCGACCATCAGTGCAACCACGTGAAGATCGAGGATGTTAAATGCAAAATCGAGGAGTGTTATCATGGCGTCCCTGCCGTAACCTTTCCCCCTGAGCGACGGCTTGAAGATGCAGAATGAGCCGACAAAGGCGTGACGGCTTATCCAGCTGATCGATTCGAGGTTGATGATCCCGATAAGCTCTTTGCTGGTGCAGCACTCCTCGATTCCGAAAAAGAATTCGCTTCTTTCCCGGAAACGCTCTTCTTTTGATTCGATGAATGCAATGATTTCTTTCTGCGATGATGGAAGCGGGGAAGGGAGATATTGCCGGAGTTCATAGTTGTTCCAGTGCGAAAAAAAAGTTTCGGCATCGGATATCTCGAGCCTTCTAAGCCTTGTTTGTTGTCCGCTAAACATGATCTTCTCCTTCCTGAACGGAGCGTTTCAATACATGCTCCATAATAGTAAGTTTTTAAAAATCTGTTCTACTGTGTTTGTAGAGAGGTGATCCCTCATCTGTCTGGTAAGCATGACAACTGATAAAGAGCCGCATTTATTGAAACCCTTCGGGATTGTCGACCCCGTGAAATCAGACCGGATATTTCACAGGGCCACATCTGCTTCGTTACAGGGAACTTGC
>JANQHB010000063.1 GCA_028277225.1 Chlorobium sp.
CCTATTACCTATTACCTATTACCTATTACCTATTACCTATTACCTATTACCTATTACCTATTACCTATTACCTATCACCTATCACCTATTACCTATCACTAACCCCAACTCTTCTAGTACAATGAAAAAGATCCTGTCCCTCATTGTTGCAGCTTTTGTCTGCATGCCTGCGGTTTCTCAGGCTTTTGAGCCGAGTAGCATTCCCCAGTCGCTGCTGCCTAACATTCATGGCAAGTCGTTAACCACGCCGATTGCGTGGGGGGCGGCTAACGGTGTTCTTTTTGCCGGTGTCGGTGGTACGATACATGCGCCATATGCAGATAAAGCTGATGGTGCGGCTGCTCTTGGTGTTGGTTTTGGCGATCCAAAAAAGAATCTCGGTGTACAGCTTGCCTTGATATCGCTGGACCTCGACGGATGGGAAGAATACTCGATGGGTCTTCATCTTCATCATGATGTCGGCGGAGGTACTGCGATTGGTGCGGGTGTTGAAAATGTTATGTTGACCGATGGAGGCGATGCGGGCGAAAGTTTTTATCTCGTTGTGAGTCATGGTCTCCAGGGTGACATGTTCGCCAATGAAACCGGATCGTCGAAACTGCATGTCAGTTTGGGTGTCGGTTCCGGCCGTTTTGGTGAAAAAAGTCCTGCGGACATTTCCGCAGGCAAAGGCGAGGACGGCACGTATGTCTTCGGTAACGTTGCTTATGAGCTCTTTGAAGAATTCAACGTGATTGCCGACTGGAACGGCATTAACCTGAATGCAGGTTTGTCAAGAACCTTCTGGCTGGACAGATTTCCGATAGCCGTTACCATGGGTGCAGCTGACCTTACCGATAACTCCGGCGACGAAGTGAGGTTTATCTTTGCCGTAGGTACCGGATTCAAAATCTGATCATCAAATCGTCCACGAATTGGCACGAATTGCCATGGGTAATGGGTAAACTCAAAAACTATCTTCACCCTATTACCTATTACCTATTACCTATTACCTATTACCTATTACCTATTACCTATTACCTATTACCCAACAATTCAACAAAACTCAATCATCATGAAAAAAACTCTGAAAATCATTTTCATGCTTCTGGCAGCCGGTATATACTCCGGTGCGTTGTATGCGCAGTCAGGGAATATGTCTGATGTCGGCGCACAGGCAACAATTGGCGCTACCGTAGGATCAAGTGTTGGCGCAGCGACGTCCGGCGGCGTCGGTGCTCCCGGTCCTGATACGGGCACTGATGGCGGAACTGACGGTGGAACGGATGGAGGCGACTCCGACAGTGGTGACGGTGGTGACTCCGATAGCGGTGAAGGCGAGGAAGAGTAGTTCTCAGTCCTCTGAGTTCTCAGTTTAAAGCAAGCAACGAGTGCTGAGCATCGAGAAAGGAGTAGCTCACTCTGGCTCGCAGGAGTAAGGAGCCGGTAGTAAGGGAGTGCTGAGTTGAAAAATGTGAGATGTGGGATGTAGGGTGTGGGGTGTTAGGATGAATAGTGCTGAGTTCTCAGTGGGCAGTTTTGAACAACTCAACGATTCAACAGCTCAACAAATCAACATTATTTTCCCCCATTACCCCTCACCCTCTACGTATTCGTGGACTCAATGCGGCTCTTGATCCTTTTCGTAGTGCTTTCGAACACCAATGTTATGATTGTATGATACTTTGTTTCACTAGTGAAAAATCTCTTGTTTTTTACGGTAGAATTTGTACTTTTTTATCGTCTGATCATATTCTGATTTTCCCCTTCAGATGTTACAGAGGTTTTGTGACTGAAGGATGCGGAGCATTTTTTCAAGTAGTCGATTACCCTCACCCACTCCTGACCAGCAATGTAGTATCAGCGTAACGTGTCAGCAGGCATTTTCGCCCAAAATACGTATACTATTGACCTGATTTTACACCCCATCCCCTAACCCAATCCGGAGAACAAGTCATGTCTCCCTATTCCCTGATCCCCATCCCGCTCTTCGCCCTTGTGTCTTACGGCACCCTGTTTGCCGGGACAGAGGTTGAAGAGGCAGCTGCGATGGTTCCTTTTGTGCGTTATACCGGGATATATTTTGCTGCACTTGCCGTTGCTTATGTTGCGATCATGATTCTTGCCTCTCGTGCTGAAAAGCTTGGCTTTGTCGATCACCCCGATGGGAAACGCAAGATCCACAAGGTGGCAAAACCGTTGGTTGGCGGTATCGGTATGATTGCAGGTGTTCTGATCACCATGCTTCTTTTCATGCCGTCCTGGCAGAATGCGGGGCTCATCACTGCGATGCTCATGATCGTAACGATCGGGGCGATCGACGACCGGCACGATGTCAGCTGCAGGAGCCGTTTCCTTGTGCAAAGCGCAGCGACGGCATCGATCATGTATTTTAGCGGAACGGTTCTTGGGTCATTCGGCAATCTTTTCGGGTTCGGAGCGATCCAGACGGGTTTTCTCGCTATCCCGATCACCCTGTTTTGTGTTATCGGCGTCATTAACGCAGTGAACATGACAGACGGCCTCGACGGCCTGGCTGGCGGGACCTCTCTTGTTGCATTCAGTGCGTTCGGGATACTTGCCTGGCTCAACAACCAGCCTGAGCTTACCTACATCAGCATTGCTTTCGTTGGAGCGCTTGTAGCGTTCTTGCGCTTCAACTGGCACCCGTCGAAACTTTTTATGGGCGATGCAGGGAGCATGAGTCTCGGCTTTGTCCTCGCGTTCTTTGCCATCGAGGTGGCCCGGAAGGCGGGCGGCATCGTTTCGCCGGCGGCAGCGCTTCTCGTGCTCGCCCTTCCAATCACCGACACCATCACCGTTATGATCAAACGCGTGATGAAGGGTCAGAGTCCTTTTCATCCCGACAAGACCCATCTGCATCATGTCATCAAGGCAATGGGTTTCAATCATCGCAAGGTGGTCATTCTCATTATCTCGGCAACGATCATCTCCTCTTCCATCGCCATCGTCGGCACCCTTATGCATTTTCCGGATCACCTGTTCTTTGCGATCTATTTGCTTTGTTTTGCGGTCTATTTCATGGCATCCTGCAAACTCAAAACAATCTACCGCCGCTTGTTGCGGCTGAGGCGGCAAAAGGTTTTTAATATAGAGTTGGACGAGGTTCTGCGGTAGAGGCGCTTCTCAAGTTCTCAGTTCTTAGTTCTGAGTCCTTAGTATCAAGATGAGTAAACATGAGTAAAGTTGGAAAATTTGAGGACCTGGTGGCTTGGCAGAAGGCTCGGGAGCTAACTCAGGCGATATATGCTGTTACAAACAACGGTGCTTTTTCAAAAGACTACGGTTTACGTGATCAGATCCGTCGCGCGTCAGTTTCGATAATGTCGAATATCGCTGAGGGATTCGGCAGGGGCTCCATGAATGAGTTTCATCAATTCCTTGTGGTTTCAAAGGCATCATGCGCTGAAGTTCAATCTCAGTTATATGTTGCCTTAGATGCGGGCTACATTGATGAAACAATGTTCAAGAAGATGAGCGACGATGCAAATGAGGTGGCAAGGATCATCAGTGCTTTGAGGACATCAGTAGATAAACAGAGAAAATAACTGAGAACTAAGAACTGAGCACTGAAATCCACCCAATACCGATTCCCGACCCCGTGAAATCAAAGAAGATATTTCACAGGGCTCAGTACCGATCTTTTGACTAAGAACTGAGAACTAAGCACTAAGAACTTACATCCTCTCATTACTCAGTGCTCATCACTCGTTGCTTCTTTACCTAACACTTAAAAAAAATCTCCGAGTACCCATTCCCGATATATTTTGATCCTTGAACGTTGAACCTTGAATATTTCCCCTTGCACTGAGAACTTTTCTTTCAACCATTCACCATTTACGAATCACGATTCACGTTCTCGCACTCATTGCTCGTTGCTTTCAAATAATTGCTCGTTGCTGATCTTAACACGCAGCACATTCTTATACTCAACGCTCATCGCCCAGAATTTATTTGTTACCTTACTATGTGTCTGAAAATGAAAAAATGATACTATGCCATTGCTTCAAGTAAAAGATTTTCCGGAGAATATGTACTCTCTATTGCAGCAGCGGGCAAAGGCTGAGCAACGCAGTTTCTCCCAGGAGATAGTCGTAACCATTGCAAGGGGATTGAACCATAAGGCTCGAAGGGCACAATTACTTCAGGAAATTGAACAAAATCCAAAGGTTCCTGAAAAGGTGGGTATTCTCGATCCTGTTGAACTTATTCGTGAGGATCGGGATCGGTGATAGCT
This sequence comes from Chlorobium sp., assembly GCA_028277225.1. Lineage (GTDB taxonomy): Bacteria > Bacteroidota > Chlorobiia > Chlorobiales > Chlorobiaceae > Prosthecochloris. Next base: position 4,238 of record JANQHB010000063.1, read on the forward strand.
GTACTTGTATCAGAAAAAATGTAGCGGACTTGTCGGAATCATCTGCAAAAATTGAGTGTTGAAAAGGAAAAAGACGATAATCCGTAGCCAAAGCTATAAGAGGGAACAATATAATGTTGAAAAGTTACGAAGCCATCTGTGATCACGGTAGAATGAAGTGGCTGGGAGATAAGCCAAAAAATGAACAGGCGCATGTAATCGTGACGGTTCTTGATAAACAAAAACCAGATGATTGTTCATTTCAAAAAAGAAGAGAGCCGTCTCGACTGATTGCAGGGAAGGGAAAAATTCATGGCGATATCGTTGCCGCAAAAATACCGGAAGAAAATTGGTGAAGTCTATAGGGCACCTCTAATTGTCGTGAGCGACACCCTCTCCTATCCGACCAACGAAGTAATCATGGTGCGCAACAAATTAATAGAGGTGCCTTATAGAAAAATTGGAGGCTGTATATGACACAGATACTTGAGAAAGCCTTTGAAGAGGCATTGAAACTGTCCAGGTTGGAGCAAAATATCCTGGGGCGATGGTTGATTGATGAAATTCTATCCGAAAGAAAATGGAAAGAAACATTTGCCGGGTCAGAAGATGTGCTGGATCAATTGGCGGAAGAGGCACTTGCGGAACATGCACAAGGTAAAACAAAGCCATTGGATATCGACAGTCTGTGATATCACATACGACAAAGCGTTTTCGCAGCCTGTTGGCAAATCTGCCAAATGAAATCCCCTTACTATCCGGGATTGCATTTTAAGCGAGTACACTCGAAAAAGCCTGTTTATGCCGTTCGTATTTCAAAAGATTATCGTGTCTTAGGGATACAGCGAGATGGTGAGATGATTTGGTTCTGGATTGGTTCACATTCGGATTACGACAAAATATTGAAGCAATTGAGGGAAGGGTAAGCAGTTAATCAAAAACTGAAAATTAAAAATCGTAGCTCCTCACACGTAGCACAATCTCCGATTCCCCAATGTTTTTAAGCAATCCGCATGAAAGAAGCGATGAATACTGATGATACTACATGTTGCCCGCTGTGTAGTGGGGAAAAAGTGCAAGGAACCACAACTGTTACGGTTGACCTTGGGGATGCACTTATTGTGGTAAGGGATGTTCCTGCAGCTATCTGTTCGCTATGTGGTGCAGACTGGATTGATGACAAGACAGCCCAAAGGGTGGAAAATATCGTTGAGGATGCCAGGAAAAAGCACAACCAGATCGAGGTGACAAGTCTCAAAGCCAGTTAGCAACTGACCCAGAATCCTAACCGAGAACTCAGAACTGAGCACTGAGCACTTCTTACCGAACGCCTAGCACTTAACACGTAACACAATCTTCAGATGTCGATTAAATATGAGCTGATAATATACTGGAGTGAAGAGGATGAAGCGTTTGTTGTTGAAGTCCCGGAATTGCCCGGTTGCATGGCTGATGGTGAAACATATGAGGCTGCTGTAGCGAATGCAAGAAAAGTAATTGAAGAGTGGATCGATACTGCACATGCACACGGACGGCCAGTGCCTGAGCCAAAGGGAAGGCTTATCTATGCATGAAATACCAACCGGGCCGGCACGTGGCACAATCTTAACTCATCGTTCATTGCTTTTTTGCCTAACACATGAAGGTAGTCCTTGACAAAGAGACAGATACACTTTATTTCAGGCTTGATGAAGCCAGAGTAGCTGAATCAGAAGAGGTTAAAGCTGGTGTGATTCTCGATTATGATGAAAACGAGAGTGTCATAGGTGTAGAATTCCTTAATGTCTCAAAAAGAGCGACAAAGGAAGAGTTATCCACCATGCAGTTTCAAACCGCATGAGTATCGGTGGATTACGAACATCTGTTGCAAAGCAAAGAAGTTGAAGTTTCAAACTCAGCACTCGTTGTTCATTGCTTCTTTCCCTAACACGTAACACAATCTTCGACGTATTGTGCTATCAACTGAGAACTGAGAACTGAAATCCACCCATTCCCGATTCCCGAATACCCAATACCGATATATTTTGATCCTTGAACGTTGAACCTTGAATATTTCCCCTTGAACCAAGAACTGTGTTTCAGGAATCCAGAAAGAAGGATTACTAATTAATTGTATTTTACCCTGAAAAGAACTCACGGGTATTGGATGTATGACGACGACACAAGACATCGATCAGCAGATCAGAGAGGTGCTTCAAGGTTATCCCGGGATTACTCTTGCGATTCTTTTCGGTTCTCTGGCCACTGGAACGGCAGGGCCCGGTAGCGATCTCGACCTGGCGGTCTATGCCGGCAAGCCGATCACGACCGAAGAAAAAATGACACTGATCGAAGAGCTTGCCCTGCAGATTGGCCGTCCCGTGGACCTGGTAGATATCAAAACAGCCGGCCTGCCCGTCATGGGTCAGATCTTCTCCAGAGGCAGAAGGATCCTCGGCTCAGACTCACTCTATGCGACACTGCTTACCCGCTACCAGATCGACAGTGCCGATTTTATGCCCATTCGGCAGAGGGTTCTGGAAGAGAGGAGGAAGAAATGGATTGGAGAATAAGACTTCAAATCCTTCGCCCAAGCCGTTCTTTTGCTACGGTAGCGGCGCGTAGCGCCGACTTTTCAGTTCAACGTTCAAAGTTTAAGGTTCTCAGTGAAGAGATGATTTTTAATGAGTAAAATAGAGAAGTTTGAAGATCTTGATATCTGGAAAGGTGCCAAGAAGCTGTGCCAGAAGATTTTTGACATTACGAATAAAGAACCATTCAGTAAAGATTACAGGTTCAAAGATCAAATCAGATCCTCTTCAGGTTCAATCATGGATAATATTGCGGAAGGGTTTGAACGAGGTGGTAATAAAGAGTTTATTCAGTTTCTCTATATAGCCAAGGGTTCCTGTGGTGAAGCACGGTCACAGGTCCATCGTGCACGTGACTTTGGGTATATTAATGATGAAGAATACAAAGAGTTGATTGACGGAAGTGTACAACTGAGTAAAAAGATCTCGGGTTTTATCAGCTACTTGAAAAACAGTCAGTTAAAAGGAGATAAATATTCAATCACTCGAAAACATTGAATCTCTTGATCCTCAACCCTTGAACTTTCAATGTTGAATCTTGAATTTTTTTCCTTGAAATCTCTTGATCTTTGAACGTTGAATCTTGAATTTCTCCCCTTGCTCATTGCTTCTTCCAGTAGCACGTAATACAATCTTCGACGTATTGTGCTATCAACTGAGGACTGAGAACCGAGAACTGAAATCCACCCGTTCCCGATTCCCGAGTCCCCAGTACCGATCTTTTGACTAAGAACTGAGAACTAAGCACTAAGAACTTACATCCTCTCATTGCTCTAAATAGATGACTTTTAAAGCTATTCAACAACGTCCCCTTGTGTACATCGCCGGCCACCAAGGCATGGTTGGCAGTGCCATAGTTCGCCACCTCTTAAACACTCAGCACTCAGCACTCAGCACTCAGAACTTAATTCTTCGCACTCATGCGGAACTCGATCTCGCCAATCAGTCTGCTGTTCGTGAGTTTTTCCAGACCGAAAAGCCCGACCAGGTTTATCTGGCTGCTGCAAAAGTCGGAGGCATTCACGCGAACAACACCTATCCGGCTGAGTTCATCTATCAGAATCTGATGATCGAGGCGAATGTTATTCATGAAGCCTGGCGGGCAGGGGTGAAAAAACTACTCTTTCTCGGTTCGAGTTGCATCTATCCCCAAATGGCTTCTCAACCAATGGCCGAAGATGCATTGCTGACCGGGACGCTTGAGCCGACCAATGAACCATACGCTATAGCCAAGATCGCCGGTATCAAACTCTGCGAAAGCTACAACCGTCAATACGGCACAGACTTTCGCAGTGTCATGCCAACGAACCTGTACGGCCCCGGAGACAACTACCATCCCGAAAACAGCCACGTCATCCCAGCCCTCATCCGCCGCTTCCACGAAGCCAAAATCGAAATGGAGGCCAACTCAGCACTCAGCACTCAGCACTCAGCACTCTATACGCCCCACACCCCACACCTCACACCCCACATTGTTCGCGTTTGGGGCACAGGCACCCCCCGCAGGGAGTTTCTAAACGTTGATGACATGGCAGCAGCAAGTGTTCACGTCATGAACCTGGATAAATCAGTCTACGATGCCAATACACAACCAATGCTGAGCCACATCAACGTTGGGGTTGGTCATGACATCACCATCAAGGAACTTGCAGAAACGATAGCTGAGGTAACCGGATATAAAGGCTCCATAAATTACGATACTACCAAACCCGACGGAGTTCCCCGAAAACTCATGGACAGTACAAGACTCCGAAACCTCGGCTGGGAGCCGAAGATTGAATTAAAAGAGGGACTGAAATCGGCGTATGAGGATTTCTTGGAAAGTGGGATTTGGAAAGTGGAATGTGGGGGGCAGGATTTGGGAAGTGGAAAGTAGGATTTGGATAGTGGAATGTGGGTTAAGATTGTGGGGTGGTTAAGATTGTGGGATGTGGGATGTGAGATGTGGGGTGGAGGTGAAGATTGTGGGATGTGGGATGGAAGATAAGATTGGGAGGTGTGGTGTAAGATTGCGATATTTTGGGCAAAAAGGGGGTTTTTATGAAGTGTGAAACGCTTGAGGTCTGGAAGATTAGTTTGCGCTTGAGTGGGGATGTCTATAAAAGCTTATCGCATTGCAAAGATTATGGGTTTCGTGATCAGATAACCCGATCAGGTCTCTCCATACCCAGCAACATAGCAGAGGGAATGGAGAGAAAATCGACCAAAGAAAGAATCAATTTTCTCAATATCGCCAGAGGTTCTGCAGCTGAGCTTGTCACGCAAACATATATTGGGATCGATATCAACTATATCAATGAAGAAAAAGGAAAAGAATGGATTCAGACAGGAGAGCAGATTCTTGGAATGCTAAGAAAGTTGCAGGAAACGCTGAATGCTCAAGAAACTCTGACCCAGTGAAAATCACAATAATATAAGTGTGTGTATAAAAAGCGTGTAATCCCGGAAACTTATATTAATGCATCCTACATCTAACACCCCACATCCCACATCAAAGCAACCGAAGTAGGAAAAATAATTGGTGGTCTACGATCATCAGTAGATAAAAAAAGAACATAGGGCATAGAAATCGGGTTTTCTACTCAGCACTTTAAATTTAGCAATCAGCACATTCAAAGACATGCGTCCCACATCCCACACCCCACATCCCACATCAACGCCTAAGGCGTTGATCACCGGCATCACCGGGCAGGATGGTTCATATTTAGCGGAATTTCTGCTTGAAAAAGGATATGAAGTCCATGGAATCAAACGCCGGGCATCATCATTCAACACAGAAAGAATCGACCATCTCTACCGCGACCCCCACGAAATCGCCAAAGAGGTACAGGAGACGGGATCTACATCCCACATCCCACACCCCACATCCCACAATCTTTTCTTGCATTATGGAGATTTAACCGACAGCAGTAACCTCATCCGACTGATTTCTGAAATCCAGCCGGATGAGGTCTATAACCTCGCGGCACAGAGCCACGTTGCGGTCAGTTTTGAATCCCCTGAATATACTGCTGACGTGGATGCTTTAGGTACGTTGCGGTTACTGGAAGCGATCCGCTTTCTTGGTTTGGAAAAGAAAACCCGTTTTTACCAGGCATCGACCTCAGAACTCTACGGGCTTGTTCAGGAAACACCTCAGCGCGAAACAACGCCGTTTTACCCGCGGAGTCCCTATGCTGCCGCGAAGCTTTACGCTTACTGGATAACAGTCAACTACCGTGAAGCATACGGTATGTATGCCTGCAACGGGATCCTTTTCAACCATGAATCGCCAAGGAGAGGGGAGACCTTCGTTACCCGCAAGATAACCCGTGCCCTGTGCAATATCACCCAAGGCCTAGAGGATTGCCTCTATATCGGCAACATGAACGCAAAGCGTGACTGGGGGCATGCAAAGGATTATGTTCGTATGCAGTGGATGATGCTGCAACAGGACAAGCCGAAAGATTTTGTCATAGCAACCGGGGTTCAGTACAGCGTTCGGGAGTTCATCGAAAAATCGGCAGAAAAACTTGGCATAACCATCCGCTGGGAAGGAGAAGGCGTCAACGAAGTAGGTGTCATTGATTCTTTAGACTCTTCACTCGTTGCTCATTACTCATCGCTCAGTGCTGGACAAGGTGATTCTCACTCAGCACTTAGCACTCAAAACTCAGAACTAAACAAAACACTGAGAACTGAGAACTCAGAACTGAGAACTGGATCGATTATTGTAAAAATCGATCCTCGCTACTTCCGTCCTGCCGAAGTTGAAACCCTCCTCGGCGATCCTTCTTTAGCAAAAGAGGAGTTGGGATGGGTGCCGGAGATTACCTTGGATGAAATGATTGATGAAATGGTTGCGCACGATCTTGAGCAGGCGAAGCGGCATGCATTGCTTCAGAACCATGGTTATGATGTGCAGGTAGCTAAGGAAAACTGAAAAAACACCCGGAACTGGCATATCATTTGTTCCCTTCCAGTCACCTATTTCCCACTATCGAAAATTATACATGGAATTGTAGATAGATAAGGATAATAAAATGAAAAAAATAAAAGAATACATACTGAAGCGCTATATGCTGATGTTTAGTAGAATGAATTATAATGAAAGCCCTTGGTCAGGATGTGTAAGGGCTATGCATGCAAGCGAGTCTGAAGAAAAAGATAATGAATTGTTGTCAGTTTCAGAGGCAAGGTATAAGGAGAGTAGTGTTTATAAATTTGAAGATTACTTTGATGTGGATTTGCTTGGTGAATTAAAAGGTAAAGATGTTCTTGAGATAGGGTCAAATTATGGGGGCATGGCTTTGTATTTTTATGAAACTTTTAATCTGAATAGTTATACGGGGATAGAGATATCTTATGAACATATCAGAATAAGTAATCTTTTTTTTCTTAAAAAAAAAGCAAGAGATGGATATTGTTTTGTCGAGGCATATGCCGAAAAATTGCCGTTGAAATCAGATTCTTATGATGCAATATTGACTTTTGATGTATTTGAACATGTCAAAAGTGTGGAGGATGTATTGTTAGAATGTTATAGGGTATTACGAAAGGGCGGAAAAGCATATATTGTATTTCCATCTTATTATCATCCGACTGCTCATCATTTATATGCAGTAACATCTGCACCAATCATTCATTGGTTTTATTCGTCAAAAACATTGTATAAGGTTTATTGTGATATTCTTAAAGAAAATCCTGATTACATGAAATATAAGAATATAGAGATGCGAAATATGGAACGATGGGAGAAATTGCCGGGTATTAATGGGATTACGATGGGAGGGTTTAAAAAAATAATCAAAAAACAGCCTTGGGAGAAAGCGGTGCATTCGCCTGTCCTGTTAGGGTCTCTTGGGAAGGTTAGTGAAAGATATACTATCTTAAAAAGTTTATGCAAATTGCTTTATGTAGGTTTGAGGATTCCTGTATTAAGGGAATTTTCTAATCACAGAATAGTATTTATTTTACAGAAGTGACGGGTGATTGTTAGTGGTAAAGTTTTGATTCTAAATTCAAGGGGAGGATGCCATCATCTACATTTATATTTATAAAGCATTCAAAGAAAATTAATGCATATTGTGCTTTTATGAAATGATTGATAAAATGGTTGTTCATGGTCTTGGCGACGCAAAAACATATGCTTTGCTCAGGCAAAATGGTTATGCGGTTGCTGTAAGCAGGGAGAGTTGATCGCTTGAACCCTATGGATTGTGATTGGTAAAAAAGATGGTTATATGAGGGTATTGCATCTTGTTTCAGGGGAGTTGAGCGGAGGAGCATCCCGTGGGGCATATTGGCTTCATAGTGGATTGAGAGAAATCGGGGTGGATTCGCACCTGCTGATTAATGGTAGCGAGACATATGGAGACCTCTCTGTTACCACGTTATGCACTTCAACAGTCAATAAGGTCAAGTTTGCCTTGTGGTCACGGATTGGTAACCTACCGGTATGGTTATATCGAAATCGTAAGGGTTTTATTTACAATACTGGTTTTGCTGGTATTGATATATCTAGGCATCCACTCTACGCAAACGCTGATATCATCCATTTGCACTGGATTAACGGGTTGTTAAGCATACATTCTTTGAGAAAAGTAAAGAAACCGCTAATCTGGACAATGCGGGATATGTGGCCGATGACAGGTGGATGCCATTATTCCATAGAATGTGATCGATATAGGACAGGATGTGGGAAATGCCCTCAACTGGGTAGCACACATGAGCAAGATCTTTCTAGATTCGTTGTAGAGTATAAAAAGAAAATGCTGCCCAAAAAAATGCGCTTGGTTGGTATCAGCCAGTGGTTGAGCAGGTGCGCTGAAGAATCAGATGTATTTCGTGAGTACGATGTTTTAACGATTGGTAACAATATCAATACAAAGGAATTTTTTCCTACTAATAAAAATCACGCGAGGCAGATGCTTGGTATAAATACGGAGAAAAAAATCATTCTGATTGGCTCGACTAGAATAAATGATTTTTACAAGGGATTCTCGCTGTTCAAGGATTCGTTAAATTACCTTGATCTTTCTAGAATTCATCTGATTATGTTTGGTAATATTGCCGCTGCCGATTTACAGGGGCTTAGTGTTGAATATACAATTCTGGGTAGCTTGACTGATACAATATCGCTTCGACTGGCTTATTCCGCTGCCGATGTTTTTGTTGCCCCTTCACTCATGGATGCATTTGGAAAAACATTAGCAGAATCTTTGGCATGCGGTACACTCGTAGTCTGTTTTGACGCAACAGGTCCGAAAGATATTGTGACGCATAAAAAAACCGGATATAAAGCAATAGCTTTTGATCCGGTAGACATGGCTACAGGTATCAACTGGGTATTATTTCATAATAATTATGCTGGTTTATGCGAGGAGGCACGATCAAGGGCTGTTGAGCATTTTGACTCACTAATAATCGCAAAGCAGTATCGGGATCTGTACGTTGATGCTTGTTCATAGCTTTTTATGTTGTCATTAAATGTATGGAGCAAATATTATCGTGAGCGCTTTCATATGACAATCAAAGACGAGTGTACTCTTTCGAGTAATTTACTTTTTCGGGGAGAGCTAGATATCGAATTTGATAGTATGGATCGATATCTTATCACTGAGGGAGAAGACTATCAAAAAGGCAGGGGAACCTGTGCCTCAGCTCTATCTTAGCTGGGCACTAATGGACTCGAATACGTAAAAAAAATTGATATTGGATTGCACAGATATTTAATCTTTTTATATCATAAATCTGCATGAAAAATAATATATATGTAACACAGCCATACCTTCCTCCACTAAATGAATTTATTCCTTTTCTTGAAAAAATCTGGAAAAATAAATGGCTTACTAACAATGGGCCATTTCATCAAGAACTTGAAGAAAAACTGTGCGAATATTTAGGGGTTAAACACATTTCACTTTTTACTAATGGTACGATAGCTCTGGTAACAGCACTGCAGGCTCTACGCATAACTGGTGAAGTAATAACGACACCATACACGTTTGTGGCAACTGCGCATTCATTGCAATGGAATAATATTAAGCCTGTTTTTGTGGATATTGATCCTGGTACGTGTAATCTTGATCCTGAGAAAATAGAAGAATCTATTACTCCACAGACATCTGCAATCTTGGCGGTTCATTGTTATGGTAATCCTTGTGAAGTAGAAAGGATTCAGGAAATTGCTGATATTTATGGGTTGAAGGTTATTTATGATGCAGCACATGCGTTTGGAGTAAGGTATAAAGAGGAGAGTCTGCTTGTGCATGGAGACATGTCTGTGCTGAGTTTTCATGCGACCAAGGTTTTTAACACGTTTGAAGGGGGAGCAATTGTTTGTCCGGACGCTAAAACAAAACAGCGAATTGATTTCCTGAAAAATTTTGGTTTTGCTGATGAAGTGACGGTTGTGGCGTCAGGGATAAACGGTAAGATGAGTGAAGTGAATGCAGCATTCGGTCTTTTGCAGCTGCAATATATTGATGATGTTGTATCAACAAGAAAAAAAGTAGATGGTAAATATAGGAAGGGTTTAAATGGAGTTAAAGGGATTGAGTTGATGTCTATAAATGAAAATGTTGCTGGTAATGCATCATATTTTCCTATATTTGTGAGTCAAGAATATGAGCTGAGTAGGGACGAGTTGTATGAACAGATGAAAGAGCATTGTGTTTATGGCCGGCGATATTTTTATCCATTGATCAGTGATATGCCAATGTACCGCGGTTTGGAAAGTGCAACAAAAAAAAGATTGATAAAATCTAATGAGGTAGCTGAAAAGGTGATTTGTTTGCCAATTTATTCTGGGATAGATGATATTGATGTTGAGAGGGTTATTGCTTTGATTGCGAGATGATGACTGGTTATAAATATATTATATCTCAAAAATAAAAATCAGAGTTTATAATGAATAACGTGCTTGTGATGTCTGACAATGCGGCTTTAGTGAAATTTTTTATGAATGATGTTTTTTGTGGAAAGCGTCTGATAAATACGCAGGTTGATTATGTGTATTCAGTAAAAAATCTAAAACCTGAGGCTTTGCGTGAGTTGGGCATGAGATCGATTGATTTTAAATCAGATCAAGAATTATGTGAAGTGATTGCGAGGTACGATTTGATTATATCTGCCCATTGTAAGCAGATTTTTCCGGAAAAATTGGTTGAAAGTGTGAAATGTATTAATATACATCCAGGTTATAATCCATACAACCGGGGTTGGTATCCTCAAGTATTTAGTATTATTAATGGATATCCAGTTGGTGCGACAATTCATGAGATGGATGCAGATATAGATCATGGCAATATAATTGATCAGCAAATGGTTCCAGTACGTTCTTATGATACTTCATTTGATGTCTATAATAAGATTTTGTCGGTTGAAAAAGACTTGATTTTGAGAAATATTGATTCAATTATAAGAGGTGATTATGTTGCAATAGTTCCAAGTTTCGAAGGAAATTATAATTCTGTGAGTGATTTTAAGAGAATGTGTTGCTTGGGTATGGAGCATGTTGGGACATTGAAAGAACACTTGAATTTGTTAAGAGCTTTAACGTTTAATGGTTATAAAAATGCATTTTATTGTGAAGATGAAAAAAAAGTATACGTGAGTATTTCTTTTATGATTGATGACAATGCTGATGGATAAGTAGGACGCTTTATATTGTGTTTTTGATGAAACGTTTATAGACATAGCCAATGCTCAGTTCGAGCGAATCATTCCTAGTGATAATTCAAGGCTGATATATTCAAAAGATTTTAAAGTTAAGGTATATAAATTCATCTGTTGAAGTGAGTTTTATTTATCATAGTCCTAACTGCTTTAAAAGATCAGAGTATAAAGAATTTATCTTTCATTCATTACTACTTTCTTTCTTGATTTTTCTGTTATAGCTATCATATTATTCTATTTGAATATCAATTAAAAGTGTAATCGTTACATTGCAAATAAATGACATGATATTAATGTGAAATTAAATGTGAACATTAAGGGATTTTCTATTTATTCCTGAGAGATATATCTCTCATAAAAGCAAGAATTTATTGAATATGCACCCTAATCGATAAGGACGATGCTGGTCAGAAGCTGTACAGTGATAGTGCTTTAAAACGAGTAGGAGGAAAGCATTGCTTGGTACGGAATGAGATTGCTATGATTCAGGAAAAAGGAGCCGTGGGAAATCCACTGACCAAGAAATAACAAGCAAAGAACAGAAAGAAATCTTGGATTCGTTCACAAGTTGAGCATGTTTTTTTTGCTACATGGCCAAAATACGCGATGAAAGTCGCGTATATCAAGCCCATAGGGCTGGAGAGGGCTGCAGCAAAAATCAGTCTGATCAAATAAGACTACAACATGATGCGTTGTCTACAGTTGAACAAGTGAGGGACGTTTTGGCCAAAAATGTGCTAAAGAGCAAGTTTTTCGGTATTGATAACGACGCTTCTTGGATAATCCGAAAAGCGAGATATATCAAATTTTAATAATTTAAAGTACTCTTAAATAACTGCTATTGAAAATGATTTAATGATGAAGTTATTGGTAAATTTTTTTACGTAATGTATCCTATAATAATTATAAATCATATTGAATGTTGATTCAAAAAAAAATAATAAAAAATGTTTTATGGTTAAGCACCGAAAAAGTACTGAGACTTATATTTGCTATTGTTACTACGGGTATTGTGGCTCGGTTTTTAGGGCCCGATAAATATGGCGAATTGATGTTTGTGGTTGCCTTAGTTTCATTTGTTCAGATTTTGAGTGGATTTGGTATGGATTCGGTTATTGTAAAAGAGCTTACAAATAAGGATTATATGTTTGAGGAGATATTGGGCACTGCTATGTTTATGAGGGGTCTTTTTGGTGTATTATTATATGTGATAGTGTGTATTGTTTGTTATTTATTGGTTGGATATGTAATGATGTTATATTTGGTGTGCGCTGTCGGATTAAGTTTAATGTTTTATTGGGGTAATACAATAGATCTTTATTACCAAAGTAGGCTCGAGAATAAAATGAGCGTTATATTAAAGAGTGCGGCATTTATTTTGTCTAATTTATTGAAAATTGCATGTGTAATTCTGGCATTGAATGTTGTATATTTTGGTATAGTGTACTCTATTGAGTTTTTGCTATTGTTGGTTGGTTTTGTTTTTTTGTTTATAAGAAATACGAAATATGATAAATTTAGATTTTCTAAGGAGACAGCAAAAGACTTGTTATTTAAGTCATGGCCATATGTTATTACTGCTTTAACAGTAAGTGTATACTATAGAGCTGATCAAATTATGTTGAGATATTTTATGGGAGAAAATGAGGTTGGTATATACACGGCGTCATCTGTTATTGCTACAAACTTATATTTTATTCCGGTTATTTTGATAAATGTCATGATGCCGATAATGGCTAAAAAAAAAGAAGCGATTATGAAGAATACTGCAGACTTATAATTAAAGTGTATTCTATTATTTGGTGGAGTATGATTTTTATTGCATTTATTTTTTCATTTTATGCGGAATTTATAATCGGAGTTGTTTTTGGTGACGAATTTAAGACATCAGGAAATGTTTTGAAGATATATGCTTATACGTGTCTGCCTGTTGGTTTAGGTGTTGCGATGAAACTGTGGGCGATTAATGAGGGGAAAAATGTTGTTTTTGTTTATAATACAGTAATAGCTACAATAGCGAATATATTATTAAATTATATTTATATCCCTAAATATGGCGCTGTTGGGGCATCTTTTGCGAGCTTACTGGCTCAATTTATGTCAGGATTTTTATTAAATATAATTTTTGCGAAAGAATTGTTCAAAATGCAATTTTTGGGTTTTATTTTGCGATTTAAATAATTAATATATTATTATGCATAGTAAATTCATGAAAGAAATAAAGTATGAGCTTATAGGTTTCATGGGTAGGAAGATGCTTAATCGTAAGCCAAAAATAAAAAGATTGGATAAAATATATCTAAATATCGGTTGTGGCAATAATTATGTTGAGGGATATATTAATGCGGATTATTATGATATGAAAAAATTTTTTAAAAAGAAAAAAAGAGTTGACTGGGAATTGGATATAAGGTATCCACTGAATTGTGACTCTAATTATTTTGATGGAGTGTTCTGTGAGCATGTGCTTGAACATTTGACATATAAAGACGCATTAAAATATATCTCAGAGATATATAGAGTGCTAAAAAAAGGCTGTGTTTTTAGGGTAACAGTTCCCGATATAGAGAAATTTGTTAAGTTTTACATTGGAGATAGTATTGATTATGAGTTGGAATTTAAAAATAGATATAAGAGTGGATGTAAAGCAATTAGTGATCTTGCTCAAAATTATGGGCATATATCATTATGGGATTATGAAGAGTTAAGTGAATCAATGAAATCGATAGGCTTTATGGATGTGAAGAAATATAAATTTATGCAAGGTTTAGATGATGCACTTTTGTTAGATAAAAAAGATAGAGTATGGTCAACTCTTTATGTTGAGGGGGTAAAGGCATGAAAATAATGGTGCCTTGTTTGATTACAGTATATGACAGGATTGATCATTTAAAAAATTGTATTAATAGTCTACTTTTGAATAGCGGAGCTAAATATACGCCTTTATATGTTGCTGTTGATTACCCTTATGAATTTTCAAACAAAGCGTTTCAGGACTATTACGATATTTTGAGTTATCTAAAATTATTAAAAGGATTTGAAAGTGTTAATGTTATAAAAAGAAATTGGAATTATGGTTCATATGCAAACATACAGTTTGCTATAAGAAAGTTGTTTTTTCGTTATGATAAAGTGATCTTTACAGAAGATGATAATGTGTTTTCGCCTTATTTTCTTGAATATATGAACGATTCTTTGTATGCATATTCGGATGAAGAAAATGTGTTCTCTGTATGTGGGTATTATTATCCAGTAAAGATTCTGAACCCAAATAAATCTGATGTTGTTTTAAGAAAAGCATATTCTGCTTGGGGCGTCGGTTTTTGGCGCGAAAAATATAAATCAGTGGATTTTAATTGTAAAGATTTTTATGATTTATTTGTTGACCCATCAAAATTATTGAAATTAAATAGAGCCTTTGGTGATCATGTATTTATAAATATGATAAAATCCAGAATTTATGGTACAGTATATTCTGACTCGGCTATAAACTATCACCAGTTTAAGCATTCAATGTATTCATTGTTTCCTAAGTACACCTTGGTTCTTAATAAAGGAAATGATGGTTCTGGTGAGAATTGTATTTTGAATCATGACGTGCAGTTGCAAAAGCTAGATTTAATGACCGACAAACTTGATGTGAAATTCTATTCATGTGAAAATATATATGACATTAATATGAGAAGGCTATATTTTGAGAAGAGTATAACAAAAAAAATGCTTTATTATTTATATTATATTCTAAGTCGAAAATTTGTTTGAGTAAGTGAACTTCGTGTGTACGATTATAATAAATATGTGAAAGTGAAATCTTTTGTGCAATTAGAGGGGTATTTATTCGTTGCTGTAATAGCTTGATGTATAGTTGCGGATGATTATGTGCCTTTTAGTGGTTTATACTTATCTTCAAGCATATAATTCATGAAAAGTATAAACAATGAATTCTTTAGGGTTCGATAATATCCAATTCACTCTACACAAAAAATCACAAACAACTACAAGCACGTATCCTATACGAAAAATACGGAGTTACCAAGGCAACTGTTTTGAAAAGGAAGCATCGTCACACCATAAAAGCTAACTCCCATAAGCCCCATTTATTCAAGAAAATAATGAGCGATTTCGAGGAGTTCGTTGTAAATGAATCCTGTAAAACGCTATTGTTGCCCCTTACACATGAGCTTGTTAATACCAATGTTTCCCGCCGAACTGGTCTTGAACGTTGTCTCCGTCACCATGGCGTCAGTAACCTCAGGCAACTCATGCCACAAGATGAGCGTTGAAACGAGTAGGCGCTATCTGTTTGTTGGTATCGAAAGAGCAACACGATAGGTGTACCTTGATATTCGACGACTCAACAAAAAGGTCTCGACTGCTGCCAGTTTTCTCAGAAAGCTCAAGAAGTCCTGACCTTCCCGCATAGCAAAATCTTAACCGACAAAGGCAAGGAATTTACTGTGACCGATTCAGTGTCACCGGAGAACGTCATCCAACAGGCAATCCTTTTCTGTACGATCAAGCCTGCCAAAAGAATGAGATCGAGCATCGTTTGATCACAAACCACGATCATCACAGAGCAATGGAATGGTAGAGCGGTTTAATGCCTGAATTGAGAAAATTTTGCAACAAACCAGATTCAAGAATTCTCAGCAATTAGAAAGAACAATCCAAAATTATTGCAAACTTTATAACAACAATATTCCACAGAAACTATTCGGTCGTCGAAAATTGATTTAAGCAATGAAAAAATGGCCAAACATTGATCAAAACCATTTGCAAAAATATTTTATAATATTGCTGGACTTTACATATAAGTGTGTATTATTATAAATACAGAATAAGGCATGGTATAAACACTAATGAAATATTGATAATAAGGTAAGGTTTTGATATCGTGGAGATAGTAAATGAGAATTAATTATATAAAATTGATATTGTTTGTTTTTTTCTTTATTCAAATGTTGCCAATTGGAGAAAATATTTTTGATATAAATAAAGGTTTGTATGCTGAATCTAATATTTACAGAACAATATTGTGGTTGTTTATATATATATGTGCATTTATCATATTGTTTAATGATGGTATAAGAAAATATTTGAAATTGATGACTAGAAAATATTTTCCACTTATATGTCTTTTGTTCATTCCATTGCTTAATAATGTTAATGAATATAATTATCTTAAAGTATTTGTGTTTGTCGCACATGGTTTTGGTGTGATTGTTTTGTCATTGGTGACTGTTAAGTTTTTTGGTGAAGATATATATGGTTTGATAAGAGTTGTTGCTTTTGCGCTAACACTTAATCTGTGTGTGCAATTAATTGCAGTAATTATGTACCCAGAGATTGGTATTGTATTGCAAGGAAGATGGACGGGGTTGTCACCTAATCCAAATCATTTAGGTATGTTGGCATATGTCAATTCATTTTTGAGTATTATTTTGTTGTTGAGATGTAATAAATTTAAGATGTATTTATATGTTATATGTTTTATTGTTTCAATTGTTGTTGTTGTTGGCACTCAAAGTATTACGTCATTAATATGCTTATTGCTGTCAGTGGTGTTGGTTTTAGGAGTGAGATATACAGGTGTTTATTATTTCATGAAAGATAAGTCGATATGGTTTGTGCTAATTGTCGGTTTTGTGTTGTTTGAGTTGTATCCAATAGTGGCGCCGTATTTTGAGTTGTATTTAAATAGAAGCCCTGATATGAGTGGAAGGTTTGATATTTTTGATAAGGGTATGGAGGTAGTGGCACGACGTCCTTTAATTGGGTGGGGATATGATAATTATTATAATTTAAATGAATTCTATAAACAAGAAATCTTAGGCTTTGGCAACGGATATATCTCTTTATTGGTTAAAGGTGGAGTTATATCAGGCTTATTGTTTTTATGGTTGATTTATATTTATGCTAATGCATTGAGGTTTATTGATAAAGATGTGTACATGTTGACTTTTGTCTTCTTGATGACAATGTTAGCTTATAATGTGTCTGAAATGACGATTTATTCGGGAAATAATGTCATGTGGACATTGTTTTGTGTTTTTTTAATTTATCTGCGCACTAATGTTATTAATATGAGGTATAATATATGATGGGGAAGGAGCCTTATGGTGGGCATGTAAAGTCAAAATCATGTCTTATTTCAATAATTATGCCTGTTTATAATGGTGAAAAATATATAAGACAGGCGCTAAGATCTATAAAAAATCAAAATTATACTGGATATGAGCTTATAGTTGTTGATGGTGGTTCAACAGATGATACATTATCAATTGTTTCAGATTTCAGTGATATAATTGATTGTTTGATATCAGAGAAAGATCATGGTATGTATGATGCTATAAATAAAGGTTTTTCTATGTCGAGTGGTGAAATACTTTGTTGGTTGAACTCTGATGACTTGTTATTTCCAAATGCATTAAAAGAAGTAGTTGAATTATTTTCTATATTTATCGATGTAAATTGGGTTACAGGAAGAAAAGTTATTATTGATGATGATAATAAAATACTTAAAATAGGGGCATTTAAAGGATTTAATAGAGCCTTTATACGAAAAGGATTGTATCGAGGTAATTTATTTGGCTTTATTACGCAAGAATCGACTTTTTGGAGAAGATCATTATACGAAAGAGTTGGAGGGATAAAATCATGTTATAAGTATGCGTCAGATTATGATCTCTGGTTAAGTTTTTCATGTTTAGAAACATTGTACTCTTACAATTCATTGCTCGGTGCCTTTAGGTTACATGAAGGTCAGAAATCTGAAAATATAGAAAGCTATTATAAAGAATGTGATGAAATTATAAAGATTTCTAATGCCCCAATAAAAAAAATTATTGGAAAAATGTATTATGTATATTCAATGTTTTCGCCAAAAGGTAAGATAGTTAATAAGGGTAACGGTTTGTTTGAGCGCAAATGCAAGTGGTTCGTATTTGAATGATTAAATATTGTGTTATATGAAAAAAAATGTGTCAGTATTTGGTTTTGAGGTTTATGACGACCACCTCGATAAAATTAGTTTTACGAGTGATATGATAATTATAAACACAATAAGTCCAAATTCATATGGATTATCTAAAAAAGATAAATTGTTCAAAGATTCATTACTGAATTCAGATTATTTGATGCTAGACGGGGTCTATTTTTCATTGGCACCAATATTACTTAAAGGTAAAGGTATAAAAAAAAATCAAGGGCCATTCTTATTTGAATCTTTTTTAAAAAGAATAAACAAAAATAAAGGAAAAATATTTTTTCTCGGCTCATCATTAAAAACATTAAAAAAAATAAAGATTAGATTGAATAAAGAATATCCAAATGTTAAAAGTGAATTTTTTCCGCCGCCATATAAAAAAGTATTTACTGATGAAGAAAATTTTCTCATGATAAGTAAAATAAATGAGTTTAAGCCAGATGTTTTGTTTGTGGGGATGACATGTCCGAAACAGGAGAAGTGGGTTTATGAGAACAGAGAAAGAATAAATGCAAAATATGCGATATCGATTGGTGGAGTTTTCGATTGGTATGCTGGTAATGAAAAAGAAATTGCACCCATTTGGTGGAAGTTGAATCTCGCATGGCTTATACGTACAATCAATAGGCCTGAAATATTAAGACGCTATCCCAATATTGGAATATTTTTTTGGGATTTATTTTTAAGTGTTATAAGGGTAAAAAAAAATTAGTATGTCAAAAATAAAGATAGGCATTATCGGCGCAGGACGAATGGGTATAACCCATTACTCTATTATAAACAGTCATCCTCAAGTAGAAATATCATCTATTGCAGATCCATCAGGTCTTATGCTGAGTATGATGAAGAAGTATTTGCCAGTAAAGACGTTTAAAGATTATCATGAATTGTTCAAGAAGGATAGTCCTGATGCTGTTTTAGTCTGCACTCCCCCTAATCTCCACAACGATATCCTCAAGACAACATTCGAAAATAAAACCCACGTATTTGTCGAGAAACCGTATACAACAGACCTCAATCAGGCAGCTCATTTGGCCCATTTATTTGAAAAAGAAGGCTTAGTAAATCAGGTTGGTTATGTGAATCGTTTTAACGATGTCTTTAAGGAGGTAAACCGTCTGATAAAGAAGGATGTTATTGGAAAGCTCATTCGCTTCAAATCGGAGATGTTCAGTTGCACAATAGCTGAACCAGACGACGGTAGCGGCTGGAGAAGCTCACGTGAAAAAGGTGGCGGGGCTGTGTACGAAATGGCTGCACACGCCATTGATCTTGTGAATTATCTCGTTGGTAAACCGGACAAAGTTATCGGCTCGAACCTTAATAGCATATACTCAAAAAAAGTCGAAGATGCAGTGTCATCGACTTTCGTTTACAAGAACGGCTGTTCAGGAACAATTTATGTGAATTGGAGCGATACAGCGTACAGGAAACCAACGAATAAAATAGAGTTGTTTGGAACAAAAGGAAAAATCCAGGCTGATCAGCATAGCTACAAGATTTATTGTAATGAGGATGACCCGGAACAGGGTTTCAGAAAAGGATGGAACACACGATACATCACTGACGTTTTCGAGAACGTTCCTTTTTACGTAAGAGGCAATGAATTTACCAGTCAGCTTTACCACTTTATCGACTGCATTCAAACATCTGAAAAAAAGAGCCTCTGTTCTTTCAGTCATGGAGCAGATGCTCAGGAGGTAATACACAGGATTTTCAATGATTATGAACTTAATGGCAAAGCATGAACATGGATGCTATCGATAAAATTGTTTTTGGTGACAACCAGTTTTTCGGCATTAACCACATGTCTCAGGAGAAGGCGCAGCAGCTTGCAGAAAAGTTTTTCGACATTGAAAACATCTACAATGTCTATCGTCTGGCATTTGATGCGGGTGTTCGAGGAGTGATGCTGAACAGCAATGATCGGGCGAAAGAGATCTGTGAACATTTCAGAGACAACGCTTCACAATACCCGGCATTGCATTGGTACCCTTCCATTCCATACCCTCATAAGTATGCCAATCTTGTGGCTGAAAAGGGGATTTTTCCGGCAATTAACGAGGTGCTGTTCAAGGATAATTCTGCTCGTAAAGTGATGGGTATGATTTCCAAAGGAAGTGCTGCTGTAGTTACAAAAGATGCTGTAAAACTCATGCAGCTTCTGATTGATGTAGAAATGAAGATATTCAAAGGGCTGGATATTAAAGTTGTTTTTCTGCAGAACATCATAACAGATTTAATTCTTGGCTATGATCTCAAGGATATTTTTTACGAGTACTGTGAGTACATCCGCAAGAAATATGATGCATTACCGGGCCTGATAACGCAAAATATGCCCTATCTCAAACAAAAATTTGAGGATTGGGGAATCACCAAAGTGGTTATTTGTGCGTCGTACAACAAGATTGGTTATCTCATGTCGCCTGATGTGGAGTCCTATGAAAAGGCAGCTCAACAAAATAATCCGGACGATTACCAGTTAATGGCAATGTCAACGCTTGCCTCTGGCGCTGTCCCTGCAAGGGAAGCGTATGATTTTATCAACCGGCAGAGATTACAGTCCGTTGTGTTTGGAGCTTCATCGAAGCGAAATATCGATGAGACTGTCTCGTTAATCGATCTGTAGATTTATGTTTCGATAATTAAGCTAACGTTCATTATGAAAGGAATTATCCTTGCAGGTGGATCAGGGACCCGGTTATACCCAGTGACGAAAGGAATATCTAAGCAGCTATTACCGATCTATGACAAACCGATGATCTACTATCCGCTCAGTACTTTGATGCTTGCCGGTATTCGTGATGTGCTGGTGATATCTACCCCGGTGGACCTTCCTTTGTTTAAGAGGGTGCTTGAAGATGGAAGTGATTGGGGGATTAGCCTGTCTTATGTTGAACAACCTTCTCCTGATGGATTGGCCCAGGCTTTTTTACTCGGGGAAGAATTTATCGGCGATGACGACGTTTGCTTGATTCTTGGGGACAATATTTTCTTCGGATACGGATTTAGCGGCATGCTGCAACAGGCGGTGCAAAGCGTCAACGACGAGCACAAAGCTACTATTTTCGGCTACTACGTGAATGATCCAGAGCGTTACGGTGTAGCGGATTTTGATGAGGCAGGCAATGTGTTGTCGATAGAAGAGAAACCCGAATATCCAAAGTCTAACTATGCAGTGGTTGGCTTATACTTTTATCCAAACGATGTTGTAGAGGTTGCAAAGAATGTGAAGCCTTCAGCACGAGGCGAGCTTGAGATCACCTCGGTGAATGAGGAGTTTTTGCACCGGCACCAATTGCGCATGTCGATAATGGGACGTGGCTTTGCGTGGCTTGATACAGGTACGCATGATTCATACCAGGAGGCCGGTAACTTCATTGAAACGGTGGAGAAGCGTCAGGGTTTAAAGGTTGCCTGCCCTGAAGAGATCGCATGGAGAAATAAGTGGATCAATGATGCGCAGCTTGAAGAATTGGCTAAACCAATGTTGAAAAGCCAGTACGGTGAATATCTAAAAAGCCTTCTAAGCCATAAGCAAGAGCTTTTGCATGTTTAGATACTTAGTGTATTCCCTCCATAGATATATCTTGTAAAGCCACCAGAACCTGCGGGACGCTGTTCCGTAAGCACAATAAGTCTGTAAAAGAACTCTATTCATTAGAGCGGAGGAACAACGGTCAAGTAATTAATACTGAAAGCTTTATGCCACGAGGTCCGAGATTGGATGCACCGGGAACCTTGCACCATGTGATGATCCGGGGGATCGGGATTTGCGTTGTTCATTAGGTTAAATAAGTCTATGGGGTGAAAGAAAGTGCTGTGTGCTAGGTGTTAGGATGGGGAGAGCCGTGAATCGTAAATCGTGATTCGTGATTGGTAAGAAAGAGGGGCCGGATGACAGGAAACCGGAGGATGGTTTTTGTAAGTCCCTGTTACTGTATGAGAAAAAAGGGGTCGTATTCACGGCTTTGTCAGGCAATGGCGTTGAGTTCCTTTCGCTGCACCAGAGAGAGTAGCTTTAAGGTAGGCCCGGCAGGTTTTTTCTGGCCGCGTTCCCACTGGCTGACCGAATCTTTTGATACGTTCAGGTACAGAGCAAATACCTTCTGACTCACTTCTTCGCGTTCG
>JANQHB010000064.1 GCA_028277225.1 Chlorobium sp.
CGAACGCGAAGAAGTGAGTCAGAAGGTATTTGCTCTGTACCTGAACGTATCAAAAGATTCGGTCAGCCAGTGGGAACGCGGCCAGAAAAAACCTGCCGGACCTACCTTAAAACTCCTTTCTCTGGTGCAGCGAAAAGGACTCAATGCCATTGCCTGACAAAGCCGTGAATACGGGTTCTTTTTTTTCATACAGTAATAGGGACTTACAAAAACCATCCTCCGGTTTCCTGTCATCCGGCCCCTCTTTCTTACCAATCACCATTCACGATTCACGGCTCTCCCCATCCTAACACCTAGCACACAGCACCTTCTTTCACCTCATAGACTTATTTAACCTACTGAACAACGTTATATAATAGTTGCAGCAAGCAGAGGAAGTATAAACTGCAAATTTATCAATGACATCCTGGTGTTTTTCAGTAAGGCGACTGGTCTTGCTAACCATATCAGAAAGGAGGATGTCATGCAAATCTTCCTCGATCCTCCGGATCATCACATGGTGCAAGGTTCCCGGTGTATCCAATCTCGGACCTCGTGGCATAAGGCTTTCTGTTTTAGGACTTTATCGTTGCTCCTCCGCTCTATTCGATGTACTTCTTTTTCGGACTTATTGTGCTTACGGAACAGCGTCCCGCAACCCCCAGGCGCCTGCCCCTACTCATTGCTCAGCACTTCCCTTCCCCATTTCCTGCCAACCAGCTATCCAGCCAACGAGCCTTCACTCAGTACTCAGCACTCAGAACTCAGTACTTATTCTCTCCCACATCCTACATCCCACAATCTTCTTCCCCATCCACCTATTTCAATTTGCTCATAATATTGAGTAAATTTACTCAACAAAGAGACAAAACAATAAATAACAAGAAACACTCATGATTATTGAGCGCAGCCAAAAAGAAGTTCTCCGAAAGCGCATTGAAGAAGAATCCCGTCGATTCATACAGGTAATCTATGGACCGCGTCAGGTAGGCAAGACAACCCTCGCCCAGCAACTTGAAGAGTCCAGCCGTGTTCCGGTACATTTTGTTTCTGCCGATCTTGTTGCTGCCGGTCAATCAGCCTGGATCAGCCAGCAATGGGAGGCCGCAAGGCTCAAACTCAAAAAATCGGATCATAAAGAAGGACTCATCATCATCGACGAGATTCAGAAAATCGATAACTGGAGCGAAACCGTCAAGAAAGAATGGGACAGCGACAGCCGGCAACATGTGCCGCTCAAGGCTGTTCTTCTGGGTTCATCGCGATTACTGCTGCAGCAGGGTTTAACCGAATCACTTGCCGGACGATTTGAAACGACATACCTCGGACACTGGTCATATGGTGAAATGAAAAAAGCTTTCGGCTTTTCACCCGAACATTATGTCTGGTTCGGAGGCTATCCGGGCGCAGCCTTGTTAATTGATGATGAAAAACGCTGGGCCGGCTACATCAACGATTCAATCATAGAAACCAGTATATCCAAAGACATTCTGATGCTCACACGGGTCGATAAGCCTGCACTGATGAAAAAACTTTTCGAGCTTGGATGCAGCTATTCAGGGCAGATCCTGTCATTCAACAAAATTATGGGGCAACTCCATGATGCCGGCAACACGACAACACTTGCACACTATCTGCGTCTTCTCGATACAGCGGGTCTCTTGGGCGGCCTTGAAAAATACAGTCCGGAAATCATCAGACAGAGGGCTTCTAGCCCGAAATTCCAGGTACACAATACAGCCCTCGTCAGCGCTCAACAGCCAAAACCTTTTAACAGCGTCAGAGAAAATCCCGCACTCTGGGGGAGATGGGTGGAATCGGCAATAGGAGCCCATCTTGTGAACTCGACATTGAGCCAGAAATTGACTCTCACCTACTGGCGGCATGGTAACGCAGAAATAGATTTTGTACTCCAGAAAGGCGACAGAGTCATTGGAATAGAGATCAAAAGCGGTTCAGATCAAAAGAACAAAGGCATGGAAGTCTTCAACAAACAATACAATCCATACAAAACACTTCTGGTAGGCAGATCAGGTATTCTATGGGAAGATTTCCTTGAATTAGATCCTGAAGAGCTTTTCGAATCATGAAAAGACAAAAATGGTATTCGGTATTCGGGGAAGATAGCCAAGCTCTGTAAGTGGCAAAAGTGTTTTCGCTCCAACACAAACTGCCAACTGTCTTTTATCCGGTCTCCCCAACCCCCGGCCCCTTCCTCTTTTTCTTACCAATCACGAATCACTATTCACCATTCACTATCCTGGCTCCTGCGAAACGAAGTGAGCTCTCCCATTCACCATTCACGATTCACGATTTTTCCCCCACTCATCGATCGTTGCCCAGCACTCATTGCTATCTTCACTGAGAACTTAGAACCGAGAACTGAGAACTTCTCCCCAAACACCTGGCAACTAACGCATCATATCCAGACTTATTTCACTTACGGAACAGCGTCCCGC
>JANQHB010000005.1:0-50000 GCA_028277225.1 Chlorobium sp.
CCGGTTTTCGTCGTTTTTGAGTGTTATTGAGCCTTTTTTATATTGTTTTTGTTACGCCATTGTTACACGAAATGGCCCCTGCAATCTGACGATATATGAGGCTGATTTTAAGACATCGGGTACTGAGAGGAAAACTGACCAAGGGGTATCACTCGTTTTACCTTGATATTTACAGGGATGGCAAGCGTGAATACGAGTCCCTTGGTGTAATAGCCAACCCAAAAGACAAAGCCAATTACCGGTCTGCCCTGCAGTTCTGCCAGGATATCCTTGCCAAGAGGCAGCTTGAGTTGAAAGGCATTGCAGCCGGTATCAAAACGCCTGTCTATGGAAAAGGGGACTTTATTGTCTACTGTGAGGAGCTTGGCAAAAAAATCTCCAATAAAAAAAGTCAGGAAAACTGGGGTGATGCAGTAAAGAGCCTGCGAAGCTTCGAGCCTGAAGGTGTTGATGTTTCTCTGATCGACAGGGAATGGCTTGAGCGCTACCAGGGGTTTCTGCTTGTCCAGTATTCCCAGAATACCGCCCGCTCATATTCGACTAAAATCCGGCAAGCTGTCAGCAGGGCAGTTCAGGATGGCTATATTGCCGAGAATCCCAACAAGCAGGTAAGGCAGATTTCCGAACAGGAAGGGGAAATAAAGTACCTGTATGTTGAAGAAATCATGTTGTTGGACAAAACCCCCCATCGCCACAAAGGCCGAAGAACAGCATTTCTTTTTAACTGTTTTGTCCCTTTACGATCAGGAGATCTTGAGGTTCTTACAGAGTCAAACATAAGACCTGCTGCCGGTGGCGGATTTGAGGTTTATTTCCGACAGTCAAAAAAGCAGCGGATCGAGTCGATTCCCATATCAAAACAAGGTATGGTTTATTTGAATCAGGCTCGTGAACTTGCCAGGACCCGGTATGGAAGAGACCTGAACGCCGACGATCCGATTTTTGATATCGGTCACAAGAAAAGATATGGTTCCATGCTGAAAACATGGGCAGAGCGGGCATACGAACGATACGGTAAGGAACTGCCTCAAGAAATTCGTTTCCATTTTAGCTGGGCCTCCAGGGAAATTTCGCCTCACTGGGCACGACATACAGGTGCCACTATGCTGTTAAATGCCGGGGCCAGTCTTGAGGCAGTAGGCGAGATACTTGGACATATTGACCGGAAGACGACCATGCGCTATGCAAAAATTCACCCCCAGACCAAACGCAGCACCATAGCTATGATGCCCACATTCAGGAACAACAATGATTCAGCCGGTACATGAACATTCATCCAAATGGGAAAACATCGGCCACAGACTGATGAAGTCATGCGATCTGTTTGAGCTCTGCGATATTGACAGATCGGACGCCGATGCTGAACAACCCTTTGTGACTCATCTGCAGGATCATGAGCTGTACGGCATGATTACATTTGTGCTTGAACGCATGAATGAAGTTGATGTGGCAGCCCGTCAGTTATGGCAGGAAAAAGGAGGAGAACAGGCTCCTGTTCCCCTCGACTACCGTGACCGGGAAATTGAATATTTCCGCCTGCAAATTGAAAAGACTGATAAATACCGATCCTCAGAACTTTATAATGCTGAATTCATCGATGAACAGGCTGAAGGGCATGAAACCCTGCAGGGCGTTTTTGTGACGCTCACACGTGCGTTACACTATCTTTTTGATGAAATCAGGTCCCGTTACGGAAGAGCTGATAAAACATTTCTTGGGAAGATAAAGAACCGGTATCCTGAATACACTGAATTATTAAATGATGCACAACATGGATGCCGGTTGAACGGACGATCAAAGAGAACGTTTCAACCTTTGAAAGACGCTCATATTCTCAGGATTCATCTAAACCAAGAGCAGTTTGATGAATTCTACGGGGAACTCTGCAAATTTTTCGATGCTGATGATCATGAAGAGCTAAAAAGACTGCTTCAAGGAGAATCAATCGACCGAAAAATCACTTTCGAGAACAACCAAAACCGATTAGTTGAGGTTTTTAGGCGGCTAAAATACAATGGCTTTTTGTTTGAGACTTCGACAGAGATCAGGAATTGGCTCTGCAGCAATTTTCTCTATCTCTCGAAAACCGGGGATCTCAAACTGAATCCGCATTCAGTATGGGATATTCTGAGCAAATCTAAGGGAGAACCTTCTCCAAAGAGCAGGATCTGTAAGTTTGAGTGGCTTCAGTATAAAACAAATGAGACCTTAAAAAATTTGCTTGGGCAACGCTAGCAGTAACCGGTGCATTTGCCTGCTAAAGGCCTTGTTAACTCACACGGAACTTGTCCCGTTTACTCTAACACAAATTTTAGTGAAGATTCAGTTCTTGTGCTTATACACTGTTAACTGGACCACCCAGAAGTAGAGGATTTCGGCCATTTTGACCTTTTTGCGCTCTAACGGTCGAGTTTATCCAACTCGTTGCAGGCGACCTAGATCAATACCTCAATTAGCACATTCCTTAGGCTTCCATATTTGATAGATAGTCTTTCTCCGATCGAACGCTTCCGGCCCGCCTTCCATGATTTGGATGATCTTTGTCTGGCAATCCTTGGAGTCGACACTACCTGTTACAACGTTGAAGGCTTCGTCCTCGACGCTGCAAGCAGTCACAGTCTCGGCGTCGCCGAGCACTGGGAAATTGGCGTTGTGCGTGGCAAATATGAATTGCTGCCGTGGTTTAATTGTGCGCAACAGCTTTACGACTTCCTCATATACAGTTTGGCTGTCGAGATCGTCCTCCGGCTGATCAATGAGGATGAGGTCATTATCGTTTTGGCTGAGCAGGAACAGCATCATCGCCGACGCTCGCTGTCCCAATGAGTGCGATTTTAGTGGCTTCCCGTTATATGTAACTTCATACCTGTTAGGAATTTGGAACGACAGAAGAGAAAGCGCATTTTCCGTAAACAAGGCAGAAAACGTTTCCGCCTTGCTCCTCGCCTTCTTTGCTGCCTCAGCGAGATCCACGTAGATCGCACCGAAGTCAATATATTCAGTCGCTAGCCCTGAAAAGGATTCCTTACGGATGTTGCTACCCCGGAATGTATCTTCCATTTTCTTCTGAAATGTGGCTTTGTCGCCTTTGAACTCACTGGAGATATTAAGCGACGACTGTGCTGAGTTTATTTTCTCGAGTTCGGCCTCAATGAATTTAAATTCCGCATGCCACGCCTCGTTGAGGTTGGCGATGGCCCGAAGGAGGGCATCTAGCTTTGACGAGTGCTTTTCGGTTTTCTTCTTGAGTTCGGCTACTGAGGTCTTCAACTCCGTCTTCCTTTCCGTGAGCTTTATATAGTCGTCCGGTTGTATAGATGTGACACCATTGCTTTCGAGCGCCTTCACGAGTTCGCGCTCTATCTCGGCAAACTCTTCCTTGAGACCCTCCTTAGTTGTTTCTAGTTCTTTACGTAGCGCGTCAAGTTCAGTCGTTACAGTCACGATAGATGTGGTCACCGCCTTTGCGCCTGTAATCGTGTCTTTTAGCTTTTCGATCTGGGCGTTGTATTTCTTGAACAGTGATTCATTAAACATTGAATTGTGTGGTCCAATCTCTTCGAATCTTTCTTCGGCACTACTCACAACGCTTTCGAGATTGCCCTTCCATTCAGTGGCCGCCTCGTCCACTGTCTCGCAAAATCCGAGGTCATTGCCGAACTCAACCTGCTTTTCGAGCTTGACTTTTACGCCATATTTGTCGAATTGCTCAAGACGGAATTCGACATCCTTTAGATCGCTTTCAAGCGAGGCCAGTTGATCGGCATCACTCTGCAGTGACAAGAGAGCCTCGACAGTTTGTTTAAGTTCGTTCTTCTTATCTTCAATCGTTTTTCGGTAAGGTTTAAGCCTGTCAGAAATGAGCTTTTCTACAAGATCTCGACCGAACTCCTTGCCGGCAGCGGCGAGATCCTTTTGCCCAAAATAGAGCGGCCTGTTGATTACGGTTTCGCGAATCGAGACGCCGGGCTGCAACTCACCGGAGACATATACGTCCGGCGCGTGGCTATAGATGCGCCGGACTTCGTAGCACGTTCCATGACGATCGGTCGCTTCAACTACAACTTTTCCGCCGCTCTTGAGCACGTAAGGGATCAGGGCTTCCTTGTATTCTTTGTCCTGCGCTTTGTCTCCAAACTCAACGTTTAGAGCATAGCGCAGGCACTCCAGTACCGACGACTTGCCGCTACCCTGAATTCCGATGAGGCAGTTCAGATGAGGAGAGAACGTGACACGCTTGCCATCGAATAGGCCTCCTTCGAAATGAATGGCATCGACGTGAGAGTGTTTTACAGCTGGTGCTTTGTTTTGGCTCGTACGGAAGGGGTGGTCTGTCAGGGCGTATCGGACAGCATCGAAATTGAAGTCGCCGATTTGCAGAAAACTCTCTTTTCCCCTCCCCACTTCATCTAGGGATTTGGGGTCGCTTCCTTCAAGTTCTGCCGGGTAGTTGGAGCCCCACCACTGCTGCACCTTCGTCCGGCATTTCTTGTCAGGTTTGTCATGCGTGCAAACTTTCTGGAAGCCTAGACAATATTTCTGAATGAGCGGGTTATTGGCCAGTTCCTGCATGCGCCCGCCATCAATCTCATTCCACAACCCGCTTGGCGCTTCAACGTGTGCAAAAACGATGAAGAAATCCTTATTGTACTCCTCTAATTTGTTCAGCGTGGTAAGTAGATTGTCTTTGGAACGCCCATTTTCCTGTTCATACTGGTCTGGTGTCTTACCGGCGAAGGCTACATTAAGAAACTGGTTGATATAATCCTTTCCATCTTTAAACCAGTCGTCAGAGAACACCACGAGCGTATGTACGCCGTTGGCACCGTCATTTACCGAAAGTTCCACACCGGGAAGTAGTCCAATGCCACGCTTTCGCGCAGCATTGCGCAAGGCTTTGAATTCCCCACTATGAAACTTGTTATGATTGGTAATGACCCCAAGCCCAACGCCGGCCGCTTCAAGCTTGTCTATATATGCTCCGACAAATGCATTCTCGTCACCATCATATGTGAACTCCTTATCGGCTTTGGTGTGAAGGTGAAAATCACCTCGTACCCAAATACTGCCATATTCGAACGGATTAATCTTTGGCATGGTGTTTTCTGCATTGGATTGTTGCTTTGTACTCACTAACCATAACGAAATAGCAATACGATCAACTTTGTCCGCCTAACGCATAGGAAGGGACGCCACGCAGCAGCGTCCCTTGCATCCACTTGTTGGGCGATTTTGTTCTGTCTGGAATTATGCAGAAGCTGCAACGCCATGCTTTCTGGTAAAATCTTGAAGAAGACTCATATATCCAAATTCACCTAAGGCCCAAATAACAACTCCAATCTGATCCGGATCAAGATCTTGAGGGAGGTATTTACGAAAGCATTCTTCAGGCACTGCTTGGCCAACTTTTGCCGCCAGGAAAACGCAATCCACGAAGTGTTCTGCAAAGCATGGTAAAGCTATCAAATCAATTCTTGAGGATACGAGCCTTACCACCTCAAGCTTCTGATTGTATAAATCTCGAGGATAAGCGGATATCAAATCACCTATATGATCGCTGACATATTGTGGGTCATATTGGGCAACGATTCTCATTGCACGATAATCCGGAAAGCACTTTTTAACTATTTCTAAGGACTCTGGAAGTAGAGCTTCTGCAACCTTGATTCTATAGCTAAAATCATTTATTCCGTCGGATGACACGAGGAAATCAAGTGCTTTCTGAAGCTCCTCATTCGTGGCTAACCACAATACCTTCACAAACAATGCACGTTTGCTCATCTTAACGCGCGTGTTTTCGCCAACAAATCCTTCAAGCAGCCATCCGATGATCTTCCGACTACCGTCATCATCTGGGTCAATCGGAAGTGCCCGATTGACAAGCAAGTCCTTCACTTTTTCGCGCAGGAACTCGTTTTTACCGCGGATCAAGTATGACGCAATTGCTTCAGATGTAGCGCACCTCAACCATGCATTGACGGTTTGCCTAAAGAATCCATATAACTCATCATTAGGATTCGCCACTTGCGAAACAAGTCGTTCAGCTTCTACGATAGCATCAATTTTGTCGTTCATCGCAAACTCACAGGTAAAAAAATACTTGATTATGCGCTAATGATTTGACGTCCAACGTTCAAGCTCATCGGCGCGCTTCTGTAACGCGTCCGGTGGGAAGCTTGGTTAGCTGAATATGCCTAAATTGTTTTATTTTCATCATAAGAATACTCCCATTGCGGAATTGGTACATCTGCCACCGCATGAAGTATTTCTTGACCTACTTGCTTAAGAGTTTTGCCCTTTGATTGAATTGCGAGACGAGTGGAGTCGTGGGCTGGAAGGTCAACATCATCAAGGCAAAGGTATACCAATACGGGTGAACCAAGCTTCGATTCGACTTGTTCGGCAAGCTCCCTTTCGAAGCGTGGCCAATCGCGATCCTTCGAACTCGCAGACAGAATCGCAAGTATTTTATCTGCATTAGCAACAGCGCGAATTATGTTTTCCTGTATCGTGGTTCCGGCCCGAAAAAACTGACAATCTCGAACGACACGAATTCCGTTATCACGGAGCCATTGGTCAATCTTGTTCACTCGGTCTCTGTCTGCCGAAGAGTAGCTAATAAAAACTGATCGTTGACTCAATGTTTCCGGGCGGCGGAACCTGGCAAAGATAGAAGGTGAAAAGCGATGAAACAGTTCTGATACAAGGTGTTCTCTAGTCCCTGGTCCCGTCAACCCGTCAGAGACGCGATGATGGAATCTTACTTGAAATGTTTTCACTGCTTCTCTAAGTGCTTCATCGTAAAGAAGTTCGTCGAAGGCGGCATTTATACCATTAATATCAAGCATGGTAAGAGCCCGACGAAGATTAGCGCAAGCTATCGCTCTGTCTCCGATTTCGAGTATTTCATGATCATCATCAGGATGACGAAAGTACTGTTGATATCTCTTTATGAGTGGGTCAGACATCGGTTTTCTTTCTACGGTTAACACTATTAATTATCTGATTACAGAATGTCCGTACTACTCTGAATAAAATATCGCATGTTGCTATTTTATACATCAAATATTTGAGTAAACGACAAGATTACATGTCTGATATTTAACTTATGATGGATGTAAACGGATATCGTTTTTGGACTTCTGTGACGGATTCATTCCAATGATAATTTGACACTCTTTTCGATCATCTTGAGTGGCGTTATCCCGCAAAGGGACCTTACTCTAAGAGGGCGCCATGCTTTATGCAGTAATACTACGATAATATAGCCTTTTCATCAGAAACCATACCCCGTTCATCCCCCATGGTGGTTGAACGGGGTTAATTTTTATTCCGAGATTTCCATCGTTGTTGTTCGTTGAACCTTGATGTTAATCACGATGGAATATTCAGACTCCCCCCAGCTCGTATCCGATGACAGAATGATTTTTGCGATGCGGATGATTATCCGTCAGGAAATCGCCCGTGCTTTGCTTTCCGAGGAAAAAGACAGACTTCTTACCGTATCTGAAGCCGCAGATTTTCTCAGGCTTTCTGTGCATACCATTTATTCACTGGTCCAGAAAAACCAGATTCCCTACATGAAGAAGACCAAGCGTTTGTATTTCTCCGAAAAGGAATTGACGGAATGGCTGGAAAATGGTCGTGTGTACTCTCAATCAGAAAGAGAAAAGGCCGTTGATTCCTATCTGGTAAAACATCGTTCTGGGCGTTCCAGGATAAAGCATTAGCAAAAGAAAATCTAACGGAAGCACGTAGTGACAATGTGTAAACATGCTGCAATGTAGTTTTGATGGCAAGTAAACATGAAATCATGATGACATGAAAACCGTTGCAATCATATCCCAGAAAGGTGGCGCGGGGAAAACCACGATCGCACTGAACCTGGCAGTGGCTGCGGCACAGTTCGGTCATCAATCTCTGGTGATCGATATTGATCCTCAATCCAGTGCGAAAGGGTGGGAGGATCTCCGTACAGAAGAGCTGCCGGTGGTTATTTCATCTCAGGCGTCAAGGTTGAATGCACTTCTTGAAACAGCTAGGAAAAACGGTGCAAAGCTGACAATTATCGACACTGCTCCCCATTCAGAATCAGCAGCACTTGCTGCAGCTCGTGCTGCTGATCTGGTGCTCATCCCTTGCCGACCATCGCTGCTCGATCTGAAGGCAATCACAACATCAATCGACCTTGCAGCATTGGCAAAAACACCTGCTTTGGCCGTGTTGAATACCGTGCCGGTTCGGGGCACCCTCAAGCAGGAGGCTGAAGCTGTTTTGCAGGGATATGGCCTTGAGATACTGCCAGTGCATCTCGGGCACAGGATAGCATTTGTGCATTCACTGACGGCAGGGCAGTCTGTGCTCGAATATGAACCTTCCGGTAAAGCGGCAGAGGAAATTCGTGCACTCTACGAAGCGGTATGCCGATCTGTTCGATGGTCATCATTGCTTAAGCCTTCCTGCTCATGAAGAAGAAATCAACGCTTGCTGATGCGCTCTTGCAGCATTCTGATCATGTGGATCAACAGGAAAAAGGAACCT
Source organism: Chlorobium sp. (assembly GCA_028277225.1). Lineage (GTDB taxonomy): Bacteria > Bacteroidota > Chlorobiia > Chlorobiales > Chlorobiaceae > Prosthecochloris. Next base: position 8,542 of record JANQHB010000005.1, read on the forward strand.
CAAAACAGAGCACATCACACTCCTATATCGCTCCGGTTCGCAGAGGGAAAAAAGCGGTCACCGGATGGTTTGAACCGGATGTTGTCCGGCAACTGAAGCTGCTCGGAATAGAACAAGACATGACCATACAGGATATGATGAAGGAGGCTCTGAATGATCTCTTTTCCAAATACAGCAAAGCGCAAATCGCCTGAGAGATGATACGGATTACTGAAACGCAAACAGTCGTGCATTTGCAGGAGCATACAGGGGTTCGATGTTCACTCTTTTACGGAAAACCGGAACGCATCGTCGAAGGAGAGCGCACACGGAAAGCGCTGTTTCCTGACGGAGAATTTGTCGGATACCGGATAACAAACGGTAAAAGAGAGCACGCTTTCCTGTTTCGTACCAACCGGCAGAAAGGAGCGCAGCAGGTTCCTGGAGTATCACCAGCAGTAACTCTGATGGTTGACGCAAAATCGGGATATCGTTCTCAAAAACTGCTGGAAATGCTGCATATGATAGCCTGTTATGAGATAGAGATGACAAGGGTTCCTGATCACTTCTTCCTGCGTTTCAACACGCTGCTTGAGGGGCGGAACTGCAGCACACAAGCAATGCAAAACATGATTGAAAAATGGTGCATATGAGATCATTTCGACCATTGTTTTTCACCGGATTGGTTGTCGGTTCCATTGCCGCCGTCTGTTCAGTTTTTGCTCAACCATTGATCATATACAATGCAACCGACAGTCTGCCACACGGGATTTATCGGGTCATCAAACAGCAAACCTATGAACGGGGTGACCTGATTGTTTTCCCGGTTCCTGAACGGGTTCGACGTCTTGTTATTCAGCGCGGCTTGCTGAAACCGGACAGCTATCTCATCAAAACGGTTGCTGCAATTAATGGGGATAACGTGTGGATAACATGTGGACAAGTTTTCGTAAACGGAAAGTCGTTTGGGGCAATCAAAAAGAAAGACCGGCAGGGATTACCACTGCCATCTTTTGCCTTCAAGGATAAACTTTCTGCAGGGAAAATAGCTGTGTTTCAGCGCAGTGATGGCAGCTTTGATTCCCGCTATTTCGGACCGATTGATGAAAGAGAAATCATCGGGAGGGCAGTACCAATCTTGGTGTTTCATACCATAGATAACGGTAATCAACCATCGATGACCAACATGCAGGAGAGGTACGTTCAGAATGAGAACTCTGGTAGTGCAAGATAAAGGCAATGTTCGCAACGGCTTTGTAAGCCATTGCTCCATTACAGTTTACATGGTTAACACGGTGTGTTATGATAATAGTGAAAATGAAATGTTTGCAAACTAACTCTTTGTATAATCAACCGTTACGACAGTAACACAGGCAAATATCCCCCGATGAACAATCAAGACGATCTGCCGATATACCGACCGAAAGTTGGAGGAAGAACCCGAAAGGAAAAAGTCCCGGTTCCCGGTGCTCATGCAAGGAAAGCAGTCAGCCCTGCGAGAGGCGGGTATGTCAGACGAGGGTATCGGCCAGCACACGTGAAAGCTGTGGGTAAGGGAGCACGGAAAGTCATCGTCAAGGCACGAGTAGTGAAGATGAACGCCTATGGAAAAAAGGCAGCGCAACTGCATGAGAAATATCTGCAACGCGATCATGTTGGCAAGGATGGTTCCGAAGGCCGGTTTTACGGGCCGGAAGAAGATATGCAGAAACTCGAAGCACAACCATTGTTTGAGGGTGAGCAGCATCAGTTCCGGTTCATCATTTCGCCATCCGATGCTCATGAACTGGAACTTACCGGATTTACCACGGAGCTGATGCAGCAGATGGAACAGGATATCGGGCGTGAGGTGTACTGGAAAGCAGTGAACCATTACAACACGGATAATCCCCACGTCCATGTTATTGTCCGAGGGATCGGAAAAGATGGTAAAGAGTTGCGGATCGATCCTGACTATATCTCGAACGGGCTTCGCTACAGGGCACAGGAACAGGTGACACGCGAGCTGGGTCAACAGTCGCAGTGGGAGACAGAGCAGGCCCTGACAAAAGAGATCGGAAAAAGCCGCTTTACCTCACTTGATGCAAGGTTGTCAAGACTTGAGCAGAACGGCAGGATCGATATTGGCAACTATCCTGAAAAAAGCGGTCAGCGAATCATGCAGGGGCGATTGGTGAGCCGGATGCAAACACTCGAACGATATAGTCTGGCAAAAAAGCACACTGCCCGGCAATGGAGAATGCAGGATGGCTGGGAGGACACCCTGAAAAAAATGGGGCGGCATCAGGACATTTTTCAAGAAATGCATCAGGTGGTTGGCGGTGATGTATCCCGGTACAGAATCCATGACAAACAGCATCACCACGAACCTGTTGAAGGCAGGCTTGCTGCCAAGGGTCTGGCCGATGAATTGGGCGACCGGTATTTCTTCATTGTTGAAGCGCCTTCTGGTACAGCCTACTACGTTCAACTTGATAAAGGCATCGATCCCGAACAGTACCGGAAAGGGGACATTATCACCATACGTTCCGGGAAAGAACCCTGGCTGAGAACATCCGACCGCATCATTGCCGAACAGGCATCGAGAAACGATGGCAGATATGACCGGGACCGGCATCTCAAGGAGATAAAGTACCAGACAGTAGCCGTTGGCAACGGCAGGGTTGGCAGGGAGGATTTTGTTGCAGCCATTGAAAAGCGGTTGCGACGCCTGCAGCGTTTCCAGCTTGCGCAGCTTCTGCAGGATGGAACATGGCAGGTTGATCCGTCGCTGGTTGAAAAACTGCAACGATTGGACAAAGATAAACCTGTCAATCGCATGGAGGTGCAAAGGGAAACCGATCTTTCCCTGCATGACCAGGTCTCCTATCGGGGCCGTACCTGGCTGGACCGCTTCACGGCAGAACCGGAACAGGCCGGTATGGCACGGTATGGTTTCGGCAAGGAACTGGGCAATGCCGTTCAGCGAAGGATTGCATTGCTCCGTGAGCTTGGTATCGACCCGGTGGACCCGGCACGGGCAAAAGCGCTTGATCAGGTGGAAAAACGTGACCTTGCTCATGGCATCGCCAAACAAACAGGGGGGCACTACAAGGAGATCACACACGGTGGAAAAGTTACCGGGGTGATGACAAGCACAGGCCGCCTGCCCAGCGGCAAGCAGTATGCACAGGTTTATGATCCGAAATCAAAAGAGTTTTCCATGGTACCATGGCGCAAAGAGTATGAACGGCTGACAGGAAAAACCTTGGAGCTGACAAGAACAAGCACAGGAAGATTTTTCATGCGGCAGATGGAACGAGGTATCGGGAGGTGACAGGATGAGGAATACACGAACGATAAATGTCTTTTACAGCCATGTGAGCGCCGGTCTGGTGTTCACCCTGCTGGGGATGTGGTGTTCAACCCAATATGTGGCCTATGCGCTCGGGTATCAGCAGACGCTGGGAAAACCTGTTTTTGTCCTGAACGGTTATCCGGTCTATGAGCCTTGGTTGTGGATGTACTGGGCCTACCATTTCGAGCCATATGCTCCCCAGGTGTTTGATATGGCAAGCTGGATCACCTATACCAGTTTTTTTGTGATGTTCGGTCTTATGGTTGTCCTTGCTATCCGAAGGGCTCGATTTCGTTCAGCATCGGGTGTCTATGGCACGGCACGGTGGGCCAGCCGAAAAGAGCTGAAGAGGGTTGGCCTGCTTGAAGATAAAGGGGTTATTCTGGCACAGAGCAACGATGCTCAATTTCATTCGGTCGTGAAGACGGATGTATCCGGTGATGTCAATGTTCAGTGGGTCATGGACAGGGAAGGTCAGGAGGTATTGCGCCACAACGGCCCGGAACATGTCTTCTGCTTTGCCCCGACGAGATCGGGCAAAGGTGTTGGGTTGGTTATCCCGACACTGCTGACCTGGACCGGTTCCTGTGTGGTGTACGATATCAAGAAAGAAAACTGGGCCGCGACATCCGGCTGGCGCAGGAGTTTTTCTCACTGTCTGCGGTTTGAACCGACAGCGCCGGGATCGGTCAGGTTCAATCCCCTGCTTGAGATTCGCAAGGGACTCTACGAGGTCAGGGACGCACAGAATATCGCTGATATTCTTGTTGATCCCGAGGGTTCGCTTGAAAGAAGGGATCACTGGGACAAGACTGCGCATACCATTTTTGTCGGTGCTATTTTGCATATCCTCTATGCGGAAAATGACAAGAGCATTGCCGGACTGGTACGGTTTCTTTCCGACCCTGAACGCTCCATCGAGGAAACCCTTCACTACATGCTCAATACCAGGCATTTGCCGGATGGCCCCCATCCGGTTGTGGCCAGTTGCGCACGGGAGGCGCTTAACAAGTCATCTAACGAACTGTCCGGTGTCATCTCGACAGCGATGACGTTCCTTGCCCTGTTTCGTGATCCGATTATAGCCCGGAACACAGCGTTATCGGATTTTCATATCGAGGATCTCATGAATGCTGCAAGGCCGGTTTCACTGTATATCGTAGTTCCTCCCTCTGATATTGATCGAACCAAGCCGTTGATCAGGCTGATTCTCAACCAGATGGGGCGGAGGTTAACCGAAAAGATGAACTTCAGTCAGAAGGAAAGCGGGAAAGGTGTTCAGGGTTCAGAGGCTTTGTTGAAAACAGGGAAGGCTCCTGCCGGAAAACGTACAGGTCAGAAAGTGCAACCGAGACACAGGATGCTCCTGATGCTTGACGAGTTTCCAAGCCTTGGACGGTTGAGCTTCTTTGAAACCGAACTCGCCTATCTGGCAGGCTACGGGATCAAGTGCATCATGATTTCCCAGAGTCTGAACCAGATTGAAAAGGCATACGGCCAGAGCAATTCGATTCTGGACAACTCCCATGTCCGTATCACCTATGGTGCACTGGACGAGCGGACGGCAAAGAGGATTTCCGATCTGCTGGGACAAGCAACCGAAAAGCGCCGTCAGCTGAACTTTGCAGGCAGCAGGCTTGCTCCATGGCTTGGTCACGTGATGGAAAGCGAACAGGAGAGCCCGCGTCCGTTGCTCACACCAGGAGAGATTCTGCAACTGCCGGGCGATGATGCGCTCCTGATGGTCGGCGGTATTCCTCCCTACAGAGCCAAGAAGGTCATGTACTATCAGGATGAGCGGTTCAAGGCGCGTGCATGGCTGCCTGCACCGGAGAGTGATGAGGAACAGGCGGCTGAGCTGTTCAAGGGTCGAACGCAACGAAATGACTGGTGTACCGGTGACGATCAGGAAACGGGATTCAAGGGGGATGACTCAGAGCATTCCACGCAGTCAGACTCCCTGGGTGATACAATTGACGGCAAGGCCCATGAAAGCGGGCAGGAAAAGCAAGAACGCGAAAAGGATCTTGAGAAAGATGCAATTGAGCTTGTGCTGGAAGAAAAAGTTCTGTCCGAAACTGAACAAAAAGCCCTGCTTGCATCGGCCAAAGAGGACGCTGAAGTGAAGCAGAACCAGCAGATGCTGCAGGAGAAGATTCGCAAGGTTCAGGAGCGGAACAGAAGTATCGAACTCTCGCGATCACCCGGAGGAGGTGAATTGCCTTTATGAAGCGCAAAAACATCCATCCCTATCTGTCGCCGGAGCTGATGAAGAGCTTCAAAAGCTACTGCAACAAGAACAACGTCAGCCAGAGCAGTGTTGTCGAGTCGGCCCTGCAGGAGTATCTCGACGATAACAGCGACATTCGGCTCCTGCTTCGCAGGCTGGATCGGCAGGGCCGCCACCTGGATCGCCTTGAGCGGGATGTGACGGTGCTGAGCGAGGCGTTTGGTGTGTTTGTGCAACTCTGGTTTGCCCATACGCCACGACTCGGTGACACGGAAAGGAAATCAGCAGAAAAGGAAGCCTGGGACAGGTATTCGCAATTTGTTGACTATGTCAGCAACCAGATTACCGGTGGTCACCGGTTCATTAACGATCTTGTTCAGGATGTTGAAGATAAAGGTGAAGTGTGAGAAAAAGGGGCGAAAGCTGTTGCGGCAGAGAGAGGGGAATCGAACCCCTCTAGCGTTCATAAAGGCCTGCAAACATAAAAAATGTCAACCTTTTGTTCGAGCTGGAATTTTTACTCTAAGACCAAGAGTCTCTGCATGAACGCAATTCCTGCCAAAACACATGCTAAATGATTTTTGATAAAATCAGCGATTGGACCATTCATATTTACCTCCAGTATTGTTGATAGTTCAACAGAGACAGAAGCACCTATTTCCAGCCCAAACAAGGTTGCAGCAGTGATGAAAACTATGTTTGCATCTATGGCCAATACCTTTACAAACATCATAAACGTTTTTTGAAAAACAAAAAGTTCTATTGAGAATAAGGGCGTAGAGCACTTTTTTACAAACCAGTGAGTTTTTGCTATTTATTTCACTGTAATGAATAAAATTTTTCTTTTTTAGCAGAAAAAATAGTAAAATTATTCTGTCTTTTTCAGGTTCCCCCAACCAACCAAACCTGAACCATAATGAAGGACGCAATTTCACGCAGGCGTGCAGCCTCTCTGCAGAGTGCCGTTGAGCCTATCATGCAGTTTCTTGAGCAGGAAAGCATCATAGAGATCATGCTGAACTCCGACGGGCGTGTCTGGGTTGACGAGGCCGGGCAGGGCATGTATTGCACCGATACAACCATGGAATCCGACGATGCGGAGCGCATGATCCGGCTTATTGCGGCATCGATGAATGCAGAAGTGCATGAGAAAAATCCGTCGCTTGCTGCACGGATGCCGATATGGGGAGCACGCTTGCAGGCATGTGTACCCCCTGTGGTTACCTCGCCGGTTTTTTCACTCCGCAAGCCATCAAAAGTTGTGTTCACACTGCAGGATTATGTAGAGCAGGGCATACTGAGCGAAACACAGGCAGCATTTCTCGATGAAGCGGTCAAGACTGGAAAAAACATGTTGATCGGAGGAGGAACAGGGTCAGGAAAAACAACACTGGCCAATGCACTCCTGCACAGTATTGCTGCAACTCGGGATCGAGTCTACATCGTTGAAGACAACTCCGAATTGCAGTGTGCAGCCGAAAACATGGTGCAGATTCTGGTGCAGCCGCCACTCTATACACACCGGCAGGCCATCATGGACGCCATGCGGTTACGTCCCGACCGGATCATTGTCGGCGAGGTGCGCGATGGAGCTGCACTCGACATGCTCAAGGCCTGGAACACTGGGCATCCCGGGGGACTGGCAACGATTCACGCCAACAGCGCTATCGCAATGCTGCAGCGGCTGGGTCAACTCATCGAGGAGGTAATTCCGGTTGCTCCGCGTGAACTGATTGCCGAGGCAGTGGATATCTGTGTTCATATCCGGCGTGATCCCCGTCACCGTTCGGGCCGTTCTCTTACCGGTATCATCGCGGTCAACGGATTTGACAAAAACAATGCCTGGGTTCTTGATCCGTTCTATGAACGGTCATGATGTGTTTTCGTATACCCCCATAAACAGAAAACAGAGAAGGAGGAATAGATGAAAAAACTGTCCGTGCTGATCGGGCTGCTCTTTATCGCCAACACAGCGTTGGCCGCTTCAACCGGCATGCCGTGGGAAGATCCCCTGAACCAGTTGCTTGATTCATTGACCGGCCCCGTTTCGCGCGTAATCGGTGCCGTTGCCATTATCGGTTTCGGTATCGGGCTGGCCTTTTCCGAGGGAGGGAGTCTGATGAGAAAGGCGCTCTGGGTGGTCATGGGTCTTGCCATAGCATTTAACGCCCTGACGTGGGGTCTTGCCTTCATGGGATTTGGCGGAGGATTGACCGTATGATCGAGGGCTATGAAGTTCCGGTTCACCGTTCGCTGACCGAGGTAATGCTGCTTGGCGGCGTGCCGCGCACCGTGGCGTTTCTCCTGTGGACAACCGCGGCGGCAATTGCGCTCGGTTTGCACCAGCTCTGGGTTGTACCAATTGCCATTGTGATCCATACGGTACTTGCCGCTGCAGCCAGAAAAGACCCATGGTTCTTTGAAGTATTTATCCAGGCATTGAAATCACCAAAACAGTTGTGCCCCTGACCATATAAACCAAACGAGGAAAGTCCCCCATACCCATGTTCAGTCTCAAGGAATACCGGGAGCCGACAACACGGCTTCCTGACTACCTGCCCTGGGCAGCGCTGGTTGCACCCGGTGTTGTCCTCCAGAAAGATATCTGCTTGCAGAGAACCGTGGCGTTTCGCGGTCCTGATCTGGCAAGCTCGTCGGAATCGGAACTCTCTTCTGCCGTGGCACGGCTCAATAACGCACTCAAACGGCTTGGCAGCGGTTGGGCTGTTTTCGTTGAAGCCCAGCGTTTTACCAGAACGGACTATCCTGAAGCGATCTGGTCGCATCCGGCTGCCTCGTTGGTTGATCTTGAACGTCGGGAGCAGTTCCGGGAAGTCGGAACACACTATGAGTCCGGCTACTATCTCACCTTCGTGTGGAGAATGCCGGGGCAGCAGTCAAAACAAATGCAAAAGGTGCTCTATGATGATCCGGCAATCAGGGACAGCGCGGCTGAAAACAGTCGGGATCTGGAATTCTTTTTGAGAGCAGTCCAGGAAATCACCGATATCCTGCAGAGCGTGTTTGTTGATGTTGTCGAGTTGAATGATGGCGAGACACTGACCTACCTGCACAGTACCATTTCATCAAACCGGCATGCGGTGAAGGCCCCTGACACACCGATGTTTCTCGATGCGCTGCTGCCGGACCAGGCATTGACCAGCGGTGATATCCCCATGCTTGGTGAAAACTTTATCCCGACCTGTACCTTCACCGGTTTTCCCTCGACATCCCTGCCCGGTATGCTCGATGCATTGAACCATCTGGAAATCGAGTACCGCTGGGTTTGCCGCTATATCGCCATGGACAGGGACGAGGCAAAGAAAGAGCTTGAAAAGTACCGGAAACGGTGGTGGCAGAAACGGAAGTCCGTATTGACGATGCTGAAGGAGGAGGCAGCCAGGCAGGAATCTGCCCTTCTTGACAGTGATGCCGCCAACAAGGCCGCCGATGCCGACGCAGCCTTGCAGGAGCTTGGGGACGATCTTGTTGCCTATGGTTATCTCACCTGCACGGTGACCGTCAGTCATCCCGATCTCGAAGAAGCCATGCGGCGGATGCGGCGGGTCAAGCAGGTGATCCAGAGCAAGGGGTTTGTGGTCAAGGATGAAACCCTCAACAGCCATGATGCCTGGCTGGGGAGTCTGCCCGGTCACGTCTATGCGAATGTCCGCCGTCCGATCATCAATACCCTGAATCTCGCCCACATGATGCCGCTTTCTGCTATCTGGGCAGGAGATGAGGAAAACCTGTATCTCAAGGAGGTGAGCGGTTGCGGAGCACCGCACATGGTTTGCTCGACCACCGGTTCGACTCCGTTCCGGCTGAACCTGCATGTCGGGGATGTCGGTCATACCCTGATCGTTGGGCCGACCGGGGCAGGGAAATCCACCCTGCTTGCCATGCTGGAACTGCAGTGGCTCAAGTATCCCGGTGCGCGTGTAGTGATCTTCGACAAGGATCGTTCATCGAGGGCGGCTACCCTCGCAACAGGCGGGAACTACTATGAACCGGGTGGAGAAAAAGCTCCACTTGCTTTCCAGCCGCTTGCCGGTATCGAGAGCATGGCCGAGCGTATCTGGGCTGCTGGATTTATCCTCCTGCTCCTGCAGGAGCAGGGAGTATCCGGTATCCCGGCATTGAAAAAGGAAATTGACAAGGCGCTGGAAAACCTGTCCTCCAGCGACCGAAGCCACCGGACACTGACCGTGTTCCGTGATCTGGTGCAGTCACGGGAGATCCGCGATGCCCTGCACCCCTATGTGATACAGGGAAGTTATGGCCAGTTGTTCGATGCCGATCATGAAACGCTGCAAACCGGGTTCTGGCAGATGATCGAGATGGGACCGCTCATGTCGATGCCGAAAGATGCCATCATCCCGGCGCTGTATTATCTCTTTCACCGTGTTGAACAGCTCTTTGACGGGAGTCCCACAATGCTGGTACTGGACGAGGCGTGGCTGTTCCTGAAACATCCCGTTTTCATGAACCAGCTGCAGAACTGGTTGAAAACGCTCAGGAAAAAGAATGTTGCAGTGGTGTTTGCCACGCAGGAAGTTGCCGACGCAGCCGGTTCACCCATCATGGCAACCATTCTTTCCGCCTGTCAAACCAAAATCTACCTTCCCGATGAGGAAGCCCTTTCGCCGGGCATGGCAAAAGCCTATGAAACATTCGGCCTGTCGGAAACCGAGACCGGTTTGCTTGCCCGTGCACGGAAGAAACAGGACTACTACTACCGGTCACCAAGAGGCAGAAGATTGTTCAACCTGAACCTCGGCCCGATAGCCCTTACGTTTGCCGGTATGTCGAGCCCCGACGATCATCGCTTCATGGACAGTCTTGAAGAGGCCTTCAGCCTGGAAGAGTATGCCGCTGAGATGCTTCGCTATCGCGGGCATGACTGGGCGGCGGAGCTTCTCGGGAAAGCCAAAGATAGTAACAATCTCAAACCATAACGGAGTCAACGATGAAGATGAAGAAGATGCTTTTGTCAGTTATTGTGCTGGTCCTTTTCCTCCTGCCGTTGCAGGGAAAAGCGGCGATCAGCGTGATTGACTTCTCGAACCTGAAGCAGAACATCACGACCAGTCTGAACATGGTGAAAAGTGTTGCGCATCAGGTCACCATGATCAGCAACCAGGTGAAGCAGTACGAAGCAATGCTGCAAAGCCTCAAGAGCTTTGACAGCCAGACATACAATCAGTTGCGGATACTGCTGCAGGGTAACAATGAAGAACTTGACCAGCTCTTCAGAGAGATTGACGCTATAGGCTATGACATTGCCCAGATAGACAACCAGTTCGATGTGCTCTTTCCACAGGGCTCCGATTGGAACACGATAGAATTCGGGCGGTATGGGGAATACTACCAGGACTGGAACAAGGAACTCAGCGAGAGCGCGAAAAACGCCATGCGCACCCAGAGCATTGTCAACCGCATACAGCAGTACAACAACGAAATGCAGGAGATTCTTTCACGCTCGATGGGAGCAGAAGGGGAGGTCCGGCAACTCCAGGCAAATAACCAGATGCTCGGTGTTGTTGGGAGTCAGCTTGGAGACCTGACCGCAACCCTGGCTGCAAATGGACGGATAACTGCCACAATGGCGGCAAGAGCGGCGGCTGACAATGATGCCAGCCTTGAACTCAAGCGAAGAGCCTTGGAAGGATATGGCGGTGAGCGTAAGGAATTTGTTCCTGTAAGAACAGGAATGCCATAAAAACAAAAGGGAGAAGCATCATGCAAAACATCAGGAAATATGTCTACCTCGCATTCATCATTTTCGGAGCACTGGCGTCCTTCGGCTGCACGGTCAATGTCAATGAGGAAACAAAAAAGGAGAAGGAACAGAAAGAGGAACGGAAAAAGAAAATGCTGGAGGATTATGGAGGGGAACGTAAGGATTTCAAACCCGTTAGGCCGGAAATGCCCTAACCAGTCATAAGACATGAACACCCAGATATTAAACAATACGCTGGATGCTTTCCTGACAGCTTTTAATGCAGGCTGGGGGAATCTCCAACCTGCCATTAACTGGCTCATCGGCATCATGCTTGGCATTGAGCTGGTGCTGGTGGGGCTTTGGTGGGCGTTGGGCGGCGGTGATCAGCTGGTCAATGTCATGAAAAAGCTGCTCTATCTCGGCTTCTGGATGTGGGTTGTGACCAATTTTCCGACCCTGGCCAAGAACTTCGCGTTTTCCCTTGCCGAGGCGGGAGAAATAGCCGGAGGGAGGCCAGCATCACATAACATTTTACTCGATCCTTCCGGCATTATCAATATCGGTCTTGATGTCACGGCTCCCTTGGCCAAGGCTATCGGAGAACAGGGCTGGGATATTGCCGATGGTCTGGCATACGCGATCATGTGGCTGCTCTCTATTCTTGCCTTTGTCATCATCGCATGGCAGATCTTCTACTGTGTTCTGGAGTTTTACCTGATTCTCGCACTTGTCGGCATTCTTTTGCCGTTCGGGTTTTTCGAACCAACCAAATTCCTTGCGGAAAAATCCATAGGGGCGGTGATTGCTTCCGGCGTCAAGCTGATGGTTCTCAGCTTCATCGTGGCAGTCAGTACGACCATTCTGAGCGGTATAACTGTTCCTGATGATATACCGAGCCTGGAGGCAGGTATCACGCTGGTCATGATAAGCGGGGCGATTGCTTTCTTGGCATGGAATGCGCCGGGTGTTGCCGGTGGTCTGCTTGCCGGTAGTCCCAGCCTGTCGGCCGCCACCGGTGCGCAGAATGCCGTAGCCGGGACGCTTGTCGGCGGTCTGACGGTGGCAGGTGGTGTGGCTGCTACACGGGCAGCAGCCGGAAAGGTAGCCCAGATTGCCAGGGGAGGAGCAGGAAAGCTTACTGGCAACAAGGCAGGCGGTAGCGTCTCACCAGCAGGAGGCAGAAACGAAGGAGCCCACTCATCGGGAGCATCAAAAAGCACCGTGCCAAAGTGGGCTAAAAATGCCTTGCACGCAAGCCGCCATGTCCCGGATGAATCACGGCCGTCCGGTGGCAGTGCAACGCCAGACATTAAGACATGAGTGCATGAAAACATGCTGACACGTAACCATGAAATCATGAAGACATGAAACCAGCAAGCAAAACATGGAAACCCGAAGGAACAGCCGATACTCCTTACAGAAAGGCACAAAGAGAGTGGGATGAACGCATGGGCAGTTCGCTTGTGCAGGCAAAGAACTGGCGTCTTGCAACCTTTGCGGTGCTGCTATTAGTTGCACTGCCCTCGATACTCGGCATGGTCTACCTCGGTGCCCAGCCGAAAGCCGTACCGCACATTGTCGAGGTGAACACTGACGGCAGTTCGGTGTATCGTGGTGCTGTCGGTGCCTCATGGAAAGAGTTCAAACCCGGTGATGCCTCGATAAGGTATCATCTCGGGCGGTTTGTGAACAATACACGAATGGTCTCGTCCGACAAGGCGGTGATCAAGCGGAACTGGCTCGATGCATACAATCTGGTGACTCCAAAGGCGGCCAATACCCTGAACGCTTACGCAGAAAAGAACGAGCCGTTTCAGAGAGCTGACAGGGAACGGGTCAGCGTAGACATTCTTTCCATGGTTCCCATTTCCGGGGAGAGCTGGCAGATCGACTGGAAAGAATCACGATGGGGAAATCATGGAGACGCCCAGGGTGAATCCTGGTGGAGAGGAATTTTCAGGGTTGTCATGCACAAGCCGGAGTCGGAAGAACAGCTTGCGGCCAATCCCGTCGGGTTGTATATCGACGAATTTCACTGGTCCAAAATACAACGATAAATGATCATGGTACACAAAAAGACCCTGCTAACTTTTCTTGCTGTTACTGCAGCACTGCAACTCGGCGGATGTGCTGCTACAGGAGCGCAGCAAGCCTGGGTTCATGCAAACAAGATTCCTGAGCCCCGTGGAACGAAACTGGTTCAGCCGGAGCCAACCCTTTTTGTTGGCAACCAGAAAAAAGCCTTTTCCAAGGACACCGAGGAAGTGGTTAAACCCGGAAAACCATGGGCTGTGATTGACGAGGCGAACAAAACCTCAGCGCAGAATCCGGACAGTTTCGGGTACTTCAACGCCATCATGACCTATGACTTTACGCCCGGGTATCTCTATCAGGTTTATACTGCTCCCCTGAAGATTACCGATATCCAGTTGCAGCCGGGTGAGACCATCGAGGGGAAACCGGCGTGCGGTGACACCGTCAGGTGGATTCTTGGTGTCGGCAAAAGCCGGAAAGACGCCACAGTGCAGCAGCATATCTACATCAAACCGACCAAACCCGGTCTGCATACCACACTGATTGTCACCACCAACCGGCGGACCTACCATATAGAGTTGCACAGTTACAAGGAAACCTTCATGGCGGCGGTTAACTGGCACTATCCGCATGATGAAATGCAGCTTGCCATGGCAGAGGAAAAAACGGTTGTCTCTCACGTCGATATCAACAAGCTCAATTTCGGTTATGACGTTGACGTGAAAAAGGGTTCACGACCGGTCTGGATGCCGGTGAAGGTTTTTGACGATGGTCGCAAGACATTTATCCAGTTCCCGGCAGAGATGCTGGTTCGTGAAGCACCGGCACTCTTTGTGCTATCCCGCAAAGGGAAAACACAACTTGTGAATTACCGGGTGAAGGACAGGTTCTATGTTGTCGATCGTCTGTTCGAGCGTGCCGAACTGCGTCTTGGTGAAAAGAGTCAGAACATTGTGCGTATTGCACGAAGATAAACCAGGAATGAAGACGTTATGGAAAAGCATGAAAAGCAGGAAGCGCCCGATCCGCATGCCTCCAAGATCGATCCTAACGATCCTCGGCTCAGGTTGAAAAAGCCTCTCGGACGTTCGCTGAAAAAGGGGCCGGTTATTCTTATCCTTTCATTGATTCTCGGTGTGGTGCTGATTGCGGTCTCTGTTGCCCTCTGGCCTCTGGACAAACGAGGAGGACAGGAGGAAGAGGAGACATCTCCACCACCCCAATCCTATACCATTCCCAATGTGATCAGGGAAGGTCCGGACAATGATGATCCGGTCTCCGTCCTGGCTGACGATATTACAGCCCCGTTGCCGGACAGTATCCCCCGGCTTGGCCAGCCCTTGCCGGGTGATCTCGGTGAAGCGATGGTGAACAATAACAGGGGAAACTATTATACCTCCAGGCAGCAGGATCCTGAACAGCAGGCCTATGCGGCAGCCCTTGTATCAGCTCCCTTTTTTCAGGGTTCAGAAACAGGGCAGATGAAAACCTCGGGCCTGACTAGCAACGGCATGCTTGCGGCATATACCGAAAAACCTGCCGATGCTCCTGGATTAATAAGGAGCGCAGAAGCGGGATTGCTGGGACAGCAAGACCAGAACAAGCAGCAGCGGAAGAATGAATTCCTCTCCGGAAAGGGAAGGGGTAAAAGCGCATACCTTTCCGGTGGTATGCTGCAGCCCAAAACACCCTATGAGGTAAAGGCCGGAACAATCATACCGGTAACGCTGATTACCGGGATCAACTCTGACCTGCCAGGTACGATTATCGGTCAGGTTCGTGAACATGTCTATGATACCGTAACCGGCGATTATCTCCTCATTCCACAGGGCTCCAGACTGCTGGCCTCATACGACAGCATGGTTTCCTATGGTCAGAAGCGGGTGCTGGTCTGCTGGAATCGTTTGATCAGACCGGATGGCAGTTCCATAGACCTCGAATGTATGTCCGGAGTTGATCTCGAAGGGTACGGGGGATTCAAAGACAAGGTCGATAACCATTTTGATCGCCTTGTAGGCGGGGCCTTGCTTTCTTCACTGCTTTCTGTCGGGGCGACCACATCTCAGGGGACATGGGATAACGAGGATGGCATGAGTACTGCCCAGATGTTTGCGAGCAATGTCGGTTCGGAAATCAGCAGCACAGGGCAACAGATTACCCGAAAAAACCTTGAAATCCAGCCGACTCTGAAAATCCGTCCCGGATATTCCGTGAACGTGCTGGTGAACAAGGATATGGTTATCACCCCATTCTATCTGAACTGAAAATCTCGACAATCATGATTGATCTCAATATTCAGCCACTGCAGGAACCGGTCACGAAACGTTTTCGTTTGTCCAAATCTGTTACGGACAGTTTTGAACTTTATGTGAAGGCAGCGCAGGAAAAAGCTCCGGGTGTGGATGAGTCAACAGTACTGGAAGCGATACTTGAGAAGCAATTCAGGAAGGATCGAGGTTTCAGAAGTTGGCTGAAAGGGCAAGACGGACAGGGAGAAGTGTCCGCTTGATGTTTGTCCTGAGAACCGCAGTTTTTTTTGCATGTCTTGAAACAAGATCAGGGTTTTTATTGTTAAATATGTCAGATTTGGTATAAATTAAGCAAATGATGCGATCGGAAGATAAACCGCTGGTGTGGTTACATGGAGAGATAAAGACGCCTCCCATGTCATCACATGCAAGAATTGAAGCAGGATATCTCCTGCGGCGGTTGCAGTCTGGAGAGTTTTTGTCAATGCCATGGTCACGACCGATGCCTTCCATAGGTGCTCGATGCCATGAGTTGCGTATTCATGATGATAACGTTACCTGGCGCATTATCTACAGAATAGATGATGATGCAATCCTGATTCTCGACGTCTTCAGGAAAAAAACGCAGCAGACACCTAAGACCGTTATCGATACCTGTAAACGTCGTACTCGCGATTATGATGACTTGTAAACGTGGTTGAAAACTATCATGGACAAGAAGAAACAAAAGAAACTGGAAGCAGCAGGCTGGAAAGTTGGCAGTGCAGAAGATTTTCTTGAGCTGAATCAGGCAGAGTCTGATTTTATCGCGTTGAAAATAGCCCTCAGTGAGCACCTGAAAACGCGACGTCAATCACTCCGGCTCACTCAGAAAGAGTTTGCCGGTATGATTCATTCCAGCCAGTCTCGCGTGGCGAAAATGGAAGCAGGAGATCCGGGTGTAACCCTTGATTTGCTGGTTAAATCCCTGCTTACGCTGAAAACACCCAAAGAAGAGATTGAAAAGATGCTTCCATGATGGTTGCATGACCTTGCCTTGTAAGGTCTCCCACCTGTTTCGACTTTACCCTTTACACATACTCATTGTCGTACATACAACGACGGCCGTCGTGCCTCTGGCACCACGGTCTTTCTTGTTTACGGGCTCCGGTGGAGCCAGTCATGTTGCCTGAACGCTCGCCTTACTGTTCACTGCGATCTCACTCCGTTCCCATTCTTCCTCAATTCCGGCAAATGAAGAGAGTATAATCGGCGCTGTCATGCTTTGTGCATAACAGCAAAAAGCCCGCCAGCGCCTGATCGGATATCAGTCATGGCGCCTGCAGCGCAAAGGGGTTTTCCACCTATCCCCGGATGGCGGGGCCACAAAGGTAGTGCAGTTTGCCTGTTTTGTGCAAGGGTCGTTCTCTTCCGCATTGCATTTGTGCAGATCACTTGTTCCCTTGCGCAAAAAGTTTGCCTGCACGGGGAGTGCCTTTGTCCCTCCGGGGATATGGCTTGAAAAAAGAGCCATGGTAACTCTCTGCAACGCAAACATTGACTACCATGAACAACAACCTTGCCCTCCCGCTGTTCACCCAGGAATCCAGGAAAACTACTATTCCACGCTATAGCTTGAAACTTGTACGAGAATCATATGTTTCCTACGATCAGAAAGCCATAAAAAGCGCATCGATTGCCTATGAATTTCTCTGTAGTATCGGATTGCAGGATAAAGCAAGTGAAGAGTTTTATTCACTCTATCTCAATACAAAAAACCAGATCATCGGGGTAGAGATGATCAGCAGGGGAACCCTGAATGCATCTCTGATACATCCGAGAGAGGTTTTCAAGGGAGCCCTTTTGGCCAATGCCAATTGTATCATGCTGGCTCATAATCATCCATCTGGCAACCCGGAGCCGAGTAATGCCGATAAACAGGTAACCTCAATACTGGTCAAAGCCGGGAAGCTTCTCGATGTCCAGGTTCTGGATCATATTATTGTAGGAGATGAATCCTATTTCAGTTTCAGGGAGTCAGGCTTGCTCTGAGCGCCGGAGCCCGGCACAGCCGGGCTCAAGTTTTTTCTGGTTATTGGCTTACTCTGCCAGAAATTTTCTCCGGTGATGTTTATGTCTTTTTTGTTTATATTGTTGTCATAATGGCAAAAATATTCCCGTGGAGGTATCGGTTATGAAAAAGAATAATGGTAAAGGCGTTACCTTTTCCGAATTGCGAGAAAAGGCCGGTCTGTCGATAGACAATGTTTCATTGCTTACGGGATACAGTCAGAGGACAGTGTACCGTTGGGAAAAAAACGAGAATTCGCCTAAAAAGATTGTTCTGGAAAAACTTATGAAAATTGCCCAGGCCGGGGAAGTGTACGAGGGATCCTCTGCCGGTTTTTCTTTCATTGACCTTTTTGCCGGTATCGGAGGTATGCGTAAGGCTTTTGATGATCTGGGAGGCAAGTGTGTTTTTACGAGTGAATGGAACAAGTATAGCCGGCAGACCTACCTTGCCAATTTCAACTGCGACCATGAAATAGCCGGGGACATTACCAGAATCGGAGCGGCAGAAATACCCGAACATGATGTTCTTCTTGCCGGTTTCCCTTGTCAGCCATTTTCCATTGCGGGCGTCTCCAAAAAAAATGCGCTCGGCAAGCCGCACGGATTTGCATGCAATGATCAGGGAAATCTTTTTTTTGACGTTGCAAGGATTATCGAATATCACAGACCCAAGGCATTTCTGCTTGAAAATGTCAAGAATCTGGAGCGTCATGACAAAGGCAGAACGTTCAGGGTGATCACCGACAGGCTTCATGAACTGGGATATTATTTCGACTGGAAAGTCATCGATGCAGGATACTGGGTGCCCCAGCACCGCGAAAGAATTTTTATCGCAGGATTCAGGGAAGACTGCGGCTTTGATTTCAGCAGATTCGAGTTGCCCTCTCTGGAGAACCGTCCAAGGATTGGTACGATACTGCATTCGCAAAATGGCACTGAAGAGGAAGAACCTCCCTACACAACAGGGCCAAAAGCAAAGATATCGGAGAAATATACCCTTTCCGACCATCTCTGGACATATCTTCAAAAATACGCAGAAAAACACCGGGCCAGAGGTAACGGGTTCGGCTTTGGCCTTGTAGGCCCTGGTGACGTAGCAAGAACACTGTCTGCGCGATATTACAAGGACGGCTCGGAGATACTTGTCAAACAGCACGGAAAAAATCCCCGCCGTTTGACTCCGAGGGAGTGTGCCCGTTTGATGGGTTTTGACAAGCCGGGAGAAAGCAGCTTCAGTATTCCGGTTTCCGATACACAGGCGTACCGTCAGTTCGGCAATGCTGTTGTTGTTCCAGTCGTCAGGGAAGTGGGAAAATATATGTTGCAGCATCTTTTCGATCAGGTTTCCGAGGAGCAACTGGAGCTGGCATTTGACAGTCTCATGTCTGAAACAACGGTCGAGTATGGCTGATATTGTTTCTCCTTCCGTGAGAAGCCGGATGATGTCAGGTATCCGGGGGAAAAATACACAGCCCGAGATTCTTGTGAGAAAGGCTCTGCATGCGTTAGGGTACCGTTACCGGCTTCATGACAAGACGTTGCCGGGAAAGCCGGATATCGTCTTGCGAAAGTATAATGCAGTCATCTTCATTCACGGCTGTTTCTGGCATGGGCACGACTGCCATCTTTTCAAATGGCCAAAAACCCGTGAGGACTTCTGGAGAGAGAAAATCAAGGGAAACAGGGATAATGACAGAAAGGTACGTGAAGAGCTTCTTGACAAGGGCTGGAGAATTCTGGAAATCTGGGAATGTTCCCTCAAAGGCAGGACTTCACGTTCTCTTGATGAAGTCATCGGTCGGGCGGATAAATGGTTAAAAGGCAGTTCCGGGTTTGAAAAAATAAGGGGTTTTGAAGAAAAAACAGAATGGGATGATTGAATACAAAAAGGGATACTTGTCGGACTACTTTCAGGGATTTGCTGCAAAGCGCCTGACAAGCGTCGAGGTAAACCCCCGAAGGTCAAACCAGCATGAGTTTCAGGGAGTCAACAGGCTCAGGCAACTGCTGGGAACGCCAGCTGAAAAAGTACAGTTCAAGGCCCGGTTTATCTGGCTTGATGACGAGGGCAATGCAGAATCGGTCGAGAGTTTTGTGACATGGTCTGATGTTCGCCGTGACAACCCCGAGCGGTCGCCGGAATATCATCTCTACTATTCTGCAGAGAGTGAAGAGATTGTACACAGGGCATCAGAGGGAGATCTTCTGGCTGTATGCAGGCACAAGTCAGGTGATCTGCTGATTGTTCTTGTTCCGGCAGAAAGTACTGTTGAACGTCAGTTGGCATGGTTGCTTGACTTTTCACCGGAAGTCCTTGAGGCGAGGCCTTTGGTTCAGGAAATTGAGGGAAAGAATGACAGGGAACTGGGTATCTCGACCCGTTTCATCCTTGACGAGCTTGGTGTTGAAACTGAAGAGATTTCACCGTCGTATCTCGAACTGCTTCTTGAGAGGTTCGGGGCCTCCTTTCCATCAACCAGAATTTTTTCGTGCTTTGCCAGAGAGAGCCTGAAAGACATTTCAGTGAACGATGATCCTGACGAGATTCTTCTTGCATGGATGGATCATGAGGAGAAACTGTTCAGAACACTGGAAAAGCATATCGTTAGTGTTCGGTTGAAGGAAGGTTTCTATGATGAGGGCGGAGCTGATGTTGACGGTTTCATAAAATTTTCACTCGGGGTACAAAACCGCAGGAAATCCAGGGCAGGACTGGCCCTTGAAAATCATCTCGAAAACATATTTCAGGCAAGGAATATCCGGTATGTCAGGGGGGCAAAAACCGAGCATAACGCCCGTCCCGACTTTCTTTTTCCCTCCCTTGATGCATATCAGGAGATATCCTTTCCTGATGAATTTCTTTCAATTCTTGGGGTGAAATCAACCTGCAAGGATCGCTGGCGTCAGGTGTTGAGCGAGGGGCAAAGGGTAAAAACGAAGCATCTGCTGACACTTGAGCCGGGAATCAGTGAAAACCAGACAAACGAGATGAGGGCAAACAGTCTGCAGCTGGTTCTGCCGGAGAGTCTTCATGATTCATACAGCCGCGAACAAAGGGAATGGCTGTTCAGTCTAAAGGACTTTATTAGCCATGTGCTGGGGCTACAGGAACGATAAAAACTGATTGAAGGCTGTACCCTTGTCAATTCTGAAGACAAAACATCCAATCTTTTTTGGGGTTAGGGAGGTAGCCAGTTTTATCTTAATAAGTTACAATACAAGATAGCTCAGGATAATGGGGGGCATCCACAAAGTCCGAGGGGGATCATTAAACTTAGGGACGTTCTGCACACATACTAGGTTGGGTTACCACGAGTGACTGGCGGGTACATTATGCCGCCGAACCTGTCCGCTCTTGTATCTGTCAAAATGATGTCATGCTCTTGGCTGCTCCATTGAAATAGGAGCCTCCTTTTTTTATTAATGATCAACAATGTCCACAATGTAAGTATTGAGCCCACTTGCTTGGACAGGGGTTTGACTTGTTGTATGATTCATCGCAACCGTTAATGGAGAACTCAAAATCTTTCTTTGTGCAGATAAAGCCTTCTTCATTGATGGCTGTTAATCTATCATCAATAATATCTAAGGCCATTATACGGTTGCGGAATTCTGCATCTGATTTCATTTTCTTGATACAGGCTTGTGCTTGTTCAATAGACATAGAATGCTTCTTATTTTTGAGGACATTTTTGCAAGTTGAACTACAACACATAGACACACGGATAATATTAAGTATACTAATAGAAAATGTCAAATAGACTTAGAAAGATAAAGGTATCAATGAAGTCAAAATCTTTTTGAATAATGAAGACATGGTCCCGTTACAATACCCTCTTTCATTCAGACAGGTTTGGTTTTTTTCTTTTTAATGCGCTTAGCGGGATTTTGCTTGAACTTGACAGTGAGCGTTTTCTGATCCTCAAGAAAATCCGTGATGGACATCTGAGTGAATTGTCGTATGTAAAATCTGAATTTGTCACTTTTCTTAAAGAAAAAGGTTTTTTAGCGCAAGAGGAAGAAGAACAGGTGCAGCTGATGCAATTACATTACCAACGCAATGCAGCATGTTTCAGCACCTCCTATATTGGTCTTACCATTTGTCCAACTCTTGCGTGCAACTTCCGGTGCCCTTACTGCTTCGAGCACAGTCAGAGCGATGATACTGTTATGAGCCCAAAAACAATAGATGCATTGGTCTCGTTCATAAAAAAGCATCATGAGGCCCGAAATCTTTCGGTCAGTTGGTATGGTGGGGAGCCCACCCTTGCCTTTGACGTCATTCAAACGCTTACAAAACGATTTCTTGAGCTTTATCCCGAATACAAAAATGCTAGCTTGGTGACCAACGCCTATTTACTTGACCAAGAGAAAATCGAACTGCTCGATGAACTGAAAATTACTTCCGTGCAGATCACGCTCGACGGCGGTGAAACGACGCATAACAGTCGCAGGATGTTGAAGGGGGGAGGGCCTACCTTCGA
The DNA here is from genome assembly GCA_028277225.1 of Chlorobium sp. Taxonomy (GTDB): domain Bacteria; phylum Bacteroidota; class Chlorobiia; order Chlorobiales; family Chlorobiaceae; genus Prosthecochloris. The sequence continues at coordinate 30,632 of JANQHB010000005.1, forward strand.
AAAAATCCTTGATAATATCAACTTGTTGATGCAGGCTTCATGGAAGGGAAATTGTACAGTTAGAGTTAATGTTGACAAGACGAATCGGCATGAATATGCGCTTCTCCATAAGGAGATGTTAGAAAGGTATAAAGGCAGAAATCTCTCGATTTATCCTGGCCATATCAATACTTTTCTTAACCATTCTTACGAACACAGCTTAGGGCTCAGCAACAGCGAGTGGGCGGAGTTTAACATCGATAATTACAACAAGGAGGGGATTATTCCTAGGGGCGGTTTTTATCCCGGAAACATTGCACAGAACACCTGTACCGCCACATGCCATTACGGTTATGTAATTGGCCCAAAAGGGGAGATATATAAGTGCTGGGAAGATGTAGGCAAGGAACACATGGTCATTGGGTCGGTGCACGATGAAGAACCAGTTGGCAATAAGGAACTTGTGGTCAACTACTGTATCGGCACAGATCCATTCAATGATGATGTCTGTATGCGGTGTTCGGTGATGCCAGTATGCGGCGGTGGGTGCGTCAACAAACGGATGCGGAGGCTGCAATTTGGTGAGGATGGGATAAATTACTGCGCTCCGCTGAAGGAGTCGCTTTTCAACTATCTTGAAGCCTATCTTGACACCCGGCTCACAAAAGAGATTTGTGAAAGCCTCCTTGGAAAGAATTCTGGGCCGACCATGGAAAAGGGATATCGCATGGTTCAACCTGAAAGGAAAGAGGGGATTCAGTTAAAAAATCCCCTTGAGAATCTGGCAGAACATGAATAAACAGGCTTAAATAAAATCAAGCATATCATAACACACGATATGTGACAGTACCGCATCCAAGACATACATCAGCGTATTATTGTATATAATGCGCTTAGCATAACAACATTTTTTTCAACAACCACAACCCTTATTTACAGGGAAACACTTCCCTCCCATTTCTATCGTGTCGTAGCTGCTCTTGATATTAAAAAGAATATTCCCCATTTCTTCGGTTGTACATGTGTAACCAGCTGCATTAATTGCTTGCCAACGCGTATCAACATCCTCAATAGCAAAAATGTTTTTGCAGAATGACTCGTCAGATTTCATCCTGTCGATCAATGCCCTTGCCTGCTCCATTGACATATGAACCTCCTTTAGTGAGAGTTGGTAGAGAATCGTGTGTGAGCTTAGTATAAACTTCGTTTGAAATATACTAATTTTCTGTAACATAAATGTTGTGGCGATGGTCGCCGATACCTCGATCAACGGCAAAAGAGTCAGTCAGATACTCGAGCGTTTCGCTTGGGTTAAAGGACTACCCGAAGTGAACACGTTAGACAACAGGCCAAAGTTTACTGGAAAAGTGCTAAGACAGTTGGGGATGGAATAATGAAGCTGGATTTCAGCAGGCTGGGCAAACCAGTCGATAACGCTTTTATCGAAAGTTTTAATCGAACAGTACTGTAGATATGTCTGAATGATATAAGTTTTTGAATCTGAAGTATGCCCGAGAGATTATCGAAGACCGGGGAAATGATTTCAACAATGTCGAGTTACACAGCACTTTGGGTGACCAGACATAGGCGGAATTTGTTGCTCGGGAGCGAATCTTCTCTATAACTCGTGTTACAGTAAACGTGGCAAGTTCCAGATGATTTCATTCAAGCGCTGCCTTTGCTTCCTGTTTCAGTTCTGGTGTCATCAGTGACCACATACCGAGTTCAATAGTAGTCTTTTTGTCCTTGCGGGTGAGTTTGCGTGATGGGGGAGGGGTTAGTCGTTGTCGTTGGGCGTCATTGAGAGTTCTTTGGCGGCGGATGTCAATTGATCGAGCTATTTAAGGCTTGTAGAGGGCAAATCATTATCAGTAGAACAATCTGTTATATCAACCTAAAGACAGCCAGTAAGCATTTGCAATATGATTGGTTGCTAAAGGATCTTAATTTTATTGCTATACTTGCTTAGTGATTGGATTTTCTGAAAAAACAGAACTACTTGTAAGAAAGTCAGAATTAGATTATTTATGCCAGCATTGTGGATCGGGGGCTAAATAGTCTCTTTTTGATGTGTGGGCAACTGCTCTGCAACCTCTACATATTCGCAAGTAATTGCATTTTTTGCAGTTGTCATTGTAGTTCTCAAATCTTCTTAGATTCCATAAGATATCGGATGTTGCCCATATTTCCCTTATTGATGAGTTTTTGATATTTCCAAGAGGTATATTTAATCTACTACAGGGCACAATTGTTCCATCCGATTGAATTGTTATTCCATAAAATCCAGCACTGCAGCCTTGAATACATGAGTGAAAATTAACTGGCGATTTTGATGTATCTTTATTGATTGTGTTATAAAGAGGGTCATCACAATATATATTATTAACTGACTTATTTGTTTTTCTAATATATAAATAAAAATTCCTGAGCTCTTCTTGAGATAGCATGTTAGTATATGATGCTGCATCGTTTATGTTTGGCACATACCTTGTCAGCCCTATGCCTTTTATATTATGAGATTGTAGATACATTATTAAGTTAGGGAGATTCATTAGGTTTGATCGCATAATAGTTATATTGATATAAGTATCAATATTATATGATTTGAGTATTTCAATAGATCTTATTGTCCGTGAGAAGGAGTTTTTTCCTCTAATTTTATCATTTGTTTTTTGTGTTCCATCAAGGCTGATTTGTATTTTTATATTATTCTTTTTAATGATATCAGCATTTGTGTGATCGATCAAGGTTCCATTTGTCAATAGAGTAATATCAAATTTTTTTTCTTTGGCATAGATGGCAATATCTTTCCAATCATCTCTTAGCAATGGCTCTCCACCTGTTATCTGTATGGAGTATGTCAAATTATTATCATGCTTTAATCTCCATCCTTGCATTATCATGTATAGTTCACTAATACTTTTAAATATATCATTTTTTGATAGCTTATCTTTGTTTGAGTGTTCACCCTGATAACAGTGTGTGCATTTAAGGTTACATTTATTTGTTATATGATATTGTACAAAGAAATCCATTTTTTATTATAAGTATTTTGTTCTGGTATTTGTATGGCAGGATCGACATGATCGACATGATCGACATGATTTACATGATCGACAATTGATATTCTTTCTTTGGTTGATCATGGATTTGTCTTTATCTTTAACAACATCACAATTACCTGCAAGGAGTTCCCAGAATTTATTTTCTTGATCAAAGATTATCTTTTGCTTTATTTTCCCGTTTTTGTTCATAGCTTCTCTGATTATTAAGATTATTATTTATATATCAAGAATGCTGAGACAGAGGCTAATAGTGAGATGATTGCAATTATTATCGAGCATATTGATAGTATTAATTCTTTTGATAGCTTTCCTCGCAAATATATTACATTACATCTTTTTCGTTTTGAGGCACTAAAGAAGCCGCTTTTATCTTCATCATCGAATCCATTCCATGTCCACTTATGCCCATTTTTTTGTATTTTTCTCCATAATTTATGATTTATATCTTTGATCTCATCTATATCGTTTGTATCAAGTTCTTCTTGATCACCAATTAGGGAAGCGTCAATGAGATCAAAATTTGGGGGGCAAATCAATGTTTGTTCAAAATTAGAGCAACTAAATTTGGGTGTCAGCTCTGCAGAGCAATATTTCTGCATGCCTGTACATTTATTTAATCTTTTAAGATTTGCTATATGCCAGGGAAAATATATTCCTCTGTTATCTACTCTCAAAAAACCGCTGCAGGCAACACTGAATGATATTTCAAAGTTATCAGAAGGTCTTTTTATTACTTCTGCAGTAATAGTTGAATAATTTTTTTTGTTATTGCATTCAAGTTTAATGATGTCTTGTGTTTGGTTGACAATGTTTTTTTCCCTGATTAGACAAGGTAATACGATCGTTATATGTTTGATGTCATTTGTTGTGTTGATTTCTAATGATATATTGGATATCGCATTTTTACGATTTAGTATAATAAATTTTTCTTTAAATTTATTTATTATTACTTTTTTTTGTTCTGATTCAGGCTGTACAAGTAACGTTAATATTGGCATGTATGCACTCCTGTTATCATAATTAGATTGGATATCGGTTTATCGTTGAATATGATAGAAGTAAAACTGTCATACAGCTTGAAAAAGAACGATTGATTTATTGTTATTTTATGATTTTAATTGGATTGCCTTTGAATTCTGGAGATTCAAGTTGTGAAGTGCTATGCTATAAGATAAAAATTATTTATCAAAAATACATAGAAAGCATATTAGAGTGAATTACAGTGCCATGATGAGATGCAAGAAGAAGGAGCATGTGTGGTCACATAGAGTATGATTTCAATACCACAGAAGGCTTGGTGCTTAAAGTGCATGCTGTTTTTATCCGGTAAAATTCTTTTCTCGTAGCAGCTTCCCTTTGCTTCGGTTCATTCAGCGCTATAATCCTTTTTCTGATACATTCGTCGAGGGTATAGAAAAACTCCAGTTTGAGCTTTTTGGGAAGGTCTTCCCACTCAAGCACCGCAAAGGCTTCCTGTTTCAGTTCTGCTGTCATCAGTGACCACATACCGAGTTCTATGGCGGTTAATGCGCTTTTGCGCGTGAGCTTGTGTGGCGGTGCAGGGGAAAGAAGTTGTTTTTGGGCATCGTGGAGTTCTTTTGCGGCGGAGGTCAGTTTGTCGAGTTTTTTTCGGCTTGTCTGGAAGAGTTTCCAGGCATCGGCTTTGTCCGGGAGAGGTTGAAAGATATGTCCCTCGAATTTTGTCTTTTCTGCTTCTTCGTACCACAGATGTAACTCTTCCTGGGTGATGCTGTGCTTTTTGAGCATGAGCCCAATGCCGATGTCAAAGGAGATTTCATTGAGTATCTTGCCGTTTTCTTTCAGGAGCGCTTTCGCATAGGTTTTCCCCTTGATGACCTGCAAGGTTCGAATTGCCCTTTCAATCTCGATATCGTCTGCAGTTGTTAGTAGAGGAACTGCCCTTTTCTGAGCCTCACTGAGATTTCGGCCAAGCTTACTCACTGCTCGTTCGAGCATGAAGTTCGAGCCACTTGACATTGTCAGCTCCAAATTGCTCGTTGCTTTGCTGATCGCTGTTTTGATTGTTGCTGGTTCTGTCATGGGAGGGGGATTGCACGTTATCGATATCTTTGAAACACCATTGGAAACTTTGTGCTTGGGCGGCAATGGCGGTTTTCAGTCCTTTGGCCGCAATGATCTCGTCACCTGTCGATAAAGAATACAGTTCTTCAAGAGCGATACTTTCGATTTCCGCATTGTTGTAAGTGCCGCCTTTCCTGAGACGTATCCATCGAGACCAGTGTTCCTCGATGAATGCTTGTGAAAACCCTGGATTAACCGTCTTGGTATCAGTGTTAGTATTAGTAGTCTTTATAGTAGTGTTCCCTGATCTGCTTCCGGTCTGCTCCTGTTCTGCACCTGATCTGTTCTCGTTCGACCGTATCTCCTTGTTATTGACGAAGTTGATCTCCTCCCGGTCTGTTCTGTTTCTGTTTCCTGTCTGTTCCCTGATCTGTCCCTTTTGATTTTGCTTTTGTACTGTGCTTTCCGGGTACTCGATACAGACACCAATGTTGTTTAAAAATGTCATCACCTTTTTCCTGCTCCACCCCCATCGCTTTGCATACCCAGCGATTGATACCCGGTGATTGTTGTCAAAATCCACTTGGATGGAATAAGCAGCTTCGACCTTGGAAAACGGCCGGTTGGTTGGCAGCTCTTTCACAAGAGCTTTTGAGAGAGGTATCCAGTTGCCGTATTTCATGGATGACAAAAACCGGGTTCATGATCCTGAGAGTACGCATTATGAGACGGGATGAACGGCTTGAGAAAAATCTTTCTATACTTGATCCAAAAGAACGCTGATTTTCTTATCTTTATATACAGGCCAGGTGTCAAGAGCCGGTTGCCTTTGTTTCGAATTCCCGCTGCTTGGGGGAAGATGTTTCCTCCTGCTTCGGGTATCTGCGGGAAAGAATCTCCTGAAGCAGTTCCTGCTTGGAGAAATAGAGTTTTCCACCTGACTTGTAGTAAGGGATAACGTTATGGTAAACTTTTGAATAGATTGATGCTTTACTGATGCCGAGCAGTGCTGAGGCTTCATCGACTCCGATGAAGGTGTGTTCTGTTTGCTTGCTGTTTTGTGATGCAATGTTGTCGAGTTTTGACACAACAACTTCGAGTTTCTGGTGCAGCAGCTTGACGGCTTGGGGCAGGTTGTCGAATGATACTTGGGGGTCCATATCTGTCTAAGAGGTTGAATTTTTGTATTTTCTTGTAAATTTTCATCACTCTCAAAGAATAATAAATAAATTTTTCTTTATGCAAAAAGAAAAAATAGAAAAATCTGAAGAGCCATCTAACCAGACTGACTATGGTGAAGTGGCTGAAAGATTCAGGCAGATCATCAAGGAACAATTCGGAACACAGCGAGCGTTAGCCAAAGCAATCGATGTTAAGGACGGAAGCTACCTGACCCCTTATGTCACAGGGCGGAGCATGATTGGCAGCATCCTCAGGAAGAAGCTGGAAGCGGTAGGTATTGATGTTGATTATATTTTGACTGGGCGTAGAGAAGAGATTCCTCCAGTGGAACAGGAGGAGGTGGATAAGGAAGAGCTTTATGATCAGTGCACCAGCAAGATCCTGGAGATTCAAAGCAGGTTGATGGAACTCAATAATGCCGTGCTTGAAGTGAACCAGATGGTCAGTAGACTTAAAAAGTCTAGGAAGTAGCTTTTCTGCAAAGCGCCATCAATGCCAGACATTCCTCTATGGATTTATTGCTTTCCGAGGCAAGGTTCAGGGCTGTTCCGGTTAGTTCCTGGAACAGGGTAAGTGCTTCGAGAATTTCTTTTTTCTTTTCGGGATTCTCCTGTGCATACAACGTAATGGCGTTACTCAAAATCTTTTCAGCGTCGTCAAGGTTCATGGGGATTACAAGTTGGGACTTCGAAAAATGCAATGAGGGGTACATCAGTAGCAAAATAAGAAGAAAAATTTATTTACAAATAGTTGGTCGTCCATCCCGTCACATATTTTTTTAGAGCAGGTTGGGGGTGAAATGGGGTAGTGTATTATTTTTCTTATGGTTGCCTTTTCGCTCGTTCTTGGGCGGTGATATTTTTTTCAGAACCAGACGTTAGAACAGCAGTTTTTTGAAGAAAATATCATCAAACGCGCATGTATCTTTGATATTTTCTCATTCTCATATCCGTTTGAAATACCTCACATCCTTACTCATTAAACTGAATTTGTCCTACACATTCAAGACTTTAGCTCAAGGACATCTTCCAAACCGTATCATAAATCTCGAAGAAAGTTCTTGCATGCTTTCCTTTTTTCTTCTATACGACTTAATCGTCAGGCATAGGGTTTTTTCTCAGCTTACAGAGGGTCGTTTATGGTCCCAAGTGCACGCAAACAATCTTTTTTGAGCATTGTTTATTCGTGTTGATATAGGTTATAGGAGGAACAGAGGTATCATCTTGTTTTTATGGGTTTATCTGGTTAAGTGGATCCAGTAGAGTGCAAATATTTTTGCCTGCTTGAGGTTCGCCGTTCGAGCTGGGACATGATGCGTCGATGACGTCCTGTGTCACACTCGCCAGTTTCCCTGTTTTGTGCAAGGGTCGTTCTCTTCCGCTCTTTGTTTGTGCAGCTCTCTTTCTCCCTTGAGCAAAAAGTTTGTCTGTCCTCGGGGAAGCCTCTTTCCCCCCGGGGAAATGATTAGAAAAGCAATCTTCAGCAACTCCAACATTTACGGCAATGAGACACGCCATGATACTCCTGCTTTTCCAGTCAGCAGAGCAGCTGATCATGGTATCTGTTGCGATATTCAGTGGGTAACGAAGTCTTCTTTTTGATCTTTAAAAAAGGGTGCTTTGTTTTTGTGTTAAGCGAAACTATTCAGTAAATTTCTGATAAGTACATCAAATAGAATGTGATAATGCATGTACACTCATAGTTGCAGAGTAAGCTTACAGATTCACGGGAGTAATCAGGGAACAAGCTTCTAGTGTCCCATCTGGTTAGTTTTATGTGCCATATCGGAGCGTACAACAATGAATTGATAAAGCCATTTAACTAAAGCATTAAAAATAACACAAGGTATTAACCATTCAGTACACTAGATAGCTCTTGCTAGAGCTATAAGGGTTTAGGGTGGAAGTTTGCCAGTTTCCTTTTGTATAAATGTTGTAGCATAATCGATAAAATCCTTAGAAAAAACCTTAAAGCAAGTGGGCTTGACGTCAATTATGTTATAAAAGGCAGGAGGGAAGAGGACGTGATTCTGTTCAGAGCAGCAACAAGAAGACTATGATCATAGTGCTTTGGGAATATCCAGAAGATTTAGCAGAAGCTTATGACGTTGTCGAAGAAACTTCTTGAGGTTAACAAGGCGATTTCCATAGTAAATGAGTTGGTTGTGTGATGATTTGCTATCGCAAGAGATGATTAACTGATAGATCATTGGTATGTATAAATAAATTATATCTATGTTTTGGCCCAGATGTGTTAATTGTTCAAGTGTGATTTTTATGATTGTCTTTCTATATGGAAATGATCGTGGATATGGATGTTTCTGAAAAATATTATGAATATTTAAATAACAATCTTAATTATTTTAATGAAAAGATTATAGAATCGTTTCGTTTGTATATAAAATTAGCATCTGCAATTATTGGTGGTGCTCTGTATGTTCACCTTACTCTATTGGAGGGAGATCCTAGGAGATTAAGTATTAAATATTGGCCTAATGCATTGCTTGTGATGGTTGGTGTTTCTGTGATCATAATGATTATAAATTATTTGATATTATGGGTTAGGTATAGAAAGAGACTAGATAATCGTTTGTTCCCCGATAAGGATATAAAGTATGGTTTGACTGTATGGATTAATGAGTTTGTTATGTGTTTGATTGTTATTATAGTTTCTGTTGGTTTTTGGATGTTTAATCCGTTGTAATTTGTCTTTCGTATATACATTGAAAAATAATGATGGATGGCATCTCCCTTGCAGATAAACCAAGCAGGTAATTTTTTTACTGTACAGTGGCATATAACATCAAGGTGTGATTATTGCTGTAGCCATTGTTATGAAGGAAATGATAGTGATAATAAGTGTGATGATTTTTCTACGGAGTATTGTTATGAAATTATAGATAAAATATCAGATTGGTCAGATTATCTAAATATTAAGATAAGAATGAATTTGACAGGCGGTGATCCGCTGATAAGAAAAGATATATATGATATAATTGAATATTGTAAGGAAAAAGAGTTTATGGTTGGCATTTTGGGTAATCCAGACCGTTTAAATGATAGCGTGGCTGAAAAACTTAAAAAATCGGGTATAAGTCGATATCAAATTAGTTTGGACGGTACCGAGAAAACGCATGATTATCTTAGAAATCATGTGGGCGCATTCAAAAAGTCTATTAATGCTATCAATACACTTAAAAAACACAGTATTCTGTCAGTTGTTATGTTTACCGTGACACGAACAAATATGAATGATTTGATACCATTAATAGATATTGTGGACAATCTTAAGGTTTCTATTTTTGATTTTGCACGTTTGGTGCCAATGGGATCAGGTGCTGAAATGAAAGGAGAAATGTTGTCGCCAATTGAATATCAAGAATTGTTGTTTGCTGTTTTGCAGAAGTATCAAAAAATTCAAAGAACAACAGAAACATATTTTGGTAGAAAAGAGCATTTGTGGAATTTATTATATAAACAAATAGGTTTAATGGAACCATTGCCTAAAGACAAAGAGACAATATATGGTGGTTGTGGTATAGGGTATAATATATTGACAATATTGAACGATGGATCTGTTTTGACTTGTCGGAGACTGCCAATAAAGATAGGTGATATTTTAAGTGATGATTTAAATCAGATTTATTTTCATTCTAAGATTATGAATGATTTAAGAGATGAAAAGCGGATGATTAAATGTGGGGAATGTGATTTATTGCAGTTTTGTAGAGGATGCCCTGCTGTTGCATATCATGAGCATAGCGATCCATTTGCGCCAGATCCGCAATGTTGGAAGTAATTTATTAAAAATAAAAAAATAAAGAACATGTTTATTACATCAGAAACAACAAACTATCTGAAAATGGAAATGTCAAAGTATCATTTTTGGAAAAATGTACATTATGATAAAAAAGGTGGATTAACAGAAAAATCAAAACATGTTATTGAATCGTCATCGTTAGGGTGTGGTGGCTGCAATGGATGCCATGGTTGTAGTGACGGTGTTATTATAGAAGTTGATAACTTAGAGTCACCTAATGGTTGTGCTGGATGTGGCGGTTGTGGTGTGTCATCATAGCATGTTATATATGATGGAAATAATATAAGATAAGTATGAATATATGTCTTATTTCTAAATATCCTCCAATCGAGGGCGGCGAATCTTCCAAAGCGTATTGGCTTGCTAAAGGTTTAGGTAAAAAAGGTGTTAATATACATCTTGTCACAAATTCATGGGAGGTTGAAGAAAATTACAAAGAGAAAATACAGCCTGCTGATTTAGTAGAATACTACCAACCAGAAAATGTTAGAATATATAATACAAGTCCGTTTATTGATCCATATCATATTCCATATCACAAACCTTATACGGAAAAATTAATTGGTTTGGCTTTGAATATATTAGAGTTATATGATATTGATGTTATAGACTCATGGTATTTTCTTCCATATGTCATAGTTGGTTACTTTTTAAAATTGATTTCAAGTAAGCCACAAATAATAAGACATGGGGGAAGCGATATAGGGCGTATAATAAATCAACCGTATTTTTATGCGCTGACTAAAAAAATAATACAAGAAGCTGATCAAATTATAACATATGAATCAACAAGAAATGTTTTTGAAAAATTGGGGTCTAATAAAAATAGCATATATATAAATGCGTTTAGTGTCGATTCTTCATATTTTAACCCAAATGTTAAGACTGTTGATTTAGGTATAGAATATGAAAAACATAAAGGTAAGCCTATACTGACTTTTATAGGTAAAACTGAGCGATCTAAGGGCCTCTATGACTTTATAGATGCAGCAAGGTTGTGTAAGAATGAATTTGTGTTGTTATTTATAATTAATAATGATGGTGTTGATGTTATAAAAAGGTATCTTGAGCAACTGGGCTTAATATCTGAATCAATAATCAAGGCTTTTGTCCCTCCATGGGAGATTCCCTCTTACATAAAGATATCTAGAGCAGTAGTTATTCCGGAAAACAATTTTCCTATAAAACAACATATGCCGATACTGATAAGAGAGGTAATGGCAATAGGTGTATGTTTGATTGTTAGTTATGAATTATATTCTAAGTTGAACCAAGAGAGAGTTAAAAACAATAAAAATCTTTTAGTGGTTGATCCAAAAGATAAGTGTGGTTTTGTGAAAACTTTAGATCGGGTTATAAAAGAACCGGCATTGGCACGCCAAATAGGTATGAGGGGTTATGAATACTCAAAAAAAATAGAAAATTTTGATTTATATATTGAAAAGACAATAGAAATGTATGAGAATGTAAAAGCTCTTAATTATAGGTGAGTGTCATAAAATAAATGATAAGTGTACTATAAGTGTTTGCCGTGCAAAGCATCAATTGTATATAAGAGTTAAATTAATTGAAATAATATATGATAAAATTATGAAAACTCGAAAAGATGGAGGCTGAAATGGGAACAAAAGAGTATCGTAAAGGATATGAGGATATGAAAAAAGAGATAAACGAAGAAAGAGAAGGTACTGCTGCTGATATTCCAGAAAAAGTGGTAAAAGGAATAATTGGTCTGCCGATATCGATGATAAATGATCTTACAAGAAATGAAGATGAAGAAAAAGGACGACAAGATGCTCTAGATGGAAAAGATTTTGATCCTCCTGAAGAAAAATCAAGTTCACCATGCTTTATTTCAACCGCATGCATAAAGGCAAAAGGTTTGCCAGATAATTGTAATGAACTTAAGATATTGCGTGAATTCAGAGACAATTACTTATTAAAATCAAGAGAAGGAGAAAAATTAGTTAATGAGTATTACAGATTATCACCCAAAATTGTTGATATTTTAAGGTCAAAAGATAATTCAAACGAAGTGTTTTGTGAGCTATATTATTCATTGGTTCTAAAATCAATAAAAAAAATAAAAGCAGGGAAAAATAAAGAGGCTATAAAATTGTATAAAAATATTGTGTGCGACCTTGCTGAAAAAAATAATTTATTGTGTAAATAAAATACACATCAGTTATTTCATGCTTGAGGTTTATGTGAATTGATAGGGGTGAGCCTAGAAATCTTTACGTGATAATGGTTAGTTGGGCGAGTTTTATGCTAACAAGTGCAATGGAAAGCTTTCAGGAAACGGCTTCGAAATGAATCTGTTCCTGACAAGTTCGACGCGGTTGTGCAACAGTTACAGGTATTTCTGACCCCAGTTGTGGAGGCAATCAGTGCCAAAAAGCGGTTTGTGGATATTTGGATAGCACCTGATTCATGGCAGGAAAGTCATGAATAACCAGAGAAATGTACGTGCTTGTTGTTAGTTGTTATTCATTGTTTTTGATAAAATTTTTGTTACGCGACTGTTACACGAAAAATCGAGGCGGTGCTCTAAGTTGCTATTATATAGTGACTTAGATTGATGTGTTTCGATATACATGGTAGAGGCCGTTGGTTCGAATCCATCATCACCCACACTCATAAGAGCCTGTAAAAGAATGACTTACAGGCTTTTTCCTTATCTGTCCAAACCCTCTGATTATACGTAAATAATGCTTTTTTAGGTATTATTTTTGCTGTTTTTGTTACACCATTGTTACACGAAAATCTTCTGTCCTATTGATGAATTACAGTTAAGACAATACCATATAATGTCTTGTTCGCTTTGCGGTTATTAAGATGTTACCTTGACTTTATCAAGGTCGGTAATCTCTTTATAAGAATACTTGTATTTCATATTTCTAAGTCCAAATAATACATCGCTTTGATGCAGGTTTCATGGAGCCAATGATACCGAGTCCACGATTCCACAAGAGTAGGCAGATAGTGATTTGATTGAAAGAAACCTTTTCCAGATCTCTGCGGGGTTATCAAGTCGAAACTCATATATTGTTTATAGGTCTTTCCTCAAGACCTTGAAGTGCTCCAAGTATTTCCCGTCAGTACAGATTATCATGCATACCAGTATCGTTGCAGAACAAATTAACAAGGGGAGGTTATCATGTCACTTCGTATCGCTACGTTCAACCTTGAAAATCTTGACGAAGGCCCAAATCTAAAACCGACATTGGAAGATCGCATTCACATCATGCGCCCTCAACTTGGACGTGTTTCAGCGGACATCTTATGCCTACAGGAAATCCACAGCCAAGAGGCAAATGGTGCTCGAACACTTGCAGCTCTTGATAAGCTACTAGATCAAACACAGTATTCTGGGTATTATCGCTCAACAACCCTCACGACGTCGGATATCCTCTATGCCGAACGAAACCTTGTGACACTCTCTCGTTTTCCTATAAGCTCAACGGAAATCATCCGAGATAATTCAGGACCACGCCCAAGCTACCAAATGGCAACTGCTGATCCTCCTGACACCACAGCTAATAAGCTGGAGTGGGAGCGCCCCTTGCTCTATACCCAAATTGATTTAGGAACTGGCAAAACGCTTCACCTTATCAACGTACACCTCAAGTCGAAACGGGCTTCCAACATTCCTGGTCAGAAGATCAATAACTATACTTGGAGGACAGCGGCAAGCTGGGCCGAAGGGAGTTTTATCTCAGCCATGAAACGTATGGGACAATCCCTTCAGGCAAGGTTGCTAATTGATGATATTTTTGATAATCAGGGATTGGATTCATACATCGCTATTGTCGGGGATTTCAACTCAAATCAAGAAGAAGTGTCTTTTAAAGCCATTCGAGGCCCAATAGAAGAGACCGGTAATCCTGACCACGTAGAACGCGTCATGATTCCCTGCGAAAACAACATTCCGGATTCAGCAAGGTATTCGCTTTTTCATCATGGAAAAGGGGAGATGCTGGATCACATCGTTATTTCAAGGTCACTTCTCAGACATTTTCATGGTGCGGAGATTCATAACGAGTCGTTACCAGATGAATCAGGTGCATTCATGGTTGATACGAAATTCCCCGAGTCAGATCATGCACCAGTCGTCGCTGTTTTTGACTCGTTGTAAGATCAGTAGTGGTTTTGCAGGGGGCTCAGACAGAAGTGTTAGACAATATTTCGACGTATACTTTTTCAAGTCTAATTCTCAGGAGCCTCTTGTGGAAGCTAAATAAAGTATATAAAAAGGAATCTAAACCCAGCCATTCGCAGTCAAAAATAAAAAGCTTGAATCTGGAAAAAGTATGTAAACTGTATATTATTGCTATTTCTGGGAAAGAAAATCTGTATACGAATAATAAATGATGTTGTGCTTGAAAGATCAAAGTGGATAGCCGAGTGTCTACCGGGAACTCCTTAAAAACAAATACAGCAAAATTCGACGTGTTCATCTCGTATGCTGGGCCGGACAAGCAAAAGTACGTAATGCCACTTGTTGCTGCGCTAAGGCATAAAGGGATTACGTTCTGGCTTGATGAACGAAATTTGAGTATTGGTGATTCGCTGACTATGGGAATAAACGAGGGCTTGCGACGTTCGCGCTACGTCATACTGTGTCTTTCTCAGGCATTCTTGGAAAGACCTTGGCCGGAAGCTGAGATGAGTGCGGCAATGGCGCTCCAGAACAATCTAGGACAGAAACGGTTGTTGCCCATCGTCTTCGATTCACCTGAAGAGATATTCCGATGCTACCCCCTTCTTGCTGACAAGCTTTATTTGGTAGGAAGTGACCTTGGTCAGGTTGCAGAAAAGGTTTTTAACTTACTTACGGGACCGGATGACATCCTGAGCAAATCTCGGTTGGTGATCGACGCAGAGGTGTCGGACCGTCTCGTTCTGCTATCCAATCGGGGCAATTGCGCTTTGGAGGTGGAGGATTATCTTGTGAATGCACTTCAGAGATGTTCGGATGATACTGAGCGGCACTGGATCTATTACACATTGGGCCGCTTGGGTGGGAGCCGTGCCTACAATCTATTAAGAAAAGCCTTATTGTCTGAGAACGATTTTTCGCTCAAGGGAGTGAAGGGGGGGCTAAATTTCTTTAAGTGAAAACAAAACGGTATTTCGGCTGTGTGTGGAGCCAGATAAATAATCGTGAGGAAATCACAGAGAAAAAGGAGAAAGGTATGAAAAGTATGAGTCGGATGCTACTGGCAATCATAATGTTCTGTGTGTTAAGCGCTTGTGACAGTGGTGCACCGTCCCCTTCAACCCAGCAAAATGTTCCAAATCAGCGACTCGACTCGGGTCAATCCAAGCCGGCAAGCACGGGGCCAAAAACCGCATCGACTATCGCAAACCGTGTTCAGACCGATGTAGCTAAAACGATACTAGAGGGTGGAGAAAGTGCGACCCGTGCTGTGTTGGTTATGGATGAACGGCACGATTCGCGAGCAGCGCAACTGCAGGAAGCGATTCTGCTTGAGCGCCTGTACTACAATTTCGGTTCCCGGGTAGTGGTTCTCGAAGGCTACCTGACTGAGGATGCGAAGCTTGATACTGGATGGTTTGATAAAGCTGTGGGTGGAAGTGCAGTTCGACGCGCGCGAGTAGCCATCCAGTTACTCAAGGAGGGAGAGATCAACGCTGCCGAATACTGGAAGCTAGTACATCCGGAGGTCAGAGTGGTCGCGGCCGAATCGAAAGCTGAGCATGCCACAACCGCAGATGCAACAGCGCACTCAGCGCCAGAGATATTCCTATTGAAGATTGCTGCCCAGAAAGGGGAGTCGGTCATTAGCAGGGACCAGTCCAAGGCACACGAATTGGGCAGGCTCTCTGCTAAACTCGATGCTGCCATCAAGGAATTCAAGAAGGTCGAAGACAGCTCAGACGCAGAACTGGTTGAGCGGAAACGAACTGAGACAAGAGAGGCATATGGTGATTATCAGGAGTTTGTCATCGGACTTGATCCGTGGACGAACCGGACTTGGAAAAGCTACAAGGAGAATGAACTGGGTAGCGATAAGCCTTCGCTGACTGTGTCCGCAGATATTGCGGAAGCGATACAAGCGAAGGCGAAGACGCTCGGTGTTGCCCTTGAGGCCGAGGAAGAGCAAGCCATGCAGGATTATATTACGTTTATGCGAGCCCGGCATGGTGGAACTCTAAAGATCGTTGGAGCGCTACGAGAACTTGTTGCTAACCCCACAGGCTCTCCCGTCACTGCCATTATCGGCATGGGGCACTCTGTGGACATGGCTAGGGAACTCGACAAGCTTGATTGTTCCTACGCAATCCTTCGCCCCCTCGTACTAGATGTTGACCGAGAGAAGCTACATGATATTCCCTTTGAAATTTACGAGCGGAAGTACCTGCGCCAGTCGCTTTATAGTGAGGGGCCTCTTGAAGAAGCACTGAAGTCGCTTCCACGACTGGGTAGCAAAAAGCCGGGAGTCGTTCTCGAAGAATCTTGGCTTCGCGGCAAGGCCGAGGTATATGCCTACATTGACCGCATTGTCGATGGCGTATTCGGTGGAGGCCCTCCGTATGGGCCACCTCGCATTCCGACAGATTGGGATAATAGTACTTTCAAAGGGGAGCATGTGTATGTTGACCCGAAGGCTGTCGTTCTCCTGGCAGACGACAACGATGCAGTCGTAATAACAGACAGGACACTGGCAGCCCTGAGGGGCGCCCAAGCTCCTCAAGAGGTCGTAGATCGACTCCGGGCCATAAAGGATGAGCCGTTCCTGCATGAAGGTTATCTTCTGCGGGAGGTAGAACTCCTTATCGGCAAACAACGGGCTAAAGGAATCGACAAGCCCTTGCTTGAAAATATTGAAAGAATCAGCTTGGCATCGGTGATGATACCGCTTGTAATAAACCATGGCAAGTCAACTGAGTCTGTGCTTTGGGCAAAGGCGACTAGGGTACGTTCTCACATAGAATCTGACGAGAGGCAAGCAGTTGAGTCAATGCTGAAATCGGCTCTGATTGCCGTTCAGTCCGGCCCTATCATGACAAAGAGTCTGACAGACAATATGGGACGCATCCATACATCTTTTGACACTGTGGTGGCATTTGGCAGGAGCGCTGGAGTACGCGAAGTATCGCTCTCGCAACGTTAGTGTCGAACTGAACAATCAGGCCAAATTGAGCCCTTGCTTGCTTTAAGAGGCAGTTCAACGTTATGGAACCCGAAGGTGGCTGGTATGTATGTTCTTGAAGTCCTTGCATCATTATTACTCCGGCAATTAAAACTCTTAAACAATTGCCCCGGATTTCAGTCCAGGGTTTATGGATAACGCAAAATGTATTCTGGTTTTAACCCAATCTCTTCCTGCGGTGACTTTTGTGAGTTATTGTTGCCGGAGTAATAATATCAGGGTCAGCATGGCAAAAGACAGAGAAAATATTGAAGGTTCTCAAATAGTTGTGAGCGAG
Organism: Chlorobium sp.; assembly: GCA_028277225.1. Taxonomy (GTDB): domain Bacteria; phylum Bacteroidota; class Chlorobiia; order Chlorobiales; family Chlorobiaceae; genus Prosthecochloris. The sequence goes on from JANQHB010000005.1 coordinate 48,178, forward strand.
TTGCAGGATTATTTCTTGAACAAACACTGTCTTGACAATATCGAGGTCCTTAAAAATATGACAACGCAAGCACATCACGCCACTTCTTTGATTGCTTGATTACAATGGGAAAATTCACTTTCCGTTTTGGATACGGTGTCCCCATGTGGAATAGGACCGTAACGTTTTCCCAGACCACAGCCTCAAGCCTTATATTCAAAGCCTCAGTGGATATTTTGTTTATGTTATATATAGCGCGAATGAAGTTTCGCGCGCTCACACCCCACATCGACAGGTGAAGCGATAAATACCCTAAGTACTTCGATTTTATTATTTATGAAACGTACCTTCTTACGAAGTCCAATAACCAAGCTCACCGGCGGCAATTGAGCGTAGCGGAATTACCGTCTCTGGTGGAGCGCCTTGTTCGGCATTCTAAGATATCCACGTCTGCAAATCTCTAGTGTATACACGCGGTAACGGATATCTGGCTAGTAGCGGACAGGGTAGCGGACAGGGACACAGGTGCAAACTTTGTTACAGGTGCAAATCGACCTTGTTCCGTAACTGGAGCTCCGTCTCGGAGTGGCAACAGGGACGCAGTTACAAGTACAAGTTGCACCCGGAGGAATTGGTGAACCACAGGGCAATGTGGATGTTTTCCAAGTTTTCGTTACCTTGTCATAAGTTTTGATCTTCACATTTTTCCTAGAAGTCGCGCATCCACTGATGGCAAGAAACGCGGCACTCACAAGCAAGCCTGCTTTCAAGAACCCGCGCCTATCTACTTTTGTTTCCCAAGGCAATGAAGAGACTGGGTAAATTTCTGGCGCTTCTTTGTTTCCGTCTTCCAAAACGCGAGTCAATTCAAAACGGGGCAGTTTCTTCATAATAGCACCTCCTTTTCCACTGAAATAGTTTTTTGATCGTTATCTGACTGTTCTTGCCAGAACAAGCCGCCTGAATCAGCTATTTTGGCGAGTATCTCATCTTTAGTGATTTCTCGAATTATTTTGCAGCGGTCGGACCCCGAAAACTCAAGCGATCCGTTGACAGTTAGCGACTTGTGATAACAGTCGCCCGCACATGTCCACTTAGCGAAGCAGCCCTGACAATATTCTCTGTTCTGCACTGCTTGTTGCCGCAGGTGTGTTAACTTCTTCAGATCGAATCTGTAACCCCCGCTAAGTTCATCTGGTTTCCCATAGAAAAAAATGTCTGCCCATCTGCTCTCCTCGGAAAATACTTCAAAGCAAGACGAAACATTACCGTCAGGTGACAGCGCAAATGTGTCTTGCGAAATGCCACAAAAGTGGTTAGTAAGTATGCCAACTCTGGCTCCTGAAAAGAAAACATCCTTGCCGTAGTATTGGGCACGTGACCGAGCTTCACGGAATCCTGCGACGAAAGCCTGAGTCTCGGTCGCTGGAGCGTTACTTCCCCGCCCAAGTTTATAAGCTGGTTCGACTTGAATATGCTGCATATTAAAAGAGGCACAAATGAACTCCACTGAGTCTGCTATCAACGGGATTTGATCCGCTGTGACTGTCATTCGAATGCCGTATGGAAAACCAGCCGTATCAAAGTGCCGAATAGTGTTCATCACTCGCTCACTTGAGCCTTTTCCACCAAGCATCCGGCGGTGCTTGTCGTGAACGGCAGGCAGGCCGTCAAACGAGACACTTGCGCCTTGCAGGTTAGCGACGATCCAGGCGATTTGTTCTCCGCTCAACATGCCATTTGTTGCCAATGATGCTTCCAAGTTTAGATTGAACTGTGTAGCCGTCTTTTGCGCGTATTCCATCACATCGGTCAACGTCCGCCAATTAACTGTTGGTTCTCCA
>JANQHB010000005.1:55000-90301 GCA_028277225.1 Chlorobium sp.
GGACGTAATGACATCGCGGAACTTGTCGCACTGTATAATGAGTTTGAGTCTCCCCCGGCGCTTCGTGAGTTTTGTAAGGGCTCCTTTGACGACTTCCTCGAATTTCAGAAAAAGAAGCTGGGAGACCAGCCGGAAAAGTTGCAGCGATGTCTCGAACTTTCCAGAATCTGGCGAAACAGGTACCGGATCAGCGAGGCAAAAAACGCATTTCTGCTCGTTACGCTGGCATTATTGATGCTTCTCCTGGCTTTTATCGCCACAGGTTTGATCCTTTTTATTCTGCAGAAGATTTCCGGATGGCAAATGCTCGGTCCGTTCCTGAGCGCTTTGCCTGAAAGCATATCCTCGAGGCTTCAGCCGACCTGGTCAACAGCATTCGGGCTTGCAGTTTCGGTGGGAGGCTTGCTGGGTCTCGGAAAATTTCTCACATCCTTTATGGGTGATGTCGAGTCGTGGTCTACCTATGAGGAAACCGATGCCAAGCATGAGCGCCGCAAGAAGGTGATCGAGCGTGGTGTCGATTTGATTTCTCATGTTCTGAAGGATCCGGATTGCAAACGAGCCGTGATTATAAGCCATAGCCTCGGGACAGCTGTAGCGCATGATACACTGTTGGAGGCGATACGGTATAATCGCGCGCACAATGCCACTGATCCTATAACGGGGCCGATCCCTCTCGACAAGATCAGGCATTTTGTGACGTTTGGGAGTCCGATCGACAAAATCCATTATCTTTTCGAGAGCTACAAGAGCAGATATCACCGGTATAAGCGAGTTGTGGAAGATCTGCGGGGCGATATAGGAAATGAGCCATTTTCACGAAACCGGAAACCCTATATCCACTGGATAAACTATTGGGACGAAGGAGACATTATCAGCGGAGCAATACATTCCCCGGCCAATCGTATGCGATTCAAGCACCGCGTAGACAATGTCCATGTTTCGAACCTGCATTTTCCAGATCCTGCCGCATCGCATCTGGCCTATTTCGACAACCGCAGGATAATTGGTGATCTGTTCGAAATTATCTACAAAGGCGCCTATGACTTCACCAATGCGCCGCTTGTTCCGAATAGTGGTTATGACTATGAAAGCGTTTTTCTGACAACTAAGGATACTCCAGGGCGAGGGAGGGTTTATTCGATTCCAGCAGTAGTAATCCCCTGGCTTCTGTTATTCGGACTGCTGCTGCAATTTAATGGTGTCAACAACGGGGCCATACTCGTCTGGTCACTGGCGGGAATTTCTACGGTATTTATCCTGATCGGATATATCATCGGAAAAATACGCGGACACCGTTCCCCCCTGTAATGCACCTGACAGGAGGCAGGCAAGAACAGACGAACTCAGCCCGAAAAAAGGACCATTACACAGAGGTGAATTCTTCCCTCTGCATATCTACTGAGCCCAGTTTTCATAATGCAGGTCGTCTAAACGGCTGAATTCACGGGTGTTATTGGTTACAAGGATCGAATTCAGTGAGAGAGCGTGAGCTGTGATCAAGGTATCCAGTGCATTTTCAGGTAAGCTCAGTCCGGGTTGTATTTCTTTCCAAACTCCTTGAAAAAATCCTTCATCCGCAGCGATCCGTAACGAGGGGCGGCGTTGTCTATTTCGTTGACGGCTATGGCGAAGTAGAGCATGTCGGCTATGCGGGTGTTGAGGGGTTTCAGGATTGTGTGGAGGCCTTTGACAATCTGCATATCCATCATTGCATCGGCTTTGAGGATCGAGACATAGACGAACTTCTCGACATCCCTGCTTAGCGCCTCCTGCAGGATGTTGACGTTGCCGAGATAGTCGACGTCATGGTAGGTCCGGCCGGGGGTTGAGTTTCTCAGGCCCATGGATGAGAAGACGGTGTCGATGCCGTCTGCAATGCCATGCAGTATGTCCGGTCTGGTTGCATCGCCGGTGACGATCTCATCAACGAGGCCTTCGAGCGCAGGTTCTCCAAACGGACCGGGATGTTTGAGTTTTTCAGGTTCTCGCACCAGAGCACGGACAAAACAGCCCTTCTCTTTGAACGCTTGAGCAGCATACCGCCCGACATACCCCGATGACCCGGCAACAAGTACGTTTTGCATTGCACCCTCCATCTGAACTGCCTGGGATCTCATTCATACATAAAAAGAACGCCAGGAAGGGGTGTTTCGTTGACCTTCGGGCGAGGTATTGGGGTGTGAAAGGAGGTATAATCTGCTGCGCCGATACCGTTTCTTCGGTGCCATGCCTGATCCGCCAAAAAGGAGTACGATGACCATCTCCGTTGATTCTATCCTGTCACATGGCTCGATCCTTATTCAGCCTTTTGAGAAGGAATGGCAGGATTTGCTGGATAAAACATTTGATGATATCGCAGCGGTTACGGGAGCGAAAGGAACCGGAGCCTCATTTTTTTACCATCCTGGGAAAAATATCTTTGTTTGTGTCATGATGAACGATGACACACAAGCGGTAGATCCGGCCATGTTCAGGTTTATGGAGACCGTCATTACGTTGAGTGACGAATAAAGAGAGCCCTTGTCATGGCCTTGCCGGGTTTTCCAGGAGCCCTTGAATTTTGAAGACATAGCCTGGGACATTTGTCACCACGATACGTTTGAAAGAACTTGTATGCACGAATAAACAGGGAGGAACTGTTACATCCTGTTATTGACGCGTGCTTGCCGCTCAGTCTTTGACGCAGCGTATTGAGTAGCCAAAGCGTAACCGGGAGTCGTGCGTGCGCTCTATTCCCGAAGAAAAAAGAAACGAACTATCCAGGTTGCGCATCCATCCTTTTGTCTCATCACCGGTAGCTGTCCAGAAATTACACTGGTCACCGATGTCTTTAAACTCAGCCGTTCCGCTGCCGCCTTTCCGCTGACCCCCGGGAATTGCTGTAAAGCCGCTTTCATTCGTCGCGCCGTCATTTGGATCCGGCCAGTGAACCGTTCCAGTCTCTCTGAGTTTGCCGCCTTCGTTGTTGCCGCCATCGCGATAACCGGTTGCATCGGCGTCAGCCTGACTCATGCCAAGATGCATTTCCAGTTGCTTCCAATCTTCATCAGTTGCCACATGCCAGCCATCCGGGGCGATTCCGCGCGGATCTGATGCAGCGGCGAAGTTGTAGAGGTAGCCGTAGGTTTCGGACTCCTGATTGGCGTCATTGTTGTAGGCGCAATATGCTCCTTCTGTTGCGGTTCCCCAGTCGGAATCACTTGTAGCGTGTATGATAGGTGTTCCATCCTTGTAGGTCGTCGATCGCAGATTTTCAGCCATCCACCACTGGTCACCGATCTTGACGACATTATAGGTATACCCCTGATGCAGCATTTTGCCTGTCGAACCGTGATTATCCGAATAGGATTTTGCATAGACGACGCCTTCAAGGCAGGGAAATCCTGAGCTGTTTACCAAGAGGTCAGCATCTTCATCGCAAGCGGTGAGCATAGGCAGAAGTACAAAAAGCAGAAGGAGCTTGACAGTGCGAAAAGACTGGCTCATGTGAATAGAATGATTGAATGTTTTTTATGTGCGCGAATCGGCTTAAAATAATAATACATGAATTGGCTAGAGATAACAATGCATTTCCTCAGCTTTTACGTCTGAATGGAGCTGACCTGTTTTTCGGATGAAATCGATTCGCTCTTGCCAGAGTGCTGCCGAGGGCTCCCGGGGGAAGCGTTTTGTGCCGTAGATCGATACAAGCATGGTTCGCAGACAGTTTCCCTGATGTGTCCGGTCTTGCTTTGTCTGCTCTTCTTCGGTGAGATACTGCATCGTGATGTTTGTCGCTCTCTGATGGTTTTGCCGGCACAAGTCCCATTCTTCAATAAAGCAATCCCGAAATACCCGGACAACGTCGGGATTTAATGAGACCATATGATGTGCGACAGCCAATACGTTGCCTGACTGGGGGGGGCGCCGAAGTCCGTAGGTTCGATAATCCTCACATCGTTATTGTCTGCACGTGCTTAGATCAGTTCGTTGCAGATATGGCCCGGACAGACATCAATTTCTCTGGACAGGAATTTGTCGAGGAGAAGTGGATTTCTTTGATGAAAAGTTTTTTCTGTTACATTTCTGTCGCTTTTGCAAAGCATGCCGTGTCTTGGAATAAAAAAGACCGTAACCCTCAGGCTTCCGGTCTTTTCACGTCTGTTTGACAGCCTCATGCGTCAAAACCCGTACCTGATACCGGCCATGATGTTGTGTGACTCCCAATCGATATCGACTCCAAAATTGTCCTTCAGTCCCTCCGGACGGAGATAGCGATATTCCAGGTCAAGAACGACCTCATCGGAGACTCTTGCACCCAGTCCCGCGCCGATTTGCCAGGCGAAGGCAGTATCATCTTGCACCCAGTTGCTTGTCGCGTCTGGAGAGGCGATACCGATACCGCCCATGAGGTAGGGAATGATATCCGAGCCGGTATCGAAATCGTAATAGCCGTTTGCCATGACCGTCAGATACGATACCTCATGGTTGGAGATTTCCCCATAGATTCCCTGAAACTCGAACCCGGAATACTCATGTTTCTGGTATCCTATCGCTATCTCAGCCCTGAACTGCTCGAAACCGTAACCGAGAGCTCCGTTGAGCGCGATTCCGTTATCGAGATTGTCGTAGTCGTACTTGATGATTGTGGCAGGTTCCTGGTTGCCTGCCAGCCCTGCCCCAACAGAAGCGCTGATATAAGGTGCGGCTTTCGCTTGTGCCGAAAGAAGCAGGACTGAAAACAAAGTCGACAGTATTCTCTTGTCCATGGTTGTGTCATTTACGGTTGACATACTATGGCATTCTTCTATGCTCTATAGTATGAAAGACTTGTCATACATGCCGGATAGAATCAGGCAAGAAAACGATGCGTGCTTGTAAGCGTGTTTTATGTTTATAAAAGGTTTTTTACTTCTCAAAAAAGTACTTTTTCAATTTACATACAGAAACGTTCTTTTTTCCAGCAAGAGGAATTATTCCCGTCGGAAAAATTCTGATTTTTGAACAGAATAATGGTAAAGACTGTTCATCTATTCTGCCGGATTTCTATACCTGACAGGTCTCTGTTTCCCTTAATCTTAACACCAAGACCATGAGCGAAACAAATCTCGATGCCATCGTGCAGCAGGTTTCAACCGTCGGTATCAAGGTGCTGGTCGGGCTTGTTATCCTTGTTGTCGGTATGAAGCTTGCCAGGTTTTTCAGTAATCGTCTTGTTTCCACGCTCACCAAACAGGGGAGTATCGATGAGATGCTTGTGCATTTCTTCGGCAGTCTGCTTCGATACACGATCATCGCCGTTACGGTTATAACCGTGCTCAACCAGATAGGTATCCAGACTGCAAGCCTTCTGGCTGTTCTGGCTTCAGCCGGTCTTGCTATCGGTCTTGCCTTGCAGGGAATGCTTGCAAACGTATCCGCAGGCGTGATGCTGGTCTTTTTCAGGCCTTTTTCTGTGGGTCAGTATGTCGAGGTTGCCGGTAAGGCTGGTACGGTGAAAAAAGTGTCTCTTTTTACTACGGAGCTTGCAACACCGGATAACGTGCAGATCATCCTGCCGAACAGCGAAGTCTGGAGCAGTTCGATCGTGAATTATTCGCATCATGAAACAAGGCGGGTCGATTTTGTCCTGGGTATTTCATATGACGATAACATCGACAAGGCATTTTCCGTTATCGATAGTGTGATCAAGGAGGAAAAACGGATCAATGGCGAGCCGGCCCCACAGGTTGTCGTCAGTGAGCTTGCCGACAGTTCGGTCAACATTACTGTTCGTGTCTGGGTTGCTGCAGGAGATTACTGGGGAGTCAAGTTCGATCTGACGAAACGGTTCAAGGAGGAAATGGATGCCAACGGTCTCAGCATACCTTTTCCCCAGCAGGATGTTCACCTTATCAAGTCTGCCTGATACAGGCTGGCCGCGACATATCCAATATGGCTCAGCAAGCACGGCAATACCGTGCTTGTTGTTTTTCTGCAGGAACCGGCACCGCTACAGGAGCAGGTTGAAGACAAAGCCGACAATGACGATTCCCGAAGCCACGATAGTCGCAAAAACAGCTATCAGACGGGGTTTGAGGACTTTGCGCAGGATGATCATCTCGGGAGCTGAAAGGGCGATCACGCTCATCATGAATGCCATGACCGTACCGATGGCCGCGCCTTTTCCGATCAGGGCTTCGGCTACAGGGAGCATACCGGCAATGTTGGTGTACATTGGGACGCCAAGCAGGACGGCCGCGGGAACGGACCACCAGGCATCTTCTCCCATGATCCCGGCCATGAGTTCCCGGGGAACGTACCCATGAATGATCGAGCCCGCTCCGACCCCCAGCACGATAAAGAGCCAGACTTGCCCGACAATCGAGCGAACCGAGTCGAAGCCTTCCCTGATCCGGCCCTCCCAGGAGCGTTGACGGTGAGATTCGTCTGCCGTTAGCGGCTTTGTCTGCAGTTCCCGTACCCATTCTTCAAGCGCATCCTCCATTTTCAGCCGTTCGATGACAAGTCCCGAAACAAAGGCGATCAGAAAACCGAGCAGGATATAGGTGACGGCGATCCTCCATCCGAACACGCCCAGCAGAAGGAACAGAGCCACGCCGTCAATCATCGGAGCTGCAATGAGAAAAGAAAAGGTCACGCCCAGCGGCACACCAGCCTGCAGGAAGCCGATGAACAGCGGAACGGCCGAACAGGAGCAGAAAGGTGTTACCATGCCGAGAACAGCCGCCAGTGCGTTACCTGTTCCGGCCCGGCGTTCGGCGAGGATCTTGCGTGTTCGTTCAGGTGAAACAAAGGTGTGGATCACTCCCATGACAAAGACAATCGCAGTCAGGAGCAGGAGGACTTTTAGGACCTCGTAGACAAAAAAATGGATGCTCTCAGTCGTGCGGTCCTCTTCGGGCAATCCGGTGAGGTTGACGGCAAGGCCGGCAAGCGGTTCGAGATGTGTATAGAGGAATATCCAGCAGAGCGCAGCTGCAAGGACGCCGAAGATCAGGAGCATGGCGTTCTGAGGAAGGTTATCATCGTTTTTGCCCGGACCGATGCTCATGATGTGATGAGTTTCTTGAGCTCATCGAGCGATGGGACAGTACCGGTCACCTTTACCTCTTCGTCGATGACAAGGGCAGGTGTCGACATGACTCCATAGGGGGTTATTTTCCGGATATCTTCGATTTTTTCAATCTCCGCATCGGTTCCGGTTTCCTCAACGGCAAGTCTGACAAGCGTTTCCAGCTTATTGCATCGTGCACATCCGGAGCCAAGGACTTTAATATTTTTCATGATCTGTCGGATTTATAGTTTAACGTGAATGTACGATGAATGGTTGCGGCGGATTCAGCTTTTGCTCTCCGGTGCAAGAGCGTTGTAAAAAAAATTTTCAAACAGGAGGTTCGCTTTCTCCCAGTTTCGGCGGTTCAGGCAATACTTGACCCTGGGAGGATTGATCTCTCCCTGGATCAGTCCGGCCTCCAGGAGCGCTTTGAGGTGTTGCGATATGGTCGATTGCGCCATAGGGATCATACCTGTCAGTTCACCGGTAAAGCAGCAGGGTTGATTGACAAGAAGCTTCAGAATCTGAAGGCGGACCGGGTGTGACAGTGCCTTTGCAATAACGGCCAGCTCTTTTTCATCTTCGCTGTAGATGATATCTGCAGTTGAACGTTTCATTGATGGATGTTTATCTGTTATCGTAAATATACGATGATTCGTGTGTAACGCAAGTTTTTTCTTCTTGCCGGGGTATATAAGGGTATTTTGCTCTGAATTGCTGTCAGGGTGGTCGGAAAAACATCTACATTGCTACTGTCGACAGTTTATCGGGAACTGTCTTTCGTTTCAGGAAACTGCAAATGCCGTGCGCCATGGTTGATCACCGGGAATATACGATCAGGAGTATGACCTTTTCAGAAGCTGCATTCGCCATCGATTGGGCTAGCCGTGAAGGATGGAACCCAGGGCTTCATGACCGGGATTGTTTTTACCGCGCCGATCCCGACGGTTTTCTGATCGGCCTGGTTGACAATACACCTGCCGGAGCCATATCGGCGGTCCGCTATGGTTCGGCATTCGGTTTTATCGGCTTGTATATTGTGCTTCCCCAATACCGCGGTACGGCGATCGGTTTCAGGCTTGGACGAGCTGCCCTTAAACGACTCCGGAGAATGACCATCGGACTCGACGGGGTGCTGGAGAGGAAGGAGAACTACCGGCAGCTTGGTTTTACCTTTGTTTACAGCAATATGCGTTTCGAAGGAACAACCGGTGGTGAACGATCCGTTCACAAAGGTATTCAGGAGCTTTCGTCGATCCCTTTCCATGAACTTGCCGCTTACGATCGTAATCATTTTCCTGCTGAACGGAATGAGTTTCTCGAATGCTGGATACAGCAGCCTGGAAGCAAGGCTTTGGGAATACGCGAAAATGAGTGCCTTGCCGGATACGGCGTCATACGATCCTGCCGGTCCGGTTACAAGGTCGGCCCCCTGTTCGCTAACCGACCGGAGTTTGCTGAAGAGCTTTTTCGTGCCCTTGTAACATCCGTACCGGAAGGTTTGCCGGTCTATCTCGATATCCCCGAACCCAACAGGGCGGCAATGGAGCTTGTAAAGCACTATGGCATGAAGGTTGTTTTTAAAACAGCAAGGATGTACATGGGCGGAGTACCGGCTCTTCCGGTTGAAAGAATATTCGGTGTTACGTCTTTTGAGCTTGGATGACCGGGATTCCGGAGCGTCCCGTGCATGTTTCCTGAATCGTTTTTTAATCGGAAGCATCGTTACCGATAGCAATGAAACAACTATCGGACAACGTTTTTCTTGCCAGTGTCGGTGTACTTCCTGCTTATCTCCCTTTGACAATGGCCTTGTAACACATGTTCCCCGAATTGACTGCAGGGGAAAATCCGCCGCCGATCACCCATGCGCCGGTAAAAAATACATTATTCAGGAGCGGCGATTGTACCTGCGGTTTTCGGAAAAACTGCTCGGCCGAAGGAGCAAAGCCGTAAGCAGTACCTTCAGGGGTTCTGAGGTAGCGCTGTATCGATCTGGGAGTTCCCACCTCGGAAATTTCGACAAGGTCGGAGATTCCCGGATAGTGCTCTTCCAGTACCTTGAGGTATGCATTAGTGATATCCTGTTTTTTTTGTTTGTATTCATCTTCGGTCATCTCGAGGTAGGGCGCGATAAAATCTGTTGTACAGATGGAGGCAACCGATTTATCGGGAGAACATAATCCGGCATCGATTTGGGAGTAGTCGACAAAGACAAATCCCCTTTCGGTTATATCCTTTTCGAGCAGTGCCTTGTAGTCATCGACAGTCTTTACGCCCGGAAAGAAAAACCGGGAATAGGCCTGTTTGCCGTAGACACTTTTCAGATTTTTGCTGAACCCGAGATACACCGAGAGCAGTGAACTGGCAGTCTTTTTTGTTTCCTGGTAGGCAAGATCGGCCAATGCGCAGGTCTGGGCGGGAGAGATATTGGAAATAATGATATCTGCTTTTTCCAGGTTGTCTTTTCCACGTTTTTTCCATGTCACCGAGGTTGCCGTTTTTCCTTCGGTTGCAATGGAGACAGCTTCCGAACCTGTATGTATCGTTCCGTTGTTTTCCCGTATGATGGATGCCAGATAGTCTGAGAGCTTCTGACTTCCACCCTTGATGTACCAGCCTCCATATCGATAGTAATGTGACTGGGCAAAGGAGTGATAGAGGATGCTGAAGGTGTCCGGGGCAGTGTGATAATAACCGATATTTGCGTTGAGGATCAGTTTCAGTTCCTCGTTTTCGAGCAGTTCGTCGAGTACGTCGAGAACGGAGAGCTTCTGGTACTTGAGCAGGTTCGAAAACAGTAAGGGAAAAAGCATGAGTTCCCACCAGCGGGCATGCTGGACTCTTTCGATATCTGATGCGAGGTTGTCGATGAGGTTGAAATAACGGTCGAGTCCGGAAGCGTCTTCCGGATAGCGTTCCTTGAGTGCCGAGAGAGCTTTTTCGCGCCGGTCAGGCATTGTAAAATCAAAGCCTTCTGCAGTGACACGGAAAAATTCGTCGGGTCTGACGAATTCGATGTTTTCATAGACGCCAAGCATGTCGAAGGGCTCTTTTGTCGACTGGTTATCGTGGACGGCGTCCATTTCGTGCAGTCCCACTTCCAAGGTGAATCCGCCTTTCCTTCTGAAGGTTGTGGCTGAACCGCCGACTATGTTGTGCTGTTCGAGCAGGACGACAGGATAGCCTTTTTTTGACAGAAGGGCTCCGGCAGTAAGCCCTCCGAGCCCTCCGCCGATAATCACAATCTTTTGCATGGCTTCAGGTTTTATTGATGAATGCGGAATGCTCTTCGCCTTATGTATTGGATCGCTTCAGGGCCAGGCATAGTATCAGGAAACGGCAGGTGTTTTCATTCTGGGGTTAATGCCTTCAGTAAAAGTTAAGAAAAAAAGAGCACGACAACGGCCTCTTTTAGAATATTCCCAGTTGTTGGTATCTGTCACAATTCCATCCATCGCCATTCTGGTTTCCCAGGGGATTTCTTTCTCTTTTCACTATTTTTATACGGTTTGCAGATGCCCGATTTAAACCCGATTGACGCATTATGAATGTAGAGTTGACTGTCAATAATGATCCTGAAGTTCTTCCCGTTGTCGAGTCTTTTGTGTCCGAATCTTTCGGGCTTCTTTCTCTCGATGCTGAGCAGCTGCAGAAAATCAGGCGCCTTGTCATTCAGAGTGCTCTGGATGCTATAAAGAACGCATATAGACCCGAAGAAGAAGGTTCTGTCACAATCAGGATTGATGTGTCGAACGGCAAGCTTGAAATATCGGTACGCGACTATGGTATGCCTGAAGATACGGCTGCCATGGAGACGATCATTCATCATGAGGAGGGAGGGAGTGCAAGGCTTTTCGGTATGTCGTGCAAGGACACTGCCGACGAGGTACACTGGATCGGTTACGGGCCTGAAGGGAAAGCACTCAGAATCTGCAAGCGGCTTGACCAATCTCCCGTGCCTGAGTCTGATGGGAAATGCGAACCTTCGTTTTCCAGGCACTGTCACAAAACTGCTCCCGAAGAGGAATACACTATTCGCCGCATGTTTCCCGGTGATGGCCTGATGATTTCACAGCTTATTTACAATGCTTACGGTGGAACCTATTTCAACAGTGATGTTTACTATCCGGAGAAGATGGAATCGATGAACGCAAAAGGAACGATCCTGTCTTTTGTCGCTGTCGACGGCATGGGAAACCTTGTCGGCCACTATGCGCTTGAAAGAAAAGTACGCGGGCCGGTGGTCGAAGGCGGAGAAGCTGTCGTCGATCCTGCCCATAGGGGCAAGAGGTTGCTGGAGCGTATGAAGGAGGCCGCACTTGCAGAAGCCAGAAGGATCGGGCTTGTCGGGGTCTATGCAAATGCTGTGGCCGTTCATCCCTATACCCAGAAATCAAATGTGCGTTTCGGCGCAAGGCTTGCATGTGCGAATCTTGGTATTTCTCCCCGCACCGAGAAGTTTCTGGGGCTGTCGGGCGAGCTTCCGCAGCGCGTATCCTGTATGCTGTATTATCTTCCCCTTGTGATGCCTGAGGTGAGAACAGTCTATCCGCCGGTACGTCACAGAGCGATGATCGATGAGATTTACGAAAACCTCCGCTTCCCGCTGGAGTATGGAGCGGCTGAAGAACCTCAGGGGAAAGGGGAGATATCGGTCAGCACCAATGAGCGGGCGGCACGGTCAGTCATACGGGTCAAGAGTTTTGGAGAAGACACGGTGCGGGCCGTACGACATTCCAAACGGGAACTGACTGAGCATTCCCATATAGAGGTGGTTTTTGTTGATCTGCCTCTTGGTGATCCATCTGTTCCCTCTGTTGTCGAAGGTCTTGAAGAATACGGATTCTCGTTTGCAGGTATAGCGCCTCATTTTTCCGGAAAAGGTGACGTGCTTCGGCTTGTCTACCTGACCGAACCGCTTCTGATAGAGCATATTGTAACCTACGAAGATATAGCCAGGCATCTGGTGGAATATGTCCTTGCCGAGCAGGTGCGGGTAAAGGAGCTGTAGCCTGAGGCAGCTTTACCAAGGCTTCCGGATGTTTGTATCATCTGATTCATGACTGACAGGAACATGGTTGACACAATCCTTTCATCCTTCTGAAACTCCAGGCCCGTCAGTGTTGTGTATCACTTGCAGCTCAGGTGTTTTTCTGTCTCTGATACTCGACTTGTCTGGTTGTGTTTTCTGCAATGCGGAAGATAGCGACAATTCCTTCCAGCACCAGACGCATGAAAAGTATCGAAAAGAAAAGCGTGATTGCAGAGGTGAATAGTACGGTCAATACCGGCATCAGACCATTGTCAAAATTCTGCATTATGTTTCTCAGGTGATAGATGCATGAGCCAAGGATTCCCAGAATATAGAGGTATTTGACGATCTGGAGAGTAATGAAGTCCTTGAAGGAGAAGTCCATGAGTTTTACAAAAAAGTTACGTGATTCCATGATCATGGTTGTTTTGTCAGGATTGACGTGTTAATAAAAGAGTCGGTGTTGCTTTTTTACGAAAGTCTTTTGCTTCAGGTATTGGGAATACAATACTATATTGTGCAAGTGGGTCTCAACGTGATCCGATATAAATTACAATTATAATTCGCCATCGACAACTGTGTTCTTTTTTTGGGGCTTTTTTCTGATTTTGCAGGAGAGTGAAGGGGTTATGCTAACGTAGGAAGAGCAGGTGTCTATGAGAAAAAACGTGCAATGGAACAGCGGTTCAATGGACGACCAGAAAGACAGGGTCGTTCTTGTGACCGGGGCGTCGGGCGGTCTCGGATACCAGATTTCACGTGGTTTTGCCGGGAAAGGCGCGAAGGTCGTCATGGCTGTGCGCAATCAGAAAAAGGGTGAGCAGAAAGCGGTGCTGATAAGGGATATGCGTGGGTCTGCAGACGTGGACGTGATGGTGCTCGATCTTGCCGATCTTTCATCGGTCAGGGCTTTTTCGGGGTTGTTCCATAAGCAGTATGACAGGCTGGATATTCTGGTCAACAATGCCGGTATTATGGCTTGTCCATACGGAAAAACCACTGACGGTTTCGAGCTGCAGTTCGGAACGAACCATCTGGGCCATTTTGCGCTCACACTTCTGCTCATTGACATGATGCGGTCTGTTCAGGACCCCAGAGTGGTTACGTTGAGCAGTCTTGCGCATTCTTTCGGATCGCTGGATTTTGATGACCTGGACTGGCAGAAACGACGGTACAGGAAATGGCAGGCCTATGGTGACAGCAAGCTGGCAAATCTCTATTTTACGCATGAGTTGCAGCGTCGTTTTGAGGGAGAAGGGTTCCCTCTCATTGCTGTTGCAGCTCATCCCGGTTGGGCAGCCACTGATCTGCAGCGTCACGAAGGCTGGCTTCAGCCCCTCAACGCATTTTTTGCACAATCTGCAGCCATGGGAGCGCTGCCTGTTCTCTATGCGGCATCGGCGCCTGAGGTAAAGGGGGGTGAATTTTTCGGTCCGGACGGGATCAGGGGGATGCGGGGCTACCCGGTAAAGGTACAGCCGAACATGCGTTCGGGCGACAGAAGGACGGCAGGTTTGCTGTGGGAGGTATCGGAAGAATTAACAGGTGTTGAATGGTAGAAGCCAGGGAGGTTTCATGACCACACAGGAGAGTCTTGAGCGTTTGAAAGCAAAAAGTGTAAGGATCGGAAGTATTGCCGTTTCGTTTTTTACGCTGGTGATCATCGTTGTAACGGTGCTTGTGGCGTTTCTCGTCGTGTCGGTTTCTTTTGGATGGTCGGGACTGGCAGCTTTGATTTTTGCAATCGCCGGTGCTGCTGCCGGCCTGCTCTGTTTCTTTTTCGATGCGGTCAAGGCCGCATTCGGCAAAGGACGTACCGTCAGCCTCGGCATAGTGGTTCTCTACCTGCATCTCATGGCGATACTGGGTTTTGCCGCACCGGATTTTTTTGCTGAACTGGGATTGAGCAGATGGATGGCACTGACGATTGTCTTTTTCGCTATTACATGGAGCGGGAGCTATGCGCTTGTCAGTTTCGATAAAGCCTCAAAGATCGTTTCGATACTCATCGTTCTCATTACCCTGTTCAGTTTTATTCCAGGGAACTCCCTTGTCACGGGAATACAGTATCTCGGTCAGAACGTGTTGAGGAGGCTCGACCAGGCCTTTTATGACACAGCGGTCAAACTTGATGATTCCGAAGGAGCTATCAGGCAGAAATACTTTGACGAGTACCAGCGGAAAGTTGAAAAACTCGAAAGAGCATGGCAGAAAAAGGAGATATCGGCGTCACAGTATGACCAGCGCAGAAGAGCGATTGATAAAGAGTACAGGCAGTTTTTTGACAATACGTCATCCGGCAGGCAGGAGTTGAACAATGGCGGCTCTTTTATGGTTGTCGGGGCGCTGGTTACGGACGATCTTTCCGGCGGTCTCAATGCAATGAGCGATTTTATTGCTTCAGGAACCGGACAGATCTATTACTACATGAAATATCGCGGAGCTGCAGCAAAGGGAGATTCAGTTTCTGTGCGATGGTTCCGTGGCAACACCATGATCCGCGAAAAGCAGGTTTATCTGCAGAATGAAGCCGGGGAGCTTCTTGATTCATGCCGGTATGATTTCAGTGACGGGGCTTATAACGTCATTCTTGCTGTGGGATCGGAAGAGAAGAGCAGTGTCGCGTTCAAGGTTGAAGAAAAAGGTGTTGTGCGTATCGATGATGCCGTACTGTCGCCGGAAACCGTTCGCCCAGGCGATATACTGAACGCAACGGTTGAATACTATCTTCAGGGTGCTTCAGACGGAGAGGCGATGACCGTCAGGGAGCAGCGACTTGTCCGCCGGAACGGTTCTGCAGTCATGGAGCCTCTTATCAGGGATGTGTCGCGGCTGCCGGGAAAGAACAGCAGTACGGCGAGAGTCTATCTTCCTTCTTCCATTCCCTCAGGGGTATACGAAATTCAAACGACGATCAGCCACGGAAAGACCAAGGTTGATACTGCAGCCTTTTTTTCCGTTGCACGCAGCTACAGGTCTCCGCCACCGCAACAGGTCCCCGCACCTGTTCAATATCCTGATTATCCTTCATCGAAAAGCGGTGATGGGAAACAGTCGATGAGTCTTGACCAGCTTGAGAGTCTTCTGAAAAAAGTCTACAGGAAGTAACGATTCATGCAGCAGTCTCTTTCTGACGGTAAAGCTGCCGAAACGCTTTCGGGTACAGTGGTTCGCATTGTGTTCCATAGTGAACAATCGGGCTTCAGCGTGCTCCGGCTGCAGGTAAAGGGCAGCCGGGATCCTGTAACGGTGACCGGGTACGCAGCATCGCTGTCGCCGGGCGAGTTTGTGAGCTGTAATGGCGAGTGGCATAATGACAAGTCTTACGGCATGCAGTTCAGGGCAGGAGAGATATCGGTTACTCCTCCTGCGACAATCGAGGGAATAGAAAAATATCTGGCCTCGGGAATGGTCAGGGGAGTCGGCCAGCATTTTGCCAAAGTGTTGGTTGAGGCCTTTGGCGACAAGGTTTTTTCCGTGATCGAAAATGCTCCTGACAAGCTGGGAAGCCTGCCGGGTATCGGTGAAAAACGCAGCAGGATGATCATCGATGCGTGGCATGAACAGAAAGCTGTCAGGGACATCATGGTTTTTCTTCAGTCCCACAGCGTTGGAACGGCGAGGGCTGTAAGGATATACAAGACCTATGGCGACAAGGCGATCGAGGTTGTCAGGAGTGATCCATACAGGCTCGTACTCGATATTCCGGGAATCGGATTCAAGACGGCCGATACGATCGCCTCCAGTCTCGGCACGGCTCAGGATTCTCCCATGCGTGCACGTGCCGGTGTCAGGTTTGTTCTTCAGGAAATTGCCGGTGAGGGACATTGTGCATCGACGCGCCAGCGGCTTGTTGACGAGTCGTCAGAACTGCTTGGGATCGGCCGTGAAAATATTGAACTGGCATTGTCCGAAGAGATCATCCACGGCAGGCTTGTTGCCGATGATATCGACGGTGTGCCATGCATCTATCTCGCACAGCTCTACAGGGCGGAGAACAGTGTGTCATCTTCGGTCAAGCGTATTGTCGCCGGCAGGCTGCCATGGGAGGGACTGGATGTGAAAGAAGCTGTCAGGATCGCTGAAGAACAGACAGGCCTTGTTTTTTCGGCTTCGCAGAAAAACGCGCTTCGAGCGTCGCTTCAAAGCAAGCTTCTTGTTATCACAGGAGGGCCGGGAGTAGGGAAAACCACACTGGTCAATGCAATACTGAAGGTTACCGGATCGCGGAAACTCAAAATAACATTGTGCGCGCCTACGGGCAGGGCGGCAAAGCGGCTTTCCGAATCGACCGGACTCGGGGCCAAAACCATTCACCGTCTGCTTGAATTCGATCCTCAGGCATACGACTTCAGAAAAAACAGGGATAATCCGCTCAATACCGAACTTATCATTGTCGATGAGACATCGATGATCGATGTTGTACTCATGGCCAAACTGCTTGCAGCTGTTCCGGATAATGCGGCGGTTATGTTTGTGGGAGATGTCGACCAGCTTCCCCCGGTGGGGCCTGGAGCCGTTCTGGACGACATCATTGCATCGAGGACGGTTCCCGTCGTTTTTCTGACCGAGGTGTTC
Organism: Chlorobium sp.; assembly: GCA_028277225.1. Taxonomy (GTDB): domain Bacteria; phylum Bacteroidota; class Chlorobiia; order Chlorobiales; family Chlorobiaceae; genus Prosthecochloris. The sequence continues at coordinate 71,653 of JANQHB010000005.1, forward strand.
CGTCAGGCTTCCGAGTCGAGGATCGTCATCAATGCCCACAGGATCAACCGGGGCGAAATGCCGCTTGCTCACGAAGAAAACATGCTTGACGACTTTTATTTTGTGCCGGCCTCGGACGAGGATGATATACGATCCAAACTGCTTGAAGTTGTCCTGAAAAGGATACCGTACAGGTTCGGTTTTGATCCTCTGAAGGATATCCAGGTACTTACACCCATGAACCGGGGAGGATTGGGGACAAAATCTCTGAACATCGCACTACAGAAAGAGCTTAACCCTGACAGTCGAAAAGGGATCAGCCGTTTCGGAACGGACTTCGCTCCCGGAGACAAGGTTATCCAGCTTGTCAATAATTATGACAAAGATGTTTTCAATGGAGATATCGGCGTCATACAATCTGTCAGTCAGGAAGATTCTCTCGTTGTGGTTCTTTTCGATGGAAGGGAGGTGGAATACGAATCGGGAGAGCTCGATGAACTGTCGCTGGCTTATGCCACCAGTATCCATAAAAGTCAGGGATCAGAGTATCCTGCAGTGGTGATTCCGCTCACCATGCAGCACTACATCATGCTTCAGCGCAACCTTCTGTATACTGCGGTCACCCGGGGCAAACAGCTGGTCATGATCATCGGCCAGAAAAAAGCTCTCAACAGAGCGGTTGCTCACAGTGTGGCAGGCAACAGGTTGACCAATCTTGCTTTTAAACTGCAATAATGCCCTGGCATTCACTGCATCTCGGATCTGGCTCTCCAGGTTTCCGAGGTGGCAGGTTTAGAGGACGGCGATTTCCATATGGCATGGGTTGTTGTTTAAGTTGAATGTTTTTAAGATATTGCAACCTTGCGCTATTTCACTTTTTTTATCTGTTTACCGCAAAAGTGTAACGAGCTGGTTTGACCGTGAGAGATGAGCATGAATGTCGGGTAGAGAGTAAATGGCTTATGACGCAGAAGAAATGACTACAGGTAATCATTAAACTATTGTTGTGTGGGAAGGAAAAAGAAAGAGCTGAAGACGAAATCGCAAAAAAGAAAAAAGAAAAGCGCACCTCATTCGCCCGGTGAAAAACGGGTCAAGCCTAACGATCATATCCTGATCAACGAGCTACTTGTCCGGAAAGGCGAAGCATCTGTTGCTTCCGAGATCATCAATTATCTCTCAGACAGAGAAGGCAAACGTTTTCGTTCCGTAGAGCTGGCAAGGCATCTGGGATACGAGGAGTCAAAGCAGCTTCCCGGATTCTGGTATGTGCTCCACAAGCTGCAGGAAGAGGGCGTCCTTGACAAGGATTCGAAACGATGCTACGGACTGGCAGGACAGGAACTGCCCACCTATGAGGATGTTTTTGAACAGACACGTCAGTTTCCCTGTCCGGACAAACAGCATTATGAGGTTGACAAGCTCTACAGCGGAACGATAACCACCCACCCCAATGGTTATGGTTTTGTATCGGTCGAAGGCTATGACGACGACATCTTCATCGATTCCGAATCACTTGGGCCCGCAGTGCATACCGATGAAGTAGAGGTTCTTGTCACCAGGGTTCCCAAAACCTACCAGTCTCAGGTGACGCCTCACCAGCGATGCGAAGGGCTCGTGACCCAGGTGAACCGGAGAACCCTCAAGACGATTGTCGGAACCCTTGTCCGCAAAAACCGGAAATTTATTCTGCAGCCCGATCTGAAAAAAATTCTTCCGGAGATCAGCGTCAGGATCAAGGATGCAGGCGGTGCTGCCGACGGACAGAAAGTCGTTACCGGAAACCTGGATTTCAAAACGGGCGGCGGTATCGGTGCGGTTGTGCTGGAAGTCCTCGGTGATGCGGGTGCGTCCGAAGTCGAAGTCAGTGCAATTGCACGAAGCAGGGGGATCGACGAATCATTCAACAAGGAATTGCTCAGCTATGTCGATTCGGTAAGCGATGTGATTGCCGGGAGCGATATTGCCGACCGTCTGGACATCAGGGAAAAAACAGTCTTTACGATCGATCCGTTCGATGCAAAAGATTTTGACGATGCGCTTTCGGTCGAACCGCTATCGAAAGGCTATTACAGGGTTGGTGTTCATATAGCTGATGTGTCTCATTTCGTTAAGGAAGACTCTCTGCTTGACAAAGAAGCGATGAAAAGAGCGACATCGGTCTATCTTGTCGACCGTGTCATACCAATGCTTCCTTCCAGGTTGTCCGAGAATATCTGCAGTCTCAATCCGGGAGTGGACCGGATGGCTTTTTCCGTTTTTTTCAGAATCAACGAAAAAGGAGAAGTGTCAAAGCATGAGTTTGCCAAAACGGTGATCAACTCGAAGCGACGCTTTACCTATGAAGAGGTACACGGAATACTCGACAACGGCAAGGGGGAGTATTTCAGGGAACTGACCCTTCTGGACAGGATCAGCACCAGTCTTCGCGATAAAAGGCTCAGCCATGGCGGTCTCGAATTTGAAACCGAGGAGGTACGCTTCAGGCTTGGCAGCAAGGGAGAGCCGGTTGAACTGGTCAAAAAGGAGCGGCTTGGCAGCCACCGCCTCATCGAGGAGTTCATGCTGCTTGCCAATCGAAAGGTCGCCGAATACATCTGTACGAAGTTTGCACTCAAGGATAAAAAAAGCCAGCCATCGATCTACCGTGTCCACGGCTATCCCCAGGAAGAAAAAGTCGGGATCCTGGCCAACTTTGTTCGCAAGATCGGCTATACCCTCAAGGTTGATGGCAAGGGAAAGGGAGGCGCACCCAGGGTGAGCGCAAAGGCGCTGCGTGATCTGCTCAAGCAGGTTCATGGCACCAACGTCGAGTTTCTGGTTAACGAACTTGTCCTGCGTTCAATGGCAAAAGCTCTCTATACAGGGGACAATGACGGTCATTTTGGACTGGGATTCGAACATTATACTCATTTTACCTCACCGATCAGGCGTTACCCCGATCTTGTTGTCCATCGACTGCTTTTCGAGTACGAGGGCTTTCGTAAAAAACGCAAGAAGGTGCCTCAGAAAAGGCTCGCCGACATTGCCTCGAAAATTGAGCAGGTGTGCGGGATTGCAAATGAAAGGGAAAAAAGCGCCATGGAAGCCGAACGGGAGTCGATCAAGCTGAAACAGGTCGAGTTCATGGCTTCTCATGTCGGTAATGTCTATTCCGGCATTATCTCCGGTGCAACCGAGTTCGGAATATATGTCAGGATAGAGGATTTTGCGATCGAGGGACTTGTGCATATGAAAAACCTCAATGACGATTACTACGAGTACGATGAGTCGACATATTCACTGGTGGGTAAACGAAGAAAAAGAAGGCTTCAGATCGGCAACCGCACCAAGGTGAAGATCCTCAAGGTTGACCTCCAGCGAAGGACGATCGATCTGCAACTGGCATAGTATGTTGTTGAACTGTTGATTTGTTTATTTGCCGGGGCGAAAAAAAATTACTTTTTCGAATTATCAGCTGGTAGATACTTCCCGGTTTCCCAGTACCCTTACGGACAAATCTCTGCGTATTCTGTTTCCTTTTTGCCTGGACAAATGCCAGACATTTATTCAACAGTTCAACAGAACAGATCAACGATTCAACACTTTATCAGTCGATCTTCAGGGGTTTGCTGGTTCCCAGGGGTGTCGGGAACAGAAATACCAGAAGATAGGACGAAATCGTCATCGTGATGATGGCTACAAGCTGTATGAGCTGTGAGTTTGCTGTGCTTATGAGGCCGCTTTCAGCTGCCAGAACGGCAATGATAAGCGAGAATTCGCTGTTCTGACCAAGCCTGAAACCCATTTCCCTGCTGAACTTTGCTGATTCTCCCGTTAATTTGAAAGAGACCTTGTAGACAAACGGTTTAAGGACCAGCAGGATGGCCGAAAGCAGCAGGGCCGGCCAGATGATGGTTTGCATGAGGGCGAAATCAAGTTTTGCACCGAGTGTAAAGAAGAAGAGTACAAGGAAAAAGTCCCTGAAAAATCTGAGGTTTTCGGCAAGGTAGTTCGAAAGGGGGCCGCTGGCCAATGCTACACCGGCAATGAATGCGCCGATCTCGTGGCTCATGCCGATATCTCCCGACAGGCGGCAGAATGCATCCGGGAGGCTGAAAAGTGAGCAGACATTACCCAAGATCAGGCCAATGTATTCGAACAGAAGCGCAAGGCTGAAACACCAGGCAAGCGCTACCATATTGAGCAGTTCAGTGTATCGCTGGACCTGCATGAATATTTTCCTGATGACATGTTTCTCGAAAAGGATTGCCAGGACAGTCAAAAGAACGCCGATCACCATGCTGGCGATCCATCCCAGCAGGGAGGAACTGCTCCCGCCCTTGATGAACGCTATGGCGAGAACGGCAAAAATGTCCTGCATGATAAGTATTGCAATCGCAACGGCACCCATGTGTTTCTGGTGCAGGGTGACGGTCGGCATCAGTTTCACGACCAGGATCGTGCTGGAAAACATCATTGCCGTTCCCGTGATGACGGACTCGAGCAGGGATGCACCGAAGCTGTAGAGAATAGAGCCGGTAACAACGGCAAAAAGCCCGCTGGTGACAAGAGTCAGCTGGAACGTATTGCCGAAGAGTTCGAGAAGCCGTCTGGGATGCAGAGACAGGCCTGCGAGGAACAGCAGAAGGGTGATCCCGATGTTGGATGTTTCGTTGATGAACTCGATTTCGGTTACGAGTTTCAAACCCCACGGCCCGAGCAATACCCCCGCAACAATATAGGAGATGATGATTGGCTGGCGGGTGATAAGGGATAGCCAGCCAAGAACAGTAGCGACGATGATGACGAGCGCTATGTCCAGAAAAACGATGTTTTCCATGACGGCTCAGATTATTGGGGCCGGGTGCAAATAGTTCCCTGTAGCGTTATGTAGTTATCGACATTAAACTTACGTTTGCACCCATTATAGTTCATATACCTGATTTTGCCAAAAACAGGTCGTTCGAACCATGGCCTGTCATGAACACCTCCGATCGACCAGGCAATACCTGTGAATCCGTTCGGGTCCCTGCCGTCAAGGGAGTACTTGTCATTCAGGTAGAGGGCTGTCTCGAAAGCGGCTTCCGGATGGGGTGCCCATTCCAGTATTTTTTTTGCCCAGTACATCCGGAGGTAGCCATGCATTTTTCCTCGATTGCGGAGTTCGGACTGGGCAGCGTTCCAGAGCGGGTCGTGAGTTTTGCCTTCCTCGAATATGTCAGTATCGTAGAGGTATTGCCTTTTATCATGCCGGTGTTCTTCAAGGGTCTTTTTTGCCCATGGTTGAATACCGTCCAGGGAGTCGTAGCGACTGTTATAGAAACAGTAGTTTTCGGCAAGTTCCCGTCTGACTATCAGTTCTTCCAGGAACGCATCGATGCACTCTAAAGGAGCATTGCTTTTCTTAACAGCCAATGCGACGTGCTGGGCGCTTATCTGACCGAAATGCAGATAAGGAGAGAGATGTGAAACAGCGTTGGCTGTCGGGTCGTTCCGTTCTGCAGCATACCTTGTCAACCCGTTTTTTATGAATTCGGCCAACTGCTGCATTGCGGCATCTTCACCTGGGACAATCCATGAAACCGGTTTTACATCGCTTTTCACATTGATAAAGGCGTAGAGTCGTTGCCAGTCGACGGTCGGTGCACTGACGACATTTCCTCCAGAATCAGGAGGTTCAATTTCCGGGAAGCCGGTCAGGAACGCATCGAGGCGGCTATTGATTTTGGGCCGGATAGTGCGGGCGGAATACTCCTCCTTATCCGATGCTATCCAGGATGGGACGATATTGCGGGCATCGACTTCGTAGTGGAGGACAGGAGTGTTTTGCACCAGTTTCTTTTTCCACGTGCGGGAGATTTTCAAGGGGGAGAAGTCACTGACGATAGCGCCGGCACGATATTCGTCGATAAAATGAGGAATGGTTTCTGCCGGATCGCCGGCAAGTACAAACAAAGGTATGTTAAGAGATCTCAGTTGCTTTTCAACCGTTTTCAGGCCCTGGAGCATGAAGTCATAGTGCCGGAAAGTCGCTCCCGGATATGACCGGACAAGGTTGAAGAGTACGATCAGTTGTGACCGGTTGCGGGTTGCGAGCCGGGAAGCGAAAAGGTATGCCCAGTTGTCCCGGATTCGCTGCTCTCTGGACATCCAGTAGATGACAGGACCGGTGATTTGCTGTTCACGATTCAGACAGCGGACACGTTCAGGGTGAATCAGAGTGTTCATGTTCCGTTAGAAGAGACATCAAGCCAGAACGAGAGCGTTTTGAGAAGATCATTTCTGGATACAGGTTTTCCAAGGTGAGCATTCATTCCGCTCTGACGCGTAAGGACAATATCCATATCATCGGTATTGCCGGTCATGGCGATTATTGGCAGGTCGTCGAAATTCCTGAATCGCTTGAAACAGGAACCGTCACGGATTTTTCGTGTGGTATCGATACCATTGAGAACGGGCATTTCCATATCAAGGAGCATGATGTCAAAATCTTCCCGGTCAAGGCAGCTTATTGCTTCTTTTCCGTTTTCGGCCATTGCAATCTGGGCACCCAGACGCTCAAGTATAGCACTGACATATTTTCTGCTTGTAAAGTTATCGTCAACGACGAGAATTTTTCTGCCGTCAAGACGGATGTTCTGTGATGGAACAGGTGGAGAATCTGTAGAAAAGAAATATGATTCAAGAATTGTATGGACAACGTCTTTGGTCAGGGGTTTCGATACGAAATCGTTCATTCCGGAGTCAAGGGCCTTCTGCCGTATTATGTTCGGCGGTAATGCGGAGACAGCGATAATCGGTATGTCTTTGCAGTCGGCAGCTGAAATTCCGGAAATCTTTCCTGCGCGGATGCGTTCTGTCGCTTCGTCTCCTTTCATGACAGGCATTTCGATATCCATGAGGATCAGATCGATTTTCTTTTCCGAGAGTTTCGAAAGTGCCTGTGCACCGTTTCCGGCCTGAACGATGCTGCAGTTCCAGTCTCCCAGGAACTTGGCGGCAAGATATCGATTGGCAGGACTGTCATCAACGACAAGTACGTTTTTTGTCTGAAGTACTTCACGCTTGATGCGCTCACTTTCCCTGGAGTTGTATGACGGCAGATGGATAGTGAACTCCGTCCATTCCTGCTCCTTTGAGCGGCAGTTGATCTGTCCTCCGAATGAGTTGACTACTTCCTGGCAAAAAGAAAGACCAAGGCCGATACCTCCTTTTTTACCGGTAGTGAAGAAGCTGTCGAAAATTCTCTCTATGTTCATTGCGGAGATGCCCGGACCTGTGTCGTATACTCTGACGACATTCCACGTATCATCTTTATGAGTTGAGATTTCAATTGAGAATCCGGGTTTATCCTTGTAGTAGAGGGCGTTTTTGATGAGATTGAAGAGAACGTAAATAAGCAGATCCTTGTCCCCGAAAAAATCGAAATTATCCGATGCATTTATCTTTATCAGGTTGCGGTCTTCGAGCGTTTTGAAGCCGAAACTCTCGACGGCATTATGAACGCACATTCTTGCCGAAGTACGTTTAAAGGAAGAAGGATCGAGATCCTTGTCCTGCATGGCCATCAGGATCGTATCGATGATCTTGTTTGCCCGAAGGATGGTGTCTGTACTTTCATCCAGAACGGAATGCAGGCTGATGAGCCCGGAGCGGCTGAGAGCATACTGACCCTCAGTTTTAGAGTTGCCCGGCTTTTCCGGCAGGAGTGACTGAATCGACCCCATAGCATTGATGATCGAGTTGAGCGGATTTCTCATTTCATGAGCAATGCTTCCGCCCAGGCTGTGCAGCAGTGATATTTTTGTCTCGGTAGCCATCTGTTTTCTATGGCTCATGACCATTCCGCCGACAAGAAGGAAGAGCGTTGTGGGGATATACATCCATTGAAAAGAGGTGAAAAGAACAGGGCCATCTATCAGCCAGACGGTGGTGAAGGAAAGCAGGTAGCCTATCGTGATAACCAGAAATATGAGTCCCCAGTCATCGAAAAGGATTATCAGGAAAAACAGGCAGATAAGATTAGAAATGAACCATTCGATGTTCATCTCGTTTTTCAGGAACATGAAGCCGAAAAAAAACGGCAGTAAAAGAAGTGCGGCAGCAAAAAAATAAAAGGGAAAGTATTTTTTGAATTTTCCGGTAAGTGATTTGTAAAATATCAGGGGAATACTGATGACGGCATTTACAAGTCGTAATCCAAGGTTTTCGTATGGCTGCGGCAGCCAGTAGGCCCAGATGAAGTAAAAGAGCGGGTACCCGAGTGAGGCGAACAGCCCGACAATGGTAATATTCGGTTCTGCCCTCTCAAAGGAAGCGGCTACTCGTGCTAGTATTTTTTTGTTTTTTCCCAACATCTCCCATATGAATGTGTTCCATAGCGGCCCGGATAATCATCCGCATGCGATGAATTGTGTGACGTATTGGTGAAGAATGCAGATGTTCTATTGTGAACAACAATTGTTTGTGCGGCAAAGTTAAATACAGTTATTAAATTACAATACCTGAGGAAAAAGTGCGTATTGTGGGGAAATAGGTTGAATTAACAATTGTTAAGTGCGGGTTGCTATTTGAGACATAACGTTGAGTTGTACTGAAACCTTGCCTGATTGGCATGCTTGGGGAAAGATGGGTTCGGCACATTCTACAGAGTTCAAGGACTGGCGTTATACTCCACACCGTTTTAAAGCCTGCATTAACCCTTAAGGTAAGGTATGACTAATATTTGAGGAAGTAAAGTGAATTCAAGATGAAGTTTCAGGGAGTTATTAATGTCTCCTAAGCTGCCCGATTTTGTGGACAAAAAATTGAAGGCACTTGAAGAAGAGTCGTTCAAGCCAAGAAAAAACGGCAAGCCGCTTGTTGTAGGCAACAAGCCGCCTGGTCCGGGTGCTGTGGTTTTGCAAAGCAATGACTACCTGAATGTATCGAACCATCCTGACATATTCAGCGAGCAGATCAGGGTTCTCGAAAACATCGGCAAAGAGATGGTGATGTCTGCAGTCTTTCTTTACGAGGGCAGTGAGAAATCCGTTTTCGAGAAAAGTATAGCGGAATATGCCGGTTTTGAGAATGCTGTTCTTTGCCAGTCAGGATGGGCGGCCAACGTTGGATTGCTTCAGGTCATCGCCGATGCGGGTATTCCGGTCTATATCGATATGTATGCTCACATGTCGTTATTGGAAGGGATAAAAGCTGCAGGAGCCCTTGCTGTTCCTTTCCGGCATAACGATATCGGTCATATGGAGCGGTTGATACAACAGCACGGGCAGGGAATTACCATTCTTGACTCGCTCTATAGTACCATGGGCGACATTGCGCCGCTCAGAGACTTTATCGAGGTTACCGAGCGTTACGGATGTGTTTCGGTCGTTGATGAATCACATTCGCTCGGAGGATATGGATACAAAGGTGCGGGTCTTGTCGATGAGCTCGGTTTGACCGACAGGGTTCATTTTATCACCGCCAGCCTTGCGAAAGCTTTTGCGGGAAGAGCCGGGATAATTTTTTCATCGTCATATTTTGCGAAATATTTCCCCTATATGGCGTATCCTGCAATTTTCAGTTCTACGCTCCTGCCTCATGAGATCGCAGGTCTCCAGGCGACACTGAAGGTTATTTCGGAAGCCGATGACCGCAGGGTGCGGTTGCACGAAATAGCGAAATTCTTTCGCGAAGGTCTCGATGCCCTGGATTATAACATTGCAAGTCAGTCATACATCGTCTCGATAGAAAGCGGTCTGGAAAGCGATACAGAAACGCTACGCGATGCTCTCGAGGAAAACAATGTTTTCGGTTCAGTGTTTCTTGCACCGGCAACGCCGAAAAACCGTTCGCTTGTAAGGTTTTCACTGCATAGCGGCATGAGTACAGCGGAGCTGGAATATGTACTTGAAGTCTGCGAAAAGATACGTGACAAGACCGGCATGTGGAACTGGAAGTCCACGAAGAAAAAGGTTCTGTCGACAAAAGGCGCCTGAGACAGCACGGCTGATCAGACGGCATCGGCGATCTGCAGGAAATTCTTCAGAAGCGTTGTGCATGTTTTTTCGTAGTCTTCCCGGATGTCGTCAAAGTCTTCGATCAGTTTTTCCTTCCCGATGTTTCCCAGATCTTCATCATGGAGAAGCAGCGTATCCAGCAGTTCCGGAGTCAGTTCAAAATGCGGCTGTATACCGTATGCCCTTTCATGTATCCTGACGATCTGGTTTTTGCACAGTTTTGCTGTTGCAAGCAGAGATATACCATCCTGGAGCCCAACCGTTTCTCCGTGCAACTGGAACACACGGAGAGTCCTGGAGAGCCCGTTGAACAAGGGGTCGGTCAAGCCTTCGAGGGTGAGCTCGACGCTGAAGGGGGTGCCGTCCGGGGTGAAAAGTCCTGTTTCCCTCTTTGAGCAGGGGCGGACGCTTCCTCCCGCAGCCTTGACCAGGGTCTGCATTCCCAGGCAGATGCCGAGGTACGGTATGTTTTCATCGATGATGATTCTTATGGCGTCGAGTTCCGCCAGCCGTTCGGGTGTCGTGTCATTTGCACTCTGCGGCCCGCCAAGAGAGACTACGGCAGCATAGTTACGGGGGTCGGGGTAGGACCGCCCACTGGAGAGATCGATGGTTTCGACAGGCAGACCGCAGGCCGTAGCGATTTTCGACAGCAGTCCGGGGCCTTCATAGGAAATATGCTGGAGAAACAGAAGTGGTTTGGGCATGGTCTCTTGTGATCAGGTTTTTTTTTGAAAAAGCTGCAGCAACTTTGAAAAGGGGGTGCCGGAAGTCTGTTTGCTGACAGGAAGACCTTCTTTTTCCCAACCGATTATACCGTGCTTCAGGTTATATATTCTCCGGTGTCCGTGGTCCATAAGTATCTGGGCAGCCCACAAGCTCCGGTTACCCCTTCTGCAAGCGAGGATGACCTTGTGTTTGACCGGTATTTCATCGAGACGTGTCTCGAGGCTGCCGAGAGGGATCTCCAGGACGTCAGGAATATCGAAAGCGACCCTCATAATTTCATGCGGGTTCCGTACATCGACCAGTACGGCGCCTTTTCTTGTCAACTCGAGGGCTTTTTCCGGGCTCAGGTCTGCTATTCCTTTTCTGGTTTTCATACTGTTTTTTTGGGTTACACGGCTTTGAAAGCTCAAGGTTTCTGTCCGGGTTGTGATATTACGAAATCTCGGGTGAAGATCAATGTGGGGAGGGAGGGAAGAAGGAGTTCTCAGTCCTCAGTTCTTAGTTCTCAGTGTGGGGAATGTAGGGGCAGCCCCCTGTGGCTGCCCGTGCGGATTGGCAGGAGAAATGATTCGGCAGCAGGCATGCTGTAGGGGCGAAAAATGTTTCGCCCGATATGGTGGATTGAATGAAGGGGTGATTCTTGTTGTTGGCCGGATCGTGGATGGAGATAACGTATTGAAAAGAAAAAAGCCTCCGAAGTTATCGAAAGCTTTTCTTCTATGCGGAGAGGGAGGGATTCGAACCCTCGGTACGAATTAACGCACAACGGTTTTCGAGACCGCCCGATTCAACCACTCTCGCACCTCTCCGTATCTATGGTACAAAATAAAAAAGCCTCCGAATAAAGAGGCTTGCATATTCTGCGAGCGGGAAACGAGACTCGAACTCGCGACCCCAACCTTGGCAAGGTTGTGCTCTACCAACTGAGCTATTCCCGCTTACGAACTTGGAATTCTACCTGGCTCTAGCACACTGTCAAGCTCGGGGCGAGACACTCGGTGAGGGAGAATCAGATCGCATCACCGTCACTGGCACCCCGTCAACCGCGCTCGGCCAGAGTCGAACACCAATCATTCACTTGGAGCAGAGCTCCTAGCGCGGCGCCAACGGAGCGTCCGAGGCCGGTGCAGGGATTACGCAGGACATGGGATTCGCGGGCGAGCAGGCCCCACTGTCGCGAACGAGTCGTACATAGGCCGACTCCCGTTTGGTCCCATAGTCGACCGAACCGTCTCCGAAGTGCACCCGCCAAGCGCTGCCGGGATAGTAAGCCGTCTGTGTCGAGGACCAGAAGAGGTACGGCGGTGTGTTGGGGAAATTCACCCCATCGATGTCGAGGCCGTAGCATCGATGACTGAGCAACGACAAGAGCTCCTGCTTGTCCGGTAGACGCCAGTCGGCGTAACCGGCGAAGACGGTGTCTCGGCCTCGCCTCAGGGCCCCTTTCCATTTGACGGACAGCGCCTCGCCGACGATGCATCCCACGCCGCTCAGCCCCTCGGCACATTGCTTCCACATGAGACCCGTGCCGGTATCTTCCACCGTGCCGTCACGGCTGGCAACGAACCGGCCTTCCGGAACCCCGGCACGCTCGCCCCCATTACACTCGGCCAACGGCACACCTGGAAGCAAGAGCAGGCCCCCAAGGAGTAACCGCACGACTACCCCGGGACTTGATTCAGCCCTCATATCGGACTCATCAAGGCTAGGCGTTGTCGTCCGTTCGATCCTTGCCCTCCGGGTCCGAGTGCGAAGTCTTGGCGTCTGAAAGTGCCACCGCCTTGGCAAGCATCCCTTGAAAGAAGTCCCAGGAGGCACGGGTACCGGCGAGATAAGGCTGAAACAGCTGCAGGGGATCATAGCCCTCGACACCTGCGGCCATGCGAGCACGAATGTCTTCCATCATCTGACGTTGGAACACCTCGATGTCGGGGAGTCCAAAGAGCTTGCGTACCTCCTCTGGGGTGATATCGATATCGACGCTGATCTTCATCTCAGTCCTCCATTTGGAGTGGCCCCCGAGCGGTTAGGCGATGACACCAAACGACATGAGAGCGGAAAGCAGGATCTCGAGCTTCAGCTCAATGGCGGCTGGGACGTGGGACGGGATCTACGGGCGTCGGCGCCTCCACCGTCATGGTCCGGCGCACTCGACGCCCGATCAGAAGGCAGGCGCGCTCGAACGCGCGCGCCGCCTCGCGGGCATTCCAGTCCCATTCCGCTGGTTGCGCCGTGGCGGGAAGCTGCCAATGGCCAGTCGTCACGATGGACCCGATTTGGACCTCCAAGGTCCAGTCATGCCACAGGAGCCCAGCCTGATCTTCCTCGACGTACTCCTGCTCGGCAAGACGGATGTAGTTCCCCGCACTGTCGTCCATCGCCACCAGATCAGAGATCACTAAGGTATCATCGATACAAGTGCTCCAACCTGTATGGACCGAGGTGGCGGTACCCAGAAGGGCATGGATCAGGAGTGCGGGCGTGATTGTCACCGTCAGGGGTGTGTCCCAATCCGGTCCCGCGGCGTCTTTCTCTGGATTCATGATGGATCTCGGACTCAACCCGTCGCTGCACCTCACAACACATACGAGGCAAACAGAGTCTAAGGCTCCCAGCGCAGGGACGGCAATCCCATGTTTAGGAGCGACTGGAGCCCCTCGTTGGAGTCACAGAACCATCATCGAGAGGGCGTAGGCTCTGACATCGATCCCCAATCTACCCAGAGGAGGATATCGCCATGACCACGACATCAGCAGCGAATATGGCCAGCCAGGGGCCCCTTTCTCCGGACCAGATCGAGCGGTTGGATGCCTATTGGCGTGCCTGCAATTATCTGGCGGCGGGCATGATCTATCTGCGCGACAACCCGCTCCTGAGAGAACCACTCGAGGAAGGGCATCTCAAGACACGGCTTCTCGGCCACTGGGGAGCCAGCCCGGGTCTGGCGTTCATGTACGTCCACATGAACCGCATCATCGTCGAACACGACCAGGGGGCCATCTTCCTCGCCGGTCCAGGTCACGGTGCACCTGGTGTGCTGGCACCAGTCTATCTGGAAGGCACCTACTCGGAGATCTACCCGAACAAGAGCGAAGACGAGGACGGCATGCGGGCCTTCTTCAAGCAGTTCTCCTTCCCGGGCGGGATCGGCTCGCACTGCACACCGGAGACGCCCGGTTCCATTCACGAGGGCGGCGAGCTCGGCTACTCGGTCTCCCATGCCTTCGGTGCCGCCTTCGACAACCCGGGCCTGCTGGTGGCGGTTGCAGTCGGCGACGGCGAGGCCGAAACAGGGCCACTGGCCACCAGTTGGCACTCGGCCAAGTTCCTCAACCCGATCCGCGACGGCGCGGTGCTACCCATCCTTCATCTGAACGGCTACAAGATCAATAACCCGACCCTGCTCTCGCGCGTCCCCAATGATGAGCTGGCGAGCCTCTTTCGTGGTTATGGCTGGACGCCACACTTCGTCGAGGGGGATGAACCGCTCGAGATGCACCAGCGGATGGCCGCGACGATGGACGCCTGCTACGCCGAGATCCAGTCGTTCCAACGAGACGCCCGCGCGAACGGCCAGGCGACACGCTGCCATTGGCCGATGATCGTGCTGAGGACACCCAAGGGCTGGACTGGACCAAAGGAAGTGGACGACCATAAGGTGGAAGGTTTCTGGCGAGCCCATCAGGTACCCCTGTCTGGCCTGCACGACAACCCCGAACACCTCCGGCAGCTCGAAGACTGGATGCGCAGCTATCGCCCCGAAGAGCTGTTCGACGCGAGCGGCCGGCTCAGGGAGGAGATCCGGAGCATCGCCCCCAAGGGCAACCTGCGCATGAGCGCCAACCCGCACGCCAATGGCGGTCTACTGCGCCGGGCGTTGCGCATGCCGGATTTTCGCGACTACGCGATACCGGTCGACAAGCCCGCCACGAAGCGGCACCTGAACACCAAGCCCGTGGGCGCATTGCTGCGCGATGTCATGGCCCGGAATCAGGACAACTTCCGGGTCTTCGGACCGGACGAGAATACCTCCAATAAGCTGGACGCCATCTACGAGGTCTCCAAAAAGCTCTGGCTCTGCGATTACAAGGAGGAAGACGCCGACGGCGGCGAACTGTCGCCCGACGGGCGGGTGTTGGAGATGCTCTCCGAGCACACCTTGGAGGGTTGGTACGAGGGCTATGTCCTGACCGGCCGCCACGGTTTCTTCGCCACCTACGAGGCCTTCGTCCACGTCATCGACAGCATGTACAACCAGCACGCCAAGTGGTTGGCCATCTGCGAGGAGATCCCATGGCGGGCACGCATCTCCTCGCTGAACCTGCTGATCACCTCCACGGTCTGGCGCCAGGATCACAATGGGTTCACACACCAGGATCCAGGCTTCCTGGATGTCGTGGTGAACAAGAACCCAGAGGTCACCCGCATCTATCTACCGCCGGACGTCAACACCCTGCTCTCCACCGTCGACCATTGCCTGCAGAGCCGAGACGACATCAACGTGATCGTCGCCGACAAGCAGAATCATCTCCAATACCTGAGCATGGAGGAGGCGATCAAGCACTGCACCAAGGGACTCGGTATCTGGAACTGGGCCAGCAATGATCAGGGCAGCGAGCCAGACGCGGTCCTGGTGGGCTGCGGCGACATCCCCACCAAAGAGGCCCTGGCCGCGGCCGCGCTGCTACGCCAGCATTTCGACGATATCCGGATCCGTTTCGTCAATGTGGTCGACCTGTTCAAGATTCAGTCCTACGGCGAGCATCCGCACGGCATCACGGATGCCGAGTTCGACAGTCTCTTCACCAAGGATCGGCCGATCATCTTCAACTTCCACGGCTATCCCTGGCTGATCCACCGACTCGCCTATCGGCGCACCAACCACAAGAACCTGCATGTGCGGGGCTACAAAGAGAAGGGGAACATCAACACCCCCTTGGAGCTCGCCATCAACAACGAGATCGACCGCTTCACCCTGGCCATGGACGTCATCAAACGCGTACCCCGGCTGCAGGTCGCCGGCGCGCACGCCATGGAGCGCCTCAAAGATATGCAGATCGAATGCCGCAACTACGCCTATGAGCATGGGATCGACAAGCCCGAGGTGGATGACTGGACCTGGCCGTTTTGATCGACGCAGCCATGAACCGCGTCAGTGATGGTGGCGATGGCTACCGCCGATCCCGGAACCAGGCCCACATGACCGTGGGCCTGGTCGGACGCGGTTCAATTGGGTCGGTGGACGGCGAATGACAGCCGGCTGTGGCAGCCGAGGTCCTGGATACTCAAGCGGATATGGTGGTCCGCGTGAGCACGTCGGCAGCGCTCGATCGAGTCGCAGACAGATTCGAAATCACCCCCGTAACAGCTCGGTCCACCCCACAGCTCCCAGGGTGTATAACCGGGCCGAACCGCGGCGGTATGCTCGATGCACACCACACAACCGGGATGGAGACAACGGCCCAGCTGCCGGAACATCCGCTCCTCCGCCCCAAGAATCTGGCCTGCGATCACCCCCTCTGCTGCTTGTGCTGTCGCTTGCATATTGCGTCACCTCGTTTGAATCGGTCGATGGGCGAGAGAGCGGGACTCGAGTCAAGGGTTTCGAGTCGTCATCGCCTCCCTTGACCTATAAGGTAGTTCCTGAGCGATAAACTAGGAAATTCGAATTCACCGCAGCTTGCATCGACCCAGGTCGATAGAGGCAGCGCAAGACGAAGGCGATTGCCGGAAACGCTCGTATCAGATGGCGACGGATTGAGGCTCGCCTTCAAGGGAGCGCCAGCAGGCACATCGCCGGGCGATGTGACTGCTGGCGCGACAGGGAAAGCGGTTTCAGGACAAGCCAGGTGGTGTGGCGTTGGCGAAGATCGCCTCAGCTGCGCCCAGGCGATGCACAGCTCACCTGGGCCGGCGGCCAATCTGGAGGCTTGGCGGGTTGCATCGAACGGGAAACGATCAGCTCACCTGTCCCGAATCGATGCGACGAGGCCACGTCAGACCACGACGGACCGCTCCTCCGAGACTGGCTCCCGCGGCGCGGAGGCATCCAGCAGCGCCTCCGCCTGTACCAGCGCGGCCCGCCGATCGGTGAACAGCTGGTCCGCGGGGATGGCGGCCGTGACCCCTAACCGATCCAGCCGTGCCTTGACATCACCCTCGGCCCCCACGATGAACACCGACCTCCCAGCCTGCAGATCCTCCAAGACCATCTTTTCCAATGCCAAGGCGGATGAGACTCCGAGCACGGGTACTTGCGTGAAATCCAGGATCAAGACCTGGTGCTCGGGCAACACGGCGTGCTGACGAGAGATGGCCTTGGCCAAGCCGAAGATCAGCGGACCACCCAGATAGAAGAGCAGGATTCGGCCGTTGGTTCGTTCCAGCACCTCCTGTTCATCGCGAGAAAGGTCGTCGGCACCGCTCGGATGCTTGATCGCCTTGACCGATTGACTCTGCAGCTTGCAGAGTCGCTCGATGGTGAGAAGGTTCGCCACGAAGACACCGATCGCCACCGCCGTGATGAGGTCGACGAAGACAGTCAGACCGATGACCCCGTACATGATCATGGCGGCCTTGAACGACACCCGGTGGGCACGCTTCAGGAAGGACCAGTCGATGATGTCGAGACCCACCTTGAGTGCGATCCCGGCCAGCACTGCCATGGGGATGTGAGCGGTCAGTCCACCCGCCCAGAGCACCACGACCAGCAGGATGAGTGCACGGGTCAGGCCAGACAGGGCGGTGCGGCCACCGGTCTGAATATTGACGACCGTTCCCATGGTGGCGCCGGCCCCCGGGATACCACCAAAGAGCCCGGAGGCCAGGTTACCCATGCCCTGGCCGACCAACTCCTTGTCCGAGCTGTGCTCCTTGCGGGTGAGGCTTTCGGCGATGACCGAGGTGAGCAAGGCGTCGATGCCCCCCAGAACCGCGAGCACCAGCGCGTCGACGACCATCAGCCGCCACTGCTCCGGGGTGAAGACCGGAAGCTGCAGCGAGGGAAGCCCAGCCGGGATCTCGCCGATGCGCCGGATATCCATCTGGCCTAAGACCAGGATGGAGACCAGGGTCCCTAACACCAGCGCAATCAATTGTGGCGGCATGAGTCTGCTCAGCCGCCGCGGAAAGACCAGGATCAAGGCAAGGGTGGACAAGGCGAGACCCGCCTCGGCCGGATCGATCGACGCGACGAGATCGGGCAGCGACTGGATCGTCCCAAGGACGCCGCCAGAGGGCGTCGCATGTCCGAGCATGGGTCCGATCTGCAGGATGATCAGGATGATACCGATTCCCGTCATGAAGCCCGAGATCACCGTGTAGGGCATCAGGGTGACGTATTTTCCGAGCTTGAGGGCGCCGAAGATCATCTGGAACACGCCCGCCATCATGACCACGGTGAAGGCCATGGCCATCCCCTGCTCCGGATTCGTCGCCATCAGGTTGGCGATCACAGCGGTCATGACGACCGTCATCGGCCCCGTCGGCTCCGAGATCAAGGTGGGCGTGCCACCGAAGAGGGCGGCGAATAAGCCGACCAGAACGGCGCCATAGAGCCCCGCGGCGGGTCCAGCCCCGGAGGCGACACCGAAGGCGAGGGCCATGGGCAGAGCGATGATCGCCGCCGTGACTCCGCCAAAGAGGTCGCCCCGCAGGTTGTCGAAACGTATTTCGTTGAGTATGCGCATGGATTTCGGTACCAACTTATTTCCCATATAGGTATAGAGATAAAGGACCGACGCCCATCGATTCAAAGTGATAATTTTGATATTAACCATCGACAATGGTCGATATATCTCTATTCCGCTTGCCCAAGCCCGTCCTGATCCGAAAAAGGCTTGATCCATCGGCGACCGGGTCTTAGTAATGATTCAGAAACAACCTATACACCGTAGGTTGGGCAAAGCGGAGCGTGCCCAACAAGGGCGGCTCAAGTTGCACCACTTGTTTCTGAATCG
>JANQHB010000046.1 GCA_028277225.1 Chlorobium sp.
GCCCACTGCCCACTGCCCACTGCCCACTGCCCACTGCCCACTGCCCACTGCCCACTGCCCACTGCCCACTGCCCACTGCCCACTGCCCACTGCCTACTGCCTACTTATACTTCTTCGGATACTCGTACCACTCCAGTTCGCCCGAATCGATCCCTGTCTCCTGCCACGACTCGACGTGCATGGCGATTCTGACGACACCGCAGGTGACGATGTTGTCAAGATGGGTACCGGTCACGAAATTCGCGAAGATTGTAAAGGTGGGATTGTGTCCGAACAGCATGGGTGCCGATACCGTATTCGGTATGGCGCGGACAATGGTCAGAATGTGGTTGAGTCCGCCCTCGTAAATTTCAGCCCTTTGTTCGATTTTTTCGACTGGATATTCCAGAATTTCACAGAATGTTTCCGCCGTTGAGAGAGCGCGGTTTGCAGGGCTCGAGAGAACAAGATCGGGGCGTACTTCCTTTTGACGCATCAAATTGGCCATGAATGGAGCGGCTTTGAGCCCGCGTTTGTTCAGGGGACGGTCGAAATCCGCGAGGTTCGCGTTATCCCAGCTTGATTTGGCATGCCTGACCAGGTAGAGTGTTTTCATTGAGGTGCGCTGAAGTGGCGTTGTTTGAGGGCCGTGATGCGGTTGTAGGAACTGTCGATCCTTGAGGGGGATATTGTGCCGCTGTTCACCAGGGAACGGACGATCGAAACGGCTTTTCTCGCGATGTTGGGGTCATAGCTTGAATTGTTGGCAAAAAGAAGGATGTCGATACCGGCCTCGATCGCCAGGCGGACCGACATCTCGGGACTGTAATGTCCGGCAATGGCCTGCATCTGCATATCGTCGCTGATCACAACGCCCCTGAAGCCGAGCGAGTCACGTAACAGTTCTGTGACCACAGGTTTTGAGAGTGTGGCAGGGTGTTCGGGATCGAGTTTTGCATTGAAAACATGTGCAGTCATGACAAGGTCGTTATATCCGTTTTCGATCAGGCTGCGGTAAGGAGCAAGTTCAGTCTTGTTCCAGCTTCCGGTAATGTCGGTGAAATCCTTGTGGGTATCGGTTGACGAACTGCCGTGGCCCGGAAAGTGCTTCAGGGACGAGATCACGTTTTTTTCATGCAGCGCCCTGATGACTGCTGCGGCCTGCGAAGAAACCGTGCCGGGATCCGGTGAAAAACTTCTTTCCAGTCCACCGATAACCGGATTGTCGGGATTTCTGTCGAGATCGATGACCGGAGCGAAGTTCATGTTGATGCCTGCGGTCTCAAGAGCCGCAGCAATTGTCAGTGTTGCCCGATAGGTGCTGTCAGGATTGTTGAGCGTACCCAGTTTTTCGGCCGAGACGGTTTCGGGGAATCCGTATTTTGGTTTCAGGCGTGCTACCCTGCCTCCTTCCTGGTCGACAGCAATGAAGAGCGGTGTTTTGGCAATGCTTTGCAACTCACGGGTCAGATTTCGCAACTGGTCAGGATCTGTGATGTTTCTGCCCGGGGTCCTGGTAGGAACATCGTAATCGAAAAGCACGACACCGCCAAGGTTCAGCTTTTCTATATCCTCTCTGATAGTGTCGGCTTCTTCGAGCGATGTCCCCCTGAATCCGACCATGATCATCTGGCCGATTTTCATGGTCAGTTCGTCATCATTGTCAGGCAGGCTTGCCGCACATGCCGTGAACGTAGTGAGAACAGCTGATACGATGAGCGCTATCAGGGCTGTTATGAGGCAGTTAGAGGGAGTGTTTGTCATCCGGCGGTCTTTTCCAGGGTGAGGTTTCCGTTTGTAATCGATATCGTGACGGTATCGCCTTCCTGAACGGTTCCTTCGAGAATCAGTTCCGACAATCTGTTGGTGATGTTTCGCTGCATCACGCGTTTGAGCGGTCTTGCTCCGAATGCCGGGTCGAATCCTGCATTGGCCAGCCAGAGCAGCGCGTCTTTATTCATTTTCAGACTGATTTTCTGTCTGTTTGCCAGCTTGTTGATCTGGTTGAACTGAATCGTGACGATCTGTTCAAGATCCTCTCTGCTGAGCGGTGTGAAAAGAATGACTTCGTCTATACGATTGAGAAATTCCGGCCTGACCTGCTGTTTGAGCAACTGGAAAAGCTTGTCCTGAAGGTTTTCGAGTACATCGTCGCGGTTTGTATTCTCCAGCCTCTCCATTTCGCTCTGTATGAGCTGAGCGCCGATGTTGCTGGTCATGATGATGATGGTGTTCTTGAAATTGACCGTATGGCCTTTGCTGTCGGTCAGTCTTCCGTCATCGAGAATCTGGAGCAGGATATTGAATACATCGGGATGCGCTTTTTCGATCTCGTCAAGGAGCACAACCGAAAAGGGCTTGCGTCGCACCGCTTCGGTAAGCTGTCCGCCCTCTTCATAACCGACATATCCCGGAGGTGCACCGACAAGACGGCTCACCGTGTGCGATTCCATATACTCGCTCATGTCGATCCGGATCATTGCGTCTTCGTCGTCGAAAAGATATTCTGCAAGGGTGCGGGCGAGCTCGGTTTTGCCGACGCCTGTCGGTCCGAGAAAAATAAATGAGCCGATCGGTTTTTTTTCGTCTCCCATGCCTGCGCGTGACCGTTTGACGGCTTCACTTACCGCCTGAACGGCTTTATCCTGGCCAATGACGCGTTTATGAAGTTCTTCGTCGATATGGAGGAGTTTCTGCCGTTCCGACTGGAGCATCTTGCTGACAGGAATACCGGTCCATTTCGACACGATGTCGGCAATGTCTCCGGAGTCGATCTCTTCTTTCATGATCAGCTCGCCGCTAGCCTGTTTCTTCTCAATTTTACGTTTGTTCTCTTCGATCTCTTTTTCGATATCGGCGATTCGTCCGTAACGTATTTCGGCAACCTTGCCGTAGTCGCCGTTTCTTTCGTATTCTTCAGCCTGGTGCTTGAGCTCTTCAAGTTCAGACTTGAGTTTGCTGGATTGCTGGATCAGTTCTTTTTCCGCATCCCAGCGAGCCTTTATTCTTCGCTGATCCTCATGAAGGTTCGCAAGCTGTTTTTCAATATCTTCTAATCTCTGCTTGGTGTCAGAAGAATTCATGACATTATGTGTTAGTGAGTTAGGAGGGAGATTATAGTGTACTGTTTCCTGGATTGTTGCACTGGTTATAAGGTGCCTGTCATTACTCTTGCAAAGATCCTGTCAAATAACCTGAGCATAGTTACTCTTATGATAGTGGAAACCATGTTAAAATTCTCTTGGTTCCACGACGTCTGATGAATGAATCAGCCAACACTGATACAGTGCCGAACAAGTGAATTATTAAAAATAATAGTTTTGTTTCATAAGAGGGCTTGATGGCTTTGCTTTTGCAAGATGCAATAGGATTAAATTGATTATACAATGATCAGGGATACATACATCCGGTCAAAAAGGTTTTTCAAGGGACCGAATATCTACAGTTCTTCGTCAGGACTTTTTGCAATGGTCTCCTGTCGCCAGAAAGAGATTCCGATATTCCAAAAAGTTTTCAGTCCACATGCTCTAGCTAATTTGCTTGACATTATTCAAGAGGCTTTTCCTGTTGCGCAGGAATCTTCAGCACTGTCTTCACCGGATTCATTCTTTCGCTCGGCAAATCCTGCTGTGGAGCTTCTGCTGGAGATTTGCGAAATACTATTAAGGGATTTTTCAGTGAGGTCGCAGAAAGGCCGCATTATTTCTTCAGAAAAAGAGTATTTCACGTGCATTATCCCTTGCGAAGAAGCAGAACTTGGTCTTGTCGCTCTTGAGCTTGCCCTGATGGTTGTTCAGGAGCAATATTCTCTGAGTGGGCATTCACGGACTAAGCTTGTGCAGAAGATGCAGCAACGTTATCTCGAAATCCGGAAACAGCTCCGTTCATGGGGATTAAATCAGTCTACGCTTGCGCTTACCCGTGCAGCAGAAAAAAGGGGGATCTACTATCATCGACTCTCAAAGCCAGGCCAGTATGTACAGCTTGGACAAGGTGTACACCTGATCAGGATCAAGGAAACGGCTAGCGATAAAACCAGTCCAATCGGTTACATGCTTTCAGATGATAAGTATAAAACGGTAGTTTTTCTCAAGTCAATCGGTCTTCCTACGGCGGATTCGATCGCCATTTTTTCTATAGATCAAGCCAAAATTGCGTTAAAACAACTGGGTTTTCCACTGGTCGTCAAACCCCGTATTCTGGGTAAGGGTAAGGGTGTGATTCTTGATATAAGGGACGAGCAGAGTCTATTAAAGGCCATAAAGGATGTTTCTGCAAAAAAAGGAGGCATCTTGATCGAGCGGTATATTAAAGGAAACGATCATCGTTTACTGGTTGTAGCAGGTAAATTCATTGCAGCAGCGAAAAGAACTCCGGCTGCGGTTATCGGGGATGGTATAAGCTCAGTGAAGCAGTTGATCGACAGGATTAATCGCGACCCTCGACGTGGGATGAAATTTGAGCGAATTCTCGAAAAGATTGAGATTGACGAGGAAGCTCGAAAGTGTCTTGCCAAAGAAAAATTATCGCTTGATTCGGTGCTTCAGAAAGGACGGGAGGTAATGCTGAGGGGGACAGCAAATATATCTCGGGGCGGCATTTCTGTCGATGTTACTGACGATATTCATCCTGAGAACCGTTCGATGGCCGAGCGGGCCGCGCGCATGATTGGACTGGATGTGGTTGGGATTGATTTTTTTACCGAAGATATAGGCCGATCATGGCGCGAAACAGACTGTGCAATTCTTGAGGTTAATTCTTCGCCTGGCCTCCGGCCGCATCAGGTTGCAAATCCTGAACATGATATTACTGCTCCTATTATTGAGCACTATTTTCCTGAAGGTTGCAATGGAAGGATCCCTACAGTTGGTGTAACCGGGAGCCTGGGGAAGACAACAACTTGCCAGATGGTCTCACATATTCTCTCTACAACAGGGAAGTGTGTTGCTCTATCGACGACTCAGGGTTCCTGGATCGGGAATGAAGGAATACATAAAGGGGATGTTGCTGGCGGTATGTCAGGAGCATTGCTAATGCGTGATCCATGTGTTGAGGCGGGAGTTTTTGAGTTGTCTCGCGGTGGACTTATTAAAGCCGGTATGGTAATCGACAGTATTGATGTAGGCGTCGTGCTCAACGTCCATGACAACCATGTTGGCCTTGACGGTATCGAAACAAGAGAAGATCTTGCCAGGGCAAAAAGTCTGGTTGTTCGTCATACCAGGAAGATGGCGATACTCAACGCAGACGATCCGCTTTGTCTCGGTATGCGTGATGTTGTTTCCGCACCGAAAATCTGTCTGGTGAGTTCCAGACCGGATAACGATGAGGTGTTGCTTCATCGGTCGGAAGGAGGGACGGTGGTGTATCTTGATGCGCCCCATGATGTTTGGGAAAAAGGCAATATACAACTCTGTGAGGGTGAGCGGCTGATCGGAACGATACCGGTCGAATCAATTGTGTCGACTCTTGGCGGTCGATACAGGCCAGCTCTTTTCAACGCCCTTTTTTCGACAGCCACAGCCCATGGCCTCGGTATCGGTTTTGAAACGATCCTGCGTAGTGTCTCATCCTTCGAATCGACACGCGAGAGCAATTCAGGGCGCATGAACCTTGTCGACGGCGCCCCCTTTCTGCTTTACGTCACCTGGGCTGACGGGCCTGTTGCGAATGCAGAGATCGCTGATTTTGCTCGTAAGACAGAAGTTTCTGGCAAAAAGATCCTGATGGCGTCGGCAACAGGAAACCGACCGGACAGATTTATACAAGAGAGCGGTTTAACGGTTGCAGATGCTTTTGATTTATTTATTTGTTATGACATGCAAGATCGCCGCGGCCGAAGAGAAGGCGAAACCCCGGAGCTTTTAAGGGAAGGGCTTAAAGAGGCTGGAGTGGCCGAGGAGCGCATAATGATCATTCCTCCTCTCAATGAGGCGGTTAACGAAACAATGTCTCGTGCAGCAAAAGACGATCTGGTTGTGATTACTGCCTTTGGAAACACTATCTGGCCATGTATTGATGCATTCAAGGCAACGCCTGATTGAGACAAAGGGACTGAATATGGCAGAGGGCCAAAAAACGTTTTCCTGGGAAAAAAGTGCTGATTCTGTTCGTCTCTTTCTCGGTGGAGACGTTATGACCGGAAGGGGTGTCGACCAGTTGTTTGCTACACACAATGAAGGTGATTTCAACAAGCCGGATGCCGTGTCGGCAAGGCAGTACCTGGAGTGGAGCGCGTTGATGCACGGGGCGGAAATAAGACCGCTGCGACATGATTATATCTGGGGTGCTGCTCTTTCGGTATTCGATACCGTCCGCCCTGACTTCAGACTTGTCAATCTTGAAACATCCATCACGACCTGCAGTGCGTGGGAGCGAAAGCGTTTCAATTTTCGCATGCACCCGGCCAATACCGGATGCCTTCTTGCTGCCGAACTTGACTGTTGTTCACTTGCCAACAATCATGTTCTCGATTTCGGAGTGCAGGGAATGCGCGATACAATCGCTGCCCTCGATGCTGCAGGGATCGGTCATGCCGGTGCAGGCAACGATCTTGACGAAGCCGTACGCCCTTACAGGACGGAACTGCCTGACGGAAAACGAATTCTGGTTTTTTCCTGGGGATTTCCCGACAGCGGCTGCGGTTTTTCTCATTGGCAGGCCCGTTCCGGCAATCCCGGGATTAATTTGCTGCCGGATTACAGTGAGCGATCGGTAAAGGCAATTGCCGGAGCAGTCAGGACGTATCGCAGGAATGGCGATCTTGTTGTTGCTTCGCTTCACTGGGGGTGGAACCGGGTGCAGCGTGTTCCGGACACGCACCGGGCTTTTGCCCGATACCTGATTGATCAAGCAGGTGTCGATGTTATTCATGGGCATTCGGCTCACCATGTCCTGGGAGCTGAAGTGATTAAGGGGCGGCCTGTTCTCTATGGCTGCGGTGATCTGATCAACGATTATGAAGGTAAAGCTGAATACAGGGAGTATAAAGGCTATCTAGGTGCATTGTTTTTTCTTGATCTGGACCGTGAAACGAACCGGATGATGCATCTTCGTATTGTACCGCTTCAGCGCAGACGCTTCCGGCTTGAGGCTCCGTCGAAGGAAGATGCAGGGAGTGTTTTAAACGCTGTCAGGAAGCTTCAATAACACAACAGCGCGAAAGGACGGGTCTTTCTTTATCAGGTGCTGCTCCGTTGTCGGTCCTGATAAAAAGAGATCGGTGTTGTTGTAAAATATACCGTTCGGATATAGTTTAGACATTTCAATGTTTGTCAAAACGAAAAAACGGCAAGAGTCTTTACGTGACTGAATCGCGAAGCATATCGATCGGTGGAATGACCATCCGGGGCGGCGGGCCGCTTTTTTTTATTGCAGGGCCCTGTATTATCGAGGGCCGGGAAATGGCTTTTGATGTGGCTTCGGTACTTTCAGCGGTTCGTGACAAACTTGCGCTTCCCATTATTTTCAAAGGATCATTCAAAAAAGCAAACCGGTCTTCAGCTTCATCCTTTACAGGTATCGGAGACAGGGAGGCCCTTGAAATCCTGGCCGAAATCAGGGATACTTTCGGTCTTCCGGTTCTTACCGACGTTCATGAAACCAGTGACGTCGAGCAGGCATCGCGATATGTCGATGCCCTGCAGATACCGGCATTCCTGTGTCGCCAGACCGACCTTCTGGTCGCGGCCGGGAAATCCGGTCTGTGCGTCAACATTAAAAAAGGGCAGTTCATGGCTCCGGAAGATATGGCGATGGCGCTTGAAAAAGTCATCGGCACTGGCAATACCAACGTCATGCTGACTGAAAGAGGGACCATGTTCGGTTACCATAACCTTGTCGTGGATTTCAGGGGTATTCCGGGAATGCGTCGAGAAGGGTATCCTGTTGTCTATGACGCGACACACAGTCTTCAACTGCCCTCTGCCGGTAACGGTGTTACCGGCGGCCAACGGGAGTTTCTTCTGCCTATGGCCCGGGCGGCTGTGGCAGCCGGGGCTGACGGTCTTTTTTTCGAGGTGCACCCCGATCCGGACAAAGCGCTTTCAGACGCATCGACACAGATGGCGCTCAAGGATTTCCAGCAGGTTGCAGGGCATCTGGACAGACTGCATCGCTTTCTGGGCTCGGAACACATTGAACAACGCTAACCAAACAACTCGAGTATCGTGTCAGGTATCAACTATTTCGGAATTCAGCTTTCGGCCGGCGACGCATCGGAACGGCTCCAGAACGCACTTCGACAGGTCAGGGCACTGATATTTCCCCTGGAGGGAGTGCTGACCGGCAGTCAGATAACCGTCAATGACCGTGGAGGAGAAAGCTGTTCCTGCAATGTGAGGGACGCCCTTGCCGTGAAAAAGGCTCGGAAAAACGGTCTACACATCGCCGTTATTTCTGAACATTCGGGAGATGCGCAACGGAATCTTCTTGAAAAAATCGGGGTCGAGCATGTTTATCTCGGCTATGACAGCAAAATGGATGCCTATGAGGAGTTCAAGGCAGCCTGTGGCCTTACCGATGAGGACTGCGCTTACATTGCAGACGACATCGTTGATGTTCCTCTGCTCGAAAAAACAGCCTTTACGGTTACTCCTATTGACGGCGTCGAGTATCTTCGCAACCGTGTAACCTACATCTCGGCTTACGAGGGGGGAAAAGGATGTATCCGGGAGATGGTCGAACTGATCCTTCAGGAGCAGGGTAAGTGGGAGTACGGCAGGTATGCCGGGATGTAGTGTGCAGCAGCAGTGGGCAAGTTGCAGGGGCGAATAATTATTCGTCCAGCCGGTGGTCGGGTGAAGATTTCGGGCAGTAGGATTGTTATGGTAAACGACCTGTTTTGTCCTGTTCAGATGGAGAGAAAAACTCCTGATCTCAGGGGGCTTTTCGGTTAAGGAGGGCTGCGGTTTCGGCAAGGGAAAGCGTGCCGATGATGTTTGTTCCGTGATTGGGCTCAATATGGATATCGCCCTGGTATTCCACATTCATGTTCAGTGCTTTTTCAAGGGCATCGATCTTGCCGAGAAGACTGTAGGCTGCCGACTGCGGTGTCGAACAGGACACCGGCGGATTGTTTTCTCCATGTATGACATAACCCGTGGGCGTTACCGTATCTTCGGGGAAGCCGTGCCAGTGGGTAATGGAGGTGCCTTGCTCTGCAAGTTGTTGCGGGTAGTGCCATGATGGTCGTATTTTCTGCAGGATGCTCGATACAATCGTGTTGCCGAGTGCATGGGCGAGGATCGTGAGTGTGTCGAAGGAAGGTTTCGGTTCTCCTGTATCCGGCTGACTGTCTGAGGTCATGAGTGTGATCTTTCCGTTCTCGATGCTGAGCGCAAGGAGGTCTGTGTCAGGGTTCAGTTGCGTTTTTCTGCATCCCGAACGTGTCGTAACCGTAACGACCGGAACCGGTTCTACAAGAAACCAATTGTCCAGAACTTTCACAGGAATGCATTTTCTGTTGTTATGTATGAGCGTTGGTGAAGTTTGCAGCTCATGTTCGCTGAAATCGCATTCATTGTCCACCAGCATGGCGCACGGTGCCGTTACCGGCATTTGCCGGGCAAAGAAACCGTAGCTCATGCCGCTGCGGTTATCGAGATATCTTGCGACAATTTTTCTGTAGAGAGTATTTCTGTAGCTCAGACTTTCCCTTGATGTGTGGGTCAGGAGGTACTGGTTTCCGCTCCACAGAATGCTGCATGCCCTGAAATCGTCAGCGATATCTTTCGTCCCGGAAAGTGCATCCTGTAATGCTCCCGGCCGGAGATTCAGGTCGGAAGGATCAGGGGGGATGACCTGGGCGGTAAGTTTCGGTACAAGGGTTTTCAGGATATCGGATGGAAGGGGGCAGGAGCCCTCTATCTCGACAACACCGCCATTCATGGTGCATATCGTCCAGCTGTCAGCAGTGACGTAAATGCTCAGGTGCACCATATCCCAGGCAAGTTTACCTACAATAAGGTCCAGTTTATCCTGGGGTGTTGAGTGTTTGTTCAGAGGCGGTGCCTCGTCGTGAATACCGAGAATAATGTTACCGTAAAGAGTCTTGACGCGGTTTATCGCAAGCTTTTCATCAGGGAATACTCCTGATGCAACAATCACGACGCCCTTTTTGAAGCTCCCGTCCTCTTCGGTTGCCTCGGGTATGTCGAGAACTCTTATACCAAGAGTCCTGAAGGCATTCATCAGGGATTGTGTGAAGCATTGCAGTCCGGGTGAATCTTTGCCCCCGGGAAGAAACGTTACAGAAAGCTGTTTTCGCATACCGGAGGTGGCCAGTGGAGTATCGGTTGCTATGCCGAGAAGGTGACCGAGTGAGGCAAGAGAAATGCTGTTACTTCCGCTCATTGAAAATCAGGTGATGGTCGTTTGTTCTCAGGTGCCCCGCTTATGTTCACGGCCCCAAAAAAGTTTGTTTCTGAGAATGTCCCAGTAATTCCTTTTCTCGTTGGCCACAAGATTGACCATTTCCAGGGATTTTTTTACGGTGACCATTTCCCCGGGTTTGAGCATTTTTATGAGGTGTCCGTCACAATTGAGAGGATATTCTCCGCCCGGAGCGTCAACGGAAATTTCGATCGTCTTTTCGTCGCTGATCACAAGCGGCCTGACTGTCAGCATATGCGGACAGATCGGTGTGATGACAAAAACTTTTGATTTTGGAGCTATTACCGGACCTCCGGCTGACAGCGAATATCCGGTCGATCCCGTTGATGTGGCTATTATGATCCCGTCGGCACGGTAGGCGCTGCTTTGTTCTCCGTCAAGCCTTATAATGAATGCAGGTATCCTGGAATGGGTGCCTTTTTCGAGGACAACGTCGTTCAGGCCGTTATAATGCCTGAACTTGTCTTTGCCCCAGGGTACCATGACATCGAGCTGTGATCGATCGTGAATGGAGTAAGTGCCTTCAAGCACCTTTTCAATTGCATGGATCATTTCCTCCCTGCTGAACTCGGCAAGGAAGCCCAGATGGCCGACATTGATGCCGATAACCGGTTTTGTTTCCGAGTAGCGGGACGCGAAAAGCAGCGTACCGTCTCCTCCGAGGGAGATGAAGACGTCACAGAGTTTGTTGAGATTTTCTATTTCAGCAGCTTTATCTGTCCCGATTATTGCTGCGGAATTTGCATCCAGAACATAATCGAGCTTCCTTTCTTCGAACCACGCGATGAGATCCTTCGAAAGTGCGAGCGCCTCTTCACGATTGATGTTTACAACAACAGCGAATCTCATGAGCTTTCCTTTTTGTTCAGTTGATCGTAGAGGGAGTTGGCTTTTTCGAAGAGCATTCCAACCTTGTCCAGGCGCCCGTTACGGATATCATCGGCAAGCTGCTCAAGATATGAGCAAAAGCCGCTGAGTTCCTGTGAGATATTATCCCTGTTTGTCGACACGATATCCTGCCAGACATCCCATGAGCTTCCTGCAAGTCTGGTCAGCGTTGAAAATCCCGGGCCGCTTTTGCTGATGTTTTTTTCACAATAGGTGATAAGTGTACTGGAGAGGAGTTGCGGCAGATGGCTGATTGCCGCAACGACCCGGTCATGTTCTTCAGGTGACATAAGGGTTGTCCGGCACCCGATCGATTGCAGAAGCTCCATCAGGTTTGCTGCATCCCGGCTTGACAGCGTAGCTTCATCAGCACAAAGAACGACGGTTTTTCCGGAAAGGAGTTTGTCATGGCTTGCATGGTAGCCTTGCTGTTCTCTGCCGGCTATGGGATGCATGCCGATAAACCGGAGATTCAGTTCGTCTGCGCGTGTCGAAATGGCGGCTTTCGTACTCGATACATCGCTGACAAGGGTCTCTTCTGGAGCAAGTTGCCGAATTTCTGCAAGCAGTTGAATGTTAGCCTCAACCGGTGCGGCAAGGATAATGAGATCGGCGTTGTACAGCTTCTCTTTTGAGGTTTCGAAACGATCGAGACCGATTGCCTCCAGTTGACTGATATCTTCCCTTGTGAAAGAGGGATCATACCCTTTGAAGACGATTTTCTGTTCAGCAGCCAGAGGTGATTTTTTCAGCGCTCTGAGAACTGAGGCGCCGATGAGACCGAGTCCGACGATCGATATGGTTCTGATGGATGATGATCGCATGCATGCAGGACTTAGCTTGTTTTCAGGTTCCGGCTGCCCGGCATGTCGATCGGGACGCCTTCCCGGCAGAGGGGACAGGTTTCCGGGTCATAATTTTTTACCTCGAGCGTCAGCAGAGAAAACTGCTGGTCGGCCAGCTTGACTGTGCCGTTGCTGCGGTCAACAACCGAGCCGACACCGACAACGTTCGCTCCGGCTGCGGAAACGACCTCGATCACTTCGGCAACTGAGCCTCCGGTCGTGATGACGTCTTCGACAACAAGGATTTTTTCGTTCGGCGAGACGCTGAAGCCTCTTCGAAACACCATCTTACCGTCTTTCCTTTCCGTAAAAATGGTTTTTACCCCCAACTGGCGTCCGGTTTCTGTGCCTACGACAATTCCACCGACTGCCGGCGAAATTACGGTTTCTATTGCTACATCCTCGAACGCCGAAACGATACTGCCGCATATCTTCACAAGGTATTCCGGGTGCTGGAGAACCCTGGCGCATTGAAAATATGTTGTGCTGTGCAGACCGGAAGTCAGTCTGAAATGACCTTCCAGCAGTGCTCCGGTCGAGCGGAACATGTCAAGAGTTTCGGTTTGATTCATGTGTTGCTTTCTGTAGGCCCGCTGATCCGGGCTGATTGACGGCAGACGTATGCAAAACAGAAAAGATACGCAAGAGCGCGCGAAAAGCTAAATGCGCTCCGTCAATACAGTATATTTTATCGGTCTCTGTTGCATTACAGGGTATTGAGTGTGCTATTGAGCTATAGCGGGGGGTTGTCGACGGCATCAAGATAATTTTGCAGAAGCAGACATGCCGCAGCACAGTCAAGACGTCCTTTCTGTTTTCTTTTTTTTCTGCTCAGGCCTGACTGGACCAGCAATTTTTGAGCTTGTTTCGAAGATCCATGCTCATCTATGGTTGTTATGGACAGATCTGGAAATGTTTCTCTGAGCAGTGAAATAAAGCGGTCAACGACATCGGTCATGGTGCTATGCGTGCCGTCAAGATTGAGAGGGTAGCCGACAACGATGGTTTCGATCTGATGCGCATTTCTTTCATGCTCGATGGCCGGAAGGATCGTGTCCGGCCTGAAGGTACCTGCAGGCTGGGCGAAATTGCCGAAAGGATCGCTCCTGGCCATCCCTATCCTTTTTGTGCCGTAATCGATACCGAGAATTCTTTTTCTGATTGTCTGCTGCAAGGTGTGTTTCTCCCCGGATCGTCTGCGCCCTGGCTCATAACTACCGGACTGTTCGTGATACAATTCTATGAAAAATAAAACGTTTTGGCATATCTCCTCGTCGGGGTATACAGGTTTCCTGCAATTCTCATCCTGTGTATCCCCCCCTGAGCATGCAGGTTTGCGGTAACCGGTTTATTTCCTATCTTCATTCACTCTAAACAATCTTTTTTAATAAGACGATCTTGGCGCTCTTCGGGGCGAGAGAACGAGAATAGCTGGAGAAAACAGGCTATGGCAAAGGTTGCGATTATTGGTGCCGGTTTTGCCGGTCATACTGCCGCAATGTATCTGGGTGATGCAATAGGCAAAGAACATGAGATTACGGTTATACACAAGTTTGATTTTTTCGGTTTTGTTCCTTCCTGGGTATGGCTGGGAATCGGGGCGGTCAAACCCGAAGAAACCACCTTCAAGCTCAAGCCGATCTATGACAAGTTCAATGTGAATTTTTTGCAGGGCAAGGTGACGTCGGTTCATCCCGATGATAATTACCTTCTGGTCGATGAGGCAAATGGAGGCGGTGAGAAAAAAGTCGATTACGATTACCTTATTGTCGCTACCGGTGCGCATATGAACTATGCCGCAACTCCGGGACTCGGGCCGGACAAGCATACGGAATCCATCTGCCATCTCGATACGGCAATCAAGGCCCGCGATTCGTACCTGGAGCTGATTGAAAAAATGAAACGCGGTGAAAAGCAGCGTCTGGTTATCGGTACCGGACACCCCATGGCGGCATGTCAGGGAGCTGCATTCGAATACATTACCAATATACATCATGACCTGACTCAGCGCGGTATCCGTGACAAGGCTGAGTTGTCCTACCTGACCAATGAACCCTGTATCGGTGATTTTGGCGTCGGTGGTATCAATGTTGTGAAGAAAGGTGGAAGAATTGCCCGGGGAGGCGACCTCATCGAAGCTACCATGGACGAGTTCGGTATCGAGAAAGCCGTTCGCCGGGGTGTAAAGGAAGTTGACGAAAAGGCAATATACTGGGAGGATTTCGAGGGGAACTATGGAGAAGATTCTTATGATTTTGCCATGCTGATTCCCCAGTCGCGAGGCGTGACATTTCCGTTCTATAACAGCAAGGGAGAAGATATTTCTTCCAGGGTCACCAATCCGGGCGGATTTATTCTTGCCGACGGAATTTACGGTCTGAGCTATGACGAGCTTGTCAGGACACCTGACGCATGGCCGGCAAATTACCAGAATCAGATGTATAAAAACATCTTCTCGGCCGGAATCGCTTTTGCCCCTCCCGGACCGATTACAGCACCGCATACCACAAAAAACGGAGCGACGATCGTTCCGGGCGCGCCAAGAACCGGCATGATCTCGGGTGTTATCGGCAGGGTCGTTGCTCTTAATATCATCGATCTTATCAGGGAAGGACGTATGACTCACCGTGAACGTATGTCCGAAATGCTTGCCGTCTGTATTGCGTCGAACGGAAAATCGTTCTGGAGCGGTTCCGCCGTCGTCATGATCATTTATCCAGTCGTACCCGATCATACACGATATGACAACAAGGAAGGCAGGGATCTTTTTGTTACCAGGGTTGAGCGGGGTCTTGCGGGCGCATGGCTGAAAGAGATGGTCGAGATGACCTTCATGCACAAGTTCAAAGGGCGCATCGGATGGCAGGTTATACCCGAATAAGTGAGGCATACATTAACTTTTCAAACTAACGAATAACGACATGAGACCTTCAAAATTCGATAGATTTCTGATGCAGAATAAAATCTACCAGTTCTACCGGTTCGTGGTGCTGAACCTGAAGATCCTGAAAGCTGTAGACCACAGTAAACGGGCCTGATCGGGAATCACTTATTAAGCATAACAGCATGAAAAGCGCATGAGGTTTTGGCTTCCTCATGCGCTTTTTTATGGTTTATTTCAAATCAGTCTTGATTTTGAATAAGGCGCTCGTATTCTTCATGTGAGCCTATCCAAGCCCAGATGAAATCTTTAGCATTTAAAGCTCGCGAAGTGTTCCTTTTTTTTCTTCTTCCGAAGCTTCCCTGATCAGAAAATCCAACGTTCCTTCTGCTGAATCCTTCGCCAATTGGGCATTCCATTGTTCCATGTCTTTTTCATGGACCCAACGCATCAGCTGCTTGAACTCCTTGTGGGATAAGGATTCTATGGCTGCTTTGATATCATTCACTGTTGTCATAACACGTCACCTCATTCTGTTCATTGCAACAAGCTTAACAGTCAATTTCGCTACTCTCGAAGAAAAAATCAAAAAGGTCGGATGCTATAGTTATCATGCACGTTTGCACAACCGTCACCGGTTACACCCTCTCCTCCAACATCAAGACCATGATCACAGGGTGGGAAGAGGTTGACGAGTGGGGATGGATGGGGGCGTTAAGCATAGCCAGAGAACGTAATACAATTAGGTTGTCTATATCCAGGGCTATCGTTATGGGGGGATAAGAGTGTATCAAGTGAGGATAGTATTGGTCTGGGCTGAGAGTTCTTGTAAACAGATGATCTCAGGTGTTTGCTGAGTAGCTTTGCTCGAATTTTTCTGTGATATAAAGCACATTCCTGTTTGATAAGCTTTTCGAGGTGAAAGATTTAACATTTCGTTGTTTTCTGAAATATTTATACTGGTATAGTACAGTCGGTTAAACAGGCCTGAGGGGGACGACAGGCCGGAATGTTAGTTTTCATGGTAGCATCACGAAGGACATTTCTCATTCGTTCGGTTCAGTGTGTTCTTGCAGCAGGTTTTTTTCCGGGATTGTCGGCATGCGCCGAACGGCCGGTAAGGGAGCAGGATCTGACAGGGGACGGTTATGGCGAGCTTGTTGATGTTATTGGCCGCCAGAGGGCTGAAATTATTCGATATGCCTCGCTGGCTCCGAGCGGCCATAACGTTCAGCCGTGGATCGTTACGATCAAAAGCGCCGATAACTGGATCATCGGTTCGGCAGAAGATCGATGGCTTAACGAGGTCGATCCCCGGAACCGGGAGCTTGTTCTTTCCATAGGGGCTTTTCTTGAAAACCTGGTTATCGCTGCCCAGGCGAACGGTTTCAAGGTGAACATTCGAACTCTTGCCGACAATCCGTTCGATCCTGAATTGCTGTCACTCGAGCTTGTCAATGGCAAGCGTATCGATTATCCACTCGAGCGCCTTATTGAGCGAAGAACACTGCGTACCGGTTTCAGGAACGAAGAACTGGATCCGATGGACATTGTCTACCTGAAGGATTCGGATGATAATTTTTTCTACTATCCTCCTGCATCTGCGGGGGCGGAATGGCTCGACAAGGCAACGATTGCCGCAACAGAATACCAGGTTACGCGTGACAACGTGCAGAAGGAACTTGCCCGATGGATACGGTGGTCGGACGCAGATGCAGCAAGGTATCGTAACGGTCTTACTCCCGAGGCGATGGATATTACCGGACTTGCCGGATGGTATGTGAAGAATTTTTATGGAGAGAGTGATGTCCTTGGCCAGGATTTTCGCAAGGCAACTGTAGAACGGGCTAAAGGACAGGTTGCTCAAAGCGGCGGCTGGGTAGTCATAGGATCAGAAAATGAAAGTCTTTCAGCCCTTCTTGAAACAGGCCGCCGGTTCGAAAGAATGTTCCTGAAGGCCAAATCCCGTTCAGTAGGTGTTCATCCCATCTCACAGGTACTCGAAGAGAGGCCTTGGGTGGAAGATATCCGGAAGGTTCTGGAGCTCGAGTGCAAGCCCCAGTTTCTCCTGAGAGTCGGCTACACGAGGGAGTATCCCCTTCCGGTCAGTCTCAGGATGCCGCCGGAAGAAATTTCATATATTTTGCAGTGATGCGTTTTCTATCGCGGGGAAGGGCGGAAGGCCAGGCAAAAGGGCTTCTTCTTGCGGGCGCAGTATATTTTCTGCTGGTATCGGTAGCGCATATGACCGGTATTAAACTGCCGGTGCTATTCATTTACTATTCGTTACCATCATATGAGTACCAGGACAGAATAATCGGCTTTTTGACATTCGGCTGGTCGGTATTTTTTTACATGACAGTAATGAGTTTCACCCGCAGGAAGCTTGGCGCACTGGTCATCGCTGGTCTGGTTGCACTTGTGATGCTTGTCATCATCAATCTGACCACTGATTTTTCCGGATTTCCGGTCTCTGTAGAGGAGGTGTGGTTTCATGTGGGGGTTCTTGTCCTTTTTTTCTACTGGCTGCTTCTGTTGAGGTCATACGTCATGTTCCGGTAGCATGAGAGATAACGAACCGCAGCGTTAATAAGGTCGATCGGGCATTCTGCATAACGAATGACGTGAAGCCGGTTTTCAGGTATCGTATGAAATGAGCATGATTGATCTGCGTATTTCTCTGGATTTTCTTGCCTTGCTGAAGTCAAACAATGACCGGGAGTGGTTTAAGGCAAACAAGTCGCTCTACGACGATGCGAAAGGAGCTTTTGAACAGCTTATCGCCGTGATGATTCCTGTTGTTCGGGAAATCGATCCCGATGTTGATGTCCTCGATCCCAGGGAATGCATGTTCAGGATATTTCGCGATACCAGATTCTCGTCGAACAAGGAACCGTACAAGACAAATTTCGGGGCTGTTATTGCCAAAGGCGGGCGAAAGAGTCCCAATGCCGGATACTATATTCACATGGAGAGCGGTTCATCGATGATCGGCGGAGGGATCTACATGCCGGATTCCCGTTATCTCAAGGCGATCAGGAACACAATTTTCGAGAACGTTGATGAATATCGGTCGATCATCGACAGCGATGAGTTCAGAAAATACTTCAGCGGTATGTTCGGAGAGAAACTCAAGAACGCTCCCAAAGGATTTCCGAAAGATTTTCCCGATATCGATCTGCTGAAAAACAAGCATTACGCCGTCACGCACAAGGTGGACGACGGTTTCTGGTTGTCGGATACTCTTGTAGAAGATGTTGCGGAGATGTTTTCCGCTCTCTATGGTTTAAACAGGTTTCTCAATACAGCGATCGGCAATGCAGATAAAGGATGATGTCATTCACTGGCTTCTGGAAGATGAGAATCCCCCGGTACGTTACCTGACTTTGACCAAGCTGCTGAACTTTCCGGAAACAGCATCGGAAGTGCGACAAACCAAGGCACGTTTCATGGACTACAATGTAACGCAGGGAATTCTTGGGCATAGTAAGGAATTTTGGAAAAATGACGACCGGGCATACTGGAAATACACCGGCAAGTATTGGCAATTAATTTTTCTTGGCCAATTTATGGCGGACGGAAAAGACCCGCGTATTGCCGAAGGAACGCATGAAATGTTGAAGAAACGCAAGTGGGTGATGAAGAACGGAGGCCAGTGTCTGACTGCCAATCTGCTCAATGCATTCAGGCGTCTTGGTTATGGCGGTCATTTTGTAGTCATCGAGGAAACCGAGGCTTTGGCAAATAGAATTGTCAAGGATCGTGGAATAAAGTGTACGGCGATGGATTACAGTTTGCTACCCCATTGTTACATGGCTGTGCCGAAAATTTTGCTTCTTTTTGCGGAAATACCCGCTCAAAAGCGCTCAGTAAATGTAAACCTGGCGATAGTGCTTCTCGTACAGAAATTGCTGGAAAACGAGGTTTATGTTTATGTGCCTTCCGCTCGAAAAGAGTGGAAGAAAATTTTAGATAAGGCGCCAAAACGTGCTGATCTACCGGAAACAGAGACGGTTAAAAACTGGATCTTTACACAAAAGGGCATATTTCTGGACTTGCATGGCTTGGGGGAGAGGATGCCGAAACAAGGATGGGTCAATTTTGGTTTTCCATTACATTATAACTCGGACATATTGGAAGCAATGTATGCACTGGCCCTTCTTGAAACACCAATGACTCCACAACTGAAAAGACCATTGGAAATCATCAGAGATAAAATGACGCCGGAGGGTAAATGGGTAATGGAAAACTCTTTGAATGGAAAGATGTGGGCGGATGTCGAAGAAAAAGGAAACCCCAGTAAATGGATTACTTATTTTGCACTGTATGTGCAGAATCATTTTAAGGTGGATCGATCATGAACTGGAAAGAACTGTTGACAAAAGAGATCGAGTCGGTCTACGCCGTTACGGAAGGACTGCCGGACCTTGTTGATACAACCCTTTTAACCGTTTTCGTTCTTGCAGCGATCTTTACGTCGGTTTTCAGCCCTGATGTGCATGCAAAGCCCGAAAACCATGGCAATTCGGCTGCAAGGGATATGCTGATCAGAAGTCAAGTGGAAACAGCCGTCAGCATGCTGAATGCGGTCACTATGAAAGCCCGGAAAGGCGATATGACCATCGATAGAGCGAAAAAGCTGGGAGCCGAACTGCTGAGGGAACTCCGCTACGGGGAGGAAGGTTATTTCTGGGCCGATACCGTTGAAGGGGTAAATGTTGTTCTCTATGGAAAAGAGGACGTTGAGGGCAGGAGCAGAATTGACGAACAGGATGCAAACGGTGTGTTGTTTATCAGGGAATTCATAACAAAAGCAAAGGCCGGGGGCGGTTATGTGGAATATCTTTTCCCCAAAAAAGGCGGGACGAATCCCGTGGCGAAAAGGTCGTATGTCAAGCTGTTCGAGCCGTTTAACTGGGTTGTCGGAACAGGTTATTATCCCGGAAAACACTGAACTAATACGTGGTTCCCCTTGTTTTATGCTTTGTCGAGCCTTTCATGCATCAGAGTATCAACTGGTGGGGGAAGGTGGTGCGTATCGATAAATAAAGCGGAAAAACATAACATGCAGGAACGAGCAATGAGTGGAATTGTGCTTCTTTTATCGAGCCTGCTTCTTGCAGGCTGCTCGGTTTTGGGCAAGCGTAGTGCGGAAGAAGCGGCCTACACTGTCCTGAAAAGTGATGGAATTTATGAAATTCGCCGCTATGAGTCGATGATATTGGCGGAAATAACTGTGGATGGTGATTATCGGTCGACCAGCGGCAAGGCTTTCAGCAAGCTTGCGAGCTATATTTTCGGAGATAACAAGTCCTCGTCCACAATAGACATGACTACACCGGTTCTTCAGAAGCAGGGCGGTGAGGAGATCAGCATGACAGCCCCCGTTATTCAGAAAAAAAGGGGTGAGAAATGGGTGACCGCTTTTGTTATGCCACGGGAGTATACGATGGAAACAATTCCCCGCCCTTTCGATCAGGATATCGTTTTGAGGGAAGTGTCAGGTGCAATGGTTGCGACTATTCGTTACTCGGGGCTTCACTCGGAAAAAAATATCAGCAGGTATGCTGAAAAGCTGAATAAATGGATTATTCAGAACGGGTATAAACCTGCGTCAGGGCCAAGAGCGGCAACGTTCGACCCCCCATGGACACTTCCGTTTCTCAGGCGTAATGAAGTGCATATCGATCTCAATGAAAATTGAGGAATTCAATCGTTACAGGAAAAGCCATTCCAGACAACCGGAATGGCTTTTCTTTTTTGGCTCGGAGGGAGTCTACATGAAGGTGTGATAGGTTTGGCCGGCAAAGACTATCAGAAAACGCAGGATAAGTCCACCCATCAGCACAAGGACCGGAGCAACCTGCGGGAACCTGATGTGTACTCCCACAGCCTCCAGAAATTCAAGAAACATGGGAAGCAGGAGGCCCAGCACGACAAAGCCCCCCCAGAACCACCACATATAAGAGATTCCTGCCATCTGGTAGTCTCCGGCGATAAGATGCATCATCGCAGCGCTGTTGTTGGCAGGGCCGGTTATGCCGCCAAGCACAAAGAGTCCGAGAACGATCATTTCGATCCAGAGCGCATTGACATCGATCCTGCTGTAGATCGGCTTTTCCTTGTCAGGTGCAAAGAGGAGCAGAAGGGCTGCTGCGCTTGAAATACCGGAAACAAGAAAGAGCATGCCGAGAATGGAGCTTGACCAGAGTGGTCGTGCATAGAAAAACGAGAGGAGAATGCCCGTGTAGATGCCGATACCGATGCCGATATGCGCATTGAGCAACGCTACAAGCGTCAGATGGTCTTCTGTCCAGTCAATGAGCTTGTTGACGATTCCGATATCAAGTTTTCGTACAAGCTGCTTG
This sequence comes from Chlorobium sp., assembly GCA_028277225.1. Classification (GTDB taxonomy): domain Bacteria; phylum Bacteroidota; class Chlorobiia; order Chlorobiales; family Chlorobiaceae; genus Prosthecochloris. The sequence continues at coordinate 21,354 of JANQHB010000046.1, forward strand.
TTGACAAGCAGGGCCTGCAGGACAGCCATCGGGAAGAAGACTATCAGAATCCAGCTTCCAGCCGACATCGGTGATGTTGGCTGGACAGTGGTATAGAATGCCCACACATAGAGTTTGTGCGCAAGATCGAGAAAGAGGAACAGCATTCCCACTCCAAGCAGTATCGGGGCAAGGGCTGAGCCTATTCTTACAGCAAGACAGGGACAGCCTTCGCCTTCATCACGGGGGCCGATCCCGAAATGCCGCTTGATTACGATCATTGCAGCGGTTATGACAAGCAGACCGCCCGCAAGACCTCCAAGAAAAAGGTAAAGAGGAATGTGCCACTCCCAGATATGAAGGTGCGGTATCACATTCGGGTTCATTTTCGTGGATATGATTTCCGATGTTGTTTCAGTCATGTCTATACTCCCGGTTTGTTCCTTGCTGATATCCAGTAGAGGCTTGGATTGGTGCCTGCATGCTCTTTCTGTCGGTAAACCTCCTTGCCGTTCATCATAGTTACGGCGTATTCTTCAGGATTGTTGAAGTCCACGAGGTTCAGGCTTGTTGTCGGGCAGACCGACACGCAGGCTGTTTCGAGACCCTGTTCAAGCCGGTGTTCGCAGAGCGAGCATTTGTCCACATACCCTTCCGGATGGACATAGCGCGCGTCGTAGGGACAGGCTGCCAGACATGCCTTGCAGCCTGTACAGCGTGACCGGTTGATCTGTACAGTACCGTCTTTGGAGTAGTGCGAAGCCCCGGTAGGGCAGTAGGTGACGCAAGGAGCCTTGCTGCAGTGCTGGCATCGCTCCGAACGGTTTTCCATGCTCAGTCTGGGAAACGTGCCGTTTGTTTCCTGAACGACCCAGTCACGACAGTACCCTTCCGGGACACTGTTTTCGGACTTGCATGCATAGACGCATGCTGAGCATCCTACACAGACACGGGTATCGATCACCATGCCGTAATTTTTTTTGTCAGCCTTCATTTATGCCTCCTTGATAAACGTCACGAAATTGTTTTGAAAGCCAACTGCTCCGATGGCTTTGTCCACCTCGGTATCTGAGACCAGCTCGTTATGCGAGGCTCCCTTTCCATAAGCCCATTGAAGTTTTTTGTAATTGTGACCGTAGCCATGGACCATGTAAACCGCGTCCTGCCTGATGCGTTCGGTGACTTTGACCTTTATCGGAAATTCCGAAACAACACCGGCTTGGTTTTTAAGCCGGACGTATTCGCCATGATCGAGGCTGTGTTTCCTGGCTACATGCGTGTTGACCCATACCTCGTTTTCTTTTGCCGTGGGCAGTTCATTGAGAAAACGGTTGTTTGCGGTGCGTCCAAACGTCAGCATCGGTTTACGCCCTGTCAGCATTCGGTAGAAACCCTGCGGCGGTTCCGGGTGCCTGATATAGCGTGGGACGGCGTCAAAACCGGCTTCGCGCAGTTGTGAGGAAGCGAGTTCGATTTTACCGCTCGGAGTCTTGAAGGTTAATTTTTTGTCGGGTTTTCGGTAGAGATCGGTTGGTTTACCCAGAAGTACACCAGTTTTCTTTACTTCGGCCAGGGATGAGCCGGCTTTTTTCAGCTTTTTGTCGAGATAGGTCTCGACATCCTCTTCGAAAACGCCCTGCAGCCCGAGCTTGTTTGCGAGCATTGCGGCGATCTGATTGCCGGGTTTGCTGTCGTACATCGGTTCGACGACCGGTTGGCGCAATGCGACGTAAGGCGTTCTGTATGGCCTGCCTTTGTCGAGATCATCATAGCGTTCGAGATAGGTGCATTCGGGAAGCACGACGTCGGCATACCCGGTAACTTCCATGGGAAGGGTATCGACGGCTACCAGGAAATCCACCTTGTTGATCGCTTCGAGGGCGATTTTCCGTCCGAGTGTTATGGTTTCAGGGACGTTGACGCCATAGACGAGCCATGCTTTGATCCTCTCGTCGAGTGTCTGCTCGATCACTTCGTGCGATGCTATGCTGTTTTCCGGCTTGCCTTTGACAAACAGCGGATATTTGCTCCAGATTTTCTTGTGGAATTCCGGATAGTGATGCGTCTCACCTTTCGGCATCTTGAATTTCTCATACTTGACCATACCACCCTTCATTTTATAATTTCCGACAAGGGCGTTGAGAATGGCCATAGAGCGTGATCGTTGAGTTCCGTCGCCATACCACTGGGTCCGGCGGCCGGGATGAACAGCCGCGGCCGGAGCATGATGTGCAAACGTCCTGGCAATCTCGCGGATATCATCAGCTGAGATGTCGGTGATGACCGATGCTTTTTCGGGAGTCATCTTTTCGATTTCGCTTCTCAGTTCCTCGAAACCGATCGTGTATTCCGCCACGAACTCCCTGTCGTACAGGTTTTCTGTGATAAGTACATTCGTGAGGGCCTGCAGCATTGCGATATCTGTCCCCGGCTTGATAGGGAGCCATTTATCGGCTTTTCCTGCAAGGGTCGAGAAACGGGGGTCAAACACAACGATCCTCAGGCCTCGACGGATACCTTCAGAAATTTCCTGTACGGCGGTATTGTGCATATTCTCACCGAAATGCGCTCCGAAAAACAGGATATATTTGCTGTTGATGATATCGATTCCTTCAGGAGTGCCAGCGCCATGGCCATAGGTCAGAGTGTAACCCTGATGACGCGGACCGCAACAGAAATCAAACGATGGTTTGGAAAACTTGTTGACGCCGAAAGACATGAGCATCTTTTTGAAAAACGTATATCCGTAGCCGTGATGGAGCATCGCAATAGCTTCCGGACCGTATTTCTCTTTTATGGCGAAAAGCTTTTCAGCGGTAAAAGAGATTGCTTCGTCCCACGTTGCTTTACGGAACGTGCTTTTTCCCCCTTTTGTCTCTCTGATAAGGGGGTGGGCGAGCCGGTCGGGATCATAGATCTGGCCTATGCCGCCGGTTCCTCTCGGGCACAGCTTTCCGTTGCTGAGCGGATGGTATTTCGAGCCGGTAATCTTGTAAATCGTGCCGTTGCGGACATGAGCGGCGATGCCGCAACGCCAGAAACAATGTTCACAGAGAGAGTGAACGACCTGTTCCTCTCTCCCTCCTTCTTCCGCATGTGCGCTATTTCCGCCGGAAAATGCTTTTGTTGTCATGGTTGACATTGCCGCAGTTCCCGCCAGAAACAGCGACGATATCTTGATGAAATCTCTGCGGTTCAACTCCTTGCTGCCGTTCATGTCTGGTTGCTCCTGATGTTCTGGTTATCGGTTCAGGCTGGTGAACTGAATTGAAATGGACGTTCGGCTTTGTATCGAAGCCGGCGAACGATGGCTGCCGATCCCTTTTTTTGTTCCGGCCTTTGTGAAACAAAATCCATAAAAAATGAAATATATGGTGTGGAGGCCAATGAGCCAAAAGTGCACTGTGTGTCGCGTAGTGTTAATAATTGTTAATCTTTACGTTCTTTCAATCGCTGCTTTTTCAGGCGCAACGGTTTCTTGCTTTATGATAACGATTGTTATAATTATCCATTTTTTTATGGGGCTTGTTATACTTTTGTGCATATTTCAATTGCCTTATGCTTTTTCATGAGGCTGCGGGTATGGAGTGTGCAATGAGAACCGGGAAAGGTGAATTTTTACCGTCATTCCATGGTTGAAGGTGCAAGATTGGTACCCAAAGGTTATCTTGGCAAAAACAGACGGTTTTCTGCATGCCGGAGTTCCGATATGTCAGTATTACGACTCAAAAGAGGCCATGATATAACGCTTGAGGGTTGTCCGGAAAAGAAGCTTGTCAACCCCGGACGGCCTTTCAGCCTGGCAGTCTGTCCCCCGGATTTCAGGGGTATCAGGCCTAAAATGATGGCTAAGGAGGGAGATCATGTCAGGAGGGGGCAGCCTTTATTCTACTGCAAGGATCATGATGGTCTCGTCTTTACCGCTCCGGGCTCTGGAACGATATCAAGGATTGTCTATGGTGAACGCCGAAGCCTGAGAAAGGTTATTATCGATACTGACCGTATTGATTCGTGTGAGGAGTTCAAGGCATTCAAAGAGGACAGAATCCCGGAACTGAAACCTGAAACGGTCCGTTCGATTCTCCTGCAATCCGGGCTTTGGCCGGTCATCAGGGAACGTCCGTTTTCATCTGTTGCAAATCCTGGCAGGAAGCCGAAAGCCGTCTTTGTGCCTGCGATGTCGACAGCGCCTTTTGCGCCGGATGTCGATTTTATTCTTGAACATGATGGGCGTGGTTTTCAGGCTGGATTGACCGTTCTGCGAAAGCTTGCCGGTTCACCTGTTCATCTGGTCATGGGGGAGCACAGTACGAGCCCGCTTCTGTCAGGAGCGCAGGATGTCACCATACACCGCGTCAGCGGCCCTCATCCTGCCGGGAACGTGGGTATTCATATTCATCATATCCTGCCGATACGGCATCGGGATGACATTGTGTGGTATGTGTCGTTACAGGATGTTCTTCGTATCGGCCGACTTTTCCTCGATGGCAGGCTGCCTGTTGAAAAGATCGTAACCGTCGGTGGCCTGAATGTTGAAAAACGGGGCTACGTCAAGGTCAAACAGGGAATGATGCTCAGGGATATCCTCGAAGGAAACGCGATAAAGCCGGAGAGCCGTTTGATATCGGGCGATGTGCTGACCGGATTCAAATCTGTTCCTGAAGATTTCCTTGGATTCTATCATGACACCATATCGGTCATACCGGAAAACAATCGGCGGGATTTCTTCGGCTGGCTTAGCCCGGGCCGTCACAGCTACTCGGTAACAAACCTGTTTGTATCGAAACTGTTTAACAACAACAATACGGCAATCGATACAAGGATGCATGGCAGCCCCAGGGTTATCATCCCTTTCGGGAATATCGAATCAGTTCTCCCGATGGATTTGCTGCCGACGTTTCTTATAAAAATGATCCTTGCCCGGGACATCGACGAGATGGAAAAACTTGGTATCTATGAGTGCGATCCGGAAGATTTTGCGCTCTGTTCTTTTGTCGATGCTTCGAAAATGGAAATTTCCGACATTATTCGCCAGGGGCTTGAGTATGTTCAAAAGAACGGATAGTTGGAACGCTCAGTTTAGGGTTGATTTATGAAAGGTATACGAGCATTCCTGGACGGGATTGAGCCGCATTTCAACAGCGGTGGAAAATGGGAGCGATATGCCCCTCTGTACGAAATGGTGGACACCATATTTTATGTCCCCGGTACTGCCACTGCAATCGCGCCTCATATACGCGACGCTGTCGATATTAAGCGTTCGATGTTCACCGTGCTTATCGCTCTCCTGCCGGCCCTTTTCTTTGGTATCTACAATGTCGGTTATCAGGCTGATCCTGAAGCCGGATTTCTGCAGCATATGCTGAGCGGGGGTAGGGCTGTTGTTCCGATGATTCTTGTTTCCTATACCGTTGGCGGTCTGTGGGAAGTGCTTTTCGCCGTCATTCGGCGTCATGAAATCAACGAGGGCTTTCTTGTTACCGGACTTCTCTTTCCCATGATCCTGCCGCCGGATATGCCGCTCTGGATGGTTGCTGCCGGTATATCGTTCGGTATTGTCATTGGCAAGGAGGTTACCGGCGGCACAGGATTCAATATCTTCAATCCTGCGCTTGTTGCACGGGCATTTGTGTTTTTTGCCTATCCCGCCGAGATGACCGGTGATCCGGTCTGGTCTCTGGCCGGCGAGATGACGGCGGCAACACCTCTTGCTGTCGCTGCTTCAGTCCAGAACGGTGACGCCGGGCTTCTGGTATCGCAGGCCGGTTATTCGTTCGGAGAAATGTTTTTGGGTCTGGTCCCCGGTTCAGTAGGCGGAACGTCGAAACTGGCGGTTATTCTTGGTGCAGTCATTCTCGTCGGTTCGAGGATCGCCAACTGGCGTATTATCGCCGGCGGCCTGATCGGACTTTTCGGTGCTGCGCTACTGGCAAACATGCTTGCTCCGGCATCAGGCAATACCATGCTTTCATTATCTCCCTTGAGCCATCTTCTTGCCGGCGGCTTTGCGTTCGGTCTTGTTTTTATGGCAACCGATCCTGTCAGCGCTGCACAGACTGACAGGGGGAGATGGATCTACGGAGTTCTGATCGGAGTGCTGTGTGTGATGATCCGGGTGTTGAACCAGGCTTTTGCCGAAGGTATCATGCTTGCAATACTGCTTGGCAATGCGTTCGCACCCATGATCGATTACTTTGTTCTGCGCCGCCATATTGCAAGAAGGAGGATGGCGTATGAAAAGCAGTAACAGTTACACCTATATTTTTGTGATCGCGATGGCGATCGTTTCCGCGCTGCTTCTTTCTGTTCTCAGTACCAGTCTTCAGGAGCGCCAGGAATTCAACAAACTCCTCGATACAAGAAAAAATGTTCTGAAGACGGTCGATGCGCTCGAGGCAGGAATGAGCGATATGGCAATAGAGGAACTCTACCAGTCGAGTTTCAGAAAAAAAGTCATCACCGACACTGAGGGCAGAGAACGGGTGTATTATCTCTACGGATCGCCGGAAAAGCCCGAGGGGTATGTGCTGCCGCTTTCCGGAAAAGGGGTATGGTCGACCATCAACGGTTTTATCGCGCTTGAATCCGACAGGAATACTATCAAAGGGATTTCTTTCTACGATCATGGAGAGACACCCGGGCTGGGTGGTGAAATCGAGAAGGATTTCTTTTCCGGGCGGTTTATCGGGAAAAAAATATTCAGGGACGGTGAACTGGTTTCCATAACGATAGCCAAAAACAAACTGATGAAGCCGAGTGAGCATGCTGTTGACGGACTCAGCGGAGCCTCACTCACAACCGGAGCTGTTAACAGCTTGCTTCGGGAGGATCTTGAAGCCTATCTGGGGATGCTGAAAGAGCCTGACAAGGAGGAATGATCATGGCTAAGGCGAAGACTATCGATACCTTTCTCGGGCCGCTGAGCCGGAGCAATCCGATTACCACACAGGTGCTCGGAATCTGTTCCGCGCTTGCCGTTACCGTTAAAATGGATACGGCACTCGTCATGACCGGCGCCCTTGTCTTTGTTCTTGTCGGCTCGAATACGATCGTTGCCGCTCTTCGGAATCTTATCCCTTCCAGGGTGAGGATCATCGTCATGCTGACGATTATCGCGACACTTGTGATAGTTATCGATGAACTGCTCAAGGCCTTTGTTTATGATATAAGCAAACAGCTCAGCATTTTTGTGGGCCTGATCATTACCAACTGCATCGTTCTAGGGCGTGCCGAGGCGTTTGCCCTGAAGAACAGTGTGACGGCTTCCGCCCTTGACGGTTTCGGCAATGCGCTCGGTTACGGTCTTATTCTTGTGCTTGTCGCTGCAGCTCGTGAATTTCTCGGCAGCGGAACCCTGCTCGGGCTTCAGATCATTCCCGATTTCCTCTATGTTGAAAACGGGGGTTGGTATGTCAATAACGGGCTGATGATTCTTGCTCCGGGTGCGTTTATCATTCTTGGCCTGCTTATCTGGCTGCAGAGAACAATCAATGGTTACAAGGAGGAATAGATGGAAGCGTTGTCGCACTATCTCAGCCTTGTGGTCGAGACGATCTTTATCAAGAACATCCTGCTTGCGTATTTTCTCGGGATGTGCTCGTTCCTTGCCATATCCAAAAAGGTCGAAACATCGATCGGCCTGGGGCTTGCGGTAATTTTTGTCAACGGGATAACGGTACCCGTAAACTGGATGATCAAGAATTTCTTGCTGCAGAAAGGGGCTCTTGTGTGGACCGGTATAGCGGGGATGGAACAGGTTGACCTGAGTTTTCTGACGTTTATCGTTTTTATCGCAACAATTGCCGCCATGGTGCAGCTTGTAGAAATGACTCTTGACCGGGTCAGTCCGACACTCTATCAGTCGCTCGGGATATTTCTGCCCCTGATAGCGGTGAACTGTGCAATTCTCGGCTCATCGCTTTTCATGGTCGAGCGTAACTATGACCTCATGGAGGCAGTCGTTTTCGGAACGAGCGCCGGAATCGGCTTTTTTCTCGCTATAGTCACCCTTGCAACCATGCGCTACAAACTGAAATATTCCAACATTCCAAAAGGGTTGCGGGGACTGGGTATAGCGATGCTTCTGACCGGCCTGATCTCGATGGCCTATATGTCTTTTTCGGGAATAAACCTGTGAGGTGACTGCTCTTGTTTCTTTTATGTCCGAGTGCCTGTTCAGTCCGACGATATGTTCACCGGGGAGACAGCCGTTGATCGGCGGCAGTTTCCTGCAAGTCTATCTATAACCGGGTTATCACTTTTTTATCGATGCTTGTCGTTTTCTCAGCTGTTCTGGTTTTTGTTGTGGTGGTTACGCTGCTTGTTCTCTTGCTCAATACCGCCGCAAGCAAGCTTCTGCCGAGAGGTAAGGTCGAGATCACGATCAATGACGACCGGGAAGGAGTCCTTTCGGTACGTCCTGGACGCAGCCTTCTCTCCACCCTTTCCGATGAAAAGATTTTTATCCCTTCGGCATGCGGCGGTGGCGGAACCTGCGGCATGTGCAAGTGCAGAATTTCCGAAGGAGGCGGTCAGGTCCTTCCTACCGAGCTGAATCACATTTCACGATCCGAGGTAAAGCAGGATGTGCGGCTCTCCTGCCAGGTGAAAGTGAGGGAATCGATGAAAATCCATGTCCCCGAGGAGATTTTCAATATCCGTCAGTGGGATTGTATTGTTCGTTCCAATCGTAATGTTGCCACATTCATCAAGGAGCTTGTTCTGGAACTGCCCGATAACGAAGCTCTTCAGTTCAAGGCGGGCGGCTACATCCAGATCGATATTCCGGAATATCGTGGTTTGTCTTTTTCAGATTTTTCTATTGGAGAGGAGTATCGTGAGGATTGGGACAAGTACAGGATGTGGCAGTTAACAAGCAGTAGCCAGGAAGCAACGTTCAGAGCCTATTCCATGGCAAATCATCCGGCCGAGGGTAATATCGTTATTCTGAACGTCAGAATAGCAACACCCCCGCCGGACCGTTGGGAGAGCGCGCCTCCCGGAGTCGGATCATCCTATATCTTCAGCCTGAGAGCGGGAGACAAGGTTCGTGTATCAGGTCCCTACGGTGAGTTTTTCATCAAGGAGACGGACCGGGAAATGGTCTATATAGGCGGTGGTGCGGGCATGGCCCCCATGCGTTCTCATATCTTCCATCTGTTTAAGACCTTGCAAACCGGCAGGAAAGTCTCTTTCTGGTACGGAGCGCGTTCAAAGAAAGAAATGTTTTACGATGATGCGTTCCGGGTGATTGCCGAAGAGTTTCCGAACTTTTCCTATAATGTATCGCTTTCCAATCCTTTGCCTGGAGATAACTGGAACGGATACATCGGGTTCATTCACGAGGTCCTCTACGACAACTACCTCAAAGATCACCAGGAGCCGGAAGAAATCGAATACTATATGTGCGGCCCTCCGGTCATGGTTGCTGCAGTCGAAAAAATGCTCTACGATCTTGGTGTCGAAAAAGAGATGATCGCCTACGACGAGTTTTCGTAGGTAAACAATCGGAATCAAGCGTGCCTTGTTTTCAGGATTTCTTTCCGGTGGATTTCGGAATGACGATGACCGGAACATGGGACGCATTGACGACACCCGAACAGACCGAGCCGATCAGGCACTGGTAGAGTGCTTTGTGGCCATGCGATCCAAGCAGGATGAAGTCGGACTCTTCTTTTAGTGCGGCTTCTACGATACGTTCAACAGGGTTGCCATGTACAAAGGAAAAGGTGGCGTCAATATTCTCGCTGTTAAGGGTTTCGGCGATGTCCTGCATTTCCTTGAAACGCTTGTCGTGAAGGAGGGGAACGGTATTTCCTTCTCCTGTGGAGTCGGGTTCCCGATAGTACTTTGGCGGCGGCTGGTAGTGGGGTGTTATCGTCGGATGGAACTCGATATCCTGTTTTTCTTCCGGAAGGACATGCAAAAGGGTGACTGACGCAGATGAACTCCTTGCAAGAGAGAGAGTGGTCCTGACGATCGCATCAGTTTCCTTGCCCAGATCGAGAGCCGCGAGAAGTTTCATGATGGCCTCCTTTGACGACTGTTTTCTTTTCTGTCAACGTTACCGCTTTTTTTTTCGGCGGCAAAAGATTCCAGTGCCTTTTGATGGTCTTCTTGTGTGTTTATGCTGCAGAGAGCATTGGTGTCCTTCAGTGAAAGGTAGTGAACCCGGGAGTCTTCAAGAAACGAGAGCAGGGAATTGTTTCCGGCAGCATGTCTGAGCATGAGCGGCTGACGGCATTTGGGTTCATAGATGGCGCAAAGAGGTTCAGGGCGGCCTCTGTCGGTTGCCCGGATTGCTGTTGCGAAACAAAACGGTTTTCTTTCAGCACAGAGTTTCCCGATGACAGCAGTATTGAGGAAAGGCATATCGCATGCCGTGATCAGCCAGCTTTTCCCGGGCAGTTGCCGCTGTGCGGACAGCAAGCCGCCAAGGGGGCCGATGCCGGTATACACGTCGGTAATAAGGGGGAATCCATAACGGCCATAGGTCTCTTTCTGATCTTCCCGGCAGGAAATGTAGACTTCCCTGCACTGCTTTAAAAGCATTCGGGAGGTATGTGATATCTGTGTTTCCTGATGATAGGAAAGAAGTGCCTTGTCTTTTCCCATCCTGGTGCTTTTTCCTCCTGCGAGCACAAGGCCGAAAAGGGGGGTGGCCGAAACGGATCGCAAAAAATAGTCCATGATGAATCTGCTGATCATCTCGATATCATCGCGATGAAATACCGGAAGCCCGAATGTTTTTCCGGCATCCAAAGGTTTTGTGACGATCAGAGCCAGAACACCGGGTATTGCATGACTGCCGACCTCTTCAAGGATACGACCCTCGGGATCGACCATCAGCAGTTTTGGCAGGGGGAGCTCTTTTAGTCCTTCAACGATCAGAAAATCAAGGCTGGATGCCCAATGCTGCAGTGCAAGGGGAGATGGCGTGCCATTCTTGATACATGCATGATGTTCGGGATCTGAAAGCACGACTTGCTGTGCTCCGGCCGCACGAACGACAGAGGAGTCCTTTCCTTGCCGGTCGATATCGAAGCGGTGACATCCGTGTTTGTAATAACCGACGTGGTAATGAATGCTGAACCGGGATACCAGACGGGAAACAAGGGTTGTTTTACCGGTGTTAGAATACCCGCTGACAGCTATTTCAAAAGGGTGAAACATTATGACCGAAGCGTATGCCTGTGTTGTCTCCCCGTTTTATTGTGCCGCTCCTTTCGGGGGGACATAAGAAACGTTTCAGGCTGTATGCGAGGTTGTTTTGACCTAAATTGAGCGATTGTCGAGCCCTGTGAAATATCTGGTCTGATTTCACGGGATCGGCATTTCCCGACGTGTCGGGATTTCAATAAATGCGGCTCTTTATCAGTTTTTACTCCCACCTGACAGGTGAGAGATAATCTCTATACTAACAGAGTATAACGGATAGTTTTTAATAACCTTACTATTATGAAGCATTTTTTGAAACGCTCAGTTTAGGTATGAGCAGGTTACGCCTGCGCCTGTCGGTGCTGGTTCTGCTGCTGGATAAGAAGAAAGAGTGCTGCCACAATGCCGGGAACCCAGAACAGAGCCGTTAGCAGGCCTACAAGCATGATCGTTCCTACTTCCCTGTCAAGAACGGCGGCAGGCGGGCAAATGAATGCAAAAATCCATTTTCGAATCTCTATCATGGTATTCTCCTTATTAGTGGTTATTTTTCCAAAATTTAATATTTATCGGCAGAACAAGCAATGGTAAATGCGTTATTCTCTTTGGAATAGCGGATAGAGCTATATCTTCTTGCATATTTGCACTAAAAGTTTAAATTACAAGCCCCCGGACAAGGATATCCAGTTACGTAAGCCTTTCATAGTAGTATCGATTCTGGATTGTTAACCTAAATAATCAAATAGCTTGCATAAGAAATTTCATCCTCAGATGGTTTTGGATGGTTTCGAAGAGGTGCTTGAAGAACCTAATTTCAATAATCCGAATACCTCCCCGGAACCACCAAGTCCCTATGCGGACCTCGAGAAAAAGTATCGAAAGAACAAATTCAACAAGAAAAAGAACTACTACCCTGAATTATATGGCACTCAGGGGTTGGATTTAACCGAACGGCAAGCCGTATCAGGAAACAAGGTCAGGAAAAAAAAGTCGGTAAACTCAAAAAGAAAACCTTCTTCCAGATCGGGTCGGCTCAGACAGGGTAAGAAAAAAAGTTCAAATACCTGACACGTCATCCTGAAGGGATCTCTTTCTTTCTGTCATGAATGTGAACCGTGACGTGCATCTGTTTGAAACTTGTATCAGGACTATTAGCTTTTCAGGGAGAATTATCTGCCATTCATCATAAATATCCGCATCATGCTGCTCATCAATCGCTTTATAAAACTGATCGAAGACCATGCCGAATCCCTTTCTCTCAAATGGGTGGAAGAGGTTCGAACCAATGCGCTCACAAGTGGTTATTCGAAGCTATCAAAAAAGGAACTCCACGATAACGTATTCGATCGTTTCCGGAGGCTTGGAAAGTGGGTTGCCCAACAGGAAAATATCGACAAGGACATTGCGATGGATTTCTGCAGGATGGGAGAGGAAAAGGCCTGCTCGTCTATAAAGTCCAGTGAGATGGTCTATGCCCTTATTCTCGAGCGCGATATGCTTTTCACCTATGTCAAGGAGGAGGGGGTCATTACTGAAGGTATCGATCTGAACCGGGCAATTCAGTTTGGCGAACAGCTCAACTTTTTTTATGACAAGGCGATCTACTTCGCTCTTGTCGGATATGAAAGGGCTAGCTGCAAGGCTGACGGTGACGGCGGGGAAAACGAGTTCCAGAAAACGATGGAGGGATTCAAGCGCTGGTTTATCCGCGAGTGATTCTTTTGACATGAAATCTGTCAGGGGCTCACGGGAGCCCCTTTTTATGCTGCCGCACACGCCTGAAATACATGCTCATCGTGGAGCACGGTCTTTTTTTCCTGAAAATACAATCGAGGCATTCCTGAAAGCGGTTGAACTGGGTGCTGACGCCATAGAACTCGATCTTTGTGTTTCGGGAGACAATCGCGTGGTGGTATCGCATGATCCGTATATGCAGGCCGGTCTCTGTGCCGATCCCGAAGGCAGGCCCATCGAAAAACAGGATGAAAAACGGTTCCGGCTGTATACCATGACCTACAGCGAGATCGTCCGATTCGATTGCGGTCTCTGTACCGGGGAGTTTCCCATGCAGAAGCGGATTCGTGCATCCAAACCGCTTCTTGCCGATGTTTTTACCGCAGTCGAAAAGTATTGCGATGCAGTGCAGAAAGAGCGCAGCATGATCTACAATCTTGAAGTTAAATCATGGCCGGAAGGGGGTGATGTTCTTCATCCGTCACCATTCGAGTATGCAGCTCTTGTCACCGATGCAGTGAACTCGTCGGGCATTTCATCAAGGATCAGGATACAGTCTTTTGACGGGTGTTTGCTGGATGAAGTGCGGAAAAGGGAGCCATCCCTGTGCCTTGGGCTGCTGACAGGAAGATGGCAGAATCCGGATAAAGCGCTTCAGAAATCCGGATCTGCCCCCCGGTACCTCAATCCACATTATTCAACGGTTACCACCGGGCTTGTTTCATCGCTCCATGAAAAGGGGATAGGTATCGTGCCATGGACTGTCAATTCAGGAGAAACCATGAGATCCCTTGCTGTTATGGGCGTTGACGGGATCATTACCGACTATCCGGACCGGGCAATCGAGGTTTTGCATGGATAGGCCGGATCTACGAAAGCCATTGCTGGTCGATCGGTTCGGGCGCGGTATTGATTATGTGCGCCTGTCGGTTACGTCACGATGCAACCTGCGCTGTGTTTACTGTATGCGCGAGGAGCACAGCAACGAGAGCGTATCGTTCGATGAGCTTCAGTATGATGATATTTGCAGGATTCTCGATGTGCTCAAAGTATCGGGTATAAGGAAAATCAGGCTCACCGGCGGGGAGCCCTTACTCCGGGGCGACATCCTGAATATTGTCCGGTACGCGAAAACCGAAAAAAGGTTTGAACGGGTCGTGCTCACGACCAACGGCGTTTTGCTCGAGCGACATATCCAGCGTCTTCTTGAAGAAGGTATCGACGGGATCAATATCAGTCTTGATACTTTTGATGTTGAGCGTTACAGGGAAATAACAAGAAGATCCAGTCTGAAGGAGGTTCTGCGGAGCCTGCAATGCCTTTTTGATGATGCCGTACAACTTGATCTCAAAATCAATGTTGTGATGCTCAAGGGGATCAACGGCTTCGAGCTTCCGGACTTTGTCGAACTTACCAGGAACTGGCCGGTAACGGTCCGTTTCATGGAATTGATGCCGTTTGATGATCACCAGATATGGCGTACGGGCAGATTCATGGGAGCCGGAATGGTTTACGATATGCTCCGTGAGCACTATCCGGAGCTCGAGTCGCTTCGGGGAAAGGCAACCGAGCATTTCAGTTTTTCCCTGCCGGAATATGCCGGAACAATTGCCATTATACCGGCATTTACCCGTAACTTTTGCAGCCAGTGCAACCGGCTGCGCATCACGTCTTCCGGAAAAATTATCAGTTGCCTGTACTCCGGGCAACACGTTGATCTTCTCGATGCACTTCACAATGGTTCCTGTAACGGAGAGCTTGTCGATCTTCTTGGAAGGGCTGTTGCCGCAAAACCCCGTGACGGCAGGAATGCCTCGGATGGCAATCACAGGACAAGCATGGCTGAGATCGGGGGGTAAGGAAGTTCTGAGTACTGAGTGAAGATTGTAGGGTGATCGTGAGTGGTGAATGGGAGATAGCCGGTTAGCCGGATGGCAGGGAAGAGAGAATGTGGGATGTGGGGCGAAAGAATAGTCGGCAGCTATCAGTTGGCAGTATACAATTTTGTAGGGGCGGAGGGATAAGGAGTGCTGAGTGTATATTATGTAAAAGGATACATGTAGTGACAAGTACGAGAGAAGAAGGATGAAGGAAAACAGGAGACTGGAATTCTATGGCTGATTTTTCGCATATCGATGACCATGGGGATGTGAGGATGGTCGATGTTTCCTCTAAACCGGGGACGATGCGAACGGCGCGTGCATCCGGATATATTGCCATGAAACCCGAAACCCTGAGGCGCATAGAGAAACATGATGTCCCGAAAGGCAATGTCTTTACGACGGCAAGGATTGCCGGTATTCAGGCGGCCAAAAGAACAGCGGATCTGATCCCGCTCTGTCACCAGCTCAATCTTTCATGGATCGGCATTGATTTTGCTCTTGAAAACAATCGTATAAGAATCGAGGCAACGGTCAGAACACGTGAGGCGACCGGTGTTGAAATGGAAGCATTGACGGCGGTAATGACAGCCTTACTGACGATCTACGATATGTGTAAGGCGGTCGATACATCAATGACAATCGGGGGTGTAAGTCTTGAAGAAAAAAAAGGCGGTAAGGGGAGCCCCGATGCCGGTTACCGGCCGCGTACCGCAATTCTTGTTGTATCGGATTCCATATCTGCCGGCAGGGGTACGGACCGTTCCGGCGAGATTCTGAAAAAAGGGTTCGAGGATGCCGGATGCAGTGTCGACAGTTTCAGGATTGTCGCTGATGAAGAGGCTGATATCGAGGCCGTTGTCAAAGAATGGGTTCAGGATGGCGTTGAACTTGTTGTCACATCCGGAGGAACCGGGCTCGGTCCGAGGGACATAACCGTTGATACGCTTCTGCCGCTGTTTGACCGCAGACTGGGTGGTGTCGAGCAGGCGCTCTTCGACTGGGGGCAGGGCAAAAAAAGAACGGCGATGCTTTCGAGACTTGCTGCAGGAACGATCGGTTCTGCGATCGTGGTGTGTCTGCCCGGCAGTACCGGGGCGGCTCTTGATGCTGTGGAAGTTCTCGTTCCAGACCTGTTCCATGCGTTCGAGATGATACAGGGGGGGGGACACGGATGATAAGCGTCAGGGAGGCCCATGACTGTATTGCCCGGGAAATTGCCGTTTTGCCCGTAGATAACCTGTCGCTGGAGCGTGCTCGGGGACAGGTTCTTGCTGATGATCTCTTTGCACCGTTTCAGATGCCGCGCTTCGATAACGCTGCTATGGACGGATTTGCACTGCAGTGGGAGGATATTCAGCATGCTTCCGACGACAGTCCCGTCACGTTGAGGGTCCTCGAGGAAATACCTGCAGGAAGAATGCCCCGTTGCAGAGTGGTTTCGGGCACGTGCGCCCAGATAATGACGGGAGCGCCTCTTCCGGAAGGAGCCGATACGGTTGTGATGTTCGAACATACCAGCGGTTTCGGCGGTTCCAGTGTCGATATCTACAAGGCTCCCTCAGCGCGGTCGAATGTTCGTTACTCCGGCGAAGAGGTTGAAAGGGGGGAATTGCTTCTTGAAAAGGGCACGAAGCTCACCCCTGCCGAAATCGGCGTGCTTGCCGCGTTCGGTACGGCAACCGTTGCCGTGTATCGTCGCCCGAAACTCTCTGTTCTTACTGTCGGTGATGAACTTCGTGATCCGGGAGAGATCCTCGACGGAGGAGCGATCTATAACAGCAACCGCTTTTCTCTCACAAGCTGTGCAGTTTCTGCTGGGGCTGAAATTACAGGACACGTTCAGGTCCCTGATGACAAGAAGGCTATAGGCGAGGCTCTTGAAGATGCGCTTTCTTCATGCGACATGCTGCTTGCAGCGGGAGGGATATCAACGGGCGAATACGACTATATGCAGCAGATGATGACAGGCCTTGGTGTCAGGCAGAAATTCTGGAAGGTGGCCCAGAAACCGGGCAAACCGTTATTTTTCGGTAAGGTTGACCGTGGCCCGATGGTTTTCGCTCTTCCCGGAAATCCGGTTTCGGCGCTTGTCGGTTTCCTGGAATATTGCATGCCGACACTTGCTGCAATGCAATGCAGTCCCTATCATGGTAAAATTGAAGCCGAGCTCACCGGTCCATTTCCTGCTGACAAGAAGCGGCATCGTTTTCTTTTTGGAAAACTATGGCAAAACCGTGGAAAACTCTTTTGCAGCATTTCGCCAAAAATCGAATCGCACATGATCACCTCCCTGCTCGGGGCCAACTGCCTGATCGAGGCGCCTCCCGCACCCCGGAGCCTTCCCGGGGGAACTGCTGTAACCTGTAACCTGCTCCCATGGAGTACATTGAACCATTAGTATTGGATGAAGAACGCTGTGCTTATGAATATTACCGTTACATGTTTTGCTTCCGCCAGGGAGATACTTGCACGAAACGAGTTCAGCCTCGATGTTCCCGAAGGAACAACCATAGAGGTACTTGAGCGGGATATCCGCAGGCTTTCGCCAGAACTTGCCGAAATGCCATTCATGCTTGCCCTCAACCAGGAGTATCCGGTGGAAGGCACCATCGTGCGTGAAGGTGATGAAGTGGCTATAATCCCGCCGGTCAGCGGAGGGTGAGATGATCAGCGTCGAGATTACTGACAGCAGCGTCGATGACCGGGACTTCTGGCCTTCTGAGGGTTCCGGTGTCGGGGCCGAACTTGTTTTCAAAGGCGTTGTCCGCGCTATCGAGAAAGGGCAGCCGATCAGGGGACTCGTGTATGAGTACTATGACGGTATGGCGCAAAGTGAGATGGAAAGGATCGCCCGGTTGGCAATACAACGGTTCGGTATTACGGAACTGCATTGTGTGCACCGTGTCGGAACCATTCCTGCAGGAAAGGCGGCGATTGTTGTCCTGATCCGGTCGAAACACCGGGAGGAAGCCTTTTCGGCCATGAGCTGGTTCATGAACGAGGTGAAAAGAACCGTCCCCATCTGGAAGATCGCGACCGTAACCTGGTAGATAACAGCCGGCATTCGCTGCAGAGTTTTTCGAATTCCGCCCTGTCCGGTTTGTCCGGGGAATATTCGAGTCTGTCGAGAGTCTCGATCATTTCGGTTGTTTTCCGGACAGTCTCCTCATCGACCCCTGCCTTCTTCAGAGTTGAGGAAAGATTGTTCATTTCGACAGTGTCGGATTGTTCGTTGCAGCGGCGATAAACTGCAGCTTCGATCTCTTTGCGAAGTTCCTGCAGGGTTCCGGCTGTTTTACGGTTGGCGCCGGGTCTTTTTTTCAACAGGATAAAGGAGAGCGCCGCCGCCAGTAAAAGAAAAAGAGCAAGGGGCAGTATAAAAGGCGGCAGGGCGGGCGTGCTTTTTTTCTCCACTGGAGCGATTGATTGTTGTGAGCCTGTGGTGTCAGCCGCCGTCCTATCTTTTTTTTCAAGGACCGTAAGTTTCAAGATGTTGCTTGAAACAGTTCTGTAGCGTGCCTCGACGGGATCGAAAACGATGAGCGATACCGGTTTGAAAGCATAGGTACCGGGTTTTTTTGCCAGGAGGGTCGTTGTGGCTCTGAGTGTCGGGTCAAGACTGTCGGCAGCTCTTCCTGTTCCGGTTGTCATCGGTTCAAGTCCATCGGGAAGGGAAAATGGCTGGTCAGGCAGCGTTGGCAGACTTCCACTGCCTTCGAAAAGGGCTTTCAGTTCAAGCGTTGTGCCGGCATGAACGGTATCTGCGCTTGCGCTGACCGTTGTGCTGAATTCCCCGACGGTACCGCTGAAACCGGCAGGAACGGGTTCGGGAAGCGGACGGGCATCGAGGGTTATTGACGGAGCGCTAATGTCGAGTGAGTCCCCAGAAATGGTCCCGGAATGGAGTGAGAGGTTTTCCGGGATGATGCAGCGTATCCGGTAGCCGTTGACAGTAAGCCGTCCTTCGTGGAGAGGGACGACTGTCATCTGCTTGATCACAGTGCTTCTGTAGACGGTTCCGTCAAGAGACTCGGGCTTGCTTGGCATGTATCTGGGCCTGGAACGGTTTGCCGCCCATATCCCTTCGTGCACAGGGTATTCCGTGTCGAGAATTTTAGGTGCTGTACCTCTGAAAAAGAGGGTATAGGTGACCTCTGCCGCCTGGCCGGTATACGGTTTGTTGTTGCTGATTTCAGCAGTGATGAATATGTGTTCCCTGCTGTTTTCAACGATGTCTGCCGCTCCGGATGATGCTGCCGCCGGCAAGAAGAGGAACAAGAGCAGACATGCGGTTGTGATGTATCTCAACGCGTGCACGGGATATGTCCACGTTTTATTGTTTCAGCTCGGAGGATCGTTTCGCGGCAGCTTTGACTGTGTCGATCATTGCCTGGCGGATATCGTGGGCCATCATCTGCTTCAGTCCGGCTTCCGTTGTTCCTCCGGGGGTTGTGACTTCCCTTATGAGATCGGCCGGCTGTTTGCCGCTTTCAAGCAGAAGCTTTGCTGCTCCCAGCATGGTTTGTGCGCTGAGGAGCACCGCGTCGTCACTGTTCAGGCCGCACGCCACTCCGCCCCTGGCCATGGATTCGATAATATGGAACATATACGCCGGGCCGCTTCCGGAAACCGCTGTAACGGCATCCATATGCTTTTCGTCAAGAAACATCACCCTGCCGACGGCGCTGAAGACAGCGCCGGCATGTTTCAGGTCTTTTTCCGTTGCGTTTTTTCCCGCACTCAGAGCAGTCATGCCTTCGCCGACAAATGACGGTGTATTGGGCATAACACGGATGATGTGCGATTCGGGGAGAGCCCGTGTTCTGATAAACTCGGTCGTTATGCCGGCAGCGACGCTTATGAGCAACTGATCGGCACGGAGGGCGTTCTGCAGTTCCAGAAGCACCTCTTCTATCTGGTATGGTTTGACCGCAAGGATAAGCGTATCGGATCGTTCGGCAAGTTCCTGCAGGGAGGACATTCCGGCAAGGTTATATGTCTGGCAGAATGATGCCAGGGCATCAGGATCCCTGTCATATCCGGTAATTGTAAAGTTGCCGTTGCGAACAAGCCCTGCGACGATAGCCCTGGATATTCTTCCGGTACCGATAAAGCCGACCGTTGTTTTTTTCATTTTACCTGTCTTGCGTTTTTGTTCTCATGGCCGTTCGATGGAGCAGTTCATGAGGATGTTCAATTGCTTATGATATCATGTAAGTTACAAACCATCGTGTTTTTCTTCGTGTGATTCTCCCGATTGATTTTTCGTCCTCACGATAGTAGATTACTGCTGAAATTCTGCTGTCCATCCACAACCTCAAAAGCCGCAGGGCCATGGACTTCCTGAGCCGTCATTTTCTTTTTATCGCTCTCGGAGCATCGATCATCGCTCTTGTTCATCCTGCTTTGTTTTTGTGGGTCAAGCCGTTTATTCCTTTTCTCCTTGGAGTGATCATGTTCGGAATGGGCACGACCATCCGTCTGGGTGATTTCAGGGATGTCTGGGAAAAAAAAGGCCTTGTGACGATTGCCGCAGTTGTTCAATATACGTTCATGCCTGGACTTGCCATGGTAGTCAGCTACCTGTTTTCGCTGCCTGAAGAGGTCATGATCGGCATGGTTCTCGTAGGAAGCTGTCCCGGAGGAACGGCATCCAATGTCATTGTTTTTCTTTCGAGGGGCAATGTGGCATTGTCGGTTACCATGACCATGGTTTCAACCGTGCTTGCCCCGATACTTACTCCAGCGATCGTTTATCTGATTTTGAACAGATCGGTCGAACTGTCTTTTCTGAGCCTGTTCATCTCGGTTTTTCAGGTTGTGGCTTTCCCCCTTGCTGCCGGTCTCTTTGTTCGCCACTATTTCGGGGATTTTGCTGAACGATATTCCAGGATCCTGCCCGGTGTTTCGGTGCTTGCGATTTCGGTAATCATAGCCTGTGTTATGGCATTGAATGTTGAAAGGGTGCTTGCTTTTCCTGTCTTCATTACAGGCGCTGTTATGTTGCACAATCTCCTTGGACTTGCTGCAGGTTATGGTGCCGCAAGGCTTTTGTCGCGCTCCCGTTCGGATTGCAGGACAATGGCCATTGAGATCGGTATGCAGAATTCGGGGCTTGGTGTGGCTCTGGCCAACCAGTTTTTTCCGCCGCTCAGTGCCTTGCCCGGGGCGCTTTTCAGCCTCTGGCACAACCTTTCAGGTATTCTGCTTGCCCGATACTGGTCAGGTGGGCTTCAAAAGATATCAGCTGCAGAACAGGCAAAAAAAAGGGGCGATGCCTAAAGCAATGCCCCTCTTTCATGATCTTTCCTGCAGCAATCACAGGATCTGTTTGACCATATAAGCGACAGCATTTGCGACTTCTGCATCGGTCAACGCAGTGTTGCCGCCTTTTGCAGGCATGTTGCCCACGTCGGTATACCCTTCGTTCGATTTCTTGATCAGGATGTCCATTCCCTGACCGAGACGGGTTGTCCAGTCGGCTTTGATGCCCGTTTTCGGGGCTTTCATGATGCCGGTGTCGTGACACATTTTGCAGCTTTTTGCATAGACCGCTTCGCCGTTTGCGATATCGTATTTTGTTACGTCGCATGCTGTTAATGCAGCTCCTGCGTCGAGGCCGAATGCCAGGCCGACGAGCGTAAAAACCGATAGTCCTGAAAGTACCTTTTTCATGTGATCCTCCTTATGGATGTGTTGAAGTATGCAATGCATACGGTAAAAAAAACGGGCGCCACAAGTGCGCCCGCAAGATGTTCTGACTGTATGCGTCTATTACCTGGCAACGCTTTCGTTGACCATGTAGGCAACAGCATTTGCAACTTCATCGTCGGTAAGCTCAGCACCGCCTCTTGCAGGCATCATGCCATCCGGGCCGCTAAAACCTTCGATAGATTTTTTAACGATTGTGTCCATTCCTTGTGCGATACGGTCTTCCCATGCTTTGACGTCGCCAGGCTTTGGTCCGAGATTGTTGTCGTGACAGCTGCCGCAGTTGGCCTCATAGACTTCCTGTCCGTTTGCCAGATCGTAACCGCTGACAAGCTCGCTTGCAGCCCCGCCTTCAGCAGGAGCCTCAGCAGCAGGCTGTTCTGCGCCGCCGCAACCAATAAAGAAAGCGCTGCAGAGTGCAACTGCAGGTAGAATTTTTTTCATGTTGTTCTCCTTCGTTCATGTGGTGTGGTAAGTGCCTGAGATGTTATGACAACATCGAAGAGAAAATACAAAAGTTCGTGGAAAAATATTCAGAATGCCGTTGAAAAAGTTGACGGATAGTGGCTGAAAGGGTTTTTTTCGGTTATGAAGGTTCAAGCTGCTTTTTAAGATCATGACGGGACAGAGAGTAAAGGTGAGCATAGAAGAGGTTGAAGAACATGACCGCAGGTTTGACGCTCGGAGCCGTCAGACCGCGCTTGAAGGCGTTTCTGACTGTGAACAGTTTTGCGGTAAGTTTCGAATAGCTGTCGATGAAATCAGGCAGGGTGATCAGTTTCGGTTTGTAGAGCATTTTCTGGCCGAACGTGTAGCGGTATGCGGATATGTCTTCCGGATCGAAAAGCAAGCGGTTTTCTTCCCGCAGCCGTTCAAATACCGTTGTACCGGGATTGGGACGAAGGATATTGATGCCTGGAACATCGAGTTGCGTTGTTTTTACGAAATCCAGAATTGCGGAAGGTGTTGCAAGAGTGTCGCCGTCGAGACCGTAGATGAAGCTGCCGTAGAGGCTGATGCCGGCTTTGCGGATAGCGACGATCGATTCTGCCAGTTCGGTGGAGCGGTTCTGTGTTTTATTGTGACGGTCCCTGCTGGAGGGTTCGATACTTTCTATACCGACAAGCAGCGCCTTGCATCCGGATCGAGCGAAGGTTTCCAGGAGACGGGGCTGCCGGCCCAGAGTCGTCGTTGCCTGGCCGAACCAGGTGATGTTCAATGGCACCAGTCTCTTGAAGAGCGCCTGTGCATACTCTTCGTTGGCGTTGATGGAGTCGTCGACGAAAAAAAATATTCTTTTGTCGAGGCTGCCGAGACGTCGAACCTCCTCAACGACATGATCGATCGAGCGTTTTCGATAGCGGTTTCCGTTAAGGATATGCACATTACAGAAATCGCAGCTGAATGGACAGCCGCGGCCGGTCTGAACGATATTGGTTGTGAAATACCGCTGTTTCCTGAGCATTCCGGTTTTCAAGGGTCTCCGGAGGGTAAGGTCGGGATAGCCTTCGGGAGCGTAGATGGGTTTGAGTGTGTTCGATCTCAGATCCATGAGCACACGTTTCCAGATGTCGTCAGCTTCACCCTGGACGAGGACGTCGGCATGCATGGCACAGGATTCGGGAAAGAGCGTGACATGTGCGCCTCCAAGGACGACCCTGAATCCTTTTTCTCTGAGCAGGTCAGCCAGCCTGAACGCTTCGGCAGCCATGCCGGTCTGGACGCTTATACCGATAAGGTTCCATGATTCCCCGAGGGGCAGCTCTTCAAAACGGAGATCACAGATAGTCTGTTCTACACCATCCACTTCTGTGGATGCCAGGATAAGGAGTGCAAGGGGTGGAATTGCGAACTGAGTCCTCTTTATCAGGTTGCCGATGTTTCTGTTCATCCATGCAGCAGCCGGGTTTTTCGACTGTTCCTCAAAGAGCGATCGTGCTCCGTCGACACCACTGTCGGAAGCAAGAAACACAAGAAGCACTTTTTTTGGACCAGCCATTATCATGGATTGAGCGATTGCCGAGCCCTGTGAAATATCTGGTCTGATTTCACGGGGTCGGGATTGTAACGCATACGGTCCTTTATCAGTTTTACCGGTCCCCGACCGTTCGAAACAGGCCGTTCAGGGTTATCTTACCAGTCTTTGACGCCGCCCTTCTTTCCTGAGGTTTTTGATGTGTTGCGAAACTTTTCCTGCAGTGCAGCTTCCTCCTGCAGGGAAGCACGTTGCAGTATCGATGTCGTGATGTCTTGTTGGGCGGGCGAAGGGTTATCTGGTGCGGATCCGCCCTTTTGGGACGGATCCGGCTCCAGTGCATCGAGGCGGCGCATGATGATTTCATGGTTGATCTTGCTTTTCATATCCTGGGGATCAAGCATAAGGGCGGCCCTGTACTGGCGCAATGCGGCCTTCAGCAAGGTTCGTTTGCGGTTTGTCACACCGGTTTTCATGGCTTGTTCTGCAAACGCGTTACCGGCATTGTAACGGGCGTTTGTCCTGATCTCTTCAGAGGCCTGTAACAGTGCAGCCAGTTCACTGAAACGGGCGGCTGAACTGTCGAAGCGTCCGGCATTGAAGAGGGCATGAGCCAGGTTGAAGCGTGCGACAAGGGTGTCGGGGTTCTCAGGTTCCTGTTCGATGAATGCCCTGTAGTGTTCGATGGCTTCTGCAATGTTGCCGGATTCGGCTTTCCGGATGGCCTTTTCGAGCGTGGTGTACTCTGCCCGAAGAACCGGGAGCGGAGCGGAAGCAAGGATGAAGAGGAGCAGTATTGAAAGATACCGTTGCATTATACACCATCCTTCAGAAAGCCCGAACGATTTTACCGATCCATCATTCCGGTAAACAGGTCGAACAGGTAGTGCGAGTCATGCGGTCCCGGTGCGGCCTCGGGATGGTACTGAACGGAAAAGCAGGGCAGCGCCTTATGCCTGACCCCCTCTAAGGTGTTGTCGTAAAGGCTGATATGCGTCATTTCGAGCTCTTCGGGAAGCGTATCCATTTCGACCGCAAAACCGTGATTCTGGGACGTGATCTCGATTGTTTTCGTGTCCAGCCGTTTGACCGGCTGGTTGCCGCCATGATGACCGAATTTCAGCTTGTAGGTATGAGCTCCGGAAGCCAGAGAAAGAAGCTGGTGACCGAGGCATATTCCAAAGACCGGCAGGTATCCCGATGTACGGTTATAATCGAGAAGAGCCTGTATCGTGTCGACCGCATAGGTGACTGCAAAAGGGTCTCCGGGGCCATTGGAAAGAAAGACGCCGTCAGGCTTGAGGTCGAGAGCATCTTGAGCAGTCGATGTGGCCGGCAGAACGGTGATCCTGCATCCGGATCGTTCGAGCATGCGCAGAATATTTCTCTTGATCCCGTAATCGAATGCGACGACGTGATAGGCTGCATCAGGGGTGTCGAGAGTGTATGCTCTATCGGTGGTGACGGTTTTAACAAGATCCCGGCCGGTCATCTCGGGCGCTCGGAGTGCTTTGTCCCTGAGGGATCCCTCATCGGTATCGCTGCTTGAGATGACACCTCTCATCGCGCCTTTATCGCGGATTTCGCGAACAAGCTTTCGTGTATCGATGCCGGTAAGTCCCACAACTTCCGAGTCCTTCAGGTAGTTCTCCAGGCTGTCGGTAGCGGCATGGTTACTGTACACCTGTGAGATTTCACGGACTATGAAGGCTGATGCCCATATCTTGCCGGACTCGTTGTCCGTTTCGTTGATGCCGTAGTTTCCGATCAGCGGATAGGTCATGACGATCATCTGGCCGGCGTAGGACGGATCGGTCAGTATTTCCTGGTATCCGGTCAGTGACGTATTGAAAACAACTTCACCGGATGTTTCACCGATATGGCCGAAGCCCTGGCCGTTATAAACCGAACCGTTTTCAAGAACAAGTTTTGCTTGAGTCAACTCCATAAATATCGATTATTCCTTGCTGGACAGCTTTTCTCCGGATTCCTGTTTTTCCGTTGTGGCAATTGCACTGCGGTCAAATTTTATTTTCAGGTTGTCGGCAACCTGAACAAGAACGGTTTTTTTCTCGGTATCGATCCCCGAAACGGTTCCGTGCATTCCACCGATAGTGACGACTCTGTCACCTCTCTTGAGGCTTTCGAGAATTTTTTCGCGCTCTTTCTGCTTTTTCTGCTGGGGACGGATCAGAAAGAAATAGAAGACGACGAAAATCAGGATCAGGGGGACGAAGTTGAGTATCGGATTACTGGCTTGCTCCGAACCGGGCGGAACGCCCATAAGGACAAGAGAAAAAAGAAAATGATGCATGATGTCGTGGTAATGTTTAATTGCTTACGTTCCCGGAAGCGGAAAGATAAACTATTCGACCCACTATTTCAATGGGTCAGCAATAGTCAAAGCTTGCGAAAGGCGCAACGTCGTAGCTGTTTTGTTCCGCTCTTCCCCGAGCGAGTTTCAGCGAGGCCAGTGAAGCGATCATAGCGGCATTGTCTGTCGAGTAGACCGCTTTCGGAATGGTAAGAAGAATGTCCTGCTCTTTGCAGGCAAAAGCCATTTTCTTGCGCAGTCCGGAATTTGCGCTTACTCCTCCCGCAACCGATATGTTCATTACCTTGTATTTTATTGCCGCAGCAACGGTTTTTTCCACAAGGACATCGATAATCGCTGCCTGTATCGAAGCTGCGATATCGGGGAGGTGCTTCTCGATGAATGCACGATCGTTCTGTTCTATATAGTTCAGAACAGATGTCTTGAGGCCCGAGAAACTGAAATCATAATTATCCCGGTAGCTTCTGCTTGTTCGGGAGTGTGAGGTGAGAGCGCGGGGGAACAGGTGAAACTCCGGATCGCCCTCTTCAGCAAGTTTATCGATCAGGGGGCCTGCCGGGTAGTCCAGTCCGAGCATTTTTCCTGTTTTATCGAATGCTTCACCTGCGGCATCGTCGATGGTTCGGCCAATAACGTTGTAGTGCAGATCGGGGTCGACCAGAGACAGCATGGTGTGTCCTCCCGAAACGGTGAGGGAGATGAATGGCTCGGAAAGAGCTTTTCTGTCACCGGATTCCTGAATGAATGGGGAGAAAATATGTGCTTCTATATGGTTTACAGGAATAAACGGCAAACCGAGGGAATAGCCGAGGCCCTGGGCGAAACAGAGCCCGACCATGACTGCGCCGATAAGACCGGGGCCGCTTGTGGCGGCTATGATATCGAGATCGGTTTTTTGTATATTTGCTTCGATTATCGCACGGTCCACTACTGAAACGATAAGCCGCTCATGCTCCCTTGAGGCCAGCTCCGGAACTACACCGCCATAGGTTTTGTGTATAAACTGCGAGCTGATAATATTGGAGAGCACATGGCCCTTCTGAAGGACGGCAGCCGAGGTCTCATCGCAGCTGGTTTCGATACCGAGGATATTCATGCGTTTCTGTATTCCAATTGTTAACGACTATGGCCAAAGCTACAAAAAATAAAAAACCGAGAGTCAGAATAAAGATGCTCAATCTGCTGATTGTCATTCTCGGCGCCGATCTCATACTTCTGTTCGCACCCGGTATCGGAATTCTCAATTACGGCTTTACGATAGGCGACGGCCTTGCATGGGCCGCACTTGTCGGAGGCATTATTCTTCTGGTTATCGGTTTCAAAGGGCTCTACCAGAAACAGGACTGACCTGATGCTATCTTCCCATAAGCGTTGTATTCCAGGCGGCTCTTTGAGGATGATCTGTCAGGTTTCCGGGGATCATTATGCTATTCTTCAGGGTGGGTTTATTTTAACGGTGTGTGCGCATTTTCCGACAAGACAATGATTAACGCGGGAATTGAAGAATGAAGCCGAATACGGGACTTGATGAGCTTGCCTCGGAAATAGCCGATGCTTCTGTATTTCTTGAAAGGGCTGAAGAACAGCTTTGCCGACGCATTATCGGTCAGAAGGACGTGCTTCACAGGGTGTTCATTGCGCTTCTGACCAACGGCAACATCCTGCTGGAAGGAGTTCCCGGCCTTGCAAAGACGCTTATTGTCAGGACATTCGCGTCGGCGATGAACCTGGCATACCAGCGGATCCAGTTTACGCCTGATATGCTGCCGGCCGACCTTGTCGGCACAATGGTCTATAATCCGAAGGAAATGGTTTTCTATCCTCGCAAAGGCCCCGTTTTTGCCAATATCATCCTTGCCGATGAGATAAACCGTTCACCCGCGAAGGTGCAGTCTGCCCTGCTCGAAGCGATGCAGGAGCGCCAGGTGACCATCGGAGACCGAACCTTTCCTCTGGCGGAGCCGTTCATGGTTCTGGCCACACAGAACCCGCTCGAACATGAAGGCACCTATCTTCTTCCCGAAGCCCAGCTCGACCGGTTCATGATGAAAGTGATGGTCGATTATCCTTCCTATGAAGAGGAACTCGATATTATGGATCGTTCGGCTGGTATATCTCTCGAGCCTGATGTTGATTCTGTTGTCGAAAAAGATGAGATCGACCGGGCACGTTCGCTGGTCGAACGATTGTATGCCGATATCAGAGTCAGGCGTTATATCGTCGATCTTGTGACCGCATCGAGAGATCCGGTTACGGCAGGCGTAAGGTCGCTGGAGCACATGATAGAATACGGCGCATCACCCAGGGCATCGATATTTCTTTTTCTTGCAGCGAAAGCTCACGCGTTTCTCCGCCGGAGAGCATATATCACTCCTGAAGACGTCAGGGAGGTATCCTACGACGTGCTTCGCCACCGTATCAGGCCTACCTATGAAGCCGAGGCCGACAATATCCGGCCGGAAGACTGCATTGGCGAGATTCTCTCCAGGGTGAGGGTACCGTGAACGGAAGTGCTGAGTGCTGAGTTCTGAGTGCCGAGTGAAGATTGTGGGATGTAGGATGTGAGGTGTGGGGGAATCGTGAATGGTGAATAGTGATTGGTTAAGAAAGGGAGGCCTGGGGAAAAGTCAAAAGGCTAAAGGTGAAAAAGTGGCTTGATAGATGGACAGCTCGATGGCTTGATCAAACTGAGGACTGGCGACTGAAAACTGCCTACTGCCGACTGTGAACTGCCAACTGCCGACTGTCAGCTTCCTGCTGCAAATTGACGACTGTTCATGAAAGATCTTGCCAAAACCATACGTCAGATAGAGATCCGGTCCAGGCGTCTTGTCAATGAACTCTTCAGCGGCGAATACCATTCCAGTTTCAAGGGGCGCGGGATCGAATTCAGCAATGTCAGGGAGTATTCCTGGGGGGATGACGTCCGGACCATTGACTGGAATACATCGGCACGTAAAGACGATCTTTACGTGAAGCTTTTTACCGAGGAGCGCGAAAGAACACTGGTACTCGTTCTCGACGGTTCCGGATCGATGTCGTTCGGCAGCCGCCAGCGGACCAAAAACAGGCTTGCTGCAGAAACTGCAGCTGTACTCGCCTTCAGCGCTATCATGAACGGGGACAAGGCGGGACTGGTTATCTTTACCGATACGATTGAAACGTTCATTCCGCCGCGTAAGGGACGGAGCCATGTCCTGGTCATTCTCGAAAAGATCATAACGTTCCAGCCCGCAAGCAGGAGAACCGATATTTCTGCGGCGCTGTCCTTCATCCGAACGTCGTTTAAACGGCAGTCCATTGTTTTTCTTCTGACCGACAGTGTTGAGGAAGAGCATGAAAAAGCCATGAAAATCATCAATGCCAAGCATGATTTCGTCGTTGTTACCCTCGGTGATCCGCTCGAAAAAGATATTCCGAAAAGCGGCATTCTTCTGTTTCGTGATCCCGAGACCGGTGAGGAAATGGTTTTCGATGCAGCAAACAGTTCATCCCTGACGAAATATCGTATGCTCATGCAGGAAAAGCGGGAAAGGATGAAAAAAAAGCTCAGAAGCATGAAGGTCGATTCGATTTATCTGCAGACCAACCGTTCCATAATCGGAGCCCTCAACAGGTTTTTCCGTTTTCGTGAGAAAAAAATATGACATAGCGTTGCTCGTCCTGTTCATGGTGCTCTTTTTTTCGGTGAGCAGGGATGCTACTCTGTTTTCCAGGGTACAATACAGCAGTTCGTTTTCTCCGGCTGAAATCACGATCGGTGACAGGATTGTCTATATCGTAACGGTAACGCATGAAAAAGGCCTTAAGGTTTTTTTTTCGCTGCCGGACAGTGCAGCGATGCATCCTTTCGTTCCGGTTGGATTTTCCTCTGGCAGGCCTGTAAAAGGCACGGCCCAGTTTCGTGCAGAACTTACAGTGTTCGAACATGGCGACCATTCTCTCCCTCCTGTCTCTGTCACCCTGCGTGATACGCTTACGGGGAAAGAACACTACAGGAAAGTTCATGCCGAAAACAGGGTCAGGATAAAGGCACTGACCGATTCGACAGTGACCGAACTGCAGCCATTGACGCCGCTCATGCAGCCGCATCGTTCCCGTGGTTTACATGTACTGCTCTATGGTGTCGGAATAGCGATTGTTGCTGTTTTTCTTCTTGCAGGGTATGTGCTCGTCAGACGATCCCGTATCCGGTCGGAGCCGTTCAACTATTCGGGGTCCGTGACCGGTCGCCTTCGGAAACTTGAGAAACGTTTCGAGAAAGGACTCTCATCCGAAGCCCTCTGTATAGGCCTCAGTGCTCTTGTTCGTGAATATCTTGAGAGAAGATATCGAATCAGGACTTTTGAAAAGGTGACTGCCGAGATTGTTTGCGACATGAAACACGCTTCTGTACCACATACGGAAATCTTACAATCTGTTCTCGAACGAGCCGACCTTGTAAAGTTTGCCGGAAGCAGTCCGTCAAGGGATGAATGCTTATACCTTCTCGGCGATGTCAAAAAAGCGATAGCAGCACCCTGACTTCAGTGTTCTGCCTGACTTGCAATGCAGCAGAGAGCCGGGTCACTTTTTTTCGAGGATGTCGACAAGTCTTTCGAGATTGCTGCGGAGCCTGGGGGAGAAAATACTTTTTATGAACGGATCGAAAAGAGCATTGATGCCGGAATTCCGGATAGAGAACGTGAAAGTGACTTTTGTGCTCTCTTCGACTTTTTCGAGATCGAACGTGCCTTCATACGGAGCGACACTCGATGTGCTGGCAAAGCTGAACGTTCTGCCCGGGATGTAATCGGTCACTTCCCATTCGCTCCGGATCGAAAAATTCATGATGTTCCGGACTTCGTATGCCTTGGTTCCTTTGCCGGTAACGCCGTTTGAAAGTTTTTCCGATTCAAGAACATCTTCCTGCCAGATATGGTTGTTCGTTATGTCGGTCAGGTATGCTTCAACCGTTTCAAGAGGTTGTCGGATGATGACGGAGTGTTGAATGAGCATGGAAATGACTGGGTTGGTTGTTGGTTAAGCGGATCGATACGCGCCCGGCTTTTCGGTCAGAATGACGCTGCCCATATGGCCAAGGTTGTTAAGGTAATAATAATGTACGAGCACAAGTACAGGTATGCAATGAATGGGCATGGGGATAGACTCCGGATATAAACGGCCAGGGTTGTTTCTGGGGAAAGAATTGTTTATATTTTTCTCAAGGGAAATTTCTGATGGAAAATAATATGCAACAGGTTCATCATACAGGCGAACAGCCGGACCGGCAAGACGTGCTGACGAAGGCACTCATCAGGACCGCCATATACCTGGGCGTTACAAACGCCAGGCTTGGACGTGTTCTCGGTCTGAGTCCTGCAACGATCAGCCGCCTCCAGGGCGGGGCGTACAGCCTGTCGGAGAAGAAAAAAGAGTGGGAACTGGCCGTGCTTTTAGTCAGGCTGTACCGATCGCTCGATGCAATCACCGGGGGATCAAAGGAGGCCGCTATGGCATGGTTGAATAGTGAAAACAAGGCTTTTGCAGGAAAAAAGCCCATAGATCTTATCGAATCAACCGAAGGTCTTGTCCGTGTTGTCGCCTACCTGGACGCAAGCAGAGGTATCATCTGAGGCTATCGAGCGGTGTTGCACCATCTGGCGAATGGTCGAAGCACAGTATGTCGTCTCGACCATGAACGTTGTTGATACACTTCTTGAACAGGAAGTCCTTGAAGATATTCTCGAAGAACACAAACCGCCGATACCGGACGAAGCGGAAGGATTGCACTATCTGCTCTCTACACCCTTCCGTTATGAAACGCTGGCCATACAGGGTTCCCGTTTCAGGGCATTGGGGGATCCCGGTGTGTTTTACGGAGCGGAGAGGATAAAAACCGCAGCGGCTGAAACGGGGTACTGGCGATGGCGATTCCTGCAAGACTCGGCAGGGCTTGACCGGCTGCCTCCGGCGCGGTTTACTGCGTTTTCCGTACCTGTTGCCGGAGCCATGATCGACCTGCGGCAATCTCCCTTCTCGAGGGATGCTGCAGTATGGATGCATTCCTCAAACTACGGGCCAACGCAGGCTTTTGGAAGAATTGTCCGTAAGGCGGCACTATCGGCAATACTCTATCAGTCAGTTCGTGATCCTGAACCTCATTACTGCTGTGCTGTGCTGACCCCGAAAGCATTTGCCTCGAAAGAGCCGGATGCCGCTATGCAGAGCTGGACATTGACCCTCCTGCCAACCGAAGCTGCCTGGCGGCGGCAGGACGGGGAATCCTTTGTGTTTGAAACGGGGATATGGGCCGGTTCAGTGTAACTGCCGTTTTGTTCTTGCTAATCGGGAAAGCTGTTCGAGGTGTTCGCGATGAGCGTTTTCAATCGTTGTCCTGTCACTTGATATGCCGAGCTCGAACAATTCAGCAAACTGTCTGAAACGTTCCTCCCGGGAAAGGTTTTTAATGTAGGTTCGTTCCCAGTTATTGAAACGGCTCATCCTTTCCCTCAACGCATGAATGTTCTTTTTTTCGTTTTTCATCGCATGTTTTGAACTTCTCGTCACGATAGTGGAATCGTTCAGGAAGTCGGATAATTCACGACAGTGTTCAAGCAGATAGGGCCAATCCAAGGCATTTTTCTGGAGGTCGATAACGGTTTCGATATCGTCCCAGTCTTTCTTGCGGGTTGAAACCGCTTTCTGCAGAATGAAGTCCTCTACCGTGCACACCTTCATTGGAACGGGAAAAAACAGTTCGCTCCGGCTTCTTTCGATTGCCTGTTCCTCGAAAGGCAGTTGTGCAAAAACAAAGTCGATACGGACATCATGCAGCGTTACCGGAAGAACGCTCGTTTCGGTGATAAATTGCATTGGATCAGCAGGGAGGAGAACAGCAATGCTCCGTAACTGTTCAATAAAATCCGTTTTCTCCTTTTTGGAAGGAATCGAAATTTTTATGTCGATATCGAACGTTTGCCGCGGATTGCCGTAAAGAGTGTTTGCGATCCCTCCAAAAATCATGTATGGAATCTGCTGCTTCTCGAGCCAGTCAACAATTTCTTTGAGTGCCAGCAGCAGCCTGTTTGTCATATGTGTCTTTCCGTCGATTTTTCTTCTGGAACAATATCTGTTTGCTCTGTTCGTTTACAATCCAATATAGGCTTTTTCCAGGTCTTTTGACCCTGGGCCATCCATTCCGGCAATCTCAAGGTGCCGCCGTAAAGCAGTAGGGGCAGGCCTCCGTGCCTGCCCGATCCGGCCAACAGCATGTCGTGAAAGAACGCCCATGCCAACCCGGTAAGCGCAGCCGGGTCACCACCCGGATGAAGACTGCGCTGGTGGACTGCAATCCCTGATCAGCCGAAGCAGCCAGGTAGAAGGGGTTTTTAACGTCCCCTTGTCCTTGTTCTTCCGTTTCGGAATGTCATGAAAAGCGGTATATTTCTGTCTATAATGGATAGAATTTGAAGAGGGACGTATGATATGGAAAACTGGCAGATACAGAAAGCGAAAAACCATTTCAGCGATCTTGTCCGGAATGCGCAGGAAAAAGGGCCGCAAACCATTACGAGACATGGTAAGCCCGAGGCTGTGCTGCTGTCGATGAAGGATTACTGTAACCTGATGAAAAAACAGGAGTCGCTCACGGAGTTTTTTCGTCGGTCTCCACTGCATGGGACCACGTTGGATCTGGAAAGAAGAAAGGATGCCGGACGGGAGGTTGATCTATGAGTTTTCTCCTCGATACCTGTGTTCTTTCCGAGCTTGTGCGTCTGGTTCCGGATGATGGCGTGGTACAGTGGGTCGAGGCTCGAAACGAGTTCGATCTTTATCTGAGCGTTCTGACCCTTGGCGAAATCCAGAAAGGGATCTCGAAACTCTCTGTCGGCAAAAAGAAGTCACAGCTGACGGCATGGCTGAAAGAAGATCTGGAAGTCCGCTTTGCAGAAAGAGTTCTTCCTGTTACCGATGATATTGCGCTGAGGTGGGGCGGCATGCTTGGCAGGGCTGAAAAAAACGGTCAGCCCCTTTCGGTTATCGACGCGCTTATCGCCGCAACGGCGGACGTGCACAACCTGGCTCTGGTGACAAGGAATATCTCCGACTTCATTGGATGTTCGATCGATATAGTCGATCCGTGGAGTATTTCCTGAGATACAGCAATTTTCCGAGCCTGTAAGCGTTCCCTTCTCCATCCACTGCATCCTGAAATCCTGTCTCAGCTTCCCTGAAGCTCCTCTATCCCGCAGGGGCAGGCCCCGAGTCTGCCCGATCCATCCAAAATGTCTTGAAAGAACGCTCCTGCCAACCCTCAATTCTGTGAGCGCAGCCGGGTCGTCACCCGGATGAAGACTGCGCTGGTGAACTGCAATCTCTGATCAACCGAAGCAGCCAGGTAGAAGGGTTTTTTAATGTTCTCCTTTTCCCATGGGTGAAATATTTGGACTTTTATCGCTATTGAAGTACCCCCTTGGTTTTTGCTGTTTACTTAAGCTGCTACACAACGTCCCCAAGTTTACAGGTATAATAAGGGGCGATGGCAGGACGGTGTTTCGTTTGTGTTTGCAACGGGGATGTGGGCCGGTTCAGCGTAACTACCGTTTTGTTCTTGCCTGATGGCGGATGTCGCGCAAATCGAGGATTTCGGCGACTTCAAATTTTTCCCGTTCACCCTTGACCGGACGAATGCGCACAACATCAGGGAAATGGCCAAGTCTTCCATGTAGCTCGGCTATGATTGGTGACCAGAGATATGAATAACCTGCAGGGATGACAACAATCGGAACGGTCTGCCATTCTTCCGGCAGAAGATCGATACTGTCGACTTTTTCAATAGCAACTCTCAGGAAGCGCTCATTTTCGCTCACAGTGCCAATGGGAACGTCAATCACATCGAGCATTGGCCATCCCATAATGTTGCGTATTTTTTTCTGCTGACCCGGTAAAACCGGATGTCCGGAAAAGTTCAGAACCAGGTAGCGCCCGTCGCGATCACGATATTGACTGAATATGCGCTTTGTTCGCCTTGTATCCCGATTCTATCGGGACTCGCGACGATTTATAGAGGTGCTCTTATTCCTGTATTCTCGACTGCCAGAATCTGGGTTTCCTGTGCATGTGGACTATGGCCCAGATCACGATTTCATCATTATGTGCTGTAAAAAGAATCTTATAAGGAAACTTGGGGATGTAGGCCTTGAAGATGCTGTTTGATTCCGTCAGAAACCAGTTTGGATGTTTCTTGTTTTGATTGAAGATCATACCATTCGATGGCCTCGTCTAATTCCTTTGCTGCAAATTCATGAATGCTAGCCTTCATGGTATAACGCCTCAAAATCGAGTAAATCTGCTTTTCCCTCTGCAACGGCATTCATGCGTTCTTTTACTTCCTTGATCCATAACTGCCGAACTTCCTCTTCTTCATAGTCAATACTTGCGAGAATGAGTTCGGCAAATGCCACTCTTTCATTTGGCGGGAGTTCGAGCGCCTTATCTAAAAGAACTGTATTCATAATGTTGATTTTATTGAGGGAGATTTATTACCAATAACATAGTCTTTATACCTCAAAATTCCCCATAACGAAGCCCCATTCTGAACCAAATACCATAGAGTTATCATTCGGCAGTCGTAGGGCAGGCGTAGCGACGTCCGGGAGTGGCCTTCGCTGGTGAACTGCAATCCCTGATCGGTCAAGCAGTACCGTAAAAAAGGTTTGTTCTGAGTGCCGGATTAGTTGCAATACTTGTGAGCCTCCCTCCTTACGATCAGCAGATCGTCAGGATTTTTCCGGTCACGACGATATCCGTATATTTTATATGCAAAAGTTCTGCCGCACAACAGCAGGACCGGCAATCCGCCGCTTGCCAAAAGCGACTGCCGGTTCGAGTTACAGGAACTGCTTGAAAAAGAGGTTGACCTTCTCAATCTGCGGCAACTGATTTTTTTATAGCTATGAATATCAAGGTATTGAACGAAAAGAAACAGGTGATACGTGACATTGCCGCAAAGCATGGCGCGCGGAATGTGAGGGTTTTCGGCTCTGTTGCAAGAGGTGAAGAGAGGGAGACAAGTGATGTGGATTTCCTCGTTACATTTGAGTCAGGACGCACATTGTTTGATCATGCAGCGCTTCTCTATGAACTGGAAGCGTTGCTTCAGTGCAACGTTGACGTTGTTAGTGATCAGGGATTGAAGCCTCGTTTCCGCCAGCAGGTTTTCCAGGATGCGGTATGCCTATGAGAGATGACCGTGAAAGAATTCAGGATATTCTTGATGCCATATCCCATATCGAAAAGTATGCAAGTAAAGGCCGAAAAGCTTTTGATCATGATGAACTGTTACAGATTTGGATGATCTATCATCTTGAAATCATTGGAGAAGCGGTAAGAAGTGCTAGCTGATACAAAAAGTTTAATTTACTTTTTACTAATGCTTTTTTTAAAAGCGTATAAGCAATCTTTATTTATCACCAGCCATCACTGACTTCAAAGCAATTATATCATACATGTCTTCACTTTTTTTAGTTGGCAATGTTAACGAACAAACCTTTGCAAATGCAATACTTGCAGCCCATTTTCGTGATCGTGAAAAAGGTGGTTTAGGTCTCCAAGATATATGTGTAATTCATTCACCAGAATCTGAGCAACATCTCTCAAGTCATACTGAGTGGAAAAATCACCTAAAGGATAATGGGCTTAGTTTCGGTATTTTCTGCCCTTGCACAGTTGATCTTTACACTGGAAATGATGAGCAGCTTAGCCTTATTGCTCGTCATGTGGAAAGATTTTTATGTTTGCTTGATCCTGAGGAGGATATCTATGTTGATTTAACAAATGGAAGTTCTCTATATAAGAGTGTCTTATCAAACATTGCTTTCATTTTAGGGGTTCAAAAACAATTCATTCTTGATACAGAAGGGAAAAGAGGTTTTCTAAGTCACGATGAACTTCGATCAGCTTATACTGAGTTACCTGATCCTTTAGGGCTCGATGCCTTAGCACAAGCATGGTTAACAGAAGTGCGTCGTTTCAAAATAAAAGTTAAAGAAACATCCCAAACATTTACGAAGATTTGTGGAATCGACTCAGCTAAAAAAAATGGATTCAAAGGTGATATTGAGAATGCTATAAATTCTTGGTTTCATGGAGAAAGGACATTAGACGGCGCGGCTTTAGGTGGCGCAGTACGTTATGTGGGACGAGCATTTGAGGACCTCGTCCGCGGTGTACAAAATGAACTGTTTACAGGGACTTTAACGCAGACAAAGAAAAGTGACGATCGTCTTTATCAAATGCTGAATCAAATTTGTTCTCGGCTTTTTGAAACGGCTCCTGATTATGAGCCAAAGCTTATTGAAGATGTTTCACAACTTCTTCGTCGACTGCGTAACGATGCAACGCATGAACAAATTTCATTTGAATTAGGACGCATTAAAGCTCGACTTAGTACTGAGCTTCTATTCTCTACTTCAGATTACTTTCGAATTCTGTTTGATGATGGGTTAATTAAGCCATTATCGACAACAATCAAACCTGAACGCCAAAAATGTAAGATCAATGGTCAAAGTGGTTTGAAATATTATTTCGGTCTTGATGGTGATGATACCGGTAGAGAGCTAGAAAGACTATTTCAATTAGATGTTAATAATGAATCGTTTAGAAAGTTCAGTAATGAAATAGACAATGCCATGAAAAAAGTTTCTAAGAAGGTTAAGGAAGCCCCCCTCCATGGAAAAATCATATTTTGTTCCGGTGATGATCTTTTTTTCCAAGGCAAATATCATGTTGAGGCTTTGGAAGAATTGCGGTATACATTTAATCTGGTGTCAGGTGGAAGAACATGTTGCATTGGCTTTGGTAAAACGCCAAGGGAAGCATATGTGGCACTAAAAATGGCAAAGGCTAATCCAGGAAAGGATTGCATGATAGGGGTTGAATTTGTTGAAGGAAACTGAGAAAATGGAACGATTTTTTAGTTTTAGCCTCGAAGATGAGGACGGAAAAACTAATCTCTATCATGTCGTTGCACTTAGCAGAGAATTACTCTTTTTCCTGCTATCCTATCAAACGATTTGCCAAAGAAGAGATATAAGCTCATGATAGAAAATGGATGAAAAATTCAAATCATACAGATGCGCATCGCTCTCCAACTGTCACACCGCTCCCGCTTTCTCACCCTGCCGGTGAATGTGAATCACCTGATATCCTCACTTATCTACAACATCGTTTCGAACAGCTCCAGCGAGTATGCAAAGCGGCTGCATGAGCAGGGGTATCGTTTGGACGGGAGGTCTTTCAAGCTGTTTACTTTTTCTCCTTTGATCCCGACTGGATATCGGCGCTGGAAGATGAACGGAGACGGGACAATGACGACTGATGCACGGAGTGTGTCGCTTTTAATTTCATCCGGTAAAAACGAGTTTGTAGAGCATCTGGTTATCGGGCTGCTTCACCAGCCGATCGTTCAGATAGGGCGTCAGCGTTTCAGGGTGGAGACGGTCAAGAAGCTCGATCCGCCGGAATTAGGCGAGGATATGCCGTTTGTGATGTTATCTCCTCTGGTGTGCTCTAAAAAGCGGGAAGGTAATAAGCACCTGACGTATCTGATGCCGGGAGATGAGGAATTTGAGGGAGCCTTGCTGGACAATCTATTGAGGAAATATGAAGCGCTGTATGGAACGGCGTTTGATGCATCTAAGCCCGAGTTGCATTTTGAGGAAGATGAAGAGTATATGGCTCGAAAGGAGGGAAAAATTTCCAAACTTATCACGTTGAAGGAAGGGGAGCCGGACGAGACGAATGTTCGCGGATCGTTCACACCGTTCAGGCTCCGCGCCCCATTAACCCTCATGAAGGTAGGTTATGCATGCGGATTCGGCGCCCATAACGCACAGGGATTCGGTATGGTCAAGGTTGCGGGCCGCACGTAATGGTGTTTTTGGGGGGGAGTATATGTTGTCCTTTTCAAAAGGACAATTAATATCAAAATTGTCCTCTATGAAAGGATGTCTTCGGTCTATATTCCGCCAGAAAATTTTCACACTCCTATAGATAGTGGTTTTGTGTGTATTGAAGTTGTACGTTTTGTGCGGGGTTGTATATTACCATGGTAACCATGTTATGATTTTAACAGATACAAAACGGAAGATATTTGATGCCTCAGGCTCCAGTTGAACATAATGAACGATTGTCTCTGCGCATTGCTGCTGAAGATAAGTCAATCCTGATGCGGGCTGCTGCATTGGAGCATACCCATTTGACTGATTTCGTTATCAGTAAAGTTGTTTCGGCGGCACGGCAGGTGATTGAACAGCACGAGCGGCTGGAGCTTACCGAGCGGGATAGTCTGCATGTGTTGAAGCTTCTGGAGGAGCCGCCTGCTCCCAATGCAAGACTCTCGGCTGCGGCGTTTGCTTTGCCGAAAAAACGATGATGCTTCCTGCATGGCATGAAGAGCCGATTGCAAAACACCATGACCGGATTGCTTTTGATTGTGGTGATGCAGCTTTGAATGAGTTTTTGCAGCGCCATGCCAGAAAAAGCCACGACAAGGGAGGGGCTAAGACGTTTCTGGCAGTGAGCGACAGTGACGGGGGAAAAATTTTTGCGGACTAGGGGACGTCGTTTAATAAGGATAAAAGTCCAGGCATTATTTTGCTTTTTGCTCTGTCACTCACGTCCAAATAGATGGAGGCAGGAAACCACGGTGTCACCGCGCTTTATTGTGTTTAAAGCTAATATATATTGCTCTCATAGTGAATATGAGGACGTGATATCATGCGATTAAAGGGAATCATGTTTGTGGCTGACGCTATCTATTTACAGGGACGTAGCTTTTGCGTTTTTGTTGACCGTTTTCAGGATCATCAATCGATTATCATGGATAAAATCAGAAACCCGTTTTCATTCCGGCCAGGAGCCCTTGAAATCGAACCATCCTTTGATAGGGATTGATTTTGGTGATACCGTTGTTTTTGTATAACATGTATTGCATTGAATAACATGTAATGCAAAGGGACATGGAAAAAGAAAAAGCAGACCAGATGATCGGACTTCGGATTCCGAAAAGTGTTGGTCAACGGCTTGAAATCCTGGCAAAAAAGACAGGCCGAAGCAAGACTTATTACATACGTGAGGCCATCATGGAGCACCTCGATGATCTTGAAGATATCTACCTGGCTGAACAGGTTCTTGAGCGCGTGAGGCGCGGTGAGGAATCTGTATCCAGTCTAGACGAAGTGGAGCACCGTCTTGACCTGGAAGATTGAGTTTACGGCTTCTGCAGAAAAAGAGCTTGCTAAACTGGACAAGTCTGGAGCGAAGAGGATCATCAAGTTTCTTCGTGAGCGGGTATCGGTGGATCCAAGGTCTTCCGGTAAGG
>JANQHB010000048.1 GCA_028277225.1 Chlorobium sp.
ACGTCTTTAAGCTCTTCCTCCTGTTTCTGGGCTGTAACGATCATTTCCTGTGCTTCGAATGCAGCATAAGACCGATCCTCCCGGACGACGCTCTGTTCCAGCTCTTTCTCTTCAGCAAAAACGGGAGCGGCAAACAACACCGAAAGCAATCCCGCCGCACACAGGATGACGGAAAATATGTTTCTCCCCGATACTTCGCACCTCGACTTGTAACGCATAACACATACTGATTACGTTTTGAAATACAACTTCAACAAGTCTACCGATCGTCGGTGCGATCCGCTAACATTTCATGATATTTTTCTGACAAAAAATGGAAACTTCCCGGCAGCTTTGTCCTTTATCACCGAGATACTGTCCTCAGGTATTTACCGGGCACGACGCCGTAACAATCCTTGAAAGATTTGGCAAAATGACTGGGACTCGAATAGCCGGCCTCATAAGCCACTTCCGTAATATTCATGCATCCTTCGTCCAGCAGAGACCTAGCGTGACGCAAACGCAGTTCACGGATGTAACCGAAAATGGTCGTACCGTACATTTCCTGGAAGTAGAAATTCAGCCTGGAATGCGAGATGCCGACAGCCCTGGCCAGATCGAGCAATTTGGGGGGATCCTGAAAATTCTGTCCGATCATTTCTCTTGCGTGCCGAACCCGCTCCATGTTGCCTTGCCGGACGACGACGTTTTTTTTCGGAACGGCTTCCGGTACAGCATACGAAGCTATGCTGCAGGTAACCAGTTCAAGGGCCTTGCCTTCGAAATAGAGCCGTCTCAACGGCCCATTGTACGGACAATTCATTACCTGATCGATGATCATATCGGCAACAGCCGGAATGATTGACACCTGATAGATACATTGATCGGCAGTTCCATCGAAAATATCCTGCATACCGTTCAGGAAGCGGTCCTGTTGACCCGCCATATAGGCATCCAGCAACGAGGGTTCTATGTGAACGTTTACATTGGTGTGAATTCCGGGCTGAATACTCGCCATACCCTGCCACTCCGGGTAATAGAACATACCACTCTCCCCCTGCCTGAACGAGATCATCTCCCGGCCCTGTTCGGCATCGACAGTATAACAACCGCGCGAGGGATTGAACCCGATAGTGACAAAAGGCCACTGCTGTTCGAAACTGCATACGATATCCCTTGTCAACCGATAACTCGCCATTCCGAGAACAAGACCGGGCCGGAGCTTGATCATGGATATAAACCCGCTCCCGATCTCCTTCGGCGGCTGCCAGTGTGTTTCGAAACCTTCCCTGCAATTCTGCAGCCTGACAGGGTTGAAAACGTCTCCGAAAAGCTCTTCGGCAGTGGTTATTATTGCATCTTGAGACATGCTTGCCTCCCGGTACTACGTAGTTCCGCCCCGATCTCCCGAACCACAACGGCATTTTTAACTGAATAAAGATCAAATATAAATAAAGCCCGCGACACAGAGGCATTTTCATGGTAAACCACCGGAGAGACAACCTTTCGGCCAGTACACGAAGGTGGTGGTTTTTCGTAATTCCGGGACGTTGTGTAGTAGCTTAAAATACTCATCACAAAACCTCGCTCATTCGGTGTCACAACACCTCAGGAGTCTCCGGATTTCGGATTTCGTCGTTGAATAGCAACAAAAGCTCCAAATTCAACGAACCATATGGCTTACAGCACCTGTTGCCACCCACAACCGCCTTGCCGTTTCAGCAAGCGACAAGCCGTAGATATCGGCCGGTTTCGAAATACGCTTCTTCTTCACCGATGATAGATTTGTATCCGTTCTGAAAGAGATGGCCCACTTGTCGATGCCGGCGATTGAAATATTGAGCATACCCGGAAAACAAACGGCGCATGAACGTCGATAAACCCTGTTCTCCGCTTTTCAGCAGAATATGGGCGTGTTTGTCATGAGTGCGAACGCGTAGATGTTGGTACCCGTCCCTTGAGCCAGTTCACCCATGCGACGAAGAAACTCTTTTCTGTCTCCGTCGTCCCGAACGATAACCCCCTTCTCGATAACCGGTTTTCCTGTTTTCAATATATCGAAACCCGCCCCACTTTTCAACCTAATAAGTCACGGTAGGAACATCAGTTACCCGATGCCCCCCGTACAGATCCGTACGTGCG
The DNA here is from genome assembly GCA_028277225.1 of Chlorobium sp. GTDB lineage: Bacteria > Bacteroidota > Chlorobiia > Chlorobiales > Chlorobiaceae > Prosthecochloris. The sequence goes on from JANQHB010000048.1 coordinate 2,122, forward strand.
GAACTACCGCATACGGCTCCTGCCTTGAGTGTTGG
>JANQHB010000061.1 GCA_028277225.1 Chlorobium sp.
GGTATTGGGTATTGGGTATTGGGTATTGGGTATTGGGTATTGGGTATTGGGTATTGGGTATTGGGTATTGGGTATTGGGTATTGGGTATTGGGGCAAGATAGTTTTTCGGATGAACGAAGCAACAGGAAAGACAATTGTTGAGATGTTGAGTTGTTGAACTGTTGCAATGCGGATACATTGAAAGGCATTTTATAGGTCCTATGGGTCCTATATGACCTATAAGTTTCAGCCATCAACGACCTCGTACGGGCGGGTTTGAAACCCGCCCCTACAATTTACTTCCCTTACTCCGGCGAAACGAAGTGAGCTACTCCCAACTCCCCACGGGCAGGCACGGGGGCCTGCCCCTACTCATTGCTCAGCACTCAGTACTCAGAACTTCCTTAATCCCTGATCACTATCGTTCTGGTGCCGGGATCGTCCGGGCCTGAGCCGGGGGCTTTTACTTTTTCCACGCCTTTTTTCAGGCGCCGAACAACGGTTTCCTTGCCAAACACTTCGAGCATATGGTAAAGACTGGGACCGAATCCGACACCGGATGTCAGAATTCTCAAGGGATGGATGAGAAAGGCCGGTTTTTTTCCTTTTGGCCCTACAAATTCCTTGAGCAGGGTTTCAAGATTTTCAGCGCTGAAATCGTCAGTAGCCTCGAGAAGATCGATAAATTCGAGAAGAATGTCATTGGTATCTTCCTTCCATCGCTTCGCCACCGCTTTTTCCTCGTATTCCACCGGATCGAAGAAAAAATAGGTGGAAAACGTTACGACTTCATGCTCAAAATCGACCCGCTCTCTCATCAGTTCGATAACCTTGCCGAGATAGTCGTCGCCCTGTATGCGATCGACATCCATTTCTGTAGGGCTTTTTTCGAGTTCGGCTTCAAGTACAGGCCTGATCGTTTCGATGATCGCTTCGAGGGGACGCTCCTTGATATACTGTTTTTCCAACCATCCAAGCTTGTCGATATTGAAAACCGCTCCTGCCTTGCCGACCCTTTCGAGGCTGAAGGTCTTTACGAGGTCTTTCAGGTCATACACTTCCCTTTCCGAGCCTTCACCCTCGTTCCATCCCAGAAGAGCGACAAAGTTCAGGATAGCCTCGGGACTGTAACCCTTCCTGAAAAAATCTTCAACAGCGACATCACCCTGCCGTTTACTGAGCTTCGAGCGGTCAGGATTGAGCAGCAACGGCAGATGAGCCGTCTTTGGCGGTTCCCAGCCGAAAAATTCGTAGAGCAGAAGATGTTTCGGCATGGATGAAAGCCACTCCTCTCCCCTGATCACATGAGTGATCTCCATAAGATGATCATCGATCACACTCGCAAAGTGATAGGTCGGAAATCCATCCGACTTCATCAGGACCTGATCGTCAACAGTCGCAGAATCAAACTCGACCGGACCCCGCACCAGGTCGTCGAACATGATGGAAATGTAATCAGGCACTCTCATGCGAACCACGTATGGGTCACCTTCATCAAGCTTTTTCTTTATTTCGCTTTCAGGCATCGAACCACCCATGTTTTCGGGCAGCCATTTCCGGTTATATTTCGGCTGAAGCCCCTGCTTCATCTGCAGTTTCCGGTTTTCCTCAAGCTCCCCGGCTGTTGAAAAACAGTAATAGGCCTGCTTTTGATCCAGCAGCTGCTTACAATAGTTTGTATAGATATCAAGCCTTTCAGACTGGACATAGGGGCCGAAATTACCTCCATGCAGAAAACTTTCATCCGGAACGATCCCGGTCATTTCAAGCGTTTGCAACAGGTTTTTGTCAGCGCCTTCGACTTTACGTGCCTGATCGGTATCTTCGATCCTCACGATGAAGTCACCATTCATTTTCTTCGCAAAGATATAGTTGTAGAGGGCGGTACGTAATCCTCCAACATGAAGATACCCCGTAGGTGAAGGGGCAAACCTCGTTCTTACCCGCTGAACCTGAGTTGTCTGCATAATTAATAACGTTCAACTAGAAGCTTTTGACTGAAAACGTCCCGAAAAAGCCAGTTATGAACTGTATGTTCCATTGCCCGGAAACGACAAGCTGCCAGAGCATTTTTTCGGGTATATAAAGGCAATGAATTTAACCTAAATCAAGCGTTTCAACAAATGCGGGATAGTGAATCACCATTCACGACTTACGCTCCTTCCTGCCTGACACATCACGGGCAACCGCAAGGGTCGCCCCTACATTCTTTCCACTCAGAACTAAGAACCAAGAACTGAGAACTATTCTTCCTGTTACCTATTCCCCATTACCTACTTACCTGACGCTCTGCGCCGTCCAAAATACCACAACAATCATAAACTTTTTGCGCTCCTCTAAAGTTATCTTTTAATTACTTTTAACATCGAGCGTTACCTTATTACACCAATTGAATACTATCCTGTATGGCCGAGAAAGAAGGCAGAAAACGACAAACACCCGACAAATTCAAACCTGTTAAAGGCCAGGATTCCGATTCAGGCGGATGGTTCGGCGGGGGCGACAGCGGTGAAGCCCCGAAAGAACGGTTTCCAAAGATCCTGATCTACATCATGATCTTCCTGGCATTCATCTTTGTGTTCCAGCGATTTTTCACCCAGGATAACACGAAGGAAGTCACCTATAACGAATACAGGAAAGTTCTGGCCCAGGATCAGATCGTTTCGATCACGGTAGAAACCGCAGGTGACAGATCGGCCCTCCTCAAGGGTGTCCTGAAAACCCTCCTTACGATACAGCTCGTGGACGGTTCCACGGCGATGGTTGACAAGTTTGTCACCCGGATACCGGATTTCACCGTTGAACAGGCAGACATTCTTGCAGAAAAAGGTATAGAAGTCAAAGTCATCGAAAGTTCGAACGATTTCAACAACTTCCTCATCCTGTTTGCCCCCTGGCTTATATTCGCAGCCATCTACTTTTTCATTTTCCGGCGCATGTCCATGCAAAACGGGGGCATGCAGAAAAACATCTTTGCCTTCGGCAAAAGCAGGGCCAAGCTGATGAGCGATTTCGATGTAAAAATCACGTTTGAAGATGTCGCCGGTGTCGATGAAGCCGTCGAGGAACTGAAAGAAACGGTTGATTTTCTCATGCAGCCGGAACGCTATGAACAGATCGGCGGCAAAATACCCAAGGGTGTCCTTCTTCTCGGGCCTCCGGGAACAGGAAAAACGCTCCTTGCCAAGGCCATTGCCGGTGAAGCAAAGGTGCCGTTTTTTTCAATTTCGGGTGCAGACTTTGTTGAAATGTTCGTGGGCGTCGGTGCCGCCAGAGTACGCGACCTGTTCGAAACAGCAAAGAAAAACGCACCATGCATTGTTTTTATAGACGAAATCGACGCTGTTGGACGCAGCAGGGGCGCTGGTCTCGGAGGAGGACATGACGAGCGCGAACAGACCCTCAACCAGCTTCTTGTGGAAATGGACGGTTTTACGACAAAGGATAACGTCATTCTCATCGCCGCGACAAACCGTCCCGACGTTCTGGATACGGCACTCCTGAGGCCCGGCAGGTTCGACCGGCAGATCACGATTGATAAACCAGATATCCGCGGAAGAGTTGCCATTCTGAAAATCCATGCCCGTAAAACGCCTCTCGCCCCGGATGTAGACCTGGAAAAAGTAGCACAGAGCACCCCGGGATTTTCAGGTGCCGATCTGGCAAACCTTATCAACGAAGCGGCCCTCCTTGCTTCCAGGGAAGGACGAAAGGATATCTCCAGAGCCAATTTCGATGAAGCAAGGGATAAAATACTCATGGGTCCCGAACGGCGGAGCATGTATATCTCGGATGAACAGAAAAGAATCACGGCATACCATGAATCCGGGCATGTTCTGGTTGCAAAATTCACCGAGGGTTCCGATCCCATTCACAAGGTCACCATTATCCCCCGGGGACGGTCACTCGGCCTGACAGCCTACCTTCCCGAGGAAGACCGCTATACCCAGGACCGCGAAAACCTCATCGCCATGATCACCTACGCCCTGGGAGGCAGAGCGGCCGAGAAACTTATCTTCAACAAAACCAGCACCGGCGCTGAAAATGACATCCAGCGGGCTACCGAGATCGCTCGTAAAATGGTCAGGAACTGGGGGATGAGCGAAAAACTCGGACCGATCAACTACGGTGACGGCCACAAGGAGGTGTTCCTGGGCAAGGATTATTCTCATGTCCGGGAATACAGTGAGGAAACTGCTCTGCAGATCGATGTGGAAGTGCGTAACATCGTGATGGAATGCATGGAAAACGCCAAACGCATCCTTCAGGAAAAAAAGAACCTCCTCGATGCCCTTGCAGAAGCTCTTATAGAAAAAGAAATCCTGAACAGCAAGGAGATAGACGCAATTATCGAAGCCGGCGAAGGGGCGGCAACGGCGTTGTAGAGCAAGGAGTTCTTGGTTCTTGGTTCTTGGTTCTTGGTTCTTGGTTCTTGGTTCTTGGTTCTTAGTGTCAAGATGAGTTAACATGAGTAAGATTCAGAAGTTTGAGGACTTAGTGGCTTGGCAGAAGGCTCGTGAACTTACTCAGGCTATCTATGCTGTTACAAATATTGGTGCATTTTCCAAAGACTACAGTTTACGTGATCAGATCCGCCGTGCATCAGTTTCAATAATGTCAAATATCGCTGAAGGATTCGGCAGGGGTTCCATGAATGAATTTCATCAATTTCTTGTGGTTTCAAGGGCATCATGCGCTGAAGTTCAATCTCAACTATATGTCGCTCTTGATGTTGGATATATTGATCAAACAACGTTTAAAAAACTGAGCGATAATGCAAATGAGACAGCAAGGGTCATTAGTGCGCTACGTACTTCAGTAGACAAACAGCGGAAATAACTAAGAACCAAGAACTGAGAACTAAGAACTGAAAAAAAGGCGCCTTGCGGCAGGTTAACGTTTTACCTGGAGATATATTGATCATGCAATTCATCCTTATGTTACTGACAGGGCTATTGGCAGGTGTCCTATCGGGAATGTTCGGGATCGGGGGAGGACTCATTATCGTTCCGGTTCTCGTGCTCCTCATGGGATTCACCCAGCATACTGCCAATGCCACGTCTCTCGTAGCGCTCCTGCTTCCTGTCGGCATTCTCGGTGTGCTTGAATATTACAGGGCGGGAAAACTGTCGACAGAGCACATTCTTTTCGGAATTCTTATCGCTGTCGGCCTTTTTGCCGGAGCATTTCTGGGTGCAAAAATCGCAACATCGCTGACAAACGACATGCTCAGAAAAATTTTTGCTGTCTTCATTGGAATTGTTGCGGTACGAATGTGGTTACAATAATTGTTGGTAACGTTATTCACACCTAGAACTTACGCGCTATGGCAAACACAACGACAAAAGCTGATCTGGTCAATATTATTTCACACAAAACCGGGCTGACAAAGCATGAAACGGAAGCAGTGGTAGATTGCCTTTTTGAAAGCATCATTGATTCTCTGAAATCAGGCAAACGAATAGAGATCAGGGGATTCGGGTCATTTAATATCCGCTTCAAAAATCAGCGGCTTGCAAGAAATCCGAGAACCGGGGAAAAAGTCTCTGTTGAAGCAAAAAACGTTCCCACGTTCAAAATTTCCAAGGAATTCAAGCACGCGGTCAGTCAGAGTCTGAAGGCCTGATGTTCTCAAACGATCCCGGTTATACCAAAGCCTGTAATCTGTTCATAAGCAGATCATATTCATGCAGGCTCTTGATTTGACCGGTGTGACTGAAACCTAAATTGAGCGATTGTCGAGCATGCCACAGATGCAAGGCACAGGGAATGCCGCTGTAGTGCTCTACCGCAAGTTCCCTGTAACGAAGCAGATGT
>JANQHB010000065.1 GCA_028277225.1 Chlorobium sp.
CCCCAATACCCAATACCCAATACCCAATACCCAATACCCAATACCCAATACCCAATACCCAATACCCAATACCCAATACCCAATACCCAATACCTTGTCACATTTTTTTTGCAATTTTTGTTCCTATCCTTATATTTGTCGTCACGTTCAAGGGACAGATAGCTCAGTTGGTAGAGCAAAGGACTGAAAATCCTTGTGTCGGGGGTTCGATTCCCTCTCTGTCCACAAAGCCTTTACTGAACTTGCTACATACAGCTTGACTCCTTCAGTCGGGATGAATGGTTTTCATTTCTTCTTCTGTTTTCTGCTTACATGACCATACATGCAAGACATGCCTGAGGCATTTCCTTGTTTTACAGTTAATCCTGTCTAAGCTGTTGTATATATTAATGGTTTACAGCCCTGGGCTGCCAGATTGTCATCAGGCAGGCAATAAAGGTTTTTGTATATTCTGCCACAATCAGAAACGCTCAGTGCAGGCATGAATATTTCTACAGATCTGCAGAGGGATATATGGCACGACCTCCAGGAGCCCGGCTCCTACGAATGGTGGTATTTTGATTCCGAAGACCATGAGCAGGAACTGTCGTTGGTCTGCATCTGGTTTGCAGGTTTTGCTTTTTCCCCCTACTACATGGAGCACTATCTGAACTGGAAAAAAAACGGTTCAGTGCCTCCCAAAGCCCTCGATTACGGGGGGTTCAGTTTTCAGTTGTACGAAAAAGGGAAGGAGACCGTCAATTTTATCAGGGAAGGCTCTTCTCTTTTCGAGGGTTCCGGGAACAGTATCGATGTCCGTTTCGAGCAGAACCGTTTTCACTACGATGCCCGGGAGAATGCCTATATCCTTGATATAGCCTTTGATTTTCCGGCACGGCGCCAGAAAATCACTGCGCATTTTGTGTTCGGGATCCGTGACCGTTTTTCGTACAGGAAAAACGATGAAAACAATAACGGACAGGTTCCGCGTCATGAGTGGCTGCTGGCTCTTCCGCAGGCCGATGTTTCCGGCTCCATAACAATAGAAGATACGCTGAAACAAAGAAGCAGGACTCTTCATATTCGTGGCCGGGGTTATCACGATCATAATCTCGGCCTCATGCCAGTTCACGAGTACATCGATACATGGTACTGGGGCAGAGCGTTTTCAGACAACTACGCGCTTGTGTATTATGTCATTAACTTCAAAAACAGAGAGTACAAGCCGCTTACGATCTGTCTGCTTCATGATACCGTTTCCGGAGAACTTCATATTCAGGAGGCTTTTGAAATAAAGGCATCCGGTTCGCGCCGCGGTTTTTTTGCACCGGTTCACGGCAGGGTCCTGTTTTTTTGCGGTGAGGGTTTTTGCCTTTCCATAGACAAAAAGCAGGTGCTTGATTCAGGCCCATTCTATCTTCGCTATACATCCAGTATTCTCCTGAAAACAAAGGAAACGGAGGAAGAACGGATGCAGGGAATCTCGGAATTTCTAAGCCCCGGCCGTCTGGAATCTCCGCTTCTCAGATTTTTTATTCGTTGCAGGGTATGGCGTGAAGGAGTTACCTCACAGATGTATGAGAAGTATAATTTTCTCAAGACCTGTGTTAATTTGATTAAATCGTGAAAATTATTAAATTCGTCCTCGTTTGCGGTATCAGGGCAGCAGGACCGCTTCAGAGTGATGCTTGTCCGATATGCCTGGCAGCCCAGGAAACGTTCTTGTATCAATAGACATATCTGCTGAAACGTGAATTATGGCAGGGAGTTTCAGTTAGACGACTCCGGGACGAATGCATCTGTTGAGACAGCAGGAGAATGTTCGTTTGCTAAAACAGGGATTTCATGAAATCATTTTTCAGGTTTCCCGAATCTTATAAAGAGGAGGTAGGTTAATGGCTCAAAACAGCAGTTTCAAAAGTCCTGGCAGGTTGGATCCGCTTCAGGGAGGTGCTTCCGGGAAATCGCCCGCTTCATATGATGGCGGAAAATTACGGGACGAGTCTCTCAAGGGAATCGATTTCGAACGTCGCAACTTTCTGGGTAAGGCTGTTGGCGGTGTCGGTGCGGTGGTTGCGGCCGGAGTGCTCTATCCGGTTGTGAAATACATTATTCCTCCTGCCGAAAAAGAGGTCAAGGAAAAGGACGAAATCGTTGTCGGTAAAGCGTCGGAAGTTCCGCCCGACAGCGGCAAGATCTTCCAGTTCAACAAGGACAAGGTTATCGTTGTGAACAATGGAGGTACACTTTCTGCTGTAAGCGCTGTTTGCACGCATCTTGGGTGTCTTGTGCAGTGGAAGGCTGACGAAGATCTCATCTTCTGTGCATGCCACAGTGCGCGATATGAGTCCAACGGCAAGATTATATCGGGTCCGCAGCCACTGCCGCTTGAACCTTATGCGGTAAGGGTCGATGGTGACGATCTGGTGATTTCAAAAGCATGATTAACCTACTTGAATTCAAGAACTATGGCTGAAGAACACAAGAATCCGCAGGCAGCGGCATCAAAACCGTCTGCAGCAGTAAAGCCCAAACCGCCCGCGGCCAAAGGTGCGCCGAAGAGTCCTGCCGCCAAAACCGGAGCATCGGGCAAGGCAAAACCTGTACCCGCCAAATCAGCCCCTCCTCAAAAAGGGGTGTATAAACCGGCAGAGGTTCGCGCTGAATTGAATCCGTTCAAAGACAGCAAGACAAGCGTTGTCGGAAACTGGTTTCAGGAGCGTTTTTCTCTTCTGAACCCGATTTTCGAATACCTCGGGAAAAAAGAGGTGCCTCAGCATCGCCTGTCATACTGGTATTATTTCGGTGGTCTGACCCTGTTTTTCTTCTCGATACAGGTCATCACCGGTCTCCTGCTTCTAATCTATTATCGTCCTACAGAAGCGGAAGCTTTTGCCCGGTTTGTCTACATTCAGACCGAAATACCTTACGGCTGGCTTATTCGACAGGTACACGCATGGTCGGCAAACCTCATGGTGCTTATGGCGTTCATTCACATGTTCAGCACCTTTTTCATGAAATCCTACCGCAAGCCCAGGGAGCTTATGTGGGTCACCGGTTTTGTGCTGCTTGTCCTCACACTTGGTTTCGGCTTTACAGGCTACCTGCTTCCCTGGAACGAACTTGCCTATTTTGCAACACAGATCGGTACCGAAGTACCTAAAGTCGCTCCGGGCGGCGATTTCATCGTCAAACTTCTCCGCGGCAGTGAAGAGGTGGGCGCAGAAACCCTTACCCGCATGTTTGCCATGCATGTCGTTCTGCTGCCCGGACTTGTTCTCCTGTTCCTTACAGCGCATCTCATGCTTGTCCAGATTCTCGGCACGTCCTCTCCGATCGGTTACAAGGAGGCCGGTCTGATCAAGGGGTATGAAAAGTTCTTCCCGGACTTTATTGCAAAAGACGGTATTGCCTGGCTGCTGGGATTCGGTCTTCTGATCTATCTTGCAGTTGTGTTTCCGTGGGAGATCGGTGTCAAGGCCGATCCGCTTTCAGCGGCTCCTGACGGTATCAAGCCGGAATGGTATTTCTGGGCACAGTTCCAGCTTCTCAAGGATTTCAAATTTGAGGGTGGAGAACTGCTTGCCATCATCATCTTCACCATCGGTGCCATAGTCTGGATTCTTGTGCCGTTCATAGACAGAAAAGCATCGAGAGAAGAGAGAAGCCCGCTGTTCACCATGTTCGGAATTCTCGTGCTTGCCTTCATGATTGTCTTTACTTTCAGGGTCTACCTGGAATACGGCTGGTAGAGGAGAGTGTACAAACGAGAAACGCCCGGCAAAACCGGGCGTTTTTGTTTGTGAATCGTGAATCGTAAATCGTGAATGGTTAAGAAGGCGAGGGGGGCGATGCGGCGCGGTGCGCCGGAGGGAAGATAATTGATTGGGATAACGCAATATCCGGAAAGTCATGCCGCACTTGATGCGGCATCCATACGGACGCCGGAAAGAAGATGGAGCCCCGGAAGAAGCCCGAGGATGACGGGGAAAAAATATCTTCATCCTAATCACGAATCACGAATCACGAATCACGAATCACGAATCACGAATCACGAATCACGAATCACGAATCACGAATCACGAATCACGAATCACGAAT
>JANQHB010000058.1 GCA_028277225.1 Chlorobium sp.
AGCCGCATTTATTGAAACCCTTCGGGATTGCCGACCCCGTGAAATCGGACCGGATATTTCACAGGGCCACATCTGCTTCGTTACAGGGAACTTGCGGTAGAACACTACAGCGACATTCCCTGTGCCTTGCATCTCCTGCCCCGTGAAATCAGACCGAATATTTCACAGGGCTCGACAATCGCTCAATTTAGGGTAAATGAAAATTGCCATATAGAAAATGAAGGTACTATTTTTTTGCCACCGGCAAAAGACAGCGCAGCGTCTCGCTGCGCGTTGAATTGTTGATTTGTTTAGGTGCCGGAAAATCTGCAGGTTATGAGCAGCCGTTGCTGTTGAAGAATTTGTATAGGACTTATAGGTCCCATAAGACCTATAAAAAAATCTATAGTAATCTCTGACGCATCGCTTCGTACAGTAAAACCCCCGCGGAAACACTGACATTCAGTGATTCGACACAGCCAGCCATTGGAATACGAAGGAGCTGGTCACACTCCTCGCTGATACGGAAATCGATACCGCCTCCCTCTTTTCCCATCACGATGACCGAAGGCTTTGTGAAATCCAGATCGGTATAGTTTTTCTCGGCATGCATGTCGGCAGCTACAACCTGCATGCCGTTTTCACGAAGCGTCTCGAGACATTTCACAAGACTCTTCACCTTGCAGAGACGCATGTGCGAACTTGCCCCTGCGGAAGCCTTATGAACTGCAGCATTGACAGGAGAACCCTTGCCCTCGACCAGCACAACACCATCGGCGGCTACCGCCTCGGCAGTCCTTATAACCGCACCGATGTTATGAGGATCATCGAGTCCCGGCAGGATAACAATCAGCGGATTCGTGTTCCTTGGCGCCTTGAGTATCTCCTCGAGCTGATAGTATCGTATTGTGGAAATGAGTGCACAAACCCCCTGGTGTTTGGTTGTCCCGGACATCTCAGCCAGTTTCTCGAGACGGGCTTTGCCGATCGGTATCCGTGATCGTCTTGCAGTGATCAGAATTTCCTTGAGCTTGTAATGCCCGGTATTGAACTGCATATATATCTTTTCGATCTTTTCCGGATCGGTAGAGAGCAGTTCGAGCACAGTGTTTCTGCCGTAAACGATATTATCCATAGCAATCCTCTCGTTTTTTCTGAACTGAACGGCGCGAATCGGCCAAAAGCCTGGAAAAAAATAATTTATTGCTCATTAAACCCGAAAAACTTAACACCTCCCGAGGGAACTCGGAAAGCCAAAAAGTGATTTTATTATTTTATGTATACGGTTTTTCCTATCTTCTCCACACGCAAAGGAGATTCTAACAGCGTAAAAGAGCACACGGTTTAGTGTAGGCCTCCTGCATGGCCGGCACGCCTTTCGTCCTGAACCGACCACTTCTGTACATATTATAGTATATTATGTATGGTAGCGAAGCTCGATCAAGCAAACGTCAATTTGTATTTTTTGGAGCACAATGAGTCAGATATTAAAATCACTGGAAGGTAATGGCGCAGCTACGAACGTAGCTTCTTCTGCAAACGCCGACATCGCAGATGATGTAAACGCAGCCAGAGAAAAGACTGGCGGTTCTTCTGATACAACCAAGAGGGCTTACAAGATAATGGAAGGTAACGAAGCGCTCGCGCATGTTGCCTATCGCACAAACGAGGTCATTTCAATATATCCTATCACTCCGGCATCGAATATGGGAGAATATTCGGATGACTGGGCAGCCAAGGGAATCCCGAATATCTGGGGAAGTGTCCCGCTGGTTGATGAAATGCAGCATGAAGCCGGGGCCATAGCCGCAGTACACGGGGCCGTCCAGACCGGCGCACTTTCGACAACATTCACCGCTGCACAGGGCCTCCTGCTCATGCCTCCGACAATGTATAAAATTGCCGGTGAGCTCACTCCTTGCACCATTCACGTTGCAGCCCGCTCTCTTGCCTGTCAGGCGCTCTCCATCTTCGGTGATCATGGCGATGTCATGTCGGTCCGTGGGACGGGATTTGCCATGCTCGCATCCTGTTCAGGGCAGGAAACGATGGATCTCGGTCTGATTGCTGAAGCAGCGACATTGAAATCCAGGGTACCGTTCCTCCACTTCTTCGACGGCTTCAGAACGTCACACGAAGTCACCAAGGTAGAAGTACTCACCGACGACGATATCAGAAGCATGATCGATGACGACCTGGTCATTGCCCACAGAAATCGCCGCATGTCGCCCGATGAACCTGTCATCAGGGGAACCTCTCAGAACCCCGATGTTTATTTCCAGGGGCGTGAAACGGTCAACCCTTACTACAAAGCGTGTCCGGATATTGTTGTAGAATACATGGAACGCTTCAAAGAACTGACCGGTCGTGAATACAAGCCTTTCCAGTATGAAGGTGCTCCCGATGCGGAACGCGTCATTGTCATGATGGGCTCGGGTGCCGAAACCGCATATGAAACCGTCAACTATCTCAACAAACAGGGTGAAAAGGTCGGGCTGGTCAAAGTTCGTCTGTATAGGCCTTTTGATTCCAGACGCTTCATGGAGTCACTTCCGTCAACCGTCAAGGCAATCGCCGCCCTTGATCGCATGAAAGAACCGGGAAGCGCCGGTGAACCGCTCTACCTCGACATAGTCAACGCCCTGCACGAAAGCGAACGATGCAATGGCCCGAAAGTGGTCGGCGGCCGTTATGGACTTTCTTCAAAAGAGTTCACTCCGGCGATGGTAAAATCGATTTTCGAAAATCTTGCACTGGATGAACCGAAGAATCATTTCACCATCGGCATCAATGATGACGTCTCTCACACCAGTCTTGATTATGATGAATCGTTCAGCATCGAACCCGACGAAGTTTTCCGGGCCATGTTCTATGGCCTTGGATCGGACGGAACGGTGGGAGCCAACCAAAACAGCATCAAGATTATCGGTGAAAACACCGATAACTACGCACAGGGCTATTTTGATTACGACTCCAAAAAAGCCGGTAAGATAACCGTTTCGCATCTGCGTTTCGGACCGAACCCGATTCACTCGACCTACAAGATCTCCCGGGCCCAGTTTATCGGGTGCCACCATTTTATTTTCCTCGATTCCAACGACCTTGTCAAGAACCTCAATGAAGGCGGTACCCTGCTGATCAACTCGCATTACAGCGCTGATGAGGTATGGGATAACCTGCCAAACCGGGTTCAGCAGCACCTGATCGACAAAAAAGCGAAACTCTTTACCATCGACGCCTACAAAGTTGCCGAAGAAAGCAACATGGGCCAGCGCATCAACACCATTATGCAGGCATGCTTCTTTGCCATCTCCGGCGTGCTGCCCCGCGACGAGGCCATCGAAAAGATCAAAGAATCAATTCGCGACACCTACGGCAAAAAAGGAGATGACATCGTCAACCAGAATATCCAGGCTGTCGAAAACTCACTTTCGAACCTTCACGAAGTCACCATCGGCACCACTGCTGACAGTACCATTCAGATGCGCCCGCCGATATCGGGTGATGCCCCGGAATTTGTCTGCGACACGCTTGCAACGATCATTCTGGGTGAAGGAGATTCCGTTCCGGTCAGCCAGATGCCGGTTGACGGCACATTTCCGGTCAGTACAGCGAAATACGAAAAACGTAACCTTGCCGAAAAGGTCCCTGTATGGGAAGAGGATATCTGCATACAGTGCGGCAAGTGCGTGATGATGTGTCCTCACTCGGTAATCCGTTCGAAGGCGTACGATCCCAAGCATCTCGAAAATGCACCGGAAACATTCAAGCATGTTGACGCCAAAGGAAAAAACTGGGCCGGCCAGAAATACACAATCCAGGTCTCTGTAGAAGACTGTACCGGTTGTGAAATTTGTGTCAACATCTGTCCGGGCAAAGACAAAAAGAATCCCGAAAGGCATGCGCTTAACATGGGGCTTCAATTGCCGTTGCGTAAACCTGAAAGAGAAAACTGGGAATATTTCCTCAGTATTCCTGAATACGACCGCTCAAAAATCAACCTCAAACTGGTCAAGGAGCAGCAGCTCCAGCGTCCTCTCTTTGAGTTCTCGGGCGCCTGTGCGGGCTGCGGCGAAACACAGTACGTCAAGCTCATGAGCCAGCTCTTCGGTGACCGCCTCGTGCTCGGCAATGCTACCGGCTGCTCATCGATTTACGGCGGGAACCTCCCGACAACCCCTTTCTGCACCAACGACGAAGGCCGTGGACCAACCTGGTCCAACTCGCTTTTCGAAGACACTGCAGAATTCGCGCTCGGGTTCAGGATATCGATCAACAAGCAGAAAGAATATGCTGAAGAACTCGTAAGGACACTTTCTTCAGAAATCGGTGAGACACTGGCAAAAGAAATTCTCGAAGCAGAACAGAATTCTGAGCCTGATATATTCGAGCAGCGAAAGAGAATAGATATGCTCAAGGAAAAACTCCAATCCATTGACCGGATCGAAGCGAACAATCTCATCCCCATCGCTGACATGCTTGCCAAAAAAAGCGTCTGGGGTATCGGTGGCGACGGCTGGGCATACGATATTGGATACAGCGGAGTAGATCATATCACCGCATGCGGTCAGAACGTCAACCTGATTGTTCTCGACACCGAAGTCTATTCGAACACCGGTGGTCAGGCATCGAAAGCAACTCCAAAAGCTGCTGTCGCGAAATTTGCCGCTGCAGGAAGGCCCATGACCAAAAAAGATCTGGGCATGATTTCGATGACCTATGGCAACGCCTACGTAGCCAGCGTCGCAATGGGCTCCAGGGACGAACAGACGCTGAAAGCGTTTATAGAAGCCGAAGCGTATGACGGTCCGTCGATCATCATTGCATACTCACACTGTATTGCACATGGGATCAACATGGCAACCGGCATGCAGCAGCAAAAACTTGCCGTCGATTCAGGGCACTGGCTGCTTTACCGGTACAACCCCGAAAGAAGAAAAGAAGGAAAAAATCCTTTGATTCTCGACTCGAAAAAGCCGAAGATTCCTGTCGAAGAGTTTCTCAATACGGAAAACCGCTTCCGGATGCTCAAGAAAAGCCATCCTGAACTGGCAAAAGCGTACTTCAAGGAAATTCAGCAGGAAGTTGAAGAACGTTACGCCACGTACGAGTATCTCGCAGCAAGAAAATTCGAAAACGACTAAGAGAACTCCGATTCAGAAACCAACAAAAAAGGGTGCGATAAACAGTTAATAGCTGTTGAGTTGTTTGAAGAAGAACCGAACATCCGATGCTATTCACAATCTGCAGGGGCGGGTTTTAAACCCGCCCCTACTATGCCTCTACTAAGGCCATCCTTTTGCCTCCATGAGCTATCTTCACTAAGAACTAAGAACCAGGAACTCAGAACTATTCATCTTACCATTCACGGTTCACCGTTCACTATTCCCCCTCAACCTCTCCGCCTTTTCCAGGTATTCCTTTGCCTTGACGGGATTGCCTGATACACGGTAAATCTCTGCGAGATGTTCATAAATCTCCGCTTCATCGGGATCATGTTCCAGAGCCCTCTCGATATATTCAAGCGCTTTACTGTAATCACCGGTTTTATAGTAAAGCCATCCTAACGTATCGAGAAATACCGGATTATCAGGGTCAGCTTCAACAGCTTTTTTTGCATATCCCATCGCCTCCTCAAGCTTCTCTCCCCGTTCGGCATAGAGATAGGCAAGATTATTCAACACAAGAGGATTACCAGGATCGATTGCCAGGGCATCCCTGTATGCACGAATACTCCTGAACGGCTTCCCGAGTTTGTCATATGCCATTGCACGAGTGATATTGGCCTGAATAAGGAGCCATAGCGGGAGCTTCTTTTCCTTTTCATGATCGATGCGTTCAAGGACCTTGACAGACCTGAAATATTCTCCCGTACTGTAGAGGGCATAGCCATCAAGAACTTCGAGACGCAGTGACGAGCCCCTGACTGTTTTCCTTGCCTGAGCAACCGCATCGATGACATCGAGATAGCGCTTCTGGTCCATGAAGGAAGAAGCCGTTTCCTCCCAGGCTGGAAGATTTCCGCTGTCCAGCTCGAGCGCAGTGCTGAAGTCCTCCCTGGCCGAATCATACTGTTCAAGTTCACCTCGCGATATTCCCCTGAGAACATATGACCGTGGATCAGCCGGCCGGGATGCAACAAGCTGGTTTACCATCGTTTCTACCGCTCTCCTGTAGGACTCGTCATTATCAGCCCTGTACATAAACAGTTTTATGATCTCGTGTTTCTTCGACAGAGGAATATCGTTAACGGCAAAAAAATGTCTTATCTCGTTTTTAAACGCCTGCTCTTCCCCCTGTTCGATATACACTTCGAAAAGAGCTATCCATGCAAGTGCAAATGAAGCGTCCTCCTGTATCATTTTCCTGAATATTTCCAGCGCTTTGGCAGGTTTGCCGGACTGTAAATAGAGTTCACCGAGGGTCAACCGCAGTTTATCATTGCTACCGTTGGCTCCCATTATACCTTCAAGGCTGTGAATCGCTGCACCGTAACGTTTCAGCTTGAGTTCGAGCCAGAGCGCCTGGGCCTGAGCATTCTCATTTGACGGATCAAGCTTCAGGATCCTCGCGAATGTATCAAGAGACTGTTCAAACTTTTCATCCGCAAGGTATGCATGAGCGAGGTAAAACAGATTTCGGGTATTGGAAGGGTCCTGTTCGGCAAGGAGTACAAACTGACCGGCAGCATCTGCAAAACGCTTCATATCGAAATAAATTCCTGCCAGAAGCTGACGGTAAAACCTGTTGGTTGGATTCAATGCGACCGCCTCTTCAGCATAGAACCTTGCCGAATCCCGTCTTGACAATACCACAAAAGCTTTTGACAGCGAGAACGATACAGCAGCGTTTCTCGGCTCGGGTATCTTTCTGAATGTTTCGACAGCTTCTTCATAATCACCCCTTGCCGCAGCGAGTGAAGCATTGACAAAAAGACCTTTTGAAACCTGTGCAAGGGAATCAGGCTTTGCATGGGGACGGGCACTGCCGCTAACGGCACTCTTTGCACACCCGGAAAGTACGGCTGTCACTATGAGGAAGAATGACAACGCTCGGACTATACGTACATTCATGAAACAGAATCTGGTCGTTAATTCCTGCTGCAACTCTCCATTGCCTGAGTCCTGTTCAACCACCGTCCTCTTGGCCGGGCAATGAACCGGTAAACTTCATATAAGCATTTTTCGTCGCGACCCTTCCCCTTGGTGTTCGGGCGATAAATCCCGCCTGTATAAGATAGGGTTCGTAAACCTCCTCTATGGTATCCTGTTCCTCACCAACGGAAACGGCAAGGGAAGAAATGCCTACAGGGCCACCACTGAATTTTTCGATCAGTGTCAGCATGATTTTCTTGTCCATCTCATCAAGCCCGTCATTATCGATATCAAGTGCAGCAAGTGTCTGTTTGGCTGTATCGGCCGATATGACATCGGCATCGGCAACCTGGGCAAAATCACGGGCGCGCTTCAGTAAACGATTGGCGATCCGCGGCGTACCGCGGGAGCGCCTTGCGATTTCAGCAGCAGCCGAACCATCGACCTCCACTCCAAGAATTGTTGCCGTACGAATGATGATGCTTTCAAGAATTCCGGTGGTATAGTAATCGAGACGGCTTGAAATACCAAACCGGGCACGCAGTGGGGACGTGAGCATTCCCGCTCTGGTTGTCGCCCCGACAAGCGTGAAAGGCTCGAGCTTCAATTGAACGGCCCGGGAGGAAGGACCGCTCTCGAGCAGAATATCAATTCGAAAATCCTCCATTGCAGAATAGAGATACTCCTCGACAGCAGGAGCGAGACGGTGAATTTCATCGATAAAAAGAACATCGCCTTTGCGAAGACTCGTCAGAATGCCGGCAAGATTACCAGGCTTATCGAGAAGTGGACCGGATGTCACCTTGATCCCGCCCCCCAGCTCCGAAGCAATGATATGAGCCAGAGTTGTCTTGCCAAGTCCCGGAGGCCCTGAAAAGAGGACGTGATCGAGAGCCTCGCCTCTTTTTCTCGCTGCTGCGATAAACACACGAAGGTTATCGGTCAAGCGCGGCTGGCCGGCAAAATCATCGAGAACAAGTGGGCGTATCTGTTCCTCGAAGTGCTCTTCGGCAGGTCCTGACGGCGTATTCAGCAATTCATCCTGCACGGTAAATCCCTAAAAAAATTTGCATAAGAACTAAAGCTTGATTCTCGGATCAACAACCGCGTAAAGAACATCCGCGACAAGGTTGCCGAGAATGATCAGTGTACCTGATATGAACGTATTTGCAATAATCAAAGGATAATCTCGCGCAAAAATTGCCTCGACAGTCACGCGGCCCATTCCGGGAAAAGCAAAAATGACCTCGATGAACAATGCTCCGCTGAATATAAACGGAAGAGAACCGCCCATAAGGGTAATGACCGGAAGAAGAGCATTGCGAAGAGCATGGCGAATGACCACCACTTTCTCCGGCAGTCCCTTGGCACGAGCGGTACGAATATAATCCTGGCGTATCACTTCAAGCATGCTTCCCCGGACATACCGTGCGATACCGGCCGCTCCGTTGATACTCAGCACTGTAACCGGAAGCGCCAGATGCCAGAGCCTGTCAAGCATGAAACGTATCGGTCCGTAGGATTCCGCACCGATCTCGTTGAGTCCTGATGCAGGAAAAATCTGAAGTTTCAATGCAAAGAGAATGATCATCATGAGGGCAAACCAGAACTCGGGCATCGAATAAAAAAACAGGGCCCCGACCGTGAGAAAACGATCGAGCGTACTATTCTGTTTGACTGCAGAAATAACACCGATGGCAATACCAAGCAGAAAGTTGGCAACCAGAACCATGAGCGCAATTGTAACAGTAACGGGCAATGCTTGAGCGATAACATCAACAACCGGCTGCTGGGCACGGCTGAAACTGCGCCCGAAATCTCCCTGAAGTACACTTCCAAGCCACTTCAGGTACTGGATCAGCAAAGGATCATTAAGACCGTACTGCTCACGAATCTGATCGGCGACCTTCGGGCTGATCCCCGGCTGAATGAAAAGCGCTGCCGGATCACCAGGTGCAATTCTGATAATGAAAAAAGTCAATGTCAGAACACCGAACACCAGCGGTATGGCAACCAGCAAACGGCGCAGAATATAGACAAGCATCAATTAGGTGATTCGTGATTCGTGATTCGTGATTCGTAGGGTGAAAATAGTGAAAGTCAAAAGTAAAAAGGCATAAGGTAAAAATGAATTCCCGGGTTACCGGTTTTTGGCTGGACAGCCAGTGTCCCCAATTCCCTGTCCAGACATCTTTCTTGGCTATCCATCCAATCACTACTCACTACTTACTATTCACCCGCGCTACGCGCCCTGCTCCTGCGAACGAAGTGAGCTACTCCTTGCTCCTTTCCTCCCGGCTCTTCCCTTTTTACCGACTGCCTACTGAAGACTGCCCACTGTGACCCTTTATTCCGCAACATTTGCCGACGGTGACAGTGTCCAGTCGTCAATATTATAGAATGTGCTGAGTATATTGAGTTCCTCACCCCTGATGCGCTTGTTGAATCCCTGTGTCTCCTTGATCCAGTAAAGAAATGTAGTCGGCTGGTCACGGTGGAGGATATCCTGGTACTCGAGCCAGTATTTTCTTGCATCCAATGGATCCAGCTCTTTTTTTGCCAACTCGCAAAGTTCGTCAATCCTCGGATTCCGGTAACCGGTAAAATTGAAACGGCTTTTTTCCAGATCGGAGCCCCAGCCGTCAAGAGGATCGATTTCAAGTCCTATAGACCAGCCTGCCATCCAGGCATCGATTTTACGCAGCCGCAGATTTTCAAAAAAAACGTTGGATTCCTGGGACTCGAGCCTGCATTCGATACCGATCTCCCTGAGGTTCTGCTGTATGATGACACTCGCATTTTTTCTGCGGTCATTTCCCGCATTGGTATACAATGCAAAACTGAACTTGCGGCCGTTTTTCTTACGTATACCGTCAAGACCCGGTATCCACCCCTCTTCTTCAAGCAGCCTCGCAGCCTCTGCCGGATCGTAAGGATAGGGCTTGATCGCCTCGTTGTAAGCCCACTTGAGTGAAGGTGAAATATCGGTACTCGCTATCACACCGTATTCCCCCAGATAGCCGTCCAGAATAGACTGCCGGTCGATAGCCAGCGTCAACGCCCGGCGGACCGACAGGGATCCGAAAAGGGGATGCGGCATTATGGTTCCATCACGATGATAGACCTCCTGATCGATATTCGACCATCCTACATAGTCGTAAACCCGAAGGCCTACCGACTTGATTTCCACATCTGCCCTTGCTTTTTCAAGTCCCTCGAAGTCTTCCGGCTTGATGTTTTCGACAACATCCACAGCCCCTGTCTGCAACTGCGCCAGGCGAACCGTATAATCCGGCACGACTCTGAACATGATACGAGAGATGTTACCCGGTTTGGGAAGCTTGCAGAGAGGATTTGAGGCGAGCACGATATGCTGCTGCTTTTGCCATTCATGAAGCTTGTACGGCCCGGCGCCGAGCGGTTTCTGGTTGAGTGGAGAATGACGAAAATCCTGAGGCGCAATGTCTTTCCAGACGTGTTTCGGAAGCGGTGTCAACGAGGTGTGGAACAGGGCGAGCTGTTCGGGCATTTTTTTATTGAAATTGAAAACCAGCGTCGTATCATCAGGCGTTTCGATGGCTTTTGCGAAATCAATGTCGCCTTTCTCGGCTCCGACAAGCTCGGCAAGATACTGCTGGCGCGGACTTGCAATGACAGGATTTCCGTAGAGGGTGTAAGCGAACTTGAAGTCGTGCGAGGTTATCGGGGTACCGTCGTCCCATGTTGCGTCGCCCCTGAGCGTGTAGGTCAGCGAACGGTTATCGTCACTCATTTCCCAGGTTCTGGCAAGGGCACTCCCCCTGTTTTTCACCTCTCCCTCTTCAGCCTTTCCCCTGAGCCTTTTCTCAAGAGCGATAAAATTCAGGAGACCTGACGTTGTATCGAATTCGCTTTCCAGAAGACCAGGGTAGAGAAGACCGTACACGTTGCTCGATGTAACCGATGCGCCGATTACAGGGTTGAGATAATTGGCATCGCCGAGCATGGCAATCACCAGGGTGGAATCACTTGCAGAAACCTGGTTTGAGGCCCGTTTTCCCGAACAGCCGGCAAATACCATGACTGCCATCACAAGTATGAGTGCCGATACAAAACCAGAAAAGCCCGAATGCGAGATTCTATTCATAGTCTTTTTCAAAGTAATTCCGTCCAAACCTTGTATTGAGCATCGTCTCACCATCGATCGAGCGCTTGATTCTTTCCTCAAGGGCTTCGGCGGCAACGTATCCCGAATGCTGCTTCAGCAGATAGTTGAGAGCGACAACTTCTATGATCACTGTAATATTTTTTCCGGGATTGATAGGCAGCTGGACAAGAGGCACATCGACACCAAGGATTTTTGTCGTTTTTGTATCGAGTCCTAAACGTTCATATTCCATGCCCTCGTTCCACTGCAACAGCTCTACGACAACCTGAACAACCTTCTTTTCCCTGATCGCCCTTATCCCGAATGCGGCTCTCACATCAACCACACCAAGTCCGCGAATTTCCATGAAATGGTCAATGATGTTGTTTCTTGACGCTATAAGCAGCGACTCGCCTTTTCGTGTAATGACGACGGCATCGTCGGCAACCAGCCGGTGTCCACGCTCAACCAGGTCAAGGGCTACTTCTGACTTGCCAAGACCGCTTTTTCCGACAAGCAGTACACCGACCCCATAGACATCGACCATGGAACCATGGTACTGCTGATAGACTGAAAAACGGTCAACAAGAAAGTCGGTGATCAGAAAGATCGTTTTGGTCGATGCGTTTCTCGTTGCCAGAACAGAGATGCCTGATTCTGTGGCCATATCCAGCAGTTCCTTTTCAAGCTTGTTGTTGCTGGTCAGAATAATGCACGGCACCTTGTATTTGACAATATTGCCAAACGCTTTTTTTCGCCCATCAGGCGTTAAATGGTTCAGAAATCGCGTTTCGGTATTACCCAGTATCTGAACCCTTTTGTAGGTAAACAGATTTGTAAAGCCTGCAAGCGCAAGTCCGGGCCGGTGAAGATCCCGGTCATAAATACGCCTTTTCTTTTCGTCAACGTCGTTAAGTCGGCGCAGCTTTAAGTCGATACTCTTGTTGATATTCTCGATAAAATACTCAACAGTCATCGAGCGTCGCTTAAGGCCTTTCTGATCAAAATCCATAATCATCCCAAGGCTAAAGGGTTGAATCAAAGCGGAACAGGGCCGGATACCGGCCCTGTCGTTTGTCTGCTCACCTGTGATTCTGCAATTTCTCCTTGTACTTCTTCAACTGGCGCCCCAACGCGTCCACACAGCTGTCTATGGCCTGTTCGTAGGTGGCTCCTGCCTCCTTGGAAACAAGAACATTCTGAGGTATATGTATCGTTATTTCAGCACGTTTGTTTTTATTGAAATCGTTTTTCTGGTGGTCAAGAATAACATGGCAGCTTATGATCCCGGAGAAAATCCGGCTGAGTGACTGAACTGTATCCCGGGCGTATTGCTCGATGTCACGATGATTATTGGTATGCCTCACGGTAACCTGTACCTGTAAGGCTTCATTTACTACTGTTTTTGTCATGGCCCCCCCTTTTTCTTGAGTATGAAAAAAAAACACAACTCCCGGTACAATCCGGCGACAGTGCTTCATGCCCGTGGATGTGCTTTGTCATAGACCTCCCTGATCCTCCCGAAGGTCACATGTGTATATATTTCAGTGGTTGTCAGGTTGGTGTGGCCCAGCATCTCACTAACGCTCTTCAAGTCAGCTCCGTTATTGAGCATATGCGTTGCAAAACTATGGCGCAAAACATGCGGATTCTTATACTTGAGTTCAGTGACCGATGCCAGATATTTCTTTGTAACTCTTTGAACGAGAACCGGATATATACCTGTACCTTTTTTTGTTATAAACACATACCCGGTTTCCGGATTTCCCGTTTTTTTTATTCTAATCAAGTTTCTTTTGACTTCAAAATATATTTTCAAAGCCCTTGCCGCCTCAGTTCCCAGTGGTACAATCCTCTGCTTTTTCCCTTTTCCGGTAATACGTATAAAACCCTTGTCCACATCGACCATATCATGTACAAGCCCCACCAGTTCGGAAACCCGCAGCCCGCAGCCATAGAGAATCTCAAGCATAGCCCTGTCTCTACTGAGTGTAAACTGCTCCTCAAGCGGGTTTTTTCCAGCATGATGCGATGACAGAGAATCTGCAGCAAGAACGGTGTCGAAAAGAATGGACGTCTGTTCTTCGTTGAGAAAACCGGGAACAGTCTTACTGAAGCGCGGCGTAACAACCTGAGAAGGTACTGAAACCTCTATCTCGCCCTTTTCCAGAAGGTAACAGTAAAAACTTTTGACAGCAGCAAGCTTCCGGGCGATTGATTTCGGCTGATATCCCTGCTGAAGCAGATGACCGAGAAAGAGACGGATATCAAGAACACTGACCGCTTCCGGATCGATGTCAGAAACATCTTTCAGACCGGTATGCTGGTGAAGAAACTCGTAGAACTGAGTCAAATCCTTCCGGTAGGCCTTGCAGGTATGTAAAGAGTATGCTCTCTGTCCTTTTACATGTTCGACAAAGCCATCGAGAAACCTGAATGAAGATGTCACTTCAACTGCTGCGATAATGCTCCTTGTTCTTCTGCATTAAAAACGCAAAGCCACCAGTTCAGTCCTGTTCCTGATATAATATAATGTAACACCCTGAAGCAGGAAATAATTCATACAGGGCACCGATGTCCCCATGGCCATGATGTCTGTATAGACTTCCAGACCGTTTCTGTAGAGCCTGAATGTCGCATCATATCCTTTTCCTTCACCAGCCGAAGCATGCTTTACCGTAGCATACCAGCCGTCATATTCTATATACTCAGCCAGTTCTTCCGGCTGCTCCTGCAGCATCATATTCCCTGATCCGGTTAACGACGGCAGCACCACCCCCTGCAGCGCTTCATCACTGAGAGCCCGGGCCCTCAACAGGTTTACTTTTTGCGGGTCCTGCCCAACCGCATCGATGACCTCCCCTGATGTTCTGTCAAGCAGGTAATAGCTTTTTTCAGGAAAACCGGCAAAAGAGCCCGAGGCATAGACAAGCATACCGTCAGGAAGATTTGCCACAAAAGACGCTTCAGGCCTGATCCATGCTGCAGCCGCCTTCATTGGATCAACAGCAAGGATTCCCTTATGCTCCGGACTGCCTTCTTCATATCCATGAATATAAAAGAGTGTCTCTCTCGTTGTCTCAAGACCTGTCATATGCCATAATCCGGACATATAGTCTTCGCGTTCGCCAGGGACATAGTTACTGAGTACTTCCTTGCCGCTTGAACGCAAAAGACAGGAATAAAAGGGTCTGCCGGAGTCCCGTACCCGGTTCTCACAGACAACCATATCCGGCTCTGCGAACATGATTCTCCAGACCACTCCGTCGTTTGCCGGGGTATAGCACCATGCCGGCCGATATGTATCAGGATTGGAAATCACGGGTTTTGAAAAGCCTGTAGATATTGACAGGGATAGTCTGTTTTTCCCGGCAAAAACTTTTTGGGTAACTGGTCACCGAAAAACCGTTCTCAAAAGCAAGATCGAGAAACTGCTGAGCCAGCCTTCTGCGCGGATCGGCAATGTATGCACATCCGTTCTCTTCAATCAATTTATCCATGGCAAAAATGACCGGGAGAAGATTGGTCCTTTCATAGAGAACATCGGCAGCAAAAAGAACATTGAATCGCTTTTCCAGTTGTACAAAACGCCAATCAAGACGTGCTGTGTCAAGAACCACATTATTTTTCCCGGCGTTCAACCGTATAAACCTGATCGCTTCTTCCGAATAATCAGTCGAAAGAACATCGGCACCAGCCGATGCGGCAACAATACTTGCAACACCAACTCCTGCCCCTAATTCAATAATTCTCTTGCCTTCAACAGAGAGTTCCTCCAGAATAAACTCTGAAAGGACAACGGCTGCGGGCCATATTTCAGCCCAGTAAGGCATCTTTTCATCTTTCATGAAATCTTCCTGAGATATCCTGTCCAGGAGGGCATAGCTGTCACGAACACTGACAAAAGAAAACTCCCTCCCGGCAAATATGTAGCTCGTCATATCGATATCGTACTCTCTGGATAGCTCTTCGAGCATACCCGAAACCACCTGCTCCAAAGCACTCATGATCACGTAATGATGATGGAAGGATATTCAGTAACCATTGTGTTGCCACCTTCTACATTCAAGCTGATACGAAACGTGCTGAAAGACAGGCCATACAAACATCGGGAGGCAGCAGGCAACATATATGAATGAGATGAATGTAGGGAAAATAAGAGAGATAATTCTATTTTTCCCCGGAACACACGGATTCATACAGAAAAACGGAACAAGCCCATTACGCCATGAAAAAAGAACTGCTTGAGATATTCGAAAACCGTTTTCCCGACAGGGATTATACTATCGAGATCATCAATCCTGAATTCACATCGGTCTGCCCAAAAACCGGCCTGCCTGATTTCGGCACAATCACGATCAGCTATGTCCCGGACAAGTCCTGCGTCGAACTCAAATCACTGAAATACTATTATCTCGAATACCGAAACGCAGGTATCTTTTACGAAAACATCACCAATACCATTCTCGACCATCTTGTCGAGGTTCTTGGCCCGAGAGAGATAACCGTCAAGACCGAGTGGAAAGCAAGAGGCGGCATCACTGAAACCGTTTCGGTTTCATACCGTTCACAAAAATAAAAGGTGCCTGTACGACAAAAAAAACCCCGGAGCGCTGCTCCGGGGTCATCTATCACATCTTGCTCAATCAAAGGTGATCCATGTATACTAATAGGTCTGGTTGATGTAGTTGACAAGTGTCGGAACATCTTTCTTGCTTATACCCGAATTAGGAAAGGCCTTCATGTCAACAACGACTTTTTGCGTCTCCCCTTTCTTTTTGTATTCACTAAGCTTGACTTCAACAGCCTTGATTGCGTGGCACCTGGTGCACTTTCTTTCGAAAAGCTTCTCGGCATCGGCAAGCTCCTCTCCTGCAAAAACAACCTCTTCAATAACCTCGACAGCTTTCTCTTCAGCCGGAGCTGCTGCCTTTGCCTCCAATGCATCGAGATCCTCGAAATCCTCACCTTCATTGAACGCGTCGAGCTGTTTCACGGTACGGATCCATTTGCCGTCAACCGTTGTCGTCCGTCCTCTCTCCCAAACAACCTCAAGGCTGATAAACATCAGTGTCACAATCACAAAAATGGTAACGGGCATACTGACAACCCACCTGTCGCTTACCCTGGCCGACATTTTACCAAGTCCCCAGATGATGAGGGATGCAAAGAAAATCAGCAGGAACCAGCCCATGAATGATTTCAGTGGCGTGAGAACCGGGGAAATGTTTTCTGCCGGAACCTGAAAACCCGTTAGAAGAGAGGAAACATAAAACAATCCCCCCATCAGGGCAGCACCAACTATTGCCAGCACAATAAGCATAGCGCTTGATTTGTTCTCCTTGTTCTTCATGACAACTGATAATTTTTGTTAACGTTGTACCGATAATTTTAACAATTAAGATAATCAATAATGTACAAGCGACAAACAAAATAACCAACTGACCGCCCGTTCACCTTCATAGTTCCAGAGGCGCTTCTTTGCTTTAAATCCGGGGTTCCGAAAGTTTTGCACAAACCTTGACGATAGTTATTTTTTACCCGGATCGATCGTCTCGTCAACCTATTTGCGCCCCTGATGATTACCTCTACGACCAGCGTCGTCGACTACGAAAAAGCGAAACTCGATTTTGATTTTCTTCTGGATTGTTTCAGGGAAGTGCTGCACAATTTCGGAGAAAAACAGCTTGCAGTGCACCTTGCCCGGAAAGAAAAATACCAGCCTTTGAACAGCTTGCCGAATGTAGGAAGAGCGGTTCAGGCATATTCAATTGTCTTTCAGCTCCGCAACATGGCTGAGGAAAATTCAGCCGCACAGCTGCGAAGAACCTTTGAAACCCGTGAGGGCGCCGACTCTCTTTCCGGCCTCTGGGGAGACGCTCTGAACCATCTTCGAAAAATCGGGCTCCCGGAAATCAGGATCGCGGAAGAGCTTTCACAGATTTTTGTCGAACCTGTCCTGACAGCTCATCCGACAGAGGCAAAACGCAGAACAGTACTCGAAAAGCACCGGGAACTCTATCTGCTCCTCGTGAAACTTGAAAACCAGATGTGGACCCCGGCCGAACGGGAGGATATCCGAAAAGAAATCAAGGTTATTCTGGAAAAATTGTGGAGAACCGGTGAAATATTGTTTGAAAAACCATCCGTTGCGGCAGAACGCCAGAATGTCATTCATTACCTTTACAATATCTTCCCGTCAGTTCTCCCCATGCTCGACAAGCGCCTGGTCCAGGCGTGGTCAAACGCAGGCTTCGATTCAGGGATTTTTGACGACCCTCGAAACTTCCCGCGTCTTTGTTTCGGCAGCTGGGTAGGCGGAGACCGGGACGGGCACCCCTTCGTTACTTCCGGGGTAACCCGTCAGACACTCGTTGAAATGCGGCAATACGCCCTGAGACTGGTTCACCATCACCTCTTTCAGCTTGCTGCCCGGCTCAGTCTGTCCGAGCGGTTTCAGTCTCCAACCCCGGCAATGGTACAACGTATAGAACAACTGAGGGTGATGCTCGGGGAAAAAGGAGATGAAGCCTCCGGCAAAAACCCCAAAGAACCCTGGCGCCAGTTTCTCAATCTGATGATAGCTGCTCTCCCTCCGGAGCCTGACCTGCATGAATCATATAACGAACCCCTTCCTGCGGGAATCTATCCGCACCACGGCGAACTGCTTTCGGATCTTGAACTCCTCAGGGACTCCCTTGTTGCCATTGGGGCCGATAATATTGCCAATAACGATGTTTCTCCTGTATACCGGATTGTGCAAACCTTCGGGTTCTATCTCGGCAAACTCGATATCCGGCAAAACAGCCGTTTCCACGATCTCGCACTCTCCCAGCTGATGACCGCTGCCGGACTGAACGGCGGAGACTTCCCCGGCTGGAGCGAGGAAAAACGCATCGGGTTTCTCAATAAAGAGTTACTCTCTCCGCGCCCTTTCACCCATCCCGATATGACTGTCGGTCCCGAGGCGGAAACACTTCTGGACTGCTACCGGACGCTCGGCAGACATATAAAACGTTACGGCCGGGACGGCATAGGATCATTGATCGTCAGCATGACCCGAAATGTTTCCGATCTGCTCGTCATCTACCTTTTTGCCAGAGAAGTCGGCCTGACGACCGAATACAGGGGAGGCGACGCCTGTATGATTCCTGTGGTTCCCTTGTTTGAAACCATCGACGATTTGAAAAAAAGCCCGGAAATCCTTCGCAGCTTCCTCGACAATCCCCTCACAGCCAGAAGCATCGCCTGGCAGCAGGAAAAACAGGGTTTCAAAAAACCGGTTCAGCAAGTCATGGTAGGATACAGCGACAGCAACAAGGACGGCGGTATCGGAGCGAGCCTCTGGAATCTCTACAGGGCGGAAGAAAAACTCCTCGACGCAGGACATGAGCAGGGAATCGACATTCTTTTCTTCCACGGCCGGGGAGGGAGTATCAGCAGAGGAGCCGGACCTACCCACCGTTTTATAAGAGCCCAGCCGCACGGTTCTCTCGAAGCAGGACTAAGGGTAACCGAACAGGGGGAAACCATTGCCCAGAAATATGCAAACCGGATCAACGCAACCTACAACCTCGAGCTCTTCATGGCCGGTATTGCCGAAGCCAGACTTGCCCATCGTGAACACACGAAAAGCCCTTCGGAGATCAAAAAGATCATGGATTTCCTTGCAGAAGAAAGCAACAAGGCCTACCGGCAGTTGATCGATACGGAAGGCCTCCTTGACTTTTTCCACCAGGCCACCCCGATCGACATCATAGAATCAAGCCGTATCGGCTCCCGGCCTTCACGCAGGAGCGGCAAGCAAAGTCTCGACGACCTGCGCGCAATCCCCTGGGTGTTCAGTTGGAACCAGGCCCGTTTCGCCATTTCAGGATGGTACGGTTTCGGTACCGCTCTGGAACACCTTCATGACTCTCAACCGGAAGCATTTGCGATGATCAGCGAAAAAAATTTTTCCTGGGCCCCGCTTCGCTACATTGCAAGCAACGTGGCAACAAGCATTGCAACCGTAGATACTGAAATCATGCAGAGCTACGCCATGCTTGTCGAGCGCCCCGAATCACGGGAAAAAATTCTCGATATGATCACGACCGAATACCGGAAAACAAAACAGCTTCTCGACCTGCTTTACGGCGGCTCCATCAAAAATAAATTTTTCAATGTGTTTCGCTTTCTCAGCATGCGGGAGGAGGGCCTGAGCGAGCTTCACAACCTGCAGATAGCTCTGTTGAAAAGGTGGCGGGATCATAAAACATCGGGAAGGGAGAACGAGGCCGAAGCCATGCTGCCGGAACTGCTGCTCACCGTCAACGCCATTGCAAGCGGACTGAGATCAACCGGATGAATCAAAAAGGGCGGAATATTTACGGTTTTTTCACTATTTACTCATAAAGAAAGAATACCGTAAGCCCAAATCTTCACCTTATGCTCTCACAGCTCAGCGCCGCCGCCCTGGTCGGCATCGACGCCCTCAAAGTGGACGTAGAAACCAACGTATCCGGCGGACTACCTTCTTTCACCGTCGTGGGTCTGCCGGACAATGCCATACGTGAAAGCCGTGAAAGGATCCTGACTGCGATAAAAAACTCCGGTTTTCGGATACCGCCCAAAAAGGTCACGGTAAACCTGGCCCCGGCAGACGTCAAAAAAGAAGGAACCGCGTTCGACCTTTCTATAGCCATCGGTCTGCTCGGCTCCCTTCAGGAAATCGACCACAAGCTGGAACAGAGTCTTATCATCGGAGAGCTTGCATTGGACGGCTCCCTCAGACGAATCAACGGCGCACTGTCGATCGGCATGATGGCTGTCAGGGAACAGATAAAAAGGATCATTTTGCCTTCTGTAAACGCTGAAGAAGCTGCGGTTGCCATCGCAGCTTCCCAGTCAGACATCCAGGTCTACGGCGTCGATACGCTCACCGATACGGTCAGCCTGCTCCGGGATTCATCAAGCACAACCCCGGTAGAAGTCGATATCGATGGCTTTTTCAGGGAAAACCCGGAATACCCGGTTGATTTTTCTGACATAAAAGGGCAGGCTACTGCCAAAAGAGCTATGGAGATCGCCGCCGCAGGCGGCCACAACCTGATCATGATCGGCCCGCCCGGCAGCGGCAAGACGCTCCTTGCAAAATCGCTGCCTGGCATCCTGCCGCCCCTCAACTTCGAGGAGTCCCTTGAAACCACCAAAATCTACTCGGTCGCCGACAAGATGCAGAACGGCAAACCGCTCATGACCCGCCGACCGTTCCGCAATCCGCACCATACAACGAGCAACGTCGCACTGATCGGTGGTGGCGCAATGGCAAAACCGGGCGAAGTCAGCCTTGCGCACAACGGCGTTCTCTTTCTCGATGAATTACCCGAGTTCACGAGAAACGCCCTCGAAGTCCTGCGCCAGCCGCTCGAAGACAACACGGTGACCGTCTCGCGCATCTCGCTCACCACGACCTACCCCGCCTGCTTCATGCTGGTGGCGGCAATGAACCCCAGCCCCGCAGGTGCCCTCAAGGACGAAGACGGCAACCTGACAGCCACGCCCCAGCAGATCCAGCGCTACCTGTCGAAAATCTCGGGACCGCTGCTCGACAGGATAGATATCCACATCGACGTCCCGAAAGTGGATAACCAGGAGCTTTTCTCATCAGCCAAAGCGGAACGGTCGGAAGAAGTCCGCAAAAGGGTCATCCAGGCCCGCGAAATCCAGGCAAAGCGCTTTGCCGACAACAACATCAAGGGCATTCATGCAAACGCACAGATGAACACCCGCCTCATCAGGAAGTTCTGCAAACTCGACAAACCCTGCGCCGACAAGCTGATGGACGCCATGGAACGCCTCAACCTCTCGGCAAGAGCCCACGACCGAATCCTCAAAGTCAGCCGGACCATCGCCGACCTCGACGGATCGGACTCCATAGAGATGAAACATCTCATACAGGCGATCCAGTACAGGAGTCTGGACAGGGATTTCTGGAATTATTAGAAGATTGTTGAGGTGTTGAGGTGTTGAAGGAAATCAACATAACCGGAAAGTGTAGGGGCGAAAAATTTTTCGCCCTTACGGGAATTCAGACTACCCTGATTCCTCGTAGGGGCAGGCACTGGGGCCTGCCCTCCGTCAGTCATGTCATTTCGAGTAGACCTTTCAGATAGATAATTGAAAAACAGTATCCAATTAGATACATTGAAAAAAGAATGAATACTTTTATTCGATCAAACGAATTTGACCGATGGCTCTCCAACCTTTCAGGCCAGAAAGCAAAAGCAAGAATCCTGGCAAGACTTCAAAGTGCGATGCATGGAAACTTCGGTGATTGTGAGCCGGTCGGCGAAGGCGTATCGGAAATGCACATCCATATCGGAGCAGGTTACCGGGTCTACTACACTCGAACAGGTGCCACCGTTTACTTCCTGTTGGGCGGAGGCATAAAGTCGACTCAACAAAAGGATATCAAACACGTAAAAAAGCTGGCCAGGATTACCAAGGAGAATAAAAATGAATAACGAGTTTGCGACATTCGACATAGTTGAGTATCTGGATAACGAAGAGGTCATCACAGAATACCTCTCCGCTGCAGCAGAAGATCCGAATCCGGACGTTTTTCTTGCCGCACTTGGCGACGTGGCAAAGGCAAAAGGCATGACTCAGATAGCCAGAGAATCCGGGTTAGGCAGGGAAAGCCTTTACAAGGCCC
Source organism: Chlorobium sp. (assembly GCA_028277225.1). Lineage (GTDB taxonomy): Bacteria > Bacteroidota > Chlorobiia > Chlorobiales > Chlorobiaceae > Prosthecochloris. The sequence goes on from JANQHB010000058.1 coordinate 21,896, forward strand.
TGAGTAAAGGAGCGCATCCGCGATTCGAAACAATCAACGCAGTGATTCGCGCCCTTGGAGTAAAGATCGCTATCGTTCAGGGAGAAAAGGCAAAAAAGGAGCCGGGAAACATCTGAAATATGACATTTCAGGCTGTCGTGTTATTGTTTTTACGGAACAACGTTATTTAATAATCCCCTATTTCCCAGGTGAAACGAGAAAAGACATAACAGAACGTATAACAAATCCCCAGTCAAGAAATTCGACTGGGGATCTGTTTTATTACATGTCGTGATAATAAATGAGAAAAAATGCCGATTCAAAATCTGTAATCGGCATAATTCAATTGTTATTGCAAACTCACCATATGATCCTGATACAGGTCATAGACCGTGTTGAGTGCATCCAATCCAAATTTTCGGGAAATTTCATCCAGCGTATCAAATTGCTCCATTGCCTCAAGTAACGGAATATCTGTGGCAGGAAGATGTCTGGTGTGACGCCCCTGAAAGAGAAATACACCTGAGGACCCCCGTTGCCAGTCAAATTCCGGAATAACAGAGAGGTGTTTATAAAGCTTGATTTCGTCAACAGGATCAGTCTCCTCGGCATCTTCTTTTTGCTCCAGCCCTGGAGAACTATCCATGATCCGACAACCGGCAAGACATTGATCCAGCTTTGAACAATCCGCGCAGGTCGAAGGGATATTTCCTCTCCACTTCTCAGCGGCTTCCGATGACCAAATGGAAGAAAAATCATCCTGGAATACATTACCCAACTCGAATGAAGAGAAAATGCAGGGAGTGACAATACCATCCGGTCTTATCGCGCAGAATGTACGCGCGGAATAGCATGGTTCATGAAAATCAAGCCCCGTCTCGCACCCATGACTGCAGTCAACTTCAACGAGTTCATCAAGACCTTCTCTGCGTATTAATTCAGATACGTTATGTAGCCGGTTACATGTTGGTGTAGCAAAATAAGGATCAACTTGTTGATCTTCAGGCCTCACATATTTTGTCAGACCGGCCATACAGCCACCGAGATCAAGGATGTAACGGATGGTTGCAAGAAGATCTGAGGGAGTGTGTTCAGTAAGAACGGAATTGACAACAAGAGGCACGCCCGTTTGGCGAAGCTTAACTATGTTTCCAGAGGTTTTCTTGAACGAGCCTTTAAGCCCTGTCATGCGCTCATGCTCTTCCTCGCATGAGGAATGAAGCGAAATGGTGAAGTGGGCAAGAAAAGGATCCTCACGCAGCACCTGTATTAGTTCAGGACTGATTGGCACACAGGCACTTGTGTATATCGCGTGAAAAATGCCTAACTCTGATAAATCCCCAAGGATTCCTGTGAGTTCAGGGTGAAAAAGTGGCTCACCTCCGGTAAGGATGATTTTCTGTGGCAGTTCCGGCAACTGCAATAAAAGCTTCTTTATGTCTTTACGAGAAAGACAAACGCCCTTCGTTGAGTTGTCGTAGCGGTGGTCATTTGCGCAAATTGCACATTGCAAAATGCAATCAGAACAGATTTCAATATAGACACATCGTGGACCAGGAAGAAAATCGCATAGTGCTTCAGTATCATCTTTATTTAACGTACCTGAATCATATTCGAATCTGCTATCGAAGCTTATCCGCTGATAGTCATATCTCATCTATCCTTTGGCACCGACACTTTTTGCGCCGCCGCCTTTGCCACCTATGCTTTTTGCGCCACCGCCTTTGCCGCCAATGCCCTTGCCTCCAGGGCCCTTGCCGCCGCAAGTACGCCCGTCTTCAAAGGGGCCATCAATGCGACATGGACTCACTCTTGAAGTTGCTTCTGGTGCAGTATCTTCAGGGTGATCAGTCAATACAATTTTTTGTTTTTTCATAATCACTCCTCTGTTATGAGTTTGTGTAAAAACTGATTCCTAAACTTAGGAAAATCAAATAAATAAGTCAAGAAATCAGTGAATATCATTTTATTGAATAATTTATCATTATATCAAGTTAAAAAAGACTTTAAATAATGGATAATTTTCTCTACAGATGCTTCAGGAATAGGTTTCTGTGAGAGGCTATTGACTAACTTTTTATCTACAATTGTCACCTCTGAAACCTTATCAAAGGGCATTGAATCCATAAGCTCATCTGTTTGAACAACAACAATCAAATATTCAAGCACCGGATCTTTTAATAAAGATTGACAACGATGAAAGAATCCATCACCCTCTAATATTATTTTATTTTTTTCACTTCTATATATAGTCTCATGATTGATAATGAACGTAGTCTTATTTTCGCCATTTAATTCAATAAAATATTTCCAGCCCTGGCTCCATGCAAGTTTTCCACCAACATAGACACTGACAGGAATTCTCCCATCGTCTGGCACAATGTTTGAGACAAAGAGCTTTGTGTCTTCAGTGCGCCATGGCTGGTAATGGTTTTCTATTGATGGCGTATAGTTTACTTCTAATATTTTTGCATCATTTACATGCCAGGGCTTTGCAATATCCTGAGACATCAAATCTATCCCAATCGATTTTAATCTGAAGATATTTGATATTTTTCGTGCCAGCTCAACGTTGTCTGGATGGATATTCTTTGTAAAATTTTCAGGAGCTCCCCCCTCTTCCACCCTTTGAATCTCACGGAGATAAGCAGACTTTCCTTTTCCCAGGATAGTATTGAAAGTATAGCCCTGATTTGCGAGGCACTCACTTGCTTCGTTGTCTTTTGGAAAAGGCTTCAATCTTAACCATGGAGCTTTTTTCTTTTGAATATAATTTTTTTCATCAATTAGCTGCCCGATGGATTTACTTCCATCACCTACCACTCTCTTAGGCAAACGTTTTGCTACAAACAGTAGTTTGTTGTTAATCAGTGCTATCCGATAGACATCCCCTTCAACATGCTTTTCCAGCATAATATTGCTGGAATATTTTTTCGCGAATTGATATGCTCCTTTCAGCGATCCGAAATCCGTGATACTGGTGGTAACCCCCTCGCTTCGATCTCTGTCAATCGGCTTAACAACAACAGGCCAGCCTATTTTTTCAGCATAGTCATTTAGTTTTGTTTCATCCGTTATCAAGCAGCTATTTGTGACAGGGAGGCCTGCACTTTTTAATAAGCGGGCTGCTTTGAATTTATTGTGGGCAATTTGTGAACCAATCAATGCATCTGATTCAATCATTGATCCATGGATCAGCGTACCCTTACAGCCCCAACCCAATTGATATGTTTTATCAAATAATTTTACGAATGGCACGTCTCTATCAAATGCAGCTTTTAAAATAGGGACAGTACTATCCCCTTGATTATTTATTATTCTGATTTTTTTTATTGAAGACTGAAAAAATTTTTCCAAATAAATATATAGTTTTTTTTCATCTTTAGATAAAATACACTGAATAACAAACATGCATCCAGTATAAATTTTTATTCTTATTTCATTATTCATGTGCTCTATATAAGGGACATATGAATCAAATTTTATCTCATATTTATTGTCAATGTTTTCAATAATATTAACATTGAGTATCGTACCTATAGAAAATGATGGAATACCAGAATATGATTGAATTAAATTTGCAAGGTAAAAATACCTCTCAATCAGCGAATAAAATGGTTTACTTTTTTTATCATATGACAATTTATTGCAATCCAAATCAAAAACATCTAAAAACAATTTATCAACATAATGAAAATCTATATCTTTATCAGGAATAACTATAGAGAAATTTCTTAACAATATCAAAGGCTGATTGGTTTTAGGGAAATAGCCATAATTATTTTTTATTTTTTTCATTTAAGGTCAAAAAATTAAAACTTTATTATAAATATAAATCAGGGAACCACCCTGACAGACAATAACACACGCAGCTCAAAATCAATACGTTTTCAAATCATATCCGACATATCTTTTGTTCAAATTACGAGACACATTACAAGTTGTTCCCGAACCATGAAATGGATCCAGAATCAAATCCCCTTTATCTGATATTTGAAGAATAGGGACAACAACTGGAATATATGGAGTAATGCCAAATCGGCCATCATGACTTTTTTAGCGTTCATTCACTAACCATCCAGGCTCGTCGTCAAAACGCCTCTTGTTCCAGTAAGGAGGGGACGTAAAGATCATGATCGGTCCGCCCGGTAGCGACAAGACACTGCTGGCAAAATCGCTGCCGGGCATCCTGCCGCCCCTTAACTTCGAGGATTCCCTCGAGACCACCAAAATCTACTCGCTCGCCGACCTTGACGTATCGGAATCAATCGAGATGAAACACCTCATACAGGCGATACAGTATAGGAGTCTGGACAGGGATTTCTGGAATTACTAAAAGATTGCTGAGGTGTTGAATTGCCGAGAGATAGCTTTGCGTGCCGTGTCCGATCATCATGATTCGTCAACTCAGCTGAAGATCCGAATCTGGACGTTTTTCTTGTGCCCTTGGTGACCTGATAAAGACAAGAGGCATGACACAGGTAGCCGGAGATTCCGGATCAGTCAGGGAAAGCCTTTACAAGGCCTTGAGCAAAAGAGCGCCTCCGCGATTCGAAACAATCAATGCTGTTATTCGCGCCCTTGGAGTAAAGATCGCTATCGTTCAAGGAGAGAGGGCAAAACAGGACTCAGGCAATGTCTAAAACATAAGACATTGCAGTGTTTTGCCGTCTTCTTGAAACCAAACCACTCAAGATCGGTTTGGTAAAACACCTGATGAAGGTTGCCGAAATAGATGAAACCGAATTGCAAACTGTTTTCATATGCAACGATTGGTATGGCACATCACGTTCATTGGCAAGAACCTTGAGATTGTCAAGTAATATCATCGAGCGTCACACCGAGGGCGGTGGCAATTGCGGAGTAAACATCGATTGATCCCTTTCTCTTACCGGTTTCGAGTTGCGAAAGATAAGGAACACTGATTCCCACGGCATCGGCAAGCTTCTTCTGCGTAAATCCCCGATACTCACGCCATACCTTCACCGGATTGGCGCCTTCAAGTAGTTCGTTGACGAAAGATTCGGGCAGCAGTTCCTCTTTCCCCTCTTCCAGTGCCATCCTGGTGCTGTCATAATCCTGAACATCCTGAAGCATCTCCGCCTTTTCCAGAAGTTCCAGATATTTCTGATACGGAACGACAGCCCATTCGGGCTTGCCATCCTGTTTTATCACCTGTACAGTCATCGGTACACCTCCCCGCGAGGAGCAATTTTTATGACAAGAATTTGCAATTCTTCATTTTTGATCTCATAAATCACTCTCCAGTCTCCCACACGCAGCCGATACGCTGAACGCCCCTGAAGCTTTTTGGCTTTGCTACGAGCACCAAAAGGATTTTCAGCAAGCAAAGTCAACTTTTCGCGAATCAATGACACCGTGTTAGCGGGCATTTTCCGAAGTGCCCGTACCGCCTGTTTTGTATAAGCCAACTTATACATACACAAATATTAGCAAAATGCTAATATCATCCAAAACACTCCCAATAGCAAGACCATATTAAGAGGAACCCTGCGTATTTGAATCAAGGGGAGAGACGAAAAGATGCTGTCACGCTGACTTGCAACCTGCATTTGTCACGTTTTCTGCAACTCCTTGTCGAGGCGCTCTTTCAGAAACATCTTGAGCAGTGACTGGTATGGCATATCACGCTCGTTTGCAAGAACCTTGAGGTTGTTGAGCATCGATTCAGGTTAATGAGAAGAAATCGATGGAACCGGAATGATGGCCGGATAGTCAGGAACCTGCATGCTCAGGAGGTTGCGGTTTTTTGTACCAGTTGTAGGCATAGGTAATGCCTATGGCAAAAAGCACTGATCCGATGCCAAGCAGTACGTTGATATATGGCGGGGCCGATAGGGCGAGCCTTATGAGTAGCGTTGCAAAGGCAAAACCGGAGTTCCGAAAAACAATGGGATAACTCGAACCGTACCGCAGTGAGATAAACACCAGCAGAATATCGCTGAAAATCAGAATTGTGTAGAAGACCGGAAAGAAATCGCTTGACGGGGTTCCCGTAAAAAAGCCATACAGGTTGCTGCTGCCGATAAAGAAAAAAATGCTGAGCAGCAGGAGCGAAACTATTTTTTTGACCCCAATGAAGTCCGCTGCGGCTTTGATGTCACGGGTAATAGGACGATGGCGCTGGAGACTGTAATAAAATCCGACCAGCATAAAGATCACAAGAGCTCCTCCTGCGTTGGAAAGCATTTTCAGCACCGGCTCCAACGTATGATCCCATACCAGCGGCTCATTGAAATGAACAAGTTCTTCAAAAGAGTGCCGAAGCATGATAAGTGACAGAATTTCGAACTGTTTACCGACTGATACCGCTACTGATTTTGCCAGACGGAACACCAGACCGATCACTTCAAAACCGAGAAGCATGGAAATCGCTATGTTGATCGCGTAATAGTGGCTAATGGGGATGTAGGAAGCAACTCCCTGGGCAAGTAATCCTTGCCGGTTCAGCTCGATCAGACCGATCGATCCAAGGAACACCATGATCAGGAGGTTTGCAATAAAACGCTCCGTATGCTTGTTTGTCCAAAAACGCTCAAGCAAATCATAAAAGGCGAGAATCCTTCTCAAGATAAACCGCATAGCCTGCTGTTTTTGTCACTTCTTCCGGTTATGCGTTTCAGGAAAAAGCGGACACATTCTTCTCAAGCACTTTTTTAAGCCCGGCACCAAAGTCTTCTGCTGTTGACGGATCTGTTCTGTCCCAGCTTTTGAGCTCCTGATGCAGATACATCCTGTAAAATCTCGTGAGCGCCTCCCGATCTTCTTCTGTCAGCTGCTCAACGATAATCCTGCCGCCGAAAGACCTGCTCAGGGCGGGCTTTTTTTCAAGAGAGGAATGCAATGTCCTGAAATACCCCTCAACCCCCTTTTTTCCTGATTCTGTCCGAGCGTCGGTCCCGCAGACGATGAACGTTGCAGCAATCTTTCCTTTCAGCCGCTCGTGACCGGTTTCGAGAAATTCGAGTACTTTTTTATGCACACCGCCAATCCAGACACCCGAACCGATAATAAACCTGTCATAACCGTCAAAAAGACCGTTGAACGAAGCCTGCTCGATATCGACCAGGTCAAGAGGCAGATCGAATCCTTCTCTCACCCAGCCGGCAGTTTCCCTTGTGGCACCATACCTGGATGCATAAACCAGCGCCGTTCTTTGGTCTGCTCCTCCTGACATTCCGGCAATATCACAGCCGAAAAACATTGCCATTAGCGACAGGGACGAATACCTGCCTGCCCTTGCAAGAAACTCTCTTCTCGAATAACGTTCTGAAATCATCGGTTCTCTTTCCGGGTTTTGTCAATCGATTCGAAGATCGAAGGGAAGCATTGCCATGCGATACGCGCCGCCGGGCTCGTTCTCGAGGCGTATCAGCAGATCGAGCATCTGAAGCGACCGACCGGCAAGGCTTTCAGAAGCAATGTTCTCAAAAGCAATCCTGGTTGCAGTTCCCGGCTTCTGCCCGACAAGATATTCCATGAGACCCTGGGGTTCGGGATAAAACTGCAGCTGCGGAACCACTCCATCATCCATGCCCGAAAGTAATGCTGCAGCTTTTATCGCGTCATCAATGCCGCCGACCCTGTCTACAAGACCGTTCTCGACCGCAGCCATTCCCGTCCATATTCTTCCCCCGGCCACTCTTTTCAGAGCTTCCGGCGACAATTTTCTCGATTCGGCCACTCTCCCGAGAAAGTCATTGTAAATCCTGCCGGTCGTCTCCATGAACTTTGCCATCCCTGCCTCATCGAGCGGTTTGAAAAGCGTAAAGGCATCGGCGTTTTCGCCTCTGGCAATAACTTCTCTTTTCAGTCCGATCTTTTCCTGAAGTCCGCTGATCTCGGGTTTGAGCGCATACACGCCTATGGATCCTGTTACCGTCAGCGGTTCGGCGAAAATACTATCGGCAGCCAATGCAATCATATACCCGCCCGAGGCAGCAACCGTCGACATCGATGCAACAATTGGCTTTTTCACCCTTGCCGAATCGAGCATCTGCAGCATGTTGGACGCCGCCAGCGCATCCCCTCCGGGACTGTCGATACGAAGCACGATCGCCCTGACATTCCGGTCGTCAAGCGCTGCCTCTATTGAACGCCGGAGCGTCTTTTCCTCAAAATTCCGGTCAGATCCGGAAAGTATAGTGTCTGATGAACGCACGATCAGCCCTGAAGCTGTGATGATCGCTATCCGCTCATTTGCTTCAGTCTCGTATGGCCAGTTGATCGCATTCCTGTAGCGCTCACCACTGACGAAAACGTCATCCTCTTTCTGATACCCCTTTTCGGGCCTTATGGTTTTTCTGATACGCTCGAGATATTCCCAGTGTCCGCTGACCGTATCGACTATACCATATTGCTTCGCCTGTTCAGGAGACAAAACCGAAAGCTCATTGATAACCGAACCATAGGCAACAGGATCGATTCCCCTCATTTCTGTCACATCTCCGGTATAGGCCGCATATGTTTTATCAAGCAGCATACCGACACTCTCCCGGTATTGAGGGCTTGCTTCCCTTCTTGTATAAGGCTCTATACCGCTTTTCCACTCGCTCCATTGAGCTGCCTGGAAGGTAATCCCGAACTTTTCAAACGTTCCGGTATAGAAAAGCAGCTCGGCTTTCAGGCCATCAAGAAAAAGGTGGCTCCCCCGCTCTGCCGTTACCGAATCACAGGATGAGGCAAGCCAGATATCCTTGTCGCCGGCGTTGCGCAGAAATGCATGAACCTTCCTGCCGCTCTTCCTTGCCTCTTCAATAGCCTGCCGAACCTGCTGAACCGCTGAAGAAGCCATGTTGACGCCTTTGATATCGAGCAGCACGAAGCGTACACGGTCATCGGTCGCCGCGTTCCCGAGAAGAAACAGAACTTCCTGAAGGGACAGCTTACGCTGCTTTCGCTCGAATGGCAGGCTGTAACCGGCATCGGAAACCTCCGGCACATTTCCGTGAATATCCAACTTCAATACAAATGATTCAGGAAGGTGTTTCTGCGCTGTATGCAGCCGGTAAAGACCAACAGCAGAAATAAGAAAAAACAGCAGAACAACTGCACAGCCTATCCTTCCAACACCTATTTTTTTCTTTGCCATCGCGTTACGTTTTCATTCCTCGATTATTGAAAAAACCGGCACACAAATCCATATTGCAAAAGAAGAACAACTCAACATTCCTGATTCACATCATACAAAAGGCAGCTTACTTCATGACCGCTTTTGCGGCAGAACGGTTCGAGGTCAGGCTCAATTGATCTGCACCGTTCCATCACCTCAGGGCACCGGGGATGAAAACTGCAGCCACAGGGCAGATCGAGCGGTCCGGGCAGGTCTCCCTTGAGCAGTATCCGATCCTTTTTCCCGTCCAGTTCAGGCAGCGGAATAGCTGACATCAATGCTTTTGTATACGGATGACCGGGATTCCCATACAGTTCGTCCGAATCTGCGATCTCGACAATTTTTCCAAGATACATCACTGCCACCCGGTCGGAGATATGCTTGACAACCGAAAGATCATGAGCAATGAAGATGTAGGTCAGATCGAATTCGTCCTGCAGATCGTTGAGCAGGTTGATGATCTGAGACTGGATTGACACGTCAAGAGCAGATACCGGTTCATCGCAGACAATGAGTCTTGGCTTGACGGCAAGAGCTCTGGCTATACCGATTCTCTGCCGCTGTCCGCCGGAAAACTCGTGCGGGTACCTGCCGGCATACTCCCTGCTCAAACCGACAATATCGAGAAGCTCCTCTATATTCTTTTTTATTTCATTGCGGGCCACGACCTTGTGGACCGAGAGCACCTCACTGAGCATCTGGCCAATGGTCATCCTAGGGTTCAGAGAGCTGAAGGGATCCTGGAAGATCATCTGCATCTGGCTGCGCAGACTGCGAAAGGCATTGTTTCCAGCAGTGTGAATCGCTTCACCATCATACCATACCTCACCTTTGACAGGAACCGGCGTCAACCGTAACAGAGCGCGTCCAAGCGTTGTCTTGCCGCAGCCCGATTCACCGACAAGCCCAAGTGTCTCTCCCTTCATCACGTCGAAAGAAACACCGTTGACCGCCCGGACAAGCGCTTTTCTGCCTCCTTTTCGTGAAGGAAAAGCCACTTCGAGATGACGCACTTTCAACAACGAATCCTCAGGCTCTCTTGCCTTACCGTTCTTTTCCACGCTGTAATCCTCAATTTTCTGTCATATACCCTTACAGGATCGGGGAATATACAGGATTTTCAAATGCCCGGCTCCGGAAAGGTATTTTATTGCCTTTTCCTCGATGCCTCCCGCTTCATTTCCTTTTCGATCATCTTTTCCTTCATGGCGTCTCCCCCCGTAAAAACAAAGACCCCCATGCCGTGGAAAAACAGACCTATTCCCCACCCGAACATCGGCCATCCAACCCATGGATATTCTGGAGACGTAGTCATGTTGATGAATATCAGGCCCGCATTGACCACAAGATAGATCGCCAGATGAATATAAAATCCCAATCTGGCCTCGACCCGTTTTTTTGCCCTCCGGTATGCATCCTGGTCTTCCATAGCATCGTCCTCCTTTGATGATTTTCATTCAAACAAGTACGAACAATCCGCGCACATCACTGATCCGGAAAAGCTAACAATATTACATTGTAAATGGCCCTATAGAAATTACTATGATATATAGGTAATACAGCACATACAACACAACTCAGGGCCTCAAACCGCCATGGACGACATTGCCGACACCGGAACACTCTATATTGTTGCAACCCCGCTGGGCAACCTCCGGGACATCACTCTCCGCGCACTCGATACGCTGAAATCGGTCAACATAATAGCCTGTGAAGATACAAGGCGGGCATCGATACTGCTTCGGCATTTCGACATCACTGGCCAAAAGCTCGTCAGCTATCATGCGTTCAACGAAAGCAAGGCTATCGAGGGAATTCTCGACAGGCTCGAAAACGGACTCGATGTCGCCGTTGTTACCGATGCAGGAACGCCTGCGATCAGCGATCCCGGCTATGCTCTGATTCGTGCAGCTTACGAAAACAACATCAAGGTCATTCCGGTACCCGGACCCAGCGCAGTTACGACAGCATTATCGGTATGTCCGCTGCCTGTCCATAATTTTTTCTTTGCCGGCTTTCTGCCGCATAAAAAAGGCCGAAAAAGCAGGCTGGAGTTCCTTGCTTCTCTTCAAAGCACGGTTGTCTTCTATGAGTCGCCTTTCCGTATTCTGAAACTGATGCAGGAAACGGAGAAATATTTTCCGGACGCCAGCGTGTTTATCGCACGTGAACTGACAAAAATATATGAGGAGTTCCTGTGCGGAAGTCCTTCTGAACTCAGCCGGCATTTCACTCAAAAAAAAGCTAAAGGAGAATTTGTGGTGGTCGTATCTCCCGCCGGAAAAAAATCGGCGGCACCGATTTCGGAACAGGAATAAAAATTCAACGTCATCCATCAATCAACGCTCACAGACCATGCAGATAATCAACGATCCGGCGGAAATGCAGCATATTGCCGAACGACTCCGGCTTCGACACCAGCTTATTGCCGTTGTCATGACCATGGGTGCTTTGCATGAAGGACACCTGCAACTCGTCAAAATCGCAAAGGAGCAGGCAGGCACCGTTATCCTCACGATCTTCGTCAATCCCCGGCAGTTCGGGCCGGATGAAGATTTTTACCGTTACCCGAAACCGTTCGAAAAAGATGCCGCTCTTGCAAAAGCTGCCGGCGTGGACTATCTGTTCTCGCCCGATGTTGAACACATGTACCCGGAGGGATTCCAGACACGGGTACTTACCGGCAACATTGCCGAGCAGTTCGAGGGACAAACAAGACCCGGCCATTTCAACGGTATGGCAACAGTTGTTCTGAAACTCATGATGATCTCAAAAGCGCATATTGCCGTTTTCGGAGAAAAGGATGCACAGCAACTTGCAGTCATCCGTCGCATGGTCGAGGATTTCAATATCGATACCAGGATCATCAAAGCCCCGATCACAAGAGAGCAGGATGGGCTGGCAACAAGTTCACGTAACGTCTACCTGTCATCGGATGAACGCAGTCAGGCTGCGGTTCTTTACAAAAGCATCCTCAAAGCAAAAGAAATCGTGTCAAAAGGAACGGACGATACGAACGCAATTATCGAAGAAGTGACATCGGTTATCAATTCTGCTCCCGATGCAACCATCGATTACGTGTGTATTGTCAATGACGAAACGTTTACAGAAACCGGGCGCCTGCAAAAGGATGGCCGCTACCGTCTCCTGCTTGCCGTTCGAATCGGTTCTACGAGGCTTATCGACAACTGCATCATCGAACCGGCATAAAAGCCCCCTGAATTGCTCAATGCAGGTGGAGTATAAAGGCAAAGATATATGATAAAAACAAATTCACTAATTATCGTATATTGCAAAATTGCAATCAGCTAAGAGTTAACAACCCTTTACTCAGGTTTTTATGAGGGCTGAAAATGCAAACAGCTTTCTATCTCAACCAATAACTGAAGTTCACTCCATGTTTATAAGAAAAGAAATCGAACTTGAAAGCGGGAAAGTAATCACGATCGAAACCGGAAAAATGGCCAAACAGGCTGACGGTGCCGTCCTGGTCAGTATGGGCGAAACAATGGTTCTTGCCACTGTCGTATCCGACAGAACCCCGCCCCCGCCGAATCAGGACTTCTTCCCTCTTCAAGTCGAGTACCGCGAAAAATATTATGCTGCCGGCAAGTTTCCGGGCGGATTCATCAAACGCGAAAGCCGCCCCTCGGAAAAAGAAGTTCTTTCCGCCCGCCTTATCGACCGCGCTCTTCGTCCTCTCTTCCCCGACGGCTACTATCAGGATACTCAGATAATCATCTCGGTCATCTCTTCCGACCAGCTCAACGATGCCGATGTGCTTGGAGGCATTGCGGCTTCAGCGGCGGTCATGGTCTCGGATATACCGTTCCCGAACTCCATGTCTGAAGTTCGTGTCGGAAGAATCAACGGCGAGTTCGTGATCAACCCGAACATCAATGAACTCTCCGTGAGCGATATCGATATCTCGATCGGCGGAACGGCCGATACCATCTGTATGCTCGAAGGTGAAATGAACGAAATATCCGAAGCAGAAATGCTCGACGCCATCCGTTTCGGACATGAAGCAATTAAAAAGATCTGTTCCCTGCAAGACGAAATAGCTGCTGAAGCCGGAAAACCGAAACGCTCTTTCAATCCTCTGACCTTGCCTGAGGACCTGAAAGAAACCATCAGAGCAGCATGCGAAGAAAAGCTCAGGGAAATCGCCTATATGCCTCTGGCAAAAGAGGAAAGAGCCGAAAAAACCGCAGCCATCTACAATTCTGCCGTCGATGAGGTTCTCAACCGCTACAAACAGGAAATCACAGCTGACGACATTGCTGTTGATCCGTCAAAATCGATCTACCTGAACGAGCATATCATTTCCGAGCACATCCACGACATCGAAAAGAAAGTGATGCGCCATATGATCCTCGATGACGCCAAAAGGCTTGACGGCAGAGCACTCGACGAGGTAAGACCGATCAGCATTGAACTCGGGCTCATCCCGAGGGCCCATGGTTCCGCCCTTTTCACAAGAGGAGAAACACAGTCGCTTGTCGCGCTGACACTGGGCACGAAGAAAGATGCGCAGATGATCGATACGCTGCTTGACGATACGGAAAAACGGTTCATGCTTCATTATAATTTCCCGCCGTTTTCGGTAGGTGAAACAGGCCGCGTCGGAGGCGTCGGACGCCGGGAGATCGGCCATGGCAACCTTGCAGAAAGAGCAATCAGAAAAGTGGTACCGCCGGATAACGAATTCCCTTACACAATCCGCATCGTATCGGAAATCCTTGAATCGAACGGTTCTTCATCGATGGCCTCGGTCTGCGGCGGCACTCTGGCTGCAATGGACGGTGGCGTACCGCTCAAAAGACCCGTATCCGGCATTGCAATGGGCCTTATCAAGGAAGGCGAGAAATATGCGGTTCTCTCGGATATTCTCGGCAACGAGGATCACCTTGGCGATATGGACTTCAAGGTGGCCGGTACAGAAGCCGGTATCACGGCATGCCAGATGGACATTAAAATAGACGGTCTCGACTACCATATTCTCGAAAAGGCCCTCGAACAGTCAAAACAGGGACGTTTGCACATCCTTGACAAAATGACCGGAGCCATTGCAGGTCCCAGAGAGGAAATCGGAAAATACGCACCCCGCCTCTCCACCATCCAGGTTCCGGTGGATGCCATCGGCATGATCATCGGAAAGGGCGGAGAAACCATCAGAAGCATCACTGAAGAAACCGGAGCTGAAATCAATGTCGAAGACGATGGAACGGTTACAATAGCAGCACCGGACGGCGAATGCGCTTCCGCCGCTGTTGAAACGATCAAGACACTCATTTCGAAACCTGAAGTCGGCCTCGTCTATTCCGGCAAGGTGAGGGATGTGCGTGAAGAACTCGGAGCTTTCGTCGAATTCCTGCCGAAGACCGACGGACTTGTTCACATTTCCGAGATCGCAAAGGAACGCGTTGCAAAAGTCAGCGATTACCTCAAACCCGGAGACAGGATAAAGGTCAAGCTGATCGATATCCGTAAAGATCCGAGGACAGGGAAAACACGCTACGCGCTATCGGTCAAAGCCCTGCTCGACATGCCTGTTGAGTCGGAAAACGGCTCGGAATCACAGAAACATCCGGACAATCAATAATATGATTGCCATTCACTGAATAAAAACCATGCAATACACCCCGAAAGAAAAAGCTGCGCGGATCTTGCCGCGCAGCTTTTTCTTTGTCCCTCTTTTTCTTTTCTTTGACCTCAACCGTTCACTTTTTCAACCATTGAATCCGGAACATGCATTACGACTTTCAATCCATAGAAAATAAATGGCAGACGTACTGGAAAAAACATCAGACATTCCGGACAGAGAAACATAGCGGCAAACCCAAGTATTATGTACTCGACATGTTTCCCTATCCGAGCGGCTCGGGACTGCACGTCGGGCACCTCGAAGGCTATACCGCCACCGATATTGTCGCCCGATACAAACGCAGCCAGGGACACAATGTCCTTCACCCGATGGGTTGGGACGCGTTCGGACTTCCGGCCGAACAGTTTGCAATCAAGACAGGAACACACCCGAAAGTCATAACGGAAAAAAATGTCGCCAGCTTCAAGGAAACGCTCCACAGTATGGGGTTTTCCTATGACTGGAGCCGTGAAATCGACACAACCGATCCGGCATACTTCACCTGGACCCAATGGATATTTCTTCAGTTGCTCGATCGCGGTCTGGCGTATATGAGTGAAGTCGATGTCAACTGGTGCGAGGAACTGAAAACCGTTCTTGCAAACGAAGAGGTTGATGAAAAAATCGCTGACGGATTAACCGTTGTCCGTAAACCGCTGCGACAGTGGGTCCTGAAAATAACCGAATATGCCGAAAGGCTGCTCGAGGATCTCGACGAAGTTGACTGGCCTGAAAATGTCAAGCAGATGCAGCGAAACTGGATCGGACGTTCGGAAGGCGTTGAGATCGACTTCGAGCTTCCGTGCCACAACACTGCAATCAAAGTCTATACAACCCGGCCGGACACGCTGTTCGGGGCAACATACCTGGTCGTCTCACCCGAGCACCCGCTTGCCGCAAAGCTGGCAACAGCACAACAGCTTGTTGCCGTCAGGGAGTATATCGAAAAAGCGAAGCTGAAAACAGAACTTGAACGGACAGGGCTGCAGAAAGATAAAACAGGTGTTTTTACCGGCTCCTATGCCGTCAACCCGGCCAATGAAGAAGCCTTGCCTGTCTGGATATCGGATTTTGTACTCGTCAGCTACGGAACCGGAGCGATCATGTCGGTCCCGGCCCACGACAGCCGTGACTGGGAGTTCGCCAAACAGTTCGGCCTGCCGATCGTCGAAGTGATCAAAAGCCCGCATGATGTCAATGAAGCTGTATTCGAAAACAAGGACAGTTGCCCGGTCAATTCTTCTAATGACGAAGTAAGCATCGACGGACTAACGTTCGACAAGGCTTTCAACGTCATGGCCGACTGGATCGAGAAAAAAGGCAAGGGAAAAAGAAAAGTCAACTACAAACTTCGCGACTGGATATTCAGCCGGCAACGATACTGGGGAGAACCGATACCGGTCAAGCACTATGATGACGGAATGCTCCGACCGGAAACCGATCTGCCCCTTACCCTGCCCGATATCGAGGCGTATCAGCCGACAACCACCGGCGAATCCCCTCTTGCCAATGTCAGGGACTGGCTGTACGGGTCCGACGAACACGGCACGTTCAGGAGAGAAACAAATACCATGCCGCAATGGGCGGGAAGCTGCTGGTACTACCTGCGTTTTATCGACCCCGTAAACACAGAGTCGCTTGTCGATCCGGAAAAAGAACGGTACTGGATGAACGTCGACCTTTATGTCGGCGGTGCGGAACATGCGGTTCTTCACCTTCTGTACGCAAGGTTCTGGCATAAGGTGCTTTACGATATAGGCGTGGTTTCAACAAAAGAACCCTTCCAGAAGCTCTTCAACCAGGGCATGATCCTCGGTGAAGACAACGAAAAAATGTCAAAGTCGCGAGGCAATGTCATTCCTGCCGACCATGTTCTTGGCGCCTACGGTGCCGACGCTATCCGCCTGTATGAGATGTTCCTCGGACCCCTCGAACAGGTCAAGCCGTGGAACACCAACGGAATCGAGGGGATCAGCCGTTTTCTTGCACGGGTCTGGCGTCTGGTCTACCCGGAACCGGAGGCTCCCGTTGCCGTCAATGACCTTCCGCTCTCAGACAAGCTGCAGAGAACACTGCACAAAACGATCAAAAAGGTTTCCAATGATACAGGACAGTTGAAATTCAACACAGCAATCGCAGAAATGATGGTCCTGGTCAATGAGCTTCACAGGGAAAACTGCAGGAACAGAACTGCGATCGAAACCCTCCTGCTTCTTCTCTCACCCTATGCCCCGCATATTTGCGAAGAGCTTTGGGAAGCAACAGGTCACAATGCAAGCATTGCAACGGCACCATGGCCGGTATTCGATCCCGGACTTGCCGCCGATGAAGAGATCACTGTTGCGATCCAGGTAAATGGGAAACTGAGAGGGACAGTGACCGTCCCGGCCGATTCACCCAAAGAAGTTCTGCTGGAGCGTGCACGGAACGACGAGACCGTCCGGAAATTTCTCAAGGATATGACTGTAGTGAAAGAGATCGTAGTCCCCGGACGACTTGTCAACCTTGTTGCAAAGCCGACACAATAAATCAGTTGAAAAGATTACCCTGACATAACCTTTTCCGGCTATTGACTTGCCTGCAGATATCTTTTTTTTGTATCTTTACAGTTTATACGATTTCTTAACAATAGCAATGAGAACATATTTCGGGACATCCCTTTTGAAGCCTGTCACTTCCCATTTCTCACAGTTTGGCATCATGCCTTATCGCCCTATCTACGACCACCACCATACCCGCATCATATAGTACCATGTAATGGGGTAGTTCTTTTTTTGTCAACCTAAAAACCGGCAGCAATGGCAAAGGAAAAAAAACAACCGAAACAGAGCGCATCAGCCAAGGAAGAAATCAGTTCAGTGCTGACTGAAAAACGCAAGTTTTCTCCCTCCCCTGAGTTCTCGAAAAACGCCCATATCTCTTCGATGGAAGAGTATGAAAAACTCTATGCCAAAGCGGCAAAAGATCCTGAAAAATATTGGGCCGGTGTTGCAGAAGATTTTCACTGGGAGAAAAAATGGGACAAGGTTCTGGAATGGAAATCCCCATACGCAAAATGGTTCGCAGGCGCAACCACGAATATAAGCTACAATGCCCTCGACCGTCACGTCAACAGCTGGAGAAAAAACAAGGCTGCAATCATGTGGGAAGGCGAGGAAGGTGAACAGCGCGTCCTGACCTACGGTGAACTCCATCGCCAGGTCAGCAAGTTTGCCAATGTCCTGAAAATTGCCGGCATCAAGCCCGGCGACAGGGTCGCCATATATATGGGAATGGTACCGGAACTCGCTATAGCAGTACTTGCCTGCGCTCGCGTGGGAGCGGTTCACAACGTCATCTTTGCCGGTTTCTCCGCGCACGCTGTCACTGAACGCATCAATGACTCCCGTGCAAAACTCGTCATCTGTTCCGACGGAACAAGACGGCGCGGAAAAACAATCAACCTCAAAGACATTGTCGATGAAGCAATCGTCAATACTCCTTCGATCCGAAGCGTGATTGTCCTGAAAGTCACCGACGAAAAAGTACATATGCATGACGGCATGGATCACTGGTGGCATGACCTCATGGGACTGGCACACGATCAGAACGATCCTGAATTCGTCGATGCAGAACATCCCCTCTTTATTCTCTACACCAGCGGATCGACCGGGAAACCGAAAGGTATCCTCCACACGACAGGGGGCTACATGGTTCATGCCGCAAATTCGTTCAGGCAGGTCTTTGACATCAAGGACGATGACATTTACTTTTGCACAGCCGATGTGGGCTGGATCACCGGGCACAGTTACATGGTATACGGACCGCTGCTCAACGGCGCAACAGTCTTCATGTATGAAGGCGCGCCGAACTATCCGCAGTGGGACCGTTTCTGGGATATCATCAGCCGCCACAAGATCACGATCCTCTATACCGCACCAACAGCGATCCGGGCTTTTATCCGGGCCGGCGACGAATGGGTGACCAAACATGACCTGACCTCGCTCCGCCTTCTCGGCACGGTCGGCGAACCTATCAATCCGGAAGCATGGATGTGGTACCACACCGTTGTAGGCAACGAGAAATGCCCGATTGTCGATACCTGGTGGCAGACCGAAACAGGCGGCATCATGGTGTCTCCGCTCCCCGGAGCCACACCGACCAAGCCAGGTACAGCAACCCGTCCGCTTCCCGGTATCATGGTCGATGTCGTCCACAAGGATGGCAAATCCTGCAAAGCCAACGAAGGAGGCTTCCTGGTCGTCAAAAAACCATGGCCATCAATGCTCCGCACTATTTATGGCGATAACAAACGCTATGAGAAGACCTACTGGTCGGAATTCAAGGACATGTACTTTACCGGCGACGGTGCCCGCAAGGATGAAGACGGCTATATCTGGATCATGGGTCGTGTTGACGACGTCGTCAACGTTTCGGGACACCGCCTTGGGACCAGCGAAGTCGAAAGTGCCCTTGTCGCTCACGAAGCTGTTGCAGAAGCGGCGGTTGTCAGCCGCCCTGACGAAATCAAGGGCAATGCGCTTATCGCATTCGTCACGCTCAAGGACGAATACGTTGGCGACATGAAACTCCGCGACGAGCTCCGCAACCATGTCACCAAGGAGATCGGCCCTATCGCAAAACCGGATGAAATCCGGTGGGCCGAAGGACTGCCGAAAACAAGAAGCGGCAAGATCATGCGGCGCCTGCTTCGCGAACTTGCTTCCTCCAAGGAAATCAAGGGAGATGTCACGACCCTCGAAGATTTCGGCGTCCTGGAACAGCTCAGGGAACAGGAAGAGGAGGAATAACCTTTTCCGGTAGTGCGTACATGAAAAAAGTAAAAAGCCGTCCCGGGCATCGCTGTCCGGGACGGCTTTCTGCACAACATCTATGAAGAAACATTTCCTTTGATAGAAGAGGAGTTCCGGCAACGGTTGTATCCTCGATCCGGGTTGCAGCTCTACGCCCATTACTGCAACAGGTTTCAGCAGGATGGTGACATGGTCATGACAGACCGGGATCGACGAAGCAAATGCATCGGGAAGCGGATCGTCAGGGGTCTCCTTCAGTCAGAAACGCCCCGATGTATGGCGGTTCGTTCCACCCCGGGAATCCATTCCCCCCTGAACAGGAAGAAGGTGAGAACGACCAGTCCGATTCCGACAAGAGTCAGCAGAACGAAAAACAGCGGATATCCCGTCTGCTCGACGATCATGCCGCTGAACGCTGCCATGACCATGCCGCCGATGTGAATACCGGTCATCTGCAGGGAGTAGTCGATACTCTCGAATCCTTTTCGCGAAAAATCCATAACGAGCACTCCGCTGATCACCGATGAGACAGTGGTGGCCGTATTGAGAAGCGCCATGGCGATATAGAAGAAGAAAAAGACATTGTTCAGCACCGAAAGCGGTATGAACAACGCCACGGCAACCGCATTGAAAACAACACATCCCAGATACACTTTTTTCCGGTCCAGCATATATTTCCGGACTGCCGGAAGCCCGGTCGCCATAGCAACCAGGACCGCGATACCCATCCCGTAAAAACCGACCAGAAAAGCGATCGTGTCCGGATCGACCCCGTAATCCACCAGAAACGGCTTGACGATAAAAAAGACGGCGAAAATGCCGATGGAATTGAGAACGATGAGACTGAACCATCTGAGCATGCCGGGACCACGGAAAAAGGTCAGTAACGAGGACCAGGAGATACCATCCTGCCGGGCGGTTCCGTCGACCTGTTCCTGCCTGTTTTCCCGTACTGCGCCAAGCAGCGCAAGAGGCAGGAGCATGGATGCCGCCATACTCAGCATGGTCGACCGCCAGCCGAAATGATTGTACAGCAGAAGAAAGAAGCCGCTTCCGATAATGGTCGCCAGGTTCACTGCAAAAATCTTGCTGCTGGAACCGAGGGATCTCTCCTCATAATCGAGCAGCTTGATATAGAGAGCGCTGATTGCAATATCCTGGGTGGACCCGACGAAAGAAACAGCCACGACAAAGCCGGCCACCAGCGGAAACTGCCCGCCGACATTCAAAAAAGCCATGCATACGATCAACAGGCCGCATCCCGCACCCGTAAAAAGCGTCCACAGCTTGTAATGGTTTTTCTCGAGTCCCTTGCGGTCCAGCAGCGGCGCCCATAAAAATTTCAGCAGAAAAGGAACTCCGGCCAGTTGAAGCAAACCGATAGTCTTGAGCGGGTACCCCTCTATCCTCAGGATCACCGGCAGCGCCATCATGAAGAAGATATGAGGGATCGTCTTGGCCATGAACAGCAGTGCAAGGATCACATATTTCTTCCCGAAGCGCTCTCTCACTGCCGCTCCCTGAGGCTCCATCCGGCCGCAAGCCGCTGTTCCCGCCACATGTCGGCGTAAAGTCCTTTTCGGGCTATCAGCTCCGCATGCGTGCCGCTCTGTACAATCCTTCCCTCGTCCATAACAATAATGTTGTCCGCCCTGGCGACGGTATGCAGGCGATGTGCGACGACAACCACGGTTTTGGAACGGACAAGGGTATCTATAGCTCCCTGTATCAACTCGTCGTTTCCGGGATCGAGAGCGGCTGTCGCTTCATCGAGCAGCACGACAGGGGCGTCCTTGAGTATAGCCCTGGCGATGGCGACCCGCTGTTTTTCCCCGCCGGAAAGCGTCGCTCCGGACTCTCCGACAAGGGTATCGTAACCCTCCGGCAACGCCATGATAAAATCGTGACAGTGCGCCGCCCGTGCGGCTTTTTCCACATCCTGCCGGGTTGCACTCTCCCTGCCGATACGGATATTGTTGAACAGCGTATCGTTAAACAGGTACACCTCCTGAAACACCATGCTGATGGACCCGAGAAGAACCTCCGGAGCGAAAGTCCGTATGTCGACCCCGCCGATCTCGATGCATCCCCGCTCCACATCCCAGAACCTCGCGATCAGATTGGTTACCGTACTCTTGCCCGAACCGGAAGGGCCCACCAGAGCGGTCATGCTGTGCTCCCGTGCGGTAAAGCTCACGTCGTGCACGACGGTTTTCCCCCTGTACCCGAAGCTGACATCCCTGAACGCGATATCGAAGCCGCCGCCCGGCTCGCGCCCCTCCTTTCCGGTTTGTTCCGGCTGTTCCAGAACCTCCTCGACGGCTTTGGCCCCGGCGAAGGTGCTGCGCGTCAACGCCGCGTTTTCGGCGAATCTGTGCAGGGGACGGTAAAACCGGAAGGCGAGAATCAGAAACACCGGCAGGACGGACAAGCCGATCACTCCTTTTTGAGCCAGAAACGCACCCAGAACGAGCAGCAGCACAAATCCCCCTTCCAGAACGGCGGAATAACTCAGCGAAACGGCGAAAGCTTTCACCTCGAAGCCGATACTGAACGTTCGCAGACGGTCCAGCGCCTTCTCCAGCCTTGCAAACCCGAATCCGGTAACGTTGAACGCCTTGAACACGCCGATCCCGTGCACGTATTCCAGAATACGCGAGTTGGCATCATCGATCATTTCCACTCTTTTCACACTTTCCCGGTCGACCATCCGTATAAGGCCCGCAAGCAGGGGAATTGCAACAAGCAGCATGGCAAAGAGGACAGAAGCCATCAACGGGTTCAACAGCAGCATAAACAAAAACAGCACGACGGGAACAGTCAGGTTGGCCACGGACTGCGTGAAGAAGTGGCTGATCATCATCTCCACCATCGCCACGTTGTGAAACAGCCGGTTGGTCAGCTCTCCCGTATCATGGACATTGAAAAAGCCCATCGGCAGCTTGCGCAAATGTTCGCCGAGATGCAGGCGGACAGCCGTTCCCGCTTCATAGCCCGCCCGGAGGCCTCCGCCGTAGCTTTTCAGCGAAAACACAATGCGCAATCCGTAAAGCAGTACGATCAGCAGGAATCCGGTCCAGAACACGTCCTGCTGCAACCGGTCCTCAAATACTCCCGGCAGCATAAAAGCGATAACTCCATAGGGAGCGGCTATGCAGAAACCTTCCAGAACCGCATACACCATGGGAGTCCGGAGGTAGTTCACCCCGTTTCCAGCGACCTTTCTGATGGTTGTAAACATCTCAAGCATGTTTTCCTCCTTCGCCGGGTAACTGCCATCCGGTCACCTTTTCATAGTGGCTCCAGAGACTTCCGTACAAATCGTCATGCAGCAGTTCCGCATGCGTGCCCGAGGTCCTGATCCGTCCCCGGTCAAACAGAATGATCTGATCCGCGTGCTGTATCGCCGGCAGCCGATGAGCGATGACGATAACCGTTTTTCCGGCCATAAGCCGTTTCAAAGCAAGCTGGATACGGCTTTCGTTTTCCGGATCCGCAAAGGCGGTCGCTTCGTCAAGAATAACAATAGGCGCATCCTTGAGCAGCGCCCGGGCGATGGAAATTCTCTGCTTCTCTCCGCCGCTCAAGTACGCGCCTCCTTCTCCAACGACAGTGTCGTATCCCTGTTCAAGCCCGGTGATGAACTCATGGGCCGCGGCACTTTCGGCTGCAGCGACAACCTCCCCGTTCGAAGCCGTTTTCTTCCCCATGCGAATGTTTTCCTTTATCGTGTCGTTCATCAGGTAGACATCCTGAAAGACAAACGCAATACTTTTCATCAGCCCGGCCGAAGGTATCTGCCTGATATCCCGTCCCCCGATCAGAATTTCCCCCTGCGTAACATCCCAGAATCGCGGTATAAGCCGGGCTACCGTGGATTTTCCCGCGCCGGACGGCCCCACGAAACCGTTCAGGGAACCCTCCCGCAAAACAAAAGAAACCTGTTCGAGGACATTTTTTTCACCGTAAGCGAACGAAACATCCCTGAATTCAACGGTGTAACGGTCGGGTGCGGAGACGGCTTCCGGTTCGGGAAACGGCGTCTCGTTCAAAACGGCCTGAATGCGAACGATTCCTTCTCCTATGCGATCGAGCAATCCGCTTATCATGATGATCCTGCCGAAAGGCTCCATCAATCCAATACCGAGCAGCAGAAACAATATCAGCTTCGGCGGGGTGGTCGTCCCCGCCGCGAGAAACAGAAAACCGGCCGCGAGAATGAACGGCAGACTCAGATCGAGCGAAACCCAGAACATCGAGGCGTAACCGGATGCCCGGCGGTTCCAGTCGCGAGCGATTTTCAGGTGGCTTTTCAGCGCCTGCTCATACCGGCGAAAAGACCGGGCCGTCTGATTGAACGCCTTGATAACCGGCATTGCGCGCACATACTCGACGATGGCGCTGTTGAGTTTTTCCTCGTTGTCGTGATACACCTCCACCTTGTCCCGGTACACCCGGTTCATCCCCTTGTTCATGACATACGCCAGGGGCAGCGGGATCAGGGCGACAAAGGCCAGTTGCACATCCACGCTGAACAGAAACACGGCGGCAAAAAACGGCAGAACGAGCGCGGCGACACTATCGGGCAGGTAATGCCCGATAAACAACTCCACGTTTTCGACATCCTCGCCCATGATCTTTTTGATCTTTCCCGACGCGTTCCGGTCGAAAAAACCGAACGGCAACAACGCGATATGGGCTGCAATTCGTGAGCGCAGGTCGTAATGAATGCTGTACGCGCAGATGTGGGACAGCCGCATCGATAAAAAATAGGTGGCGAACCGGCACACCACCGCTCCCAGGGCAACCGACGCTATCAGCGGCATCCTTCCCTCCGCCATACCGTCCGCGGAAAAGAAGTCGAGGGCCATCCAGTATACGCAGACCATCGGAACCAGCGACAGCAACGTACTGACCGAAGCAAGCAAAACAGCGAGGAAAAGCCGGAAACGATAGGCTTCCGCAGCGTCGAGCAGCCATCGAAATGTCGCGATACGCTTCTTGTTCATGGTAGAGTTCTCTCCCCGGCGCACTTACAGTTCAAAGTCGAGACGGGCCATGAAGGAGCGCCCTGCATAAATGGTATCCGAGCCTTTCAGCTCCTCGTCAAAGAGATTGTCCACCTGGACGGTCAACCTGCCGCCATCTACGACCTCCTTCCAGACATTGACCCCGACGGAAGTGAACGGCTCCGTTTTCGGAGAAGCGGTGGGGGCGAATATCAGATTGTGCTGGTCGCTGCTGTAGCCGAACGTGATCGCCCCTCCCCAGTCATGCGCCGGGCCGGAGTAGTCGAGCATGGCGTTGAAGCTGTGCTCCGGCGTATCGATGAGCCGCTCGTCGGTCATACTGTTCCTTGCATCGGTATAGGCATAGTTCAGATGCAGGCCGAGCTCCCCGGCGATAAAGATATCCGCCGACGCCTCGATCCCCTGAATCGTCGCCTCATTCATATTTTCATGGGTCAACACGGGGAGTCCGAGCCAGATATCTCCCGTTGCGGCGTAGTTGATCATGTCCCGCACGCTCGTATGATAATAGGTGGTCGACAGCCTGACACGCCGGTCGAAAAATCCCTGCTCCAGCCCTATCTGCCATGTCACCGATCTTTCCGGTTTCAGATCGGGGTTGGAGAACACCCACTGGACGATATGATTGATCGGCTCCGCTGATGTAATCAGCGCCGACGGGGCCTTGAAAGAGCGTCCGACCGATGCCCTTATTCTGGAATCCTCGCCGAATGCGAACATGGCGCTGAATTTGGGATTCCACTCCTGACCGTACACGTCGTTGTCGTCGAACCGGATACCCGGGATCATGACCAGACGTCCGTTCATGAGGCTCCATTCATCCTGCACGTAGGCGCTTGTCGTAACGATTTTTTTATCCACGACAATACCGGTATCGAAAGACTCCCTGAGATACTCCACCCCGGCCGTCACAAGATGGTTCCTGAGCACACTGCCCGTATACTGGATTTCAGCGTCACTGTAGCTTACATCCGCTTTCTGGTCACCGTACAGCGGGTCCCTGAAATCGGCGTCGAGATTCTGGTAGTACGCCTTGAAGCGAAGATTGTGCAGGGGAGCGATCCGGTAATCGGCGTTCAGGTACAACCTCGGCGCGGTCTCCTTTTTACTGTCTCCACTGATATCATCCTCTTCTTCCCAGATCGTATATTCAGCGCCGGCATTCAGCACCAGATTGTCGGCGAGCGCCATCTCCAGCCGTCCGTGCACATAGTTCCGGTAGATATCGTACGGAGCGGCATGCGTCCCCTCGTTGGCTTCGTGACTGAAACTCACCATGCCTTTTATGTCTTTCGATATCCGCCCGCTCACCGCGGCATAGGCATCGTACCGGTACCGGGATGTATTTTTCGGCCTGGTGCCCAGATAATCCATACCCCCGACCTCGAAGGAGCCGTACCCGCCGCCGGCCGACACCCGTGTCTCCTCCGAAGGCTGCCGGGTAATGATGTTCAGCACGCCGACGACGGCATCGCTGCCGTACAGGGCCGATCCGGGCCCCTTGACGATCTCTATGCGCTCGATCAAGGTTACCGGCACGATGTTGACGTTGTGCGAAAAGCCGGCCGAAGACATCCCCCCGCTGTGATACCCGGAAAACACCCGCTGACCGTCCACCAGGACCAGCAGATACCGGGCCTCCACATTAAGTCCGCGGATCGTGTTTTTGTATCCCATGGAACCGGTGAGATCGTTCTGCTGTGAAAAATTGAAGCCGGGAACCTGACGAAGCAGGGCTGCTACGCTTCTGGCGTTGGACTCCTCTATCTCCTCACGCGTAATCAGTACGGTTTCGACCGGCACCTCTCCGAGAAGCTTGTCGGTCTTGGTTCCCGTAACGACAATCTCTTTCATCTTCATCATATCCCTTTCACCGATACCCGAATCCCCCCGTCCGCCTGACGGGAGCATCAACGATGCGGCGACGATAATTACCGGAACCATTTTCAGACGCTGAATCTTCATGGCCAACCTCCTGTAAATCATTTATGGCGCTCTTCGCGGCTGCACCCCGCACTGTATCCCTGCGCTCCCCGTCCGCCTGGTATCCGGAGAGCGTCGCGGGACATCGCGACAGCCGGAAGAAACATCACTTAAAAAGACTCATGATGAGTATAGCGCACCGGGAGGACTCCTTTTTGTCCCGAATACCGTACTTTTTGTCCTGTGCATCATTTCCGGAACCGTCGACGGACAAACCGGAAGGTCACTACAGAAAAAAAAGACGGCACTCGCACGGGAGACCGTAAACAAGGGGAAGCAGGGTTGCGGATGCAACCGCCGGGAGACCGGAGATCACAGAAAGGAAAGGAAGAAAATGCGAAGGATATGACGCCGAAGGGCTCTATTGAAAGGCCCGCTGCCTGTGCTTCCGGCTGTAATGACCAGGGGTCACGCCATATTGAGCGTAAAAAGCCCGGTGAAAAGAACTGAGGCTCGAGTATCCGACCTCCCAGGCCGCTTCCGAAACGCTTTTGTTTTCGTGCTCCATGAGATATCTCGCCTTTGCAAGCCGCTCCCGGCGAAGAAAACCGAAAACCGTCGTTCCAAACAGCTCCCGGAACCCCGCATTGAGACTGGTTAGACACAATCCGGATTGTTTGGCGATATCGGCAAGTTTCGGCGTTGTCTCGAGGTTTTCAAGCAGTATCTGGCTCGCCCGGTGAATGGACACCGGATTTACCGACGAAAACGCCCCGTTTTCTCCCCTGTTTTTCTCAGCGACGAGGTGAAACAGAAGCTCATACGCCCTGGAGATGAGATAAAGCCTGCTCAATTCATCGGGCTGGTGGCTTTTTTGCAGAATCTGGTAGACGATCCGGCTCACCTCCGGCGTGAAGGAACCGGCGCCGCTGAACGCACCGGAGCAGCTGGCGCTTCCGGGCCCGGAAGCAACGCCCGATTGATCGATCGGAAGAAACGTGTCCAGCAAAGAGCCCGAAACCAGGAACATGACCACCGATACCGGCTGACCGGTGCGGTATTCCATGACGCCGCTGGCGCTGTGACAGTACGAAAACCACGTCTTGCAGGACCCTCCGCCGAAATGCCGCCTGCCTTCGCCGCAGTCGGTCGAATATCCCCAGACACGGCCTGAAAGCAGGCAACCGAACTCCAGAAAAGCCTGATCGCGCTGAAAATGCACGACAACATCGCTGGAGGCATCGAGCTTCATGCAGATCAATTCCAGTCCGGGCAAGAGCTGCGAAACTATGTCGTTTTTGCCGGACAAGCGACCGTTCCGGCCAGTCAGGGCTGAAACCCGGCAACTGCCATATGCATTCCGAACTACAAGACCCATTCGTTCATCATCGAAAAACATGACAATACACTCCTTGTTTGCGTTTTAAAACCTTCGCAGACTTCGAGAGCAACAGGCTGCCGTCCTCCTTCAATGATTATTTTCTTTCCCGGCGGATTTCTCAGAAGATCACCTGCAAATCTGAGCGCCCCGGCAAAGTCCTCGTCCTGTACGAGACGCTTTGGCTCGAGAAGATGAAACGGCACCCTTTCTACAGTGACAACCTTTATGCCTTCACTTTCCAGGAGAGCCTGCCACTCCTGTATGGGCACAGGCGATGCCCGATATGAATTGCGCTTGAAAGCTCACCCTGTATCTGCCTTGTCAGCGATTCACCTGTATCATCAGGTATCAAACCTGCCTCATGAATACCGTAGCAACCATCTTCTTTGAGAAGCCGTGTCGCATCTTGTATAATCTGCCGCTTTTTTCCCGGATACATGGTCAACATCGCTTCGCCATATACTACCGATGCGAATCCATCATCAAGTCCTGTATCCTCAGCAAGCCCGGCAAGGCATTGCCTGTTATCGCTTTGGAGATACTTGCGTACCTGTCCGGCATCATGTATTGCTACTCCATCTCCTTTTCCAAAAAGTCGTATGCAAAACATCTGGAGACGGTGATCAATCCGTCAGGAGTATCGGTTATAACAATCGCCACTTTATCCTGAACAATACCTGCAAACTTCCGCTTCTCCTTCTCACTTGCCGAGCCGTCCATCACTTTCTTTTTCAGGGCTCGCACTTTCTTCATCTCTTTTTCGCTCAGAATCCTGGACTTGTCCAGCACTGCCTTGACCATCTTGCCGTTATCCATTCTCTTGAACACAAGAGTCAGGGTTTTTGGGGCACCCGCAAGCGATGGGTCTATGATCAGTGCATTCTTCTCTTTTTCATCACCGGCACGCTCACGGGCTCTGACAACGTAGGCCGCCACCTCCGTCTGATCGTTGTAATGGGAGGCCGCCATGCTGATCTCACCCCGAACGGGAAGCTCATCGCCGGGGTAGAGCTGCTCAAGGGCCTGTTTTGTGAGCAAAAATCCGGAGGCGACACCGGCGCAGACGTGCCCGGTATACTTTTCGAGATCGTCGAGCGACAATTCAAACAGGGCGTCACCCGGCTGTCGAGAACCAACCATAACGGACTTGGGATCAAGCACATCGATCGTTCCGGCTTTGCTGTAGACGGAATCGTTGACATCTTCAGAATACGCATGAAAGGGAAACATGACTATCGTCAGCAGCAGTAAAAGAAACAGATTCGGTTTCATCATGGAAGTTTATTTCTTACTTAGGTGATACTGGATTTATTATCTGAAAAAACAAAGCGCAGCAACATGTCATTTTACTCGGAATTTTCTGACTGCTATGAAGAAACATTCCCTTTAAGGGAAGAGGTTTACCGTTTTCTCCGTTCGCTGACCGCTGGCGATAAAGGAAATATCCTCGACCTCGGCTGCGGCACAGGCCACTACTGCAACCGGTTCCATGAGGACGGCTTTTCAGCTACCGGCGTCGACAGCAACGCTGAAATGATCGAAGCAGCCAGAAAAAAATACCCTGCACCTTTTTTTTATACACTGGATATCATGAATATCGATAGTCTGCAGGGGCCTTTCGATTGTATTTTCAGCATCGGTAATGTGCTTGCGCACATCCCCCGGGAAAAACTGGATCCACTCCTGCAAAACATCCGTACGCTTCTCAAACCAGATGGCAAATGGATTTTCCAGGTCGTCAACTGGGACTACATTGTCCCGAAAAAGCTATATACGTTTCCCGTCAGATCACTGGCCGAAGAACGGCTACAGTTACATCGTTCATATGAAGGCATAACCCAAAAGGCCGTGCTCTTTCATTCCATCATGAAAGAAGGTGAAACAATCCTCTTCGACGAAAAAATCACGCTCTATCCTCTGCTGACTGATGATTGCATCGCAATCCATCATGACAGCGGCTTTGCGCTGCAGGGTCTTTATGCGGATTTCCAGAAAAAAACCTATCGAAAAAACAGCGAGTCGGGTGCCGTCTACGTATTCAAACCAGAATGAATCGTATCCGAAAAACCCTCATTTCATTATTTGCCTTGCTTGACAGCAATCATCGACATGCCGCTCAAATTTGCCCTGTATTTCCGAAAGACGCTCTTCATTGCCAAAATGACGGAACGAGCTTCCTTGTTACGCAGGATATTTCCGGCAAACCTCAGCGCTCCCGGAAGCCCTTCGTCCTGAACGATCCTTTTTGGCTCAAGCAGATGAAACGGCTCGGTTACAATAACGTTTACCTCAAAGCCTTCATTTTCCAGGAGAGCTTTCCACTCATCCATAGTGACCGGTACAGCGCTGATATGAATCGAACGGGACAGTTCCTTCTTTATCTCACGTTTGAAAGCATCATCAATATCATCCGGAATTATTCCAACTTCATGGATACCGTACCGCCCGCCCGGTTTGAGAATACGTGCAGCCTCACCAATGACCTCTCTCTTTTTCGCATCCGAATGCATAGTGAGCATAGCCTCTCCATACACAACCGTTGCAGATTCATCCGGAAGCCCTGTTTGTTCAGCCAGACCTATTCGACACGTCTGATTTTCACCATGCAGGTACTTGCGAACCTGATCGGCTGCAGCTTCTTCCCTTTCGATGGCAGTATATCGGGCCGGATTTTTTCCGAGGGTTATCCTGGCGGTCACACCCAATCCGGGAGCAAATTCAACAACCTCGTCATTTTCACCTATATCAAGCGCCTCGAGCATTTGACGAGTCAACTCAAGCCCGCCGGGCCTGAGCACCTTTTTTCCCATTTTGGCAAGCAACCAGTGCCCCTGCATTTTACATATATCGACATCTTCCTCCGGAAGAGTGCCCCCCGGCTTTCCGGTCTTATGTCTTGCATGTTCTGTTTTCACGACAACCTCCTGTTTTTCTTTCCCGCAATGGCGGACATATAAACCGCATCATACCTTTAAAAATCATATCCCAGGCCCGCATAAACATAGGGCCCGACGTTCGATCCGATCAGCTTGTCCATTTTCTCATCAAAAATATTATTGACACCGCAATAAATCCTGAGTGGTTCTTCCATGGCAAACCGGTATCCGGCGCCTGCATCGACAAGGATATAGGAATCCACCCTGCTGTTATCAGCCGCCGGCACATACTGTTCCCCGACGTATTTCCCTGTCGTCCAGAGTTCAAGCCCTCCGTCAGCATAACTCAATGTCGCCGAAATCTGCCGCTTCGGGTTGAACTCCAGTTCCTCTCCTGTCATTTCGTTCTCCGTGGAGAGTTCATACCAGCCGACATCCACTCCCAGCCCGGAAGAAAACTGATAGCCGGCAGCCAGCTCAATTCCTTTTGTGACAACATCGCTGATGTTCTCAAACGTGAAGTATTGATCAGGCTGGCCAGGATTTTTTGTCACCTGCTCAATTTTATCGGAAATATCGTTCCTGAAAAGTGATGCGGAATAATAAAAACCGTTTTTCCGGCCGCTCACACCAACCTCATAGCTGTTGACAAATTCAGGTTTCAGATCATAAGGTGTCTTGCCCAGAGTCAAATCAGTCACCGTTGCCCCTCGTTGTGCACCTGCCGGAGTATTCTTTCTGATATAGAGTTCGCGGATATCCGGAGCCCTGTATCCCTGAGCGAAATTACCCCGGAGCACAAAAAGGTCACTGAACCTGTTGACAAGACCTACCTTGAACGTGGATGTGTTTTCGTTATTCGATATCCAGTCATATCGGGCACCGAGTATCGCATTCAGGGACTCGGAAATCTCCCATTCATCCTGAAGATAAACCGCCTTGTAATCGACCTCTCTGAGTTCATAGGTCCCCTCCGGATTGAAAACGGTTCCTTCCCGCTCTTCATCGCGGTACTCACCGCCTCCGGTAATTCTGTGATCACCCCCGGAATCATAAACTGCATAGGCTTCATAAGACCAGATATCTACGTTTGCACTCATACCGAGATTTTCCGACGCGCTTTCGCTCGGAAAACCCGCATCCTTCCAGTTGATTGCAGTGGTCGTGTTGCGCTTTTCATAGTATGAATTATATGCCCTGAGATGAAGTGTGATAACATCACTCAAAGATGAACGCAGATCAAGCCCGACATCCCTCCGCCAGTTTTCGTCACGTGAATGTACCGGTGTATCGAACGCCGGAAAGAACTTACCCGGAACCGGTGATATACCGGTCGGGAAAAAGGCTGATCGATAGTCCCCTTCGCGTTCTTCATTGAAGTAATTGAACTCGGCACCGACTTGCGTCGAAGAATCAAGATCGTAGATAATCCGTCCTCCGACCGTATAGATTTCGGATTCCTCACGATAACTGACATCAACGTCATAATTGTCCTGAATATTCCTGAGCGGTCCATTTGGAGGCATGGTCTGTGACGGAGGCACAAGGTTCGGACCCTGCTTTATGAGTGTTGTTGTCCGCTCCCGTTCCGTATAGGGTTTGGTCTTCAAAGCATTGGCATAGAGACTGTAGCCCAGCTTTCCGGTTTTACCACGAAATGTAAGATCACCATTTACCTTGGCTCCATCTCCCTCAATGCTTATTCCCGTTCTGCCTCCCACACTTCCTGCAAATCCTTCCTCCGGCTTTTTCGTAATAATATTGATCACGCCTCCGATGGCATCTGCACCATAGAGAACCGACATCGGCCCCTTGATAACCTCAATACGCTCGATCATTCCTGCCGGTATGCGGTCAAGATCATAAGGATTCTTGACCTCACCTGCCAGCCTTCGTCCGTCAAGCAGGAAAAGTGTGCCGTTTGCTCCTATCCCACGAATCGAGACCGAACTTTTTGAAGCTGAACTGGCTGCGGGAAAGGTCCCGTACTGAAGACTGATTCCCGGCGTTTTTTCAAAAATCTCCTTGAGATTGGCCGCACCGATACTCTCGATCTCTTCATTTGTAATCACATCCACCGAAGCGGTGACACCGGATATTTCTTTTTCTGTTTTTGTTGCCGTCACCACGATCTGTTCGGATGTCGCCACAGGCACAACCGGCCTGGAATCATCATCTGCCATCGCCACGCAATGAACGACAAAAAAAAGCATAAGCGGGAGAAGCAGTGATAAACGCTTGCAGATGTTACCGGCAAGGGAAGAGAGCGGTGTGGAATGATCGAATTCCGTTTTCAAATCAGTCTTCATGGTATAGTCTTGTTTTAGCAATTTACCTTTATTTAGACTTTATATAAATAATATTCCTCATATAACCGCAAGGCTTTCCTGAAAAACAGATCACAGAGCCGCCTTCAATCGATGAAACAGCACAGCAACGTCCAGACCGATATCACCTCAAAGGGCCCGTAACGATTGATTAAAATTCTCTCTATATTGTAATGAGTCATACTGCTTCCTCCGGAAACATGAAACAATACGATCATGAAGCTCGCATATGCCCCCCTTTTGTGCATGCTGCTGGCGTCAACATTATTCCTCGCAGCCTGTTCCCGGAATGAACCGAATGAAAACAAAACAACACTATCGACGTCAAAAACTCCGGCGATCTCCGAACCTTGCGATCTGATCACAAAGCAGGAAGCGGAAACACTGCTTGGAGAACCTCTGAAAGAAGGAGAAAAGACACAAGAGCCTGCTGTCGGCATGAAGCTTTGCATGTACAACCCTGTCGACGATGCCTCAACAGCATTTCTGCAAATCACGCTTACCCACAAGACATTCATGAAACCGGATGGCGTGCCGCCTGAAAGCATCTTCAACACCATTCGGGAAGCAATGAGCGAAGACAGAACGGATCTTCAGGATCTGGGAGACGGAGCATTCATAGCGACAGGAGGGATCTATATACTCTCCGACGGCTACTATATTACCATAGGCGCAGGAAATATTGATCGGGCAGAAATCCGTGAACGCCTGAAAACTGCCGCGGCGGTTGCTCTCGATAATCTGAAAACGCTGCGGTGAAAAGCGATATCAAAGGACCTGGATTGAGCGATTGTCGAGCATACCACAGATGCAAGGCACAGGGAATGCCGCTGTAGTGCTCTACCGCAAGTTCCCTGTAACGAAGCAGATGTGGCCCTGTGAAATATCCGGTCTGATTTCACGGGGTCGACAATCCCGAAGGGTTTCAATAAATGCGGCTCTTT
>JANQHB010000038.1 GCA_028277225.1 Chlorobium sp.
GATTTTCCATAGCTTAAGATACCAATCACAACGCAAAAGGGCCACCTTTTCAGGTAGCCCTTTTGCGTTTTCTGGCTGTGCTTATGAGACAGCCTCTTGACAAATGCGTGCAGACAACAACATCAACCCCAGATATCCTGAGCTATGTTGTTATACCACCCACGGGCATAGGTCGCTTCCTCACTGAGCTGATCGTCATCGGCATCCATGGGAGTAAGACCACCGGCGCCCTTGATCTTGACAATACCATCTTTGGTAAGCTTGTAGACTGCGGCAACGGAAATACCGTAACCGGGTCCGACAAGGCTGTAACAGGTATTGACGAGCGAAGGAGGTGCCGGGACATCGCCTCGCATCAATCGCACGATGCCGGCGGCAGTGACTTTACCCTGGCTGCTTGCGGCAAAGCCGGATTTCGGCATTGCGCCGGCAATACAGGCATCGCCTATAACATGGATACCTGGATGGATCGTCGATTCGAACGTTATAGGATTGACCGGACACCAGCCGGACTCATTCGTCAAACCGGCAGCAAAGGCGATCTTGCCTGCCTGCTGCGGCGGAATGACATTGACGACTCCGCCTTTGACCGGCCCTGCGTCAGTATTGACGGTCATGGTTGCAGCATCAACCGAGACAACCTTGCCTCCTTTTGATGCAGGACGCCATTCGATAATGTCGCCATACAGGCGTTCCCAACCTTTAGTGAACAATCCCTGCTTCGAAAACTTTTCCTTCGAATCCAGAATGATGACTTTTGAGTTCGGCTTGTTCTTTTTGAGGTAGTTTGCAATGAGGCTGGTCCTTTCGTAAGGGCCCGGAGGACAGCGGAAAGGATTTCCTGGAGGGCATATAACAACATTATCACCATCATTCATCTCCTGAAGTTGCTTTGCAAGCAATTCAGTCTGAGGCCCCGCCTGATAGGCGTGCGGCATCGTTGTGTTTGCAACTTCCTCACTGTAACCTTCGATTGCATCGAATTTGAAATCGATGCCCGGAGAAACGATCAGACGGTCATAGGTTAGCTCGTTACCGGTTTTCAGCTTTACGGTTTTCGCTGCGGCGCCGATATCGACTGCCTCGTCGTGAACAACGTCAATCCCCCAGGTGTTTTTCAGGGTATCAAACGTATGACCGATGTCCTTCATCTCTTTAAGTCCACCCAGCACCCAGTTGCTGAAAGGGCAGGTATAAAATGTTGTTGCAGGCTCGACAAGAGTCACTGCAATTGAAGGACCCAGTTTCCTGATATACTTGGCTGCAGAAGCGCCGCCAAAACCGCCGCCAATGACAACGACATGCTTTTCACTGGCCAAAGCGGGCCGTACACCGCCGAAGATTCCGAGTGTCGAGCCGGCAGCACCGGCCATAACGAGTTTGCTGAATTCTCTACGTGTAAATTTCTGGCTCATGTTTGTTCCCCCGCTTATTTAGAATTGTTCTTACTGAGACCACCAAAGTATTCAGCAATGAGCACGATCTCCTCATCAGTATACCCTTTGGCATGTCGGCCCATGACTGTTGAATAACGCTCGTCATTCTTGAACTGCATCAGGGCCGTTTTCAGATAGGATGCGGATTTACCATAAAATCCGGGCAGTATACCGGTACTTTTGCCATCGGTTCCATGACAGGATGCACAGGAAAGCGCAAGAATCTCTCCACGGGGATCAATCTCTTCCTGAACAGGCTCTGATGCAGCTTGAGGCTCCGGCTTCTCTGCAGTACATCCGGTTAGCACTGCCGCCGACACAAGACCGACAGACAGCCACGAGGTAATTGTTTTAACCATAATTCTCATCTCCTTTTGTTAATGATGAATTAGCAAAATGAAAGAAGCAAACGCATTTTGATTGTTGTCCGATGCCTGCACAAAAACGGCAGCCATCAGAACGTTCAACCGGCAATGTCCCTGGTTATTAACAGACCGCCGAAGAATGAACAAGGGAAACCTAAGCCTGCATGGCTTGACACTGAAAAAAAAGCCCCTCAACCGGGCGATGCTTCGTTACGCCTGCCGTATTTTCCAGAAGCACCAATGAGTCTGCGTACCGGACCGGTGCGACAAGACACGCTGCCACTCTACGAAAAATAGCATTATATAACTATATATTTATATAACATTTTTTTTATACAACACAAACGACAATTATTCTTTTACCCTTTTATTTTAATGAATTGAGTCAATGACAGGGGGCTTTTTCGCCAAAAGGAAGAATACTTCTTATATTTTATGCTTGCTCTAACGCCGTTAAAAAGCCCGCTCTGCAAAAAAACGTTATACCGGCTTGCATTTCTTGTATCATTCCGCATAATTCATGAACAACCATCGAGAAACACAGGAGGCAGAATTCACACAAATGATTTTATAATAACAAGATAAGCCTTACAGAATCTCACAATACATTTCACGTGAAACATTGTCCTTAATATTATGTATGACGTCATCGTTGCCGGTGCAGGTCATGCAGGCTGTGAGGCCGTCCTGGCCGCCGCCAGAATGGGCTTGAAATGCCTGCTTGTCACTTCAGACTTTTCTGCCATAGCCAGGATGTCCTGTAATCCGGCTATCGGCGGCGTTGCAAAAGGACAGATAACAAGAGAGATCGACGCTCTCGGGGGAGAAATGGCAAAAGCGATCGATGCGACCGGCATTCAGTTCAGAATGCTCAACCGAAGCAAGGGGCCGGCCATGCATTCTCCCAGAGCACAGGCAGACCGTACCCACTACTCCCTCTACATGCGGACTGTCGTAGAACGCGAACGCCTGATTGATATGCTGCAGGATACAGCCACAGGAATCGTAGCCGATAACGGACGGTGCAGGGGAATAGTGCTCAGCTCCGGTAGACGCATAGAGTCGAAAACAGTCATACTCGCCTGCGGAACATTCCTCAACGGACTTATCCATATCGGCATGGACCACTATCCCGGGGGGAGAACTGTCGCCGAACCGCCGGTATCGCATCTGACCGCAAACCTGTGCTCGCTCGGATTTCAATCCGGTCGCCTGAAAACAGGAACGCCGCCCAGAATAGACCGAAGAAGCGTCGATTACTCCCGCGTCATGTCCCAACCCGGAGATAGCGCTCCTGCTCCATTCTCATTCTCTACGCATGATCTTGCAGACAGAAAACAAATTGACTGCTACCTGACTGCGACGACGGAACAAACCCACACCATCCTTAAACGCGGTTTTGACCGCTCGCCGCTGTTTTCAGGAAAGGTTCAGGGCGCAGGACCGCGCTACTGCCCATCAATCGAAGACAAAATACACCGCTTTACCGACAAGATCAGCCACCATATCTTTCTTGAGCCGGAAGGATTCGAGACCAACGAAATGTATGTCAACGGTTTTTCGACATCTCTCCCTGAAGACATACAGCTTGAAGGCCTTCGTTCCATACCCGGACTTGAAAATGTTGTCATGATGCGTCCCGGTTACGCCATTGAATATGATTATTTCTACCCCTACCAGCTTCACCCGACTCTTGAAACCAAAATCCTTTCACGCCTTTATTTTGCAGGCCAGATCAACGGCACATCCGGCTATGAAGAAGCAGCCGCCCAGGGCATTGTTGCCGGCATTAACGCGGCTTTGCGGATCAAAGAACGTGAGCCGCTCATCCTGCAACGCTCTGAAGCGTATATCGGCGTCCTTATTGACGACCTCATAACAAAAGAGACAAACGAGCCTTACCGCATGTTCACATCGGCCGCAGAACACAGGATCGTTCTCCGCCAGGACAATGCAGACATCAGACTGATGCATTTCGGGCATGCCTGCGGACTTGCAGGAGATGGCGCCTGGTCGGCTCTTTGCCGGAAAAAAGCCGATATAGCACAGGCAAAAGAAATCTCATCTTCTTTCAGAGTTGAAGCCCGCTCTGTTGCCGCCATGCTTTCGAAATCTTCAAAAGAATCATTCACCGGAAACGTAACAGTAACCAATCTCCTGAAACGTCCCGGCATGACACTCAAGACAATCCTTGAGAACTGCCCAGCCGCTTCCGAGGCAATCTATTCGGTGACTCGCGATCCAAAAGTGCTGGAGCAGGTAGAAATCGACGTCAAATATGAAGGGTATATAAAAAGGGAACGCCTTATGGCCGAAAAAATTTCCAGACTTGAATCCCACAGGATCCCGTCCTCTTTCAACTATGATGCAATAAAAGGGATATCTCATGAAGGCAGGGAAAAGCTTAAAAAGCACAGACCGGCCACTGTCGGTCAGGCATCACGGATTCTTGGCGTCACACCTGCGGATATATCCGTTCTCATGGTTAAACTGGGGAGATAATACTGACGATGTTTCACGTGAAACATGATGCGAACGCTTTTTAAACCTGCCCACTTTCAGACAATGACAGATTTTCAGCATTCATCAGATGACATGAACACGCTTCTTTTCGGGAAAGATCCTGAAAAAAATATCGTAGGCATCCATCAGCTTTCAGATGCAAAAGTTCGCATCTATTCAAGAAATAATGGGCTCGTTCAATACCGGGACGAACCTTTTTTCCCGTTTTTCTTTCTTTCGGAAGAGGCTCTTCTTGAAGAGTTCGTTCCATCATACAATGAAAAATACTGGTTGACAAAACTTGCCGGAAACAATTACTACCGTTACCTCGCTGTTTTCAGGAGCCATCATAATTTCAGAAATGCGCTTGATTTTATCGATTCCAGCTCTCGGCTTTCTTCAGATGAAGCTACGGAGGGCAGAGCATCGTCCAGCCTTACATACAGCAAGGGCGATTCCATTACCCAATATCTCCTTCAGACCGGCAAGACGTTGTTCAAGGGGATGCTTTTCGATGACCTGTACCGGATGCAACTTGACATAGAGACCCTGTACAGACCTGAAAAGAATACGAAACGTAAAATTCAGATCGGTGAAGATCCTATTATCATCGTTTCTCTGCATGATAACAGGGGCTGGGAACAGGCCATCCACTCGAAAGACCGGTCTGAAGCCGAACTTCTCGAAGATCTTGTCAAAATCATCCAGTTGAAAGACCCTGATGTGATTGAAGGTCACAATATCTTCAGCTTTGATCTTCCCTATATCCAGAAGCGTTGCGAAATACAGGGCGTTGAATTCAGGATAGGACGTGACGGATCTTTGCCGAGAAGCTTCCCGGCCAGTATCCGTTTTGCCGAGCGGGTGATCGACTATCCATTTTTTGACATTGCGGGGCGCCATGTCATTGACACGCTGTTCCTTGTTCAAACCTATGATGTGGCAAAACGATCAATGCCGGGCTACGGCCTCAAAACTGCGGCAAAACATTTCGGTTTTGCATCCTCTGACAGAACATATGTCTCCTATGATGAAATTGCAGATCTCTGGAATAATGATCCGGACCGACTTCTTGCCTATGCTCTTGATGACGTTCGTGAAACCGAACAGTTATCAGCACTTCTTTCCGGGAGCAATTTTCACATGACCAGGATGATGCCCTACACCTACGCACATGCATCAAGATTAGGTCCTGCCGCCAAGATAGAGGCCCTTATGGTGAGAGAATACCTCAAGGAAAAGCACTCCATTCCCAAACCTGAAATAGGGCAGCAGCATACCGGTGGCTTTACCGAAGTATTCGTAAAAGGCATTCTCGGGCCTATTGTCTATGCTGACGTTGAATCGCTTTATCCGTCCATCATGCTCGGTTATGATATCTGTCCCAAAAGTGATGAACGAAAAATTTTCCCATCTATCCTCAGAAATCTGAAAGATCTCCGTTTTTCAGCAAAGAAAAGAGCGAAGGAAGAAAATGATAAAGGAAACAAGGCGCTTGGTGAAAACTATGACGCCATGCAGTCCTCTTATAAAATCCTCATCAATGCAATGTATGGCTATCTGGGATTTGGCAGCGGTATTTTCAACGACTTTGAAGAAGCTGATCGTGTTACAACAACGGGTCAGACAATTGCGAGAAAAATGATCCAGGAATTCGAGGCCCGGGGCTGTAAGGTCATCGAAGTCGATACTGACGGCATTCTGTTTGTCCCTCCGTCATCTGTCAATGATAAAGAAAAGGAAATGCGCCTGGTCCTGGACGTATCATCGGTGATGCCGGAAGGAATAACGATCGGTTTCGATGGACGTTTCAAGAAAATGATCTCGTATCTGAAAAAGAATTACGCGCTTCTAGACTATGATGGCTCATTCAAACTGAAAGGGTCGTCGCTTGTCAGCAGAAGCGCAGAAAAGTTCGGGCGCGATTTCATCCGTGACGGATTCCGAAAGCTGCTCGATGAAGATATACAGGCACTTCATGACCTTTACGTCTCCTACAAGGAGATGATCATCGGGCATAGCTGGTCTATCGATGATTTTTCAAGAACAGAAACACTGAAAACGACTATCGACCACTATAAAAACGACGTAGAATCCGGTAAAAGATCGAAATCGATAACCTATGAGATTGCCATGAGAAGAAATATGACAATCAATAAAGGCGACCGTATTACTTACTATGTCTCAGGCAGCGGCCTGCAGAGCAGTCATTATGACAAAGGACGCCTTGCAGACGAATGGTGCAGCTCCATGCCGGATGAAAACACGCAGTTTTACCTGAAAAGACTTGACGAATTCTCCCAGAAATTCATTCCTTTTTTCAAACCACAGGATTTCAGTTCAATTTTTTCAAGCGATACGCTTTTCGGTTTCTCTCCTGACGGAATCGAACTCATCAAGGAAATCAGACATAAAGAGACCGACGGTATTGATGATAACGATATACCATTTTAAAACAATAACTTATATCGATATGCCATACAGCATTCTGCCTTGCTGCAATAAAACCGGCTCCCCTTGACATTTTAGATGCACGGGAAGGAACTTTATGACGGCATTCCAGGTATAGTTACCAAGCTTGTTTGTCATGTTATTGCTGTATACATCGCAGCATTTGCTGCCTGCTGTTCGTTGATACCGTTCATAAACATGATGGCTGTTTCATACATCGTACCTGTATGGCTTTACCATGCAGGAATGCAACCTGTTCCATAATAATCTCAAGAATCTCTTACAATGATTGACAATAAAATACTGCCTGTTACTGATGATGTCACCTGGATAGGCGTTCTTGATCCCGGTCTGGTCACATTCGACATTGTCATGGAAACAAAATACGGGACAACCTATAATTCCTATTTCATCAACGCCGATAAAAAAACTATCGTCGAAACATCGAAAGAGAAATTCTGGCCTGCGTATATTGATAAAATAAAACAAGTTACAGATCCTTCGGAGATCGAGTACATTGTCGTGGACCATACTGAACCCGATCATTCAGGTAACGTGAGAAACCTTCTTGACGTTGCTCCCAATGCAACAGTTGTCGGCAGCGCAAATGCCATCAAGTATCTGAATGACCTTGTCGGCAGGGATTTCAAATCGATGACAGTCAAAGACGGAGATACCCTGGATCTCGGCAACAAAACGCTTCGTTTCATCAATGCTCTCAATCTTCACTGGCCAGATGCCATCTACACGTGGCTCGAAGAAGACAGGGTACTCTTTACCTGTGATTCATTCGGAAGTCATTACTGCCATGAAGAAATGTATGATGATCTTGTCGGAGACTTCGATGATGCGTTTACCTATTATTTTGACGCTATTCTCAGGCCTTTCAGCAAATACATGCTGCAGGCCATAGATCGAATCGAAGACCTGGATATCAAGGTTATTTGCCCGGGTCATGGACCTATACTTCGATCAAACTGGAAAAAATACGTCGATCTTTCGAAAAAGTACTCGCAGAGTGCGATTGCACTGCCAAACGAAAAAAACATCCTCATTGCATATGTTTCGGCTTATGAGAACACCTCTACCATTGCTCATACAATAGCCGAAGGCCTTCGTCCGCATTGTGATTTCAATATCGATGTCTGTGATATCGAGAATATGCATTTCTCTAAAATAGAGGAAAAAATTGCACACAGTGCCGCCATTATCGTCGGCTCTCCGACGATAAACCAGAATATCGTATCACAGATATATAATTTCTTTGCTGCTATCAATCCTATTCGTGACCGCGGAAAACTTGCTGCGGCATTCGGTTCATACGGCTGGAGCGGTGAAAGCATAAAAATCATAGAATCGAATTTCACCAACCTGAAGCTCAAGGTCTTCGACCAGCACATCAAGGTCAAGTTCAAACCGCACGAAAAAGAATTCGAAGAGTGCAAGGCATTCGGTAAAGCTTTTGCTGAACGGCTTATCGAAAAGAACCAGATCGTCTGCGATATCTGAACAGCAGACTGTACGTATCTTCATAAAAAAGGGGCATGTAAAGCCCCTTTTTTTATTCTCTCCCTGCTGATAGTCGTTTTCGGTATCCCTGTCAGAACGCTATTTGAAAACGATATCCTTCACCATATCTCTTCCGATTGCTTCGTTCAGACGTTTACTGATATGAGCTTTTCTGAATTGCAGCTCATTTCTCCAGGACGGATTCTGTACCTTCACATAGAGAATGCCATTGACGATCCTCTCTATTTCAGTCATTTTCGCTATGGTTTCCCCTACCACCGTATTCCACTTATCAAGTGCCCGGTGCTCGTCATGAACCCTTTTCATGCCGTACATCCTGTAGAGTTCATCAACAATATCCTTTATGGTTTTTGGTTCGCCTGTTGTTTTCACACTATTTCCTCTATGTTCATACATTCTGCAGTACTGAAAGATCTCTTTTCCGTTGTCGTGATTATGGCCTGAGCTGATCCTTCCAGTATGCTGAGGATTCTGTCTACTCTGTATTCATCAAGTTCGCTGAAAAGATCGTCAAGCAGGAAAACCGGGCTCTCTCCGATAATATCTCTTATCATTCTTTGCAAAGCGAGCTTCAGGGCTATGAGAAATGTTCTTGTCTGACCCTGAGATGCATATTTACGCGCATCTATGCCATTGATCGTAAACACCATATCATCTCTATGCGGGCCTATCATAGTCTGCTGACGCATAAATTCCTGTGCCGCTACAGCTTCAAATCGCTCCAGGATACATGCTTCAATATCTTTTTTGTTCATTTCCCCGCTTATCCTTCCTGACGTGTGGTGATATCTGAAGCCCGGAATTTCCTCCAGTCCCAGTTCCTGATAGAGCGGTTTTATGACCTTTTCAAGTCTATCCAGGAAGGACAGTCTTTCCTGAATGATCGAAGCTCCATAAGAGGCAAGCTTTTCGGTCCAGATTTCAAGATCGGTTGCTATCTGCCGGTCATGATCATGACGAGCCAGAAGAGCATTTCTCTGTTGCAGAACCCGCCTGTACTGGAGGATAGTATCGAGGTACGTTCTATAGGATTGCGAAAGCGCAGTATCGATAAATCTCCTTCTTTCCTGCGGAGCTCCATTGACAACTCCAAGATCATACGGGGTAAAGGTAACGCACGGTATTTTTCCGATGATTCCGGAGAATTTCTTCAGCTCTTCGTTGTTGACGACTATTTTCTTCTCACGTGATTTTTCATAGCTGACCTTGACTTCCGTCTCTCTGCCGGTTGCATCGATATAACGGCTTCTCAGAAGAAAATAGTCAGCATCGAACCTCAAACACTCCCTGTCAAGAGACCTGTTCATCCCTTTTGCCAAAGAACAGTAGTGTATTGCTTCAAGAATATTTGTTTTACCGGAGCCGTTAGGACCATAGAGAAGATTTACACCTTTTGACGGTACATAGGTCAGATCACGATGCTTTCTGAAATTAACGATGTGTATTTCTTCCAGGTACAATGATCGTGCAGGTATCTCAATTGTTGATTCTTACCGGCATGACCAGTATGATCAGATTTCCACTTTCTTTCTCCTGCTCAGGCTTCATGATAACTGCCGTTGTCGGGCTTCCCAACTCGACGATGACTTTTTCTTCATCAATATGGGCCAGGGCAGCCTCGATAAATTTTGAATTGAAACCGATATCGATCGTTTCCGCTTCATAGAAACAGGGGAGTGTCTCCTGGGCTGATTCACCTTCATTGATATTTTCAGCGGCAAGTTTGAGAGAATCAGAAGAAATCGAAAAACGAATATCACCGATGCTGGAAAACCTGCCGACCCTTTTGACTGAATCGTAAAAAAGTGAACGATCGATGGTCATTTTTTTATCGTTCTCGAGAGGTATGACAGCTTCATAATTTGGATACTGTTCCACGATAAGAGCAGCATCGAGTACGATATTGGCCGATGAAAAACGAATGGTCTTGTTTGACGAGTCTACCGAAACGGTGGCCGTTCCCTCCTTGAGCAGCTTCTGCAGGACGGACAATACCCTGGCCGGTATGACGACTTTCTGCTTTTCCTTAAGAGAAACATCACATGATTTTCTGAACCGGACCAGACGATGCCCATCGGTGGATACAGCCGTCAGACTGCCGTTTTCAATTTCAAACAGAACCCCCATCATTGCAGGTCTCATACCGTCGATACTGCATGCAAATATTGTTCTGTGGACTATATCGAGCAGTTCATCAACGTCCAGCTCAAACTCTATATCGAACGATGTATCCTGTTTCTCGGATTTACTTTCAAACGTACAGGGAATCTTGTACCGGCCCTTGTCTGTCGTAATCCCGACAACACCCTGTTCGCTCATCTGCTGACGGTCGACCTCAAACATAACACCGGTATCGTACATACTTCTGAGAAAATCAAGTATGGTGCGTGCCTTGACCCCCATGTTTCCCTGGTCATCCGATTCAACTTCGGTCAATGCAGTAATGGACAT
Source organism: Chlorobium sp. (assembly GCA_028277225.1). GTDB lineage: Bacteria > Bacteroidota > Chlorobiia > Chlorobiales > Chlorobiaceae > Prosthecochloris. The sequence goes on from JANQHB010000038.1 coordinate 10,736, forward strand.
TTCCCCATCTGTTGCAAACAGGGTCAGATTCTTTTTGTCAAGAGTCAGATGCAGGTTTTCATACCTTGGATCCAGAGCCTTGTTAGGAATTGCCTGTGTCACTCTGTTTACAGCATCCTGAAAGTGTTTGATTGAAGTCGAAAATTTCATCATCTACATTATTTACTTTATTAAATATTTACTGTTTGTAGTTGCTATTGAGTGTGTGGAAATCTTGACAACAACGCAGACGTTGGTTTAAGTTATTATTATTTAATGTTTTATTTTTTCTGTTTGTCTGTCTCGTATGTTGATAAATTGTTGATTCTTCCATCGACTTTTCAACATCCCCGTCAAGAACTTTTTTTCCCCGGTCGTTCATTGTTGGTAACCTGACTTTTTTTTTCTTCTTCTTCAACAGTGTATCGACACGTTATCCACAGGGTATTTTTTTGTATACATGAATCGTTCCCTGCTGCAGGCAGGGTAGTTGCTTGTACGTATTTCCATGCATAAGAGGGAGTTCTCTTTTTCAGTTGCCGCATAAACCGTCGTATTACGGTCCTGTACTGTAGTTTTGCGTGTGTGCAACAGGAGAGTTTCCCTTATATTGTCATGATCTCGATCCGCTTTTTCAATTCTTCTATATGATCTCTCACCTCTGTGGAGGTTTTTACCTTATCTCGTATAGTGTTGTATGCGTGTATAACCGTTGAATGATCCCTTCCGCCAAAGTGCAGACCTATGGTCTTGAGGGAATAGTCAGTCAGTATCTTGCTCAAATACATTGCAGTTTGTCGTCCTATTGCAATCTCTTTCTTTTTTGATTTGCCCTTGAGATCATTCGGTGTTATGGAAAAATAGGAACAGACGGCTTTTTCAATCGTTTCAAGTGTCAGCTGCCTCGAAGCCGTTCTTATAATATCTTTCAACGTGGATTTTGTGAAAGCAAGATCGATGTCCCGGTTGTCCAGTGAATGGGCTGCCAGGAGCTTGACAATACACCCTTCAATCTCCCTTACATTATCGGTGACATTGGTGGCTATAAACTCAATGACATTGGAATCAAAGTCCAGACCTGACTGTTTGAGTTTGCTATTGATGATTGCTTTACGGGTTTCGTAGTCAGGTGGATGAATGTCGGCAGAAAGCCCCCAGTTGAAACGGGATATAAGCCGGTCTTCAATTCCCCGTATCTCCTTTATCGGTCTGTCGGAAGAAAGGATAATCTGCTTGTTGGCCTGGTGCAGGGTGTTGAAAATGTGAAAGATCTCTTCCTGGGTTTTTTCCTTGCCGGCAAAAAACTGTATATCATCGATAATGAGTACATCAACTTTTCGGTAGAATGAGGAAAACTCACCGATATTACCGTTTTGTATGGCGTTGACAAAATCAACGGCGAATTTTTCGCTCGATACATAGAGGACGCATTGCGACATGTTGTTTTCACGAACATGGTTGCCGATCGCCTGTGTCATGTGTGTCTTGCCAAGTCCGACACCGCCATAAATGACAAGCGGATTGAATGCACTCTGGCCGGGTTTCTGGGATACGGATTTCGAAGCTGCAAAAGCCAATGAATTGCAATCGCCGCGTATGAGTGTATCAAAAGTATATTTTGGATTGAGATGGCTTTCAAACTTGGTCCGATAACGTTCCAGCATGTCTTTCTCTACAGTGATCCCGTTCTTCGGGGGGCAGTCGCTGTCATGGCTGGCGGGATTGATATTCTGGTGCGGCAGTTCAATCGTGACCGGCTGGTTATGAGATTTGTCCATCACAATTGAGTACATCAGTTTACCTTCGGAACCAAGGATATCCCCGAGTACCTGTTTCAACTGTCCGGAATAGTTTTCTTCAATCCATTCGTAAAAAAACTGGCTGGGAACCTCAATGGTGAGTTCATTGTCCGTCAGATCAAGCGGTGCGATAGGAGCGAACCATGTATTGAATTCCTGCATGTTGAGTTTTTCCCGGAGAACATTCAGACAGGCAGCCCAGATCCTGTCTGCGCCGTTATTATTGTTCTTACCGTTGCTGTACGGCTGGTCATCTGCACCATTCAGCGACTGAGGGGACATGAAGATGTTGGATTTGAATGTGAACAAGCTCTTCAGGAAGAGGCCATCAACAATTGCTGTCAGTAAATTACATTTTTAGAAGAACAAAAAACAAATCAGGAATCGAAAAGTTCCGGATAGGTGCCGGCCTGAGTTATCAACAGGTTATATTGTTTTATTGTAATGGCTTATAGGTGGTTGTTATTTTTCTTGTCAACATGTGTGGATGGCCTCCGAAACAAGGTTTTGGGGGAGTTCGGAGGGGGGTGATTTTTTTTGTCAACAACTTATCAACATCATGAAAATCTCTTGACACCATGTTGGTTGATTTTGCCGAAGAACTGCTTGATTTGATGGCCTTCGTGTTGGATTTCAGGAATCATTATGCTAAATTCTATGCCCTGTAATTTAGAATGAGGATATGAGAACAGTGAGGAGTGATATATCATGAAAAGAACTTTTCAGCCGCATAACAGAAAACGGCGGAACAAGCACGGTTTTCGTCATAGAATGGCTTCGAAAAACGGACGGAGAATCATCGCATCACGAAGGGCGAAAGGTCGTCATTCGCTCAGTGTAAGCAGCGAAATGGGGCCGAAGAAAAAATAATAGCCTGAAGGATTATCTTTTCGTTGACTGTGAAGACTGCCCGACAGCAATCACTGAAAAAGTATGAGATAGTAAGAGGGAAAAAATACATATCGACACTTTTCAGTTCGGGCCGCAGTATCAGGGGGCGGTTCATCAAGGCGATTTTTGCTCCGATAGACATACCTGTCAGCGGAAACCTTCATCTGCCCATGGTTTTGTATGTTGTCGGTCGAAAACAGAGGCCGGACGCTGTTGACAGAAACAGGATCAGACGTTTGATGAAAGAGGCATACAGACATGAAAAGCCGCTTGCCCGTCGATGCGCTCAACGTTTAACCGGACAGGAAGGCCGTATACTCTGCATGGCATTTGTTTTTACGGGACGCGGAAGTAAAATTCCTTCTCAAGAGCGATTCAGGGAAGAAATAGGAAAGCTGCTGACGAGCATAGCCGCCTCTGACAAGCAATAAAACACGGTTGTGTCCTGAAGGTTTCAGGTTCAGAAGGACACCATTTAGCACGGGAATATCATGGAACGCAACGCAATCTGGAAAATCATCAACCAGGTGCCGATTCTTCTCATAACGTTTTACAGGACATATATCTCACCTCTTTCCGGACCAACGTGCCGGTTCTACCCTACCTGTTCGCAGTACGCACTGGAAGCATTCCGGACCTATAATTTTTTTTATGCTGCGTTCCTGACAGTGTGGCGCGTTTTACGCTGCAATCCTTTTTCAAAAGGCGGATACGATCCGCTCCCCCGGCCCGGCAGAACGATAAATTCAAACGATACTAAATATTGAGATAATGGATAAAAATTCAGTCATAGGTCTTGTTCTGATTGGTCTGATCATGATTGTCTGGATGCAGTTCATGGCTCCGGAAAGAAATCCTGTTCAGGACATGGCGCAGAGGGACACAACTCTGGTGCGGCAGACTGATGTCTCTCAACAGAGCGCCAAAGAGGTTCTTCCGGATAAGCCTGAAGAACGTCTTGGAGAATTCTCATCACTGTCAGAAGGTCAGGAAAAGCTTGTAACTATTGATAACGATCTGTTCACGGCGGTCTTTTCTTCCCGTGGCGCAACATTGAAATCCATGGTGCTCAAAGAGCATCTCAATGCAAAAAGAGAGCTATTTGATCTTATCAAAAACAGTGACAGCGGTGCACTTTCGCTTTTTTTCCTGACACGTGACGGCAAGAAGATCGATACGAGGGATCTTTATTTCAGTGTTGCCGATCTGAAGGGTGATGTCATGCTGAGCGGTGATGAAACCTATACGCTGTCGTACAGTATCGATATCGATCCGGAGCGCAGCCTCACGATTGTCTACACCTTTTCCGGGGACAGTTATACGATAGGATGCGATATCGAAATGAAAGGTTTTGAAGACCTGCTGACAGGTGGTGAGTACCAGGTTGAATGGGACGGCGGTCTCTTGCATTCGGAAAAAAACCACGAAGACGAAATGCAGAATTCATGGGCTTCGGCGTATATGGGGGGAAGTCTCCTGAAGCTCGATGCCAGCGATCCCTCAAGAACTTACCGTGAGGAACAGTCGGGTGTTGCAACATGGATTTCGGTGAAAACGAAATATTTCGTAGCGGCACTCATTCCTGCATCGCCGACCGAGGGAGTATATCTCACCGGGAGCCGAAAGACCGGAGAAAATTTTGAGGACTATATAGCGGCACTGAAATTCAAACTTCCTTCCGGCGAAGAAACCCACAGTGAGCGTCTCAGGCTCTATGTCGGCCCTGTCGACTATAATGTGCTGCACGATCTTGGCGTGAATCTCGAAAAGATAATGGATTTTGGCTGGGACTGGCTGACAAGGCCTTTTGCCGAGTATGTCATTCTGCCCATCTTCAATCTCCTCAACAAGTTCATTGGGAACTACGGCCTGATCATCATCATTTTTGCGTTCCTCATCAAGCTGGTCACCTACCCGCTGACCATGGCTTCGACCAAATCGATGAAAAAAATGGCTGCTCTTCAGCCGATGATGAAAGAGCTTCAGGAAAAGTACAAAGACAACCCCCAGAAAATGCAGACCGAGCTGGGACGAATATACAAGGAAGCAGGCGTCAATCCGCTTGGCGGATGTTTGCCGGTGCTTATCCAGATGCCGCTTCTTTTTGCCATGTTCTATGTTTTCCGCTCTTCCATCGAACTTCGCCAGGAATCATTTCTCTGGGCCAAAGATCTGTCCCTGCCTGATTCCATACTGGATCTGGGATTCAGCATTCCTCTCTATGGCGACCATATAGCGCTGTTTCCGATCCTCATGGGAGGAGCTGTCTATCTGCAGCAGAAGATAACGCCGACGACACAGACCAACGAGCAGATGAAAATCATGATGTATATATTTCCGGTCATGATGCTGCTCTTTTTCAACAATCTTCCCTCCGGCCTGGGACTCTACTATCTGATGTTCAACGTGTTCAGCATTGCCCAGACCTATTACATCAACAAAACGTCCTCTGCGGATGATCTGCCGGAGATATCGCCGGCAAAGCCCGTTCAGAAGCAGCCCAAAAAGAAGAAAGGCGGCAAGAAACACTGAGACCTATATTGAGCGATATTTCCCGACTTGACAGGATTTCAGCACATACGGTTCTTTATCGGTTTTTTCCTGCACCCGACAGGTGACGAATAATCATACTTGTTGAACAGTATAAAAGGCTGTTTTTTATAACTTTTCTCTTATTGAGCATCCCGGCACATCGGGATGCTCAGTTTAGGCGCATACTTTATACGAAGCGGAAGTACCGGTTCTGGCACGTGTCGGTCAGACAGAAAGCACTGAACTGTCTGCCGTTGGGGACTTGTTGCCGGAAACGTAACCGTTAGAGTCACTGCAGGTATTTCTCTCCCATATCACATCGGGTATTGAAACGGCAAAGCAGCACACGACAGTGATGGAACAGTATTGGGGTATTGATCTCGGTGGAACGAAAGTTGAAGGAACTGTTCTCAACGAGAACAGGGAAGCGCTCGTTCGTTTACGGATTCCTACAGAAGCGTCAGGCGGGTATCGGCATATATTGGGACGGGTAGCAATGCTTGTTGAACAGATGGCCGACAGACTCGGTTCATCCATACCTGAGCAGATCGGTATCGGCACTCCCGGCAGACTTGACCTGAAGACAGGCCGTCTGAAGAATTCAAACACCGTTTGTCTGAATGGCGAACCTCTCCTTGATGATCTTGAGGATATCCTGCATACTGATGTGATCCTCGATAACGATGCCAACTGTTTTACGCTTGCGGAGTCTCTTTTCGGCGCCGGCAGGGATTTCATGCGTCACAGCGGGGCCGTTGCTTTTGGGGTAATACTCGGAACAGGCGTAGGCGGCGGAATTGTCTGTGGCAACAAAGCTGTTCACGGTGCACACGGCATTGCGGGCGAGTGGGGCCATAATGAACTCTTTCCCGGAGGCGACCTCTGTTATTGCGGGAGGAACGGATGTGTTGAAACAGTCCTGTCTGGTCCGGCACTTGAGCGGTTTTATACCGTGCGGTCGGAGGGAATGTGGAAATCCCTGAAAGATATTGCCGCATCAACAGAGACTGATGCTGCGGCAAAAGAGACTATTGACCGGCTTCTCAGTGGTTTCGGCATGGGGATAGCACAGATCATCAATATTCTCGATCCTCATATTATCATCATTGGCGGAGGTGTCGGCAATGTGGAGGCGCTTTACAGCCAGGAAGCACGGCGCGCCATTGAAAAACATCTCTTTAACGGCTCCCTTGATATCCCGGTTGTTCGCCCAAAGCTCGGGGACAGTGCCGGAGTGATAGGAGCCGCTCTCTTGACGGTAGGCAAGTATGAATGAAACGAACAGTATCTGTGAAAGAAACCAGTCTTAGAGATCATTACAGAAAAGGTGATAAGGTCGAGCTGACTATTTCTGATATTGCAGAGAAGGACCAGTGTTTCGGCAGGCTTGAAAACGGTACCGGTGTCTTCGTTCGGGGTATGCTTGCAGTGAACGATAGTGTCAGGGCCGTTATCAGGAAGGTAAGAGCGGCATATCTGGAAGCTCTGCTTGAGGAAGTGCTTTTTCCTTCTCCTGACCGGGTGGAACCGGAGTGCCCTGTATTCGGTGTTTGCGGCGGTTGCAAATGGATGCATGTCCGTTATGATGCCCAGCTGCGCTACAAAAAAAAGAAGGTTCAGGACGCTCTCGTTCATCTGGGAGGTGTGCAGGATGTGCATGTAAAACCTGTCCATCATGCTCCGGCAATCACGCATTACCGCAACAAAGTGGAGTTTTCCTGTTCCAGCAAACGCTATCTCCTGCCGGATGAACTCACACAGACGGTTCTCGATAAATCAAAAAATTTCGCGATCGGGTTTCATGCCCCCGGCAACTTTGAAAAAGTTCTCGATATCGAAACCTGCTATCTTGCGAAGGGTTGCATGAACAGAGCGTTGACGGCCACCCGTCAGTTCGCTCTCGATCACAGCATGTCTCCCTATGCGGCCCGGGATCATGAGGGGTATCTCAGAAACCTGGCGCTTCGCTACAGTGAAGAAGATGACATGCTCATGGTCAACCTGGTCACCTCGTGGCATGACGCATCGCTCATGGAGACTTACAGGGAACACATGCTTGCTTCTATGGGCGGGCAGCCGATGACTATTGTGAACAATGTTACCACAAGGAAAAATACCGTTGCTGTCGGCGAGGAGGAGTATGCCGTACATGGTGACGGTGTTATTCAGGAACGGCTTGGTGAGCTGGTTTTCCGGATATCGGCAAATTCATTTTTCCAGACAAATACCCGCCAGACCGAAGCCCTCTACAGCGGCATCCTGGAGATGGCCGGTCTGCAGCCTGACGATACGGTCTATGACCTCTATTGCGGTACCGGTACCATTACGCTCTATCTTGCCGGGCAGTGCCGCCATGCGGTCGGCATAGAGGTCGTTGAAAGCTCCCTGGACGATGCCGCCGATAATGCCCGGAGCAACGGAATCGGGAATGTCTCTTTTTACAAAGCCGATCTCAAGAATTTTCATTCACTCCTCGAGACCCTCGAAGCCTACGGTTTTCCCCGTGTTATCGTTACCGATCCTCCAAGGGCGGGCATGCACCCGAAAGCGCTTACAACCATGGTCCGGCTTCAGCCGGAAACAATTGTCTACGTAAGCTGCAATCCTGCAAACCTCGCCAGGGATTCCAAAGATATCCTTGCCGCCGGATACTCCCTTACGGAGGTTCAGCCTTTCGACATGTTTCCCCATACCAGCCATATCGAGACGCTGGCATGTTTCAGACGAAAAGCGTGAAGGATTAAGCAGGCTGGATAGCTTGATAGCTAAATGGCGTTTAAAAATTGATGTTTCGCTCGCCTTCATAAGCCTATTCCTCTTCAATTTATTCGAGAATTCTTTCGTCTCGATCTATTTGACTGTATCAAAAGGTTAAGATCACGGGGTTTCTTGTTCGATGCTTAAGGAATTATTGGATTCAGCTGCCTGTTGACAGAAGAAAAGGTAATCATGAAAATTGAGCATTCGGTTGTCATCAAACGGCCACTTGAAGAGGTCGAGGCATATCTGACAGACATTTCCAATGACAGTGAGTGGCAGGAAGACGTTCAGGAGTCGGTGATCGCCACAGATGGGCCTGTTGGGGAAGGTACTTCCGGCTATGAAGTTCGCAGCGTTATGGGGTTTTCCATGCGGACAGAGTGGATCGTTACGGGGTATCATCCCGGAAAATCATATTCGTTTTCGAGCAAAAAAAGCATGGTTCCCTATGAAGGAACCGTGGAGTTTTCAGTCGAATCCGGTGGCACCAGGGTGACCTACAGGTTCTCTTTGAACCCGGAAGGATTTCTGGGTTTTCTGGATTCGCTGATATCGCTCGCATTCGCTCCCCGTTTCAGGCGGAATCTCGAATACCTGAAAACACTCCTCGAAAGTCGGCCGTGAGGTACGGAGGAACCTATGGATTCATCGAAAAGGCTGGAAGAGTATCGTTATTTCCTCAAGGACACCGTCCGGCAGACAATCGATTTTACGGAGACGGATCAAAACCTTCTGAAGCCGGCCCCGCCGTTACAAAAGCCATGTCGTGAAGGAGCAGTCCTTCTGGAACTGCCTCCGGGATATGCTTCGTTACAGAAACAGTGTTCAATGCCGCTTGGGGAAGCAATAGCACGACGGGAAAGCGTACGATCCTATTCAGCCGAATCCCTGTCACTGGAGGATCTTTCCGCGCTGCTCTGGGCTTCTCAGGGGATACGGTTTGTTCCGAATGATGCCTGCGCTTTGCGAACGGTTCCTTCTGCCGGGGCACGGCATTCTTTTGAAACCTACATCGCTGCCGGAAACGTCGATGGATTGCCGCCGGGCCTTTACCGTTATCTTCCCCTCGATCATCAACTCGAGCAGCTTTTTCTCGACGAGAGCATCACGACAAAAGCTGCATGGGCTTCAATGGCCCAGCAGTTCGTTGCCGGTGCCGCAGCGGTTTTTTTCTGGACAACCATTCCTGCTCGCATGGAATGGCGCTACGGCCTTGCTGCCCACAAGGTGATCGCGCTCGATGCCGGCCATGTCTGCCAGAACCTTTACCTTGCCTGCACGGCAATGGGAGCCGGGACCTGCGCCATTGCGGCTTACGATCAGGATAAATGTGACCGGCTTCTTGGCGTCGACGGGAAAGAGGAATTCACGATCTATATAGCACCGGCAGGAAAGATTGATGGTGATTAAGCTATCCATCGGTCTTCTGATGGAAGGAATCGCATACAGCAGACGGCCCCGATTTCCTTGTCATCGGGGCCGTTGAGAAGTGGAGGTTCAGCGGACGCGCCAGTGTCCCGATACCCAGACGCCGCGCCGGTTCCAGTGACCCGGAACCCATACAGCACCCTGTCTGGGGCGTGTTAATGTTTTCCACTGTCCTGCAATCCAGTGGCCGTGGCGGTTGTAATGGCCGGGAACCCATACCTTGTTTTTGTAAGGCGTTCCCTTGTAAACCCAATGGCCGGGTATCACTATTCCGCCGGGAGTTGTTCTCGGCCCTATCCAGACGAAATTCGGCCCCGGACTGGCCGGTATGACGGTGGTCGCACAGGACTCGAGCGGGAGGGTGAATGCCAGACAAAGGACTATCAGCAGATACTTTGTACCTTTCATCATTTTCTCCTTTCATGACAGGTTGCAGAACGATATGCATTCACTATGGATGATGCATATGGTTTTGATCGACAGCGCCTGAGCCTCCTTGTATGATGCTTCTCAATTGTTACTATGCGCGGGAGAAGAGGAATGTTTCAGGAAGACGATGAGAGGAGCGCCGAAAGGGTGTCGGAAGCAGGCTTTTTACCCTACTTCCTCGTAATCCGCTTCGACTGTCGGGATTGTTGACTCTGCGGCTTTGGAGAGGATTTCGTGCTCCCATATCAGGAATTTATCGAGGTCGTGGTTGATCGACGAGAGAACGGCCGTGAGGATGGCGACGTCGTCGGCTAAGCCGAGCAGCGGTATGAAGTCGAAGATCGCATCGAAGGGGGAGACGAAATAGACGATTGCGGTTATGGCCAGAAGAATGGTCTGCCAGGGGATGACCTGGTATTCACGGTTGATCCATGATCTGACCATGCGGACCAGAGCCTGAAACTTTTCGGATATTTCCTGAAACTGTGACGGATTTTTGTGCGCGGCGGACTTGTGTATCGCCGAATCGAGTATCTTTTTTACTTTTTCGGGATCACGCGCAACGTTTTCCGCTTTTCTCCTTGCCCTGTCAAAAGCTTTACCCTTTCCGTTCATCATGGTTCAAATGTCCTCAGGTTACCTGATTTGAGCATCCCGACGCGTCGGGACGCTCATTTTAGGGTTTATTTGTTTCCCGCTTTAAGCAGCTTCCTTTTCTCCTCTTCGGTCAATGACTTATACCCTTCCTTGGAGATCTTGTCAAGGATTGCATCGATTTCCTCCTCGGAGGCCTGAAGTTCAGTTCCTTTGCTTTTTTTTGTATAAAGTTTCGGGCCTTCGCTCTCTTCTTTTTTTGGAAAGGTTTTGTCAATCCAGTCGGTAAATGAAAATCCCTGCTGCCGGTATTTGATATAGGCGAACCCTACAACCATACCGCCGAGGTGGGCGAAATGGGCGATATTGCTGCGTGCACCCATCGTGGTACTGTTGATCCCCATCAGAAGTTCGAGCGCAGCGTATCCGGCAATAAAATATTTTGCCTTGATGGGAAAGAGGAAGTAGAGAAAGATGTAGCGGTCCGGAAACATCATGCCGAAAGCGAGCAGCACGCCGAAAACCGCACCGGAGGCGCCGACAGTGGGATACGGACTTCCGACTGTTGTCAGGACATTGATCAGGGCGGCCCCGATACCGCAGATGAAATAGTAGTAGGTGAACTCTTTGGTCCCCCAGTAATTTTCAATCTCGGTCCCGAACAGCCAGAGAGCAAACATGTTGAAAAAGATATGGGCAAACCCCCCATGCATGAACATATAGGTGACAAGCTGCCATATCTGAAAGCTCATTCCGGTTTCGCTTGCCGATGCAACAGGCCACAACGCCCCGTACAGGTAGAACGCCTGGGAAATCAAGCCAGGTGCAGCAGTGACAAAAAACACCAGGATGTTGACGATAATGAGGATTTTTATAGCCGGGGGCATAACCTGGAAGCCCCCCGGCCTGTAAGGCTGGTTATAGCTATTCATGCAGTTTCGTTTCTTGTTTGCACCTCGCGGTTTTCAGCACAATCTAATGCCGGTTGATGGTTAATCGTTCAGGGCGGCAATGCCGGGAAGCACCTTGCCTTCGAGAAATTCAAGACTTGCTCCGCCACCTGTCGATATGTGTGTCATACCGGATTCAAGGCCGGCTTTCATGACGGCAGCCGCAGAATCTCCTCCGCCGACGATAGAAATAGCCCCTTTAGCGGTTGCGTCTGCAAGAGCCTGTGCTATGGCAATGGTTCCGTGTGCAAACGCTTCGATCTCAAAGACGCCCATCGGCCCGTTCCAGACAATCGTTTTTGCCTTAAGGATCTGCTGAGAATAGGTATCAATGGTTCGCGGGCCGATATCGAGACCCATCATGTCTTCAGGAATGCTGTCAACTCCGACGGTGCTTCTCCGGGCATCGGCGGAAAATTCGCTTGCCGCTGCAATGTCTTCAGGCAGGAGCATCGCTATGTTTTTCTCCCGGGCGGTCTGGAGCAGATGGGCAGCCAGTTCCACCTTGTCATCTTCCACAAGGGATTTGCCGATATTGTATCCCTGCGCCTTGAAAAAGGTGAAGATCATTGCCCCGCCGATAAGGATCGTGTCAACCTTGTTGAAAAGGTTTTCGAGCACATCGATTTTTCCTGAAATTTTCGCCCCGCCGAGAATTGCAAGAAACGGACGCTCCGGAGCGTCGAGTGCACGACCGAGGTATTGCAATTCTTTTTCTATCAGACGTCCGGCCACCGAGGGCTGTACGAAATGGCATATTCCTTCGGTTGATGCGTGGGCCCGATGGGCTGTTCCGAATGCGTCATTGACATAAACCTCTCCCATCGATGCAAGTTCCCGGGCGAACTCCGGATCGTTTTTTTCTTCTTCCGGATGGAATCGCAGGTTTTCCAGGAGCATGATGTCTCCATCCTGAAGGGCAAGTGCCTGCTGCATGGCTTCCGTTCCAATACAGTCTTCGGCCATGACAACCTTGGTATCGAGAAGCTCTCCAAGTCTTTTTGCCACAGGCGCGAGTGATAGTTCCGGTACCACCTTGCCTTTAGGACGACCGAGGTGCGACATCAGAATAAGTCTGCCTCCCGATTCGATGATGGTTCTGATCGATGGCAGTGCTTCAACGATTCGCTTGTCGTTGGTTATGTTTCCATTGTCATCGAGCGGTACATTGAAATCAACACGCATGAGTACCCGGCGGCCTTTGCATGAGATATCAGACAAGGTTTTTTTTTCCATTGTTCGGTTTATCTGGTTATTGCAAAAAACTTATTGAAATATACATAATGTCTGCGGCTGTTTTCCCGGTGTCGTTTATTCAGCGACGGCTTGCCCGGTACTTTCTGACGTTTTTTGCATGTTCAGCAGCAGATTTTGCAAAATAGTGACCTCCGGTACCGGTTGCAACAAAGTAAAGGTAGTCGGTTTCGGCCGGTGTCAGAACAGCCAGTATCGAAGAGGCTCCCGGATTGCATATCGGGCCGGGAGGAAGTCCTTTGTATTTATAGGTGTTATAAGGAGAGTCGACAGTCAGATCTCTGTAGAGAAGTCTGCCCGGTTTATCCCTCCCGAGCGCGTACTGTACCGTCGGGTCTGCCTGAAGCTTCATGTTTCTTTTGAGCCTGTTGAGATAGACTCCGGCGATCAGGGGTTTTTCTTCGTCAAGAGGCGTTTCGGCCTCTACAATGGAGGCAAGGGTCAGCAGTTCACGTTCATCGAGCTTCCTGCTTTCTTCTTTTCCCTCGAGGCTCTGGGCCAGGAATGTTCTCAACTGACCGACCAGAAAACGTATGACCTCATCCGGTGTACTTGCCCAGGGGAAATTATAGGTCCCCGGGAAGAAATAGCCTTCGAAAGAGTCTGCGGTTATACCGAGATCAGCAAGAAGATTCGTGTCGGTTGCGCTCTTTATGAATGAAAGTGAATCCGTATCGAGTCTGGAGCCGATAATTGAAGCGATTCGCTCCTTTTTGAATCCCTCGGGGATAAGAATTCTCTCTTCGTCCTGCGGATGGTTGTGAAGGTATGAAAGCAGGGCGTAATTTGATAAACCTGCAGGCACACTGTACCTTCCGGGTTTGATATTTCGAAGTTCCGGAAAGAGTCCGGCAGTGATAAGCAATGGGCGTTCTTCTTTGACGGCCCCTTTTTGGCAGAGCGATGAGATGATCGAGCCGAGACTTGCGCCACGATGGACTATCATCCTGTTTTCAGGGAGTATTGCCCCGGGGGTATTCCAGCCGGGCAGGTGAAAATACGCGGCAAGAAACAAAAGAGAGGGGATAATAATGCTTGAGGCAAAGATGAGCAAACGGCTTGTGAGCGAGTCACGCATGAAACGGCTCCGGGAAGTTATCGGGGTGAAAGTGTCTGCTGTTTATTTTTGTGTTCATGCTGAAAAAGCCTGGTTTCTTCAATGATGCATTTATAGATTTTTTCAAGCACACATGCTTTCCGTTCAGAATCCGCCTGGCTGAGAACATTGGCCAGAACCTCTTTTTCTCGTGCCGGCTGAAGCACTTCCTCACCGATCCTCTGCTTGAGTGAGCTGATGTTCTGGGCACAGTTGAGTCTCTGGCAGATGAGGTTTGAGAGTTCATTGTCAATAGCGTCGATTTTCTTTCGCCACTCATCGAGTTCATGCCGGTGATTTGCCTGCCTGTCGTTTATGTTTGACATGGTGCGTACAGTCTTATGTAAGAAACCTCTTGTATGATTGATAAAATATTAAAATAATGCTGATCTTTTGGCCAACCTTTCATCCTTTGGACTTTCCGAAAAGAGCGAGCCATCGATCCACCTCTTTCTGATGAAGATGACCCTGGTCGTATTTTTTTCGATAAAATCCGTTTTCCGGGTCCCTCTTTTCCTCTCTGCCAGGAGCGATACAGGTCTTGATGAAGGTTTCAGAAAGCATATATGACGCTCCGTATGCAGATGCGTGACGGCATATATAGCGGTCTGAGGAGACAATGGTGAGCTCCGATGCGCTGCCGTCCAGGGAGGAAAGACAGTCTATGATCCAGTCGTCGGCAGTCTGCCCTTTTCTGGTAAAAATTCTGTTGAGGACACCATGCTCGTGGTGCTTTCTCCTGGTATTCTGTCCGTCATAAACAATCGTCACCCGTGTTTTTTCCGACACCTGGAAATTCATGAGCAGCGATTCGGTCCGTTCACGCATATGTTCGAGCGGGCGGTCAATCGTATCCTCAAAAAGTTTGTGGAGGAGGTTGTAGCCGTCAATGATATATTCCATGCTGCTCCTTGTCACACCGCAATTCATCCGGTAGTCATCATTTTCTTCTCAGGCACTGTTTCGGCTGCTGTTCATTGCCGTAAGGTACGAATAATAACAAAACCTAAACTGAGCGTCCCGACTTGTCGGGATGCTCCATTACAGTAAGCATATTAAAAACTATCTGTTATGCTGTGTTTGTAAAAGGATTATCCATCACCTGTCGGGTGAGTGTGAAAACTGATAAAGAGCCGCATTTTTT
>JANQHB010000059.1 GCA_028277225.1 Chlorobium sp.
AGTGACGAGTGACGAGTGACGAGTGACGAGTGACGAGTGACGAGTGACGAGTGACGAGTGACGAGTGACGAGTGACGAGTGACGAGTGACGAGTTTGTAAAAGATAGTTGCTCGGGATAGTGATGCAAGCGAAAAGTCATTCCCGGAAAATCTTGTCACTTGTCGCTCGTCACTATTCCCTTCCTCTCCTCAACCAGTTCCTGGCATCGCTTGATCATTTTTCCGTTGATGACCGGCCAGGAGATCGTTTCGGCAAAGGCAAGACCATTCTGCTGTTTTTGCCTGTAAAGCTCAGAATCACGGATCAGCCGCTCACAGCAGGCAAAAAACTGTTCATCGTTGCCTGCCTCGACGATATATCCCCCGTCGGAACGCCTGACCAGTTCCTGGCACCCACCGACATCGGATACGACGCCTGGAAGACCTGAAGAAAGCCCTTCAAGCACGACATTGCCGAAAGATTCTGTCGTAGACGGGAAAAGAAAAATATCGCTGCTTGCATACGCTTCCGGGAGTGCGGTTCCGACAAGATATCCAGGAAAAACAGCACTCGGCATCTCACGTCTCAGCGTATCTTCCTCGGGACCGGAGCCGATCATAACAAACAGAACGTCATGTGCCAGATCGCTTTTCTGAAACCTTTTGTACACCTCCATTACCACACGGATATCTTTATACCAGACAAACCTGCCCGCATAGGAAATCACCGTTTTGCCCTTTGCTCCCCATGAGTCACGGAGTTCGGCGGAGCGTCTGACAGGATTGAACAAGTCCCTGTCGACCCCCCGGCTCCAGATATCAATCCGGTTTATTCCTTTTTTTTCAAGCCTTGCTTTCATTTCCCGGGTGGGCACGAAAAGCACGTCACAGGCGCTGTAAAACCTTCTGAGATGGCTCCAGACAAAACCCTCGGCAAAACCCAGACGGTAGTAGTCCAGATATGAGGGAAAATCAGTATGATATGCGCTGACAACAGGCAGACCTTTTTTCTGGGCATACTTCAGAAACTTGCCTCCAATAAGGTCCGGGGTGGAAATATAGAGGAGATCCGGAGAGAACGAGTCAAGCTCTTTTTGTGAAGAAGCAGAAAAAAAGCCTAAACGGTAATCGGGATAGAGCGGGATCGGAACGGATGGCAGAGCAACGATTTTTTCCTCCCGCCCATCAGCGCCTGAAACGTCCGGCGACCACACAATAGCCTCATGACCTGCTTCGAGAAAAGAGGACACAAGCCGGTAGAGCGACCTTGCGACACCATCCTTGTCCCTGACATAGGTTGCTGCGTAAATTGCTATTTTCATATTTCGGCGGGAGCATATAACTATTATCCGGCTTTTCAGCCCAAAACTGTCGCCGGACAATGTAACATATCGGCACCAAAAAGCCTTAGGCTTTGCCGCAGAAAAAACACACCCCTGCTACAGCAACAGAGCCATTCTCAAACCGACATCCTCACCACCTCCGGTTCGACGAGGCGCTCGAAATCAGCATAGGAAAGACGAAGAAGTTCCTTGTGGTTCCCGGCATTGAAAACTATCTCGTTGTCGTCAGCGAGCTTTTCAGCAACATAGGTTTTCATGCCGTAAAGAATGCCGAAGGGGGGCATGGCACCAACCTCGCAACCGGGAAACATATCGGCGAAATCAACTTCAGCAGCCAGTTCAATCGCTTTTGTGCCGATCGCCTCCCTGAACTTGCCAAAATCAAGTTTGTGTGACGCTGGAAGAACCGCCATAGCCAGTTTGCCATCGATCGTCACCATGACGGTTTTGGCAAGCTCTTTTCCGGGAATATGTGCCGAAGCGGCTATTTCCTGTGCAGTGTATGCAGGCGAGTGACTGATGATAAAGTACCTGATGTGGTGACTGTCAAGAAATTCCCTGATTTTCTGAATGGGCATACCTCCTCCCTTTGTTCGATATCATGAGACGCAGCCTGCAGTTTCTTGCAGAAAGCAGCAGGCTGCATAAAAGTTCTCTTACCTTCGAAGATAGCTGAAACTCGCGTTTGGACGACCAACAAAACAGGAGTAACGGAATCCGTACTTTCTAATGATTGCAAATGCCTTGTCAGCCTCAGCTTTCTTGCTTCCAAAGTCGAACATCCAGTGGCTGCCGTCAACGATCTTCCACCGGCCATTGATCTTCTTTACTTCGATCGTCGCCGGATTGAATGAAACAGCATCCTCTCCGGGAAAACTTCCCGCAGGAGCGTTCCCTGAAACAAGCAGGTAGGTAAACGAAGGCTCCGGCCTGCCAACGTAACAGGATTGATTCATTCCGTAATGACGAATAATCTGCATGGCTTTGTCAGCCTCAGCTTTTTTGGTCTCGAAATCAAACACCCAGTGGTTGCCGTCAACAATCTTCCAGCGCCCGTTGATCTTTTTTACCTGGGCCGTCTGGGGATTGAATGATATGCAGTCTTCTGCAAAAGCAGCCCAGCCACTTCCTTTGACCTTGATTTTACAGAAAGCCGTGTTGTTCTTTTCGTTCGACTCGACGATCTTGTTTCCCGCATCGATGACTGCGACAAGAGCGTAAACCCCCGGAGGAGTATCGGCAGGGATCTTGTTCGTACCGTTCAGCTTCACTGACTTCCATCCCGGGCCGGCAAAATCGATATGCTCCCGGCCCCCTTTCAGCAGAACACCGTCGGAATAGTTTGGTGAATAGGTCGCATACGGTGCCGGAGATGGATAGGCCGGATTTTTTTTCAGCGCCAGGTCAACAGTCACGTTCTGGACCGGCCCTGTAAAGTTACTCCTGCCCTTGACGCTGAAAGAAGCGCCAAGCTCCTGGCCCGGAGAAACGGTAGCCGGACATCCGGTAATCGACACAGCAAGATCTCCGGCAGGCTGAAGCGTTCCAGGACCGATTTCAGCTCCGGGAACAACACCGGTGATCGTCTTGCACGTCAACGACTTTGTCCTCTTGTTGTTGTCTTCGTTCTTTTCCTTCACCTTGTTCCAGATGTCGACACTGGCCGTGATCTTCGACGTGCCCGATACTTTCAGGTTACTGGTGTAGACCGCCGTGCCGCCGGGGGACTGCAACGATTTTGCAGGATCGAACTTCCAGATCGTCCCTCCACCCCACGGCTGGCCGTCCTTCCAGAGATAGACGCCTGCGCTCTTGGGCGTATGCACACTCCATACCTTGTCGGGAACCTTGCCCGGCCCGAGATTTTTG
>JANQHB010000031.1 GCA_028277225.1 Chlorobium sp.
GTGCTATGACTTGCTGTTGGCCTACATTAAATTCCAGACGAAATACCGCGGGTCTCTGCAGGTCTTGACGCATATGATTGCCGCTGTCGTCATGGAGCAACGACTGCTCATCGATATTTTGTCGTTCAACGAGCGTTCCATCAAAAAGGCGAGGGAGCCAGTGCCTCAACTCGCCCTATTTTAACCGGACAGTAGTGATACAGCATAAACATCTCGCACCGGCGTCAAACATGAGCTTTCAGCCTATCTAGAGGTAGGTTTTGATGTCTTGTATCCCCTTTATGCAACAACCGCATAACTCTTGATCAGCATTATTCCTCAACCTTTCCGGAACCTGCACAAAGTCACCATTCCCGAAAACCCCTGTTTTCAACGGCTTGATGAAACGATGAAAAGCTGACAGACAAAGAGTTGCGTCCGATCCGGAGTTGGGTGCACTATACGACGTACTATTAAGACGCCCCCGCTAACTGCTATAAACATCAACAGGTTTCAATCGCGATACCAGATCACGTTTTTGACGGGTTGCAAGCAGTTTCAGTTCTTGTTCGATGATGTCGATCCACATCTCTTCTGCGGACCGGTGAATCCACCCCAACTGTCACTTTGCTTTTTTGCTGGAGTAGTTGTATGACCTGCTGGCAATAACTGTCTCGCGCGAGATGAAGGCTGGTTAATCCCATTGGCATCCAGAATCGAATGTTGAATACGCCTGGTTGTGTAACCCACACCGCTACCATCTCGTGCCGGGTCATTAAGTCTCCTGCAACCCGATTTGGGCAAACAATGCTCAGCGGTAATCCTTGTTGCTGATACTGTTGGGCAATGGTGGATAGGCTTCAGCAAGTCCGGGCGTAACGCAGTGGGGGGAAACGATTGTTCATGTAATAATCTATCGTCAAAAGCTGGTCGGGTTTTCAAATTTTTTGTCAAGAAAACTGCCATCAATATTATTCACCATTTCAACAAACCGATTGGCAGGGGCTGAAAACATGATCATATCATCTGGTATAAAACGCCGGATCAGAACATCCATAGACCCGACAATACACATTGGCTTATCCTTGAACTTCTGGTCATAGGGAATGGAGAAAGCCGATTGACATCCCGAAGCATCAGGTATCAGCGTACCGCTTTCTTCCCGGTCATAAGTAGCCAGGGCAGTCAGATTTGCCAGCCCTGTAATATCCGGAAACAGATTGACGACTTCGATTTCCCTGTATTCATCGATTTTTTCGATTTGTTCAAAGTACAGGAATTTTTCCGGCGGAGTATGAATCTCTGCTACCCAATCCCGATAATACGCCTGGGCAAGGGTACGCGTTTTTTTAAAGCGTTCGGTTTCAGCAATAAATTTTCCTTTATCATCCTCTGGTGGTTTGAAACCACCGAATTCCTGTATCCCTGGACAGGCTTCCCCGCAGTCTGCTGAGAACTGAATTCTCTTTCCCTTCTTTATCACAATTGCCCAATACATAAACATACAGACCCATCGTTCCTTTTTGTAGATGAACGAATTCTCCAGGTTTTCTGCAGAAAAATGCCAACCTGTTGCAGGATATGTAAACGATAAAACTTCAGACAGCTTTTGAAAACTGTCTTTAACTGTTTTCGCTTCCATTAAACCTTACCTCTATCACATAACATTACTTCATCATCTGTACGTCATAGTGTATTGCTCTCCGCCTACAATATCCGGCACCAATATCTCACGAGCTTCAGGTATCAGCATTCAACCGTCCGCTGCTGCAACGTCTTGCTGGCCATTTGCTTTGAATCCTTCATGAAATTTGACATTGCCCTGCGGCATATTCCCATCAAATGAAAGAGCGAAGAACACTTCCTGGGGAACGCTCTCGTGAACCAGCCCTTCAACATTGTCAAATCCAAATTGTCGATAGTATTCCGGATGACCGACCAGGCAACAACCTTTTGCTTTGAGGGTTCTCAACCGTGACAATCCTTCTTGCATAAGTGCCTTTCCAATTCCCCTGCGCTGAAAGTCCGGGTGCACTGAAACGGGGCCGAGTCCGTACCAGTCTTCGGTGCCGTCCGACATGGTTACAGGAGAGAATGCAATATGTCCCACAACAAGGCCGTCTACCTCCGCAACTAATGACAGTGTTAAGGCCTTCGCAGATCGCAGTGCATCAGTGATGAAGTGCTCGGTGTGATCGCTGAACTCCATCGTTTCGAATGCTGATTGAGTCACATCCGAGATAACTCTATAATCAGTGTCTTTTTCGTCTCTGATCAGCACATGTTGTACTTCCATAAAAAATCTCCTCCTGTTTATATCCAGTTTCTG
This sequence comes from Chlorobium sp., assembly GCA_028277225.1. GTDB lineage: Bacteria > Bacteroidota > Chlorobiia > Chlorobiales > Chlorobiaceae > Prosthecochloris. The sequence goes on from JANQHB010000031.1 coordinate 2,309, forward strand.
GGCCGCGCCAACAATATAAAGCTCAAATACTTATGCCTGTATTCAAAAATCTGCCTCCTATCCCATCTAAAGGCATGTTGTCATGCCTTTTATCATTCTTATGCACCAACCCCATAACGCTCGATCGTCCAGAGCCTCCAGAGACACAAATCCCGAAAGCCCCTGTTTTCAACGGCTTGATGAAACGATGAAAAGAAAATGGGTGGATGAGACACAAAACAGGTATGAGAATAACGGAACCAAAATAACGAATTAAGATAGTTGCCACAACTAAATAAGTGTCGTATATTTACACATAGTGATTGTCGTATTTTTGCAACAATAATGAGCTATAAAATAATGATTAAATACGGAACAATCAAATACAAGGTTATGGCAAGAATAGCGAGGAAGAAATCTGCTGTTTTTGTCCGTGATGACTTTAACGATCTAAGCGATTACGACCAGGTAGGCCGTGCCCTGAAAAACCTGACGAAAGAGGGGCGGCTTATCCGCCTGGGCTATGGTGTCTATACCAAGACAAAAAAGTCCCCCATCAGCGGCGAAGCGATCCCCATCGCCCCTCTGCCAACCCTGGCAAAAGAAGCCCTGCAACGCCTCGGAGTCAAAACCTCTCCGTCCCGTCTGGAACAAGCTTACAATGCCGGAAAAACAACGCAGGTTCCAACTGGCCGATTGATCGGTGTAAAAGGTCGAGTGAGTCGCAAACTCGGATATCGGGGGGCCTTCATAAGCTATGAACGAGCGGCCTGACCAAACCGAATTTGAAGAAGTTGCGCTGCTCAATGGAATCGAGCCTTCCTTTATCGAAAAAGACTGGTTTGTGACACAAGTTGCAGCCGCGCTTGACGCCTTCCAGTATGAAGAGTTTGAATTCATCTTCACTGGCGGCACGGCCCTTTCAAAAGCCCATAACCTCATCAAGCGTTTTTCAGAGGATGTCGATTTCCTGGCGATTGCTCCGCCAGAACAAAAAAGCCGAAAGCCGCTTTCCAAATTCAAGAAGGCCGTACTTGCTTATTTGCGTGAATACGGTTTTGCAATAGAAAACGAGCAAGTAACGGCAAGAGACGACAACCGCCATGTGGCCTTCGCGTTCAATTACCCAAGTTATTCCCCTCAAGACAAGGCTTTGCGCCCGCATATACAGTTAGAATATTCCGTCCGAGATCCTCAATACGCGGCAACTCCGTTATCGGTGTCTTCATTCGTAAGCGAGGCCTATAAGCGGTCCCCCGAAGTGGCTCGGATGGGATGTATCAACCCTGTCGAAAGCGCGGCAGATAAAAAAGAATTCAAACCAATCGCGACACAAAGCATGCCGGATAATTCTCTTTCATAAGGCTAAAGTACCTGAAGAAAGTAATATTATTTATTTATACTTTCTTAAAACAAGAGCAAATCGAAGACTACTCTGATCACTTTCACGCGGATTTCAGGCATGCTGCCCGGCGGTGGTTCAAAGAACGGGATATCGTGAAGCATCGGATCATTGCAGTTTTCAACCACAGGCAAATCGGAGAGAAGTACCATGAAAAACATTCTTATGTGCCTTCTGGCGACAATTATTTTCCTTGCACCTGCAGACGCCCGAAGCGATGACCCGACACCTGAGGAAATATCGAAATGGAAAACACTCGCCCAACAAGGCAATGACGCAGCACAATTCAATCTCGGCCTGACATATGCAACCGGCAAGGTAGTACCGCAGGATTATGCAAAAGCCATAAAATGGTACAAACTCTCTGCAGGACAGGGTAATACTGCGGCTCAACTCAATCTCGGCAACATGTACGCCGCCGGCCTCGGCGTCGGGCAAAACTACGAAGAAGCCTTGAAATGGTTCACGCTTGCTGCCAAAGAAGGCAACGCTATCGCCCAGCATAATGTTGGGCTGTTGTATGCGAAAGGCCTAGGTGTGGGGCAGAATTATGTCGAAGCCATGAAGTGGTATAAACTTTCCGCCGAGCAGGGCGATGTCCGCGCTAAGCTTAATATCGGTAATCTGTATGCCTCCGGTAAAGGCACTGAACAGAATTATGCCGAAGCCATGAAATGGTATAAACTCGCTGCCAAAGAGGGCAATTCGGTTGCCCAGTTCAACATCGGTCTCCTTTATTCAAATGGCCATGGCGTCAAGCAGGACTATGCAGAAGCCATGAAATGGTATAAGCTTTCTGCTGCAGAAGGAAATCCCGAAGCACAATACAATATCGGTGTGATGTACTATAATGGACAAGGTGTGGGTCAGGACAAGGAAAAAGCAAAAGAGTGGTTTGGCAAGGCTTGCGATAACGGTTTTCAGCGTGGTTGCGATAAATTCCGCGAACTGGACAAGTAGAAATATTGATCGGCAACATGTTTGCAACAAGAGAGGCTGTCTCAGAACGAAATCTGAGGCCGCCTTTTGTTTTGCGTTCCATGTTCCCCCGACCAGCGGCAATTTTCGACAAGCATGAAAAAAGCGAGATCTTATCCCGCCATCTTGGCTATGTTGTGAGCCATTGCCGCAAGTCCTATTTCAACATCAACTTTCGGCAGCCCTCGTAATCGGAATCGTTTGAAAT
>JANQHB010000002.1 GCA_028277225.1 Chlorobium sp.
AATTAGCCTTGAATTCCCTTTCTTTTTCACATCCAAGATGCTCAAAAAGGAGGTCTAAAAAATGCTGAACTTCATGATAGACTAACTCTTTATAATTCGAATTAGAGACCCATATCCAACTTCCGAAACAACGCCCACCATCCGGAACTTCTTTTACATTCACACTTTCATCTGAACAACCATCTTTTTTAATAGCCTCAATCCATAATGGCCATTCTTTTTTTCCTGAATATATAAAAAAATTGTAATCAATCAAGGGAATGTTAAACTTTTTCATCGTTTCCAATCCAGCCCCGTACTTTCACTTCGAATCTGAGCCTCGACACACTCACCGCACAGGGTCTCCTCACTGTCGGTGTCAAACCCCTCTGAATCTGCCATATAGGTGGCATCATCTCTATCGAGTGTAGAGTAAGGACTCTCCGCACCACAGTTATCACAGACATAATAGTAAACTATTGCTTCTTTCGATTTAAACCCCATCTGGTACTCCTTCTCTTTTCAAACGCACAGTCATAGCATAAAACCTCAGAATCTGAGATTTCATAGCAGGATGATACAGCAAAAAAATGAGCATCATCCTTACTGGCAGACTCTTCACTTTTTTTACCACACTTATCGCAAGTGTAGTGATAGATGGTTCCTTGTCTCTGATTAAGTCCCATCGATATTTTGCTCCTTGTTAATCTTATGCTGCAAATCCGAATAGGAAAGCCATCCGGCAGGAGTTTGCAGCTTTGAGTATACTTCACCGCTCGGCTTTATAGGCTGCCAGTTCTCATCACAAAACAGTCTATAATGCCAAACATCAAAATCTTTACCATGTCTGGAATAAGGCCCTTCTACCCATAGCAGATTGATATCATCTCCAAAAAACAACTTTACCCATTCTTCTGATAGTCTTTTGCTTCTTGGCAGATTAAACACCTCATGGCCCTGAATGCCTTTGAATGATAGAGATAGATGATAACATTGTTCATAGTCAGGGTTCTTCCACCAGCCGCTAGAATGATATCCTTTCTCCCTCGTAAAAATTATCATCGTGCCAGTAGGCTTATGAAAAAATCTGCAAGAATCCACATAAGGAAGGCTTTCATAGCGACCATCTGAAACTCCCTTAGCAGCCCTTAGCTTTAAGGTCGTCACCACATGCGGCTTGTGATTGAGAATCTCTTTAAAGTTCATTTTTCCTCACCTATCAACTCATCAAAATGCTCATTGACGACCTTTTGCGCCTCTTCTGGCATCAATTTAGTTTCGGCCGTCAATCTATAATCTGGCGATCTATCTACAATCCACTTAGCTTGCTTATGATAATATAGACAGGGAGGTGGGTATTTCTCATCAGTATAAACTATGCAGGATTCTTGCCTGCCATGATAATTTTCTTCGGCGCAAACGTTACAGACGTATTTCATTCACTATCCTTCTCTTCTATCCAGGCCGGTGTATTGTTCATACAAAACGGACAAATATAAGGGCCATCTAAACAATAAGATAATATTTACAAAACACAGGGGTCCTCCTCAGAACATTCTTGGCAAATGTATTTCATCCCTCCTTTCCTTCTTTAGGATACGGCTTCAAATAATCCTGAAAACCATTTCTAGGTAATTCAAATTCTTGTGAACTACAAAATTGTTTAATTAGGTCCACAATGACAGCACTATCACTCCTTGAAGACATACAGATGACTTCTTCTCTCGTCGTCAACCATCCACAGAATGCATAAATTGCCTCGCTCGGTCTCAGCTCAAATTTCACTTTCTACCTCCAATGTAGACTTTCTATTACTAGTCCTCATCAACTATCCATTGCACGTAGGCAAGGTATTCTTTCTCATCATGGGCACAACTGGCGTATTTGTCGTCATAACATATACGACCATCGTTATAAATAGATGGTCCATTAAAGAGGTAAATAAGGTGTTCCCATCTTCTTTTAACAGTACGGTTCCCATAACGAGCTATGAAGACTTTATCCCCTGCCTTCAGATCACGGAGGTCAATTTCCATCACCCCTCCGGCAGCTTAAACGCTGGCTTAAACTCATAATGCCCACCCCGCTGAGAATAATACCAAAATAAACGCATAAACATTTCGTTCTCCATTATCCGCCAAATTATGTATTCATTGTCAGACAGTCCACCAGTGTGAACTGTCATAACATCTCCGTCTATTTTGATATAGTCCTGCCACGACCATTGGTGCTTTAAGAAATCGCACAGCTCACGATAGTCTTTCATTGTCCATGTTTCTAAGTTAGCAAAATACTCTAATCGTTCTTCAGCTTCTTTTTCCACCTTTATCCTCCTGCTGAATAATCCTATAATCACATTTGCATTCGCTCAAAAAATCATCGGCGACAAGCTCATCGCATACACCATCGTAGTCCTGTGATTCCTCTGGTGATAATATTAATTCGATCAATACTGTTCTCATATTATTCCCTCTTGCTGCAAATAACTTTCTATTTTGTGCACGCGCCGCACCAACTTCCCAAGCGTCTCAACTCTCACCTGTCGTATAGGAGTACCAATTATGATAGATTCTTTTGATATTTCTATAAGCTCCTGAACCATAGAAAAAGTTTCCTGAAATTCTTTACTCTGTTTTTGCGCATCAGTCATATCAAACTCCTATAATTGAACGTTTATTTCTCCCACATTTTCGACAATCTGCCAGATGTCAAACGCGGATTCATACCCAGGATATGCCGTTTGAATGTTTGCACGGTTTAAAAAAAACGTATAGGGTACACCAGGCTTGAGTTCCACAGGCAAAGCATGAGCATGCAATGCATAATCTATCAACTTAATATCTGTGACCGGATCAAAAATATCCTGAATAGCAGCATCAAACATCATCTCATATTGTCGTTCGACAAAAGAGTAGTGCCCTTCAGGCAATACGATTGTTATTACTATCATATCAAACTCTCCCTATTGCTCTGGTCGACCTTCTTTTGCTTCCGTTCCTCCGGGGTGGGTCGGCGAAAATGTTCCCACAATAACGTATGCTCAGCAACAAAGGAGGTTTTTCCATCGCAAAAACATTTAATCTTATCCTTTTCCCAATGCGAAAAATATCTAAACTCCGCTCTTGTAATTGATTTTCTATCCCACACCACCAGCAGATCATCCACATTCAGATCTGGCAGTGATTCCTGTTTATGGACCCATTTTGCATATTCGAGATATTGATCTATGCTAAGGAACAGTGTCGCATAAGGGGATTCGGTCATCGTTGAATATCTTCCGTTATATTGATAGGAACCTATACCCGCGCCCTTAATAGTTAGTCCAGTTGAATTGTATGACAGTACAGTAACCACACCATAGATCGAAGAAAACAATTCTTGCCCTACTTCAACATCTCTTAAATCAATATTCATCTTTCACTCCTTCGTGGATATTACCGATTATTTTTACTTTGGATGAATCTGAATACGCAACGGTCATAACATCTGTACCGGGCCACCCCTCAGCTCGTACGCTATTAATTCCTAAATCAGTCACTCTAAACTTTAGATCTCCGTCATCGATTATGATCAAATCATTTTGATAAATAGGATTCATATGCATGTCTTCTACACCATTTGACCACTCAACTACATAGTTCTCGTTGTACCAGTTCGCAAAGTCGATCAAAGCATAGTCAGCCGTCCGATCATATTCTTGGAGGACTTCTCTAAGCTTTCCCGTAGGATTCTCCAATGGGTGCACCCTCCCATTAACCAAAGCAAAGTCCTTTACCCACTCGTTTTTCTTAGTGTCCCACACACGGCACTTCATATCTCTCTCCCAAGGCCATGATCGGGCCGTTTAATTTCTATCGATCTGCATATTGCTTCTGAGACAATCAAGCGCTCAGAAACTTCGTAAACTTCAATATCAGTGATAGAAATATTCGTATTTTCTATTAAGTTCAATATGTAGTCTTCGGCTACTTGTTGTACTTCATAATAAGCTCTATAATACAATCCATCATCTTTTTTCTTAGGCGCTATAACTAATATAATTTACTCCTCCTCCTATCTGCATCTTTCTAACAGTGCTTCTGTAGCATCTCGCTCCAGATCGGCGATGGCCCTTTTCAAGCTATCTATTTCAGACGCCTTAAACATTATAATGGCCCCCTTGTGACAAAGAAAACACCATATGGGATCGCCATCAGTCGATATCTGTATGTCAAAATTTCCGAACCTTTTACCCATTCTATCCTCCTACAACCGGCTAATCGCGTAGATCGCCGTTAGAAACCCCACGACGGCAAACGCCACAAACAGCTTTAGCCACATATCGTCTTTGATGCTGTAATCCGGCACATTCTTTGATCGGCTAAGTAAGATGTCCAAAAAGTTGCCTATATTGCTAAAGGCCATACTAATAGTAATGACCAAAAATGTTATTTTGATCATGGTCCATTGCCATGGCAGTAAGAATGTAAATCCGAAAAGATTGCCGACCAGAATAGCCGCAAATATAAAAGCCATAAATGCTATGCAAAAGTTGTATACCATCGCCCACCATTCCTTGTTTCTGATAGTGTTGTTTATAAATGATTTCCATTTAGTCATTCTATTCCTCCCGCCTCTATTACTTTGATTTCTGCAAGAGGAAAGTGCTCCATACGCAAAAACTCTTCACGATACCGTTTAATATGGTGACGACTGGATGCACATGTTACAAAAAAATCTTCTCGGGAATACTGCCTTACAAAGAAGCACCACACCTCAGTTTTGTTTATCCTCCACAAATGTTTTTCTATGTACTCGTCTGTTGGTCCCTTCATTCTATCCACCCCCTTTCTCGCCCATGCTGGCGAATCGTCCAGGCTATGTGAGCACTTAGGCGCTTGCGTTCAATATTATATGGCTCTGTTGCAAAAGCCCACTTCCGGTAGCTTTCTATGCATGCGGTTTTCTCATCTATTTTCATTCCGCAATCTCCTCTTATCGCGTTGCCGTCGAGCCTTGGAAGCAAGCTTCTTGGCCCTCTTTCGCACAGGCCCTCCAAATGCATAATCATCCAAAAACGTCCACCCTTTGGTTGCATAGCCTTTCAAAGACATAATAATCTCCATGCTGATAGTATGGCACCAGCGGGGAGTCGAACCCCGCACCATTTGTCACGATAGACTACCTTTTGACAAGTGCATGCATTCGCCCGAGGGGAGGACCCCCAAGGACTCTCCGTTCTGCCATGGTGCCCTGTAGTATTCAGCCGTCGCCGTAGCCGTTGCCGTAGCCGTAGCCGTAGCCGTCGCCGTAGCCGTAGCCGTAGCCGTCGCCGTAGCCGTTGCCGTAGCCGTTGCCGTTGCCGTAGCCGTTGCCGTAGCCGTTGCCGTAGCCGTTGCCGTAGCCGTTGCCGTAGCCGTCGCCGTAGCCGTTGCCGTAGCCGTAGCCGTAGCCGTCGCCGTAGCCGTCGCCGTAGCCGTAGCCGTAGCCGTAGCCGTCGCCGTAGCCGTTGTGAACATTGGGCACGTGGATTTTTACGCCCATTTTTCTGCATCCGCATCAATTATGCAAATCACGGAATTGTCCGGCACGCGAACGGTTCCGTAATCGTCCAGTTTAGTTTCAGGTGTGGGTCCATTTTTTGCAATTTCCCCTAGTCCTGACGTCGTGCCCCACCGGCGGATGTTTTTAGCGTCATAAACATTGCACCATTCCCCGTCATGATCAAGATTGCCAACAAATACGAATCCGCGATCAGCCACTACGATTCCAAATCCTTTCAAAACGCTTTTGGTTTCCATAATCTCTCCTATAATTTTTTTCAGTGTTTTTCCGGTGTTATCGCTTCACCGTTTTTGCACATATGACCTTGGTCGATATTCGCCAGTGTCATTCACTCGCATCACCTCCTTTTATCATCTTAAACGTAATAACCCTCACCTTTGGGTTTACATCCCATCCATAGCCGCGTTTGCCGTTGATAGAATCCCATAAATATGAAAAAGAGGTCACATATCCATGAGCTGCCCAGTGTTCAGCACCTTCCGCTTTTGCATCATCCTCTGAAATTTCTTGTAGCCGTTCTACTTTCAGATCAGTAATCTCTAAGAATATCCGAGCTGCCCAATACGGCATATATATAGACGGTATCCATGGTGATGCAGGAGACCCGTCTTTTCTGTATTTTGTCATACCGTCGTCGTCAACAGCTTCAACGTCTGGATCAGTCGCACGATAATATACTAAGGGGTTCCCGTTAGCATTATACTCATATCTACCATCTGTCATCTTATAACACCATGTTTCTCGCACCCATAGGCGGTCACGAACATTATACTTGCATATAGGCGCTCCAGATTGAGGCTTGATAACACGTCGGGTCTGTGTCTTTATACCATCCAGTATAGCTCTGACCATCTCGCCGGTAAATAATATCGGATGTTCTTTCATCACATATCCTTCACTATTTTCGTAAGCTTTCCACAGTGCTCACATTTGCATCGGTTCTTATCTTTGAGCTTTTTATCAAGTTTCTCAATCCTCTCAACCAATGCAGTAACATTGTATTTTGCTGTGCACTCTCTGCGGGCAAGAGACGCTATGTAATGAATGGGGTTAAGCTCTTCGCCGCAATCTGCGCATTCCAATGTCATCAGTCGCTCATCAACCAGAATATTTCTGTGATTACAAATTGAATCATTAAAACGCTTTCGAACCTCCTTAATAGAAATAATATTATCCATAATCTTTTCCCCTTTCACCCTATCAATTGTATATCTAAGGCCATTATTCTCTCCAATTATCATTCAACAAAGGATACCACATACAAGTGTTGCAAACGCCGTCCATGTTGTTGCACCTACAACAACGCACGTGCTTTTTTCTTTCTACGGCAGATAGATTAATGTGACTATCTTGCCCACACACATGGGGATCACATTTTAACTCGATAACCCCTGATCCGCCGGCAAACAAAACATTGGAAAACCAGTGCCTCAAAGGGGTGCCACATTTACCACAAACAACTTTGAATTCAAACATCTTCTTTTCCCTCTCTGTCAAGTTTCTTTGCCGGAATTGGAATAGGCTGATACCCTAGACACTCCAGTATTGTATCTCTGACCTTTATAAGCCCTTCGCGATCAGCAATGTAAGCCCAATACATACAATTTAGCTGAAACTCTTCCATATTATATGCACAGATACCTTCTCGATCATGCTCTAAAGAGGTCATTAGCATTATAGATCGCAGTTCTTCTTCATCTTTTTCTTTGGCGGATAATGTTTCTTTGAAAAGATCTACCAAAAACATCATTCTATTTCTGTCGTGTGCGTTCATTCTTCATTTCCTTCGGGGCATAGCTCACCCCCACCCACCATTCCTCTCGGTTTGTGGCGATCTCTGTTAGACCGGGCCGGCTGCTCCTCTGCTTTACCCACGTTACGCAGGGAGACGACTCCCACACCCACAGGGTGCTTCGGATTGTCAGTTAGGCTCATGACAAGAGCTGGCATGATTGTTGGACTAATTCCCGCTTCCGGTAGGCTCTCCACCTCATGGTCACCTGTTTCCACGCTGTATCGTAGCTGTACTATCCCGTCACGGTCAGAAAAGGAGGGAATAAAAAAGGCTTCACACCGCCCCCCGGAGCTACCCGGTAAGACCCCCTCTACCGCAGACAGGTCAAAGGGCTGTGCAAAGCCTTTTAATACGCGGTGGAGGTATGTCAAATCGGAGTAGCAAATTCCGACATTCACAGGATACATTTATTTTTCCCTCATGTCAAGTTTTTTATACTGTTTTAGAGTTTGCAGGTGATTTATTAATTCATCTATCTGATGCCAGTACAAATAAATTTTATGGCCTCCTTGATGCACTTCAATCCTGTTTTCACAGGTTTCTATCATATAACCGCTATAATTGTTGATGCGGCCATAGTCGTTAGAATGTATTCTTCTCTTTATATTCATAGTTTTTCCATGATCTTTATAACCAAATAGATTATAATCCCAAATAATCCTAAAACAACTACAGTTAGTCCAGATAATCCAATTATTAGTTCACGCCGCCTTTGTTTGAGCCATTTATCACTTTCTGATAGATAGCGTTTAGATCTCTTCATTTTCTACTCCTCAAGCTTAAGGACTTGGATTTCAATATTTATGCCAGTAATATCGATATAAGGCTTTTTTCGCATCCACCTTAGTCGTCTTTCCATCTCTGCAATCTGGCACTCCAGTTTTTGTTTATAAACAACTTTACTCCGGATTAGATTTGATAGGTCTTGTATTGATCGATCAACTATATTTAGCAGTTCATATTGATCGCTGATGTCTTCTATCAATTTTATTCTTTTGAGATTATGGGACCATATTTCTTCATTTTTATCTAAAATGGATTCGCGCTTTTTTATCAATTCTTGCATAGTTTTGGGCCGATTAAGCAATCTAATCATTTGGCTATCTCAACGCAAATAGTTTTGGTTTTGGTGTCAATCTCATAATAGATCATAGGATTGTCTTTATCGATGTATTGCCTATAGATGGGAGGGATTGTTAAAGCATATGCACTAGAGCAACTAAATAGACTGTATTCTCTTTCAATCCGCAAATCGCCAATAACTTTGTCAGGATGATAATACAGCTTTTTGCTATCACTATCCATAGACACAACCAGATTATCGCCCTGATTAATCCCGCATTCATTGACAATTTTGGCTGGAATGTAGAATTGATAAGAGCTTGCTTTTACAATGACTTGCTGGGTTCGCTTGTACTTCACTTTGCCTCCTGTGCTTCGTCTGCAGCCTGATCATTAAGGCTTTTCCTATATATACTAATGTATCTTTCTGCTTTATTTTCTATAGTTCTTCTATTCTCCAACCAAGACACAATTTTATTTATTTCAAGATTTTCCCCTTGATTTTTAAGATAATCTAACTCCTCTTCGACATCATCCGCAGAAAAACTAATTGCAAACAATGCTAATACACTTTTGGTTATCTTTTTCATTTTTTCATATATCAAAACTTCAATACTTTCTTTTATTATAGAAAAAGAACTATGTGCCGAAGTGGCAATAGTAATTAAGCTTATTAATTCTTTGTAGAATTCATCATAACGTTTTTTCATTTCTTCTAAGTTATTCATTCTAAACCCTTCCCAAAGTAGAAAGATCAAATAATTCCTGCTCTTCTTCGCTCGATTCTTGATCAACAACTTTTTCCTGTTCTAACTTAATCTGCTCAGAAATTTTCTTTTCCAAATAACCAATCTGATTTTTTACATATGCCACTGGATGCAATTGTCGAGATTTCCACTCCTTTTCAGCTTTAATCGGCATTTCAGAATAAACATCAACCAACTGGTTCCATTCATCATCACTAAAAAGATTACGATTTGACGTAGCCAAATTTGTATAATCAGCAATTTTATTATCCATTTGTTTACGCATATCTTTGTCCATTTCGTATGGATCCCTTTTTACTTCCTCTTGGAAAACAGCGGGTTTCATAGATTGCATAAAATCATTCCAACCATCATTCTTGCTTATTTTAACGGTGTCAGGGATGCGATCAAAACGGTCTTTACTGTCAAATGATTCCCCTTGATGAGGGGTATATAACACTCTTATAGCCTCATTACCTTTTTTCTGGACCATTATGTATGATACAACATCTACCATATTAACAATTTCTTGGGACAGTTTTGTCGCAATCATCACTCTATGATGCAGACCATTTTCCGTTTGAACCTCATTATCGTGAGCAACCAAAATAATGTTCTTCCCGGTTGAGCGAAGCCATTTGATAAAGTTTTTCATCTGTTTTTTGATTTCTCCCCATCCTGCCATGGTGGGGGAACCATCACTAGTCCTATATTTATTGCCACGGATTTCAGACGATTCAATGAGCAATTCCATGGCTTCACCGATTGGATCAAGTATGATCGAATCATATTCTTTGATAATCTCCAAAAGTTCTTTTTTTTCCGCAGTCGTAACCCATTTTGACGTTCTCCAGACATCAATATTGATTCCCCTGGAACCCAAAAATTTAGAACCATTTTCAAAATCTATCATCAACGGTTTAGGAGCAGATGCAGCAAATGAGGTCTTGCCCACACCACCGCGACCATAAACGATCATTACAATATTGTTTTCTGGCGTAATGTCTCCAGTTTTCTCAATTTTTATCATAAGCACTTCTCCTGTAACGATCAACAGAATTTTCCATAATTACATTTATTTTGCTTCCTAATTTTGGAAACTGTTTTTTAACAAGAGAACATGTGTCTAAAAATGATTTGCCAGACACAAGTAATTTTTTGGCATACTCTACCGCTACCTCTTCATAATTCATACTCACTCCTTAACAATACTATATTATATTTCTATTTTAATTGCAACATTTTTCTAATAATTATTTTCAATATCCGGCAGTCTGGTGATGTGGTAATCCTTCAGGTCTTCGGCGATAACCCGCTCCACCTCATCGCGCAGAACCGGGAACCTCCAAATCGTCTTTCATTTCACCCATTTTGATTATCATCGACCCCCTCCCCATAAATCTCCCATTGCGCCTTATCGACTTTTTTTCGAATCATGCTTGCCGGATAATGATGAAACTCATACATGCCTCTATAATCATCTGGATAAAAAGGAGAACCTCGCTCACTATCATTCCAGTAATAACCGCTAACTGTGTTCCCAGTAATAATCGCATTTTCGAGCCACCTGCTACCAAATGATGGATGACAAACCAAAACATCCATCTGGTACCTCTGCGCTTCGCGGTAGCCTTTAATCATTGTCATATCCTCCACCAATTTCGGTGCATGCCGTAATTGGTTTTTAAAAAACTGCTTAGCATGGGAGGTATTCCATGGGCGACTCCTTTCAGCCTGACGACCAAAGTTCTTCGTCTCCCTCCTATTCTATACATCCAAGCCGAGACCGATTCCCCGTCACCAGTTAGTCAGCAATAGCGATCAGGGTGTGGCCGCAATCGACAGCCTTGGTGTCCGGCCATCCCATCAAATCGACCACAGGACCAGAGAGGTCATAGACCCCCTCCCCAAAGCGGCCATATACCGGCTGACCGTCTATCACTGTAACCCAGACAATACTCAGTGCGCCGCTATCACTCACGGCGTAAGCCCTGGCGCGACCCTGTTTGTCAAGTACTAATTTCATCCCGATACCTCCTACCAAATAATCCCAAAAGTTTCGCCGCAGTGAGAGCAGCGCACATTGTCAGTCCCAGTGAGACCCTGCTCGCCAGTAGATACATAGGCATCTCCGGTGCTGCAATAGGGACACTCAGCGGATAGCGTTTTACCAGCATTGGACAGTTCCCCAACAGACCAATGGTCTCCCAAATAAGCGATTTCGTCGAGAATTTCCTCTCTCTCGCGTTTGACCTCATCATGATAATACGAGGCCTCTTCATCGATATGACCACACCGCTGCTCCAGGACGTCGTTCATCTGGTCAAGTTCGAATACGTTATAACCCTGGGTGTTTTCCTCGGTAAACAATTGCTCTCTATTCATCGGTTTCTCCTTCTAATTATTGATACTATTTTCCCAGGCGTCCAATTCAATTGGATGGCTCTCTGCCCATTCGGTGTAACGCGCCTGTGCGGCGTCTATGACCGTGCGCACGATCGGAAAATTTCGGTCTCTAATTATTTTGGCAGCATCATCAAACGCATGTATTTTGGATATAAAATCAAGGCAGATATCATTCACAATGTCAGCACAGATAGGAGGCAAAGAATTCCTTTCTACTCGATCGGCAGTGTCGGCCATTTCTTTTCTTAATTGCATCTCAAAACCATTGATAATATCTTTCGCCCATTTGATTTGCTTATCAGATCCTTTCATTGCTCTCTCCTCACTCTCAATCTAATATGATAGTAACACGTTTCTATTATATTTGCAAGCGCTTTCTATTGGTTTTTAAATTATTTTTTAGTTTTTTGGTTAACGGTTGTATAGTAAAATGGTTAAAAATACTAAATTTTTAATTTGAATAGGGATGTATATACTATTCGGACCCAAATTTTAACAGTTAAATTGTCAGTCATGGACAATTTAATAGGGTTTTTAGAAAAATTTAGCACAGAAAAAAAATGTCTGAAGCATTTAGTCAACAAAAGATTTGCTAGTAAAATTTATTGCCCCCGATGCAACCATGATAAAATCTATAGATTTAAAGATGGCGTTACTTATAAATGCGCAAAATGTCGTCGTAAATTTAATGCAAAAACAGGCACCATTTTTCACGGAACAAAGTTAGGCCTTAAAAAATGGTTTATTGCAATATATTTGTTTTCATCCAGCAAAAAAGGAATATCATCCGTACACCTGTCAACCCTATTAGGACTTACGCAAAAAACAGCTTGGTTTATGTTACATCGCATACGTCAAACTTTTTTGCAAAAAACAAATAAACTGTTTGGTGACATAGAAATAGATGAGTGTTATTTAGGCGGTGTAGAAAAAAACAAGCATCAAAAATATCGCATTAAAGGGAATCAAGGCAGATCAACAATAACAAAAACAGCAATAGTTGGCATTGTTCAGCGTGAATTAGAAGGTGAAGAAAAGAAGAAAAAGAAAAACAGAAAAAAAGGGGAAATCCGAATAATATCTACAAAAAATGTAAGTAAAAAAATAATAACTAAATTTATTAAAAAAAACCTTGACGATAGCGCATCATTGATTGCCGACGACTATTATTTGTATAACGGATTATCCACTCGAAGAGTCAATCATTCTGAAAATTGCTATGTAATCGGAGAGGATCATACTAATTCCGTGGAATCTCTATGGGCGTTGATTAAGCGCGGGTATAAAGGCACATACCACTGGATTAGCCGCAAACACATGCAGCGCTATCTCGATGAGTTTGCTACACGTTTGACGCTGTACAGATCAAAATTATCGACATATTCCATCTTTGAATACTGTATAAAAAACATTAGTAATAAACTTACATATAAACAATTAATTTATGACTAAGACAATTAACAGTTAAAAAATAAATAACTGTTGATATCTACCAAAAATGTGCGATAATCAAAGTGGCGAATGAAGCAGTAGCATGACTGCCGCCTATTTCTCCATTCCCCCGGGTGCCGTAACCACTCGGGGGTTTTTACTTTTTTGGGTCGTTATCTTTAAAAATATCACGCATGTCATCAAGCTCACGTATCATTCTGTCACGTAATTGCTTATTTATTGCGTCAACAATTTCTATAATTTCAGTTGATTCATCCAAAAAAAGTTGATACGGTTCCACGAGTAACGCCTTACAAAGAGAATTCAACGTTTCAGACGATGGAAATTTGTGCCCTTTTTCGATTTCGTTCATATATGGGGCAGAGATTCCAACACGCTTTGCAAGGTCTTTTTGTGATAGTCCTAATAATTTTCTATATCGCTTCACGTTAAATACTAAGATTTTTTGTATATCCATTTACTATTAGCCTATAAGGATCAATAAAAAAAACAAGAGAATTCATAAAAAAATAGCATAAATAAACAGTCGGATAATTGATAATTAACTCTGGGCGAATTATAATATGCCCAGGAGTGCGGTATGAAAAACATATTTAGATTATCACTGGTTACGGTAGTTGGTGTTCTGTTAATTGCTTCGTGCAGTCCATACTATTTTTCAGACGATTATTTTATTCGTTACGAGATTACAGGTACTGCAGGTTCGGTTGACATTACGATGTCTAATGAGGATGACGGAACATCTCAATTATCCCGAGTTAATGTTCCATGGGAGCACGAATTTAGACGATCCGGATTTGTCTATGTTTCTGCTCAAAACAACGATGATACCGGGACCGTTATTGCAAAAATTTGGATCAGAAAAACTCCCACACAAGATTGGGAGATTTACAAGACATCAGAAAGCTCCGGAGCCTATGTAATCGCCACGTCGTCAGGGTCTTTATAAGGAGCAATCATGATACGCAAGCTAATGTGTTTAATAATTATAGTTATTGTTATATTATCGTCATGCAAATGGTCGCATAATGAGTACTACGTCAAGTATGAGGTCACCGGAAACGTTTCCGTTAACGTAACAGTTAGCAATGAAGAGGCTCAATCATCTAAATTTAATGATGTGTCTACACCATGGTCGTATGAAATGCAGCGATATGGTTGGGTTATGCTGCGAGCCGGCGGGACCTCCATTGGCAAAATAACGGCAACTGTATACTACAAAAGCAATTTTGATGACGAATGGCAAATTTACGAGAGCATCACAAGCGAATGTGATGATGAGTTACCATTTGTTATAGTGCAAGGCATGCTTTAATGCTAAAACCCCCAGCGGAATATGCTGGGGGTTTTTTACGCTCCGTTGGGTCCGAATAGTATATACATCCCTATAAGCCATTTTTTTGCAAAAATGCATTTTTGACGGCGCGTCAAGTCTTGTTCCATTTGTCCGCAACAACTTCAGCTCCTTGAGTTACTATATACCCTCCCAGGCCCATTTTTAAAAGGTCCATAAGGGAAATAGTAACCTCTTCCGACATTCCCGCGGGGTTGACGCCAAACCATACCAGCGACAGGAGAATTAAAAACCACAACATAGCCAAAGGGCGCCAGTTGCGTTGTAACCAGCTCTGACCACCAATTTCGCCGCTAATTAAATTTGCTTGCGTTTCTCGCAATTTAGCTTCTATCTCCAACGTTTTAGCCATCAAGTCGGCTTGCACATTTGGATCCAACTCATAGCCTTTAATTGCAGTTCGCAAATTTATAGCCAGATTTCCGGTGCTATCCATTGTTTTGCTGATAGTGTCCCCAGAAGGTTTAAATAAAGATGCTATCTTTGCTCCAAGTCCCATATTTCCCCCTATATATCAAACTGTATGTGCAAATAGTTTCCATACCCCGCATGATCACCTTTGGCAATTACCTTACCGGGCATCGATCTATTCCAAAAGATATCAAAATGATCATCAGTTCTATCACCATCGGAAGGAATTACATCATAGGCTGTATGAATTTTATTATATTCAAAAAAATAAGAGATATCGCAAAAACGTGTTGTGATCTTGAGCGGGTGCTTAAATAAATCTTGATCAATAAAATAAATTAGTTGCCTATAAGCAGGGCGTACATTATAATTTTCTGCATCCGAAAGTAGCCAAGACCTCCTTACACTTCCTTCAACGCAGTCGATATGAAGATGCGCCCCTGAAGAAGCACCAGTGTTTCCCATTCGTCCAATTAGAGCGGGTGCTCTAACTTCATCGCCAACATCAATCATAGAATATTCTAAGTGTGCATATCGTACTGTATATACCATTTTAACCCCCTATATTCCTAATAATGTCAATAATCAAATCAGCACCAAATCCTAAACCCATAAGCGTCACTATGACCATAATCCATTGAACTCGACGATCTTTATTTCTATGATTATCGTCAAACTTTCTGTCACTACGGTGACGCTCTTCTTCTAACGCCTGTTCCCGCGCACGCGCTTCGATATCTTCGCGTTCTTTTCGGTAAGCTTCAGTCATCTCATAACGCGTGTCAAGTTTTTCTTCTATCCTCGCTACGAGTATAGCGATTTCTGGTATCTGCTGGGCTTGAGTTTCCACAACTGCCATCCTTTGCTCTAATGCGTCAACCCTTCTCTCAAGCTTCAAAAGTTCTTCATCAATTTTTATCGGCATCTTCATCTCCCTTACATTTTTCTATCAACTGTTTTGCAATTTCGAGAGCTTCTTTATAACCGTTCTGAAACTCCGATTTCTGGTACTCTAAAACTTCTATGCGTTTTTCTATATTACGAATCTGTCGCTTATCTCTGCGTATTTTTTCCTGTACTTCTTTTTCATATTGGCTTTTATCTATGTATTCCTTTACATTGTTCCCAGCGCAAATCATTATAATTTTGATAAGATAGAGAATAAAAACTACGGCAATAATCACATACATAATGTCTGTCGGTTCGCTAACAAAAATCATGCGTGTTGTTATTGCTCCAAAGTAGATAACGGACAAAACAATAATGCTCCGAAATAGATGTAGTCTGTATTTGATAAGAATAACTACGGCCCCGGTAAAAAAAATATAGGCAGAAAATTGGAGGGGGTCAAAATAGATGCATACGCCGCCGATTAAAGCTGATAAGTAAGCCTGTACAATCTCACCGGATCGCATATAATCCAAAACTTTATAAGCGACCCCAACGAGTGCAATCAAAATAACATTTATAAATATATAGACTCCCTGAAACTTGCCCTCTATTATAAGCACTGGGATTAACAGTAGTGCTATAAGCGTAGAGGTGATTAGTGTCAGGGAGCCTATTTTTTTCATCAGGTGGGATACCACCAGGCCGGCGCTTGTTCGATTTCTATGCTTCTGTACTCTTCCTTAAGCGCCTCTTCCAATCCGCCCAACTCTTCAGCCCAGTTCTCCCCATGATCACCTTCGCGATGGGCACCAATTTGAATAGCCAAAAAGATAGCACCTTGCTCTGATGCTATCTTAAAACCTTCTTGGGCTCTCTCCAAAAGACTTTTCCCTTGAGCAAGAAAATCGGGATTGTCTGCTTCTTTCTGAAAAAGAGCTTTTAGCTCTTCGCGATTAATGTAGGTCATTGCGTCAATAATTGTCCTGAATTTCATTTTTCCTCCTATACAAAGATCCGCCAATGTACGGTTACCGCTCCTGCGGCTTCATTCAAAAGTCTATAGTTTGTTCCATCTGAAACCACACTTCTCACTAAAGGGTTTGAAGGTGGGTTGTCAGACGTATTCCAACCTCCATCAATAAATACTTGTAACCGCATAGATCCAACAAGCAGTATATCATACTTGCCTTTGGGCAGCACATAGTTTCCATTTCCGGGAACACTTTCACTACCACTCACAGTGGTTCCTGAATAATTAACCCCGTCAGCACGGATACGATCTAAAGAGTCTAAAGCATTAAACGTAGGCGAATCTGTAGTGCGTAAGTCTTGGTTCATGGCATACAACTCATTGTTACCTTGTCCAGTATTCACTGCAGCAAACGTGGGAATGTCCGTCGTACGGACATTTTGATCCATCGCGTAGACCTCGTTGTTGCCATGACCGGTGTTTATAGCTGTAGCGTTTATAGTAGTTCCAACGGTTAGGCCAGCAAACATGGGGCTATCTGTTGTCTTTACGCCTTGGTTGATATTATCTTCAAAGTCTGTCATCAGTCCGGTTAAGCGATCAAATAAATACTGTTGATTACCTTCGCGGCGGTTAACTTGAATATTGTTGAAGGAATCTGTGGGTTGATAGTCTGATTTAGTCCCCTGCCAAGATGCCATTACTTAACCTTCTTTACAGGCTGAACGATTACTCGTCCATCGTTATCAGTCCAATCAGCTTCAAGCATGTGTTTGTCTTTACGCTCTCCAATGACCTGCCAGTATACCATATCCATGCAGGAAGTTTCCGATTGTATAGTTAGTTTGTTGCCTTTCAGATTACATTTAACAGCAGTAAATCCAGACTCGTTAGAAGACATCCATCTGAAGTTATGGCACAATTTAATTAGCGTGCCATCATCCATGCGGGCCTCTTTGTCAATATTTACAACTGCTCTACCTTTGTTTAATTTAACCATGCCGCTATAAACTAAGTCAGCGTTTGGGCCTTCGATAAAGCTGTGTACCAGATGATGTGTATCCGGTTTAAGCGGATGATTGATTTTAAATGATCCGGAACCTTTTGAAAACGATCCAGTTACAGCAACATCGGAAAAAATGGAAAAGCTTGTGATCGTGTTTGCATTACGACCGATTGAGACAATATTGGTATTGGTCTGCTTATCGTCACTCCGAGATTGTAAAAACCAATCCCCATTAGACATAATCATTCGATAAAACTTTTCATCAGCAGGAGCGTCCAGCTCTTCCCATTCGTATTCCGGGTTGTTTGACCGGGACACAATGCGAGCAGGAACAACAAAACGCGTCATCATTCGACTTTCGTCGTCGGTAATATTTATCCAGCTTACAATGTTCCATTCATTAGAACCTGCAAATAGAGTAATCTGGTCTCCCTGAGCACCAATAAGAACTGAAGTTGCAGAATTGTTGCCGATAACATCAGATCCAGATCTCTGTATAGTAATTGTTCCAACTGTATCAGAAATTTTTCTAACAATTATAGTCCGTCCAGACCATAACGCTAAATCCGGCAGTGTAATTATCGAAGCTCCTATATTTACTTCTAAAACAGATATCCCTTGATCAGAAATTGTATAGGAACTATTTGTTATAGTAACCCTTTTTCCCCAGTTAGAAGATAGATCAAGAGGAAGTCTGCGGCTAGACCCTGCTTGTGCAACCCCCCAAACTTCTGACCCTGTAAGAGCACTTACTAATGGTGCATCACTATACTTCAATCCCATATTTTCCTCCCTTTAAGCAATAATTCTATTTGATTGCCACGTATCATTATTTTCTGTTAACCAGTCTTGTCCGTCTTCAGTTTGCCAAATTTCAAAAACAAGAAACTGCGATACTAACCAATCTTCACCATCTTCTGTACACCAAGACTGCAAATTGTCTTCAGTTACCCAGGGTTCAAACTGCCTAATTATACGCGCACGATGCTGCATAGACAACCCACCATTATAACGCATAACAGTATTAGTCAAATTGTAGTTTCTTTCTAAATATTGATCAGTGACGGTAATTTGATCCCCTAGTTCCAAAGCTGGAGAACCCCCAGGCGAAAAGACTATTGCAAGATCTCTTTGTGTTTGAGAAAAAATATCAATGAGTCCATCTGCAATATCAACCGCTAATTCTCGTTTCTGTAAAAAATCATTCACGGGGAAAACAAATTCTGATTCGCCATTAGCGTCTATAGAATCTTGATCAATACCCGTAACTGTCTGCCTACCTTGAATGTTTAGTATTTGTCCAGTCACCTGTAATTGGAATTGTTGTCCTGATCCGTTTGTATTCGTTACCTCAATGACAGCGCCCCAAGCATAATAACTGGCATCGGTAACTGTTACCCCTGCAACCGTAGGAGATACTATAGCAACTGCATTAATTACTGGAGATTCTTCATAGGTAATTGTATAATTTTCAGTTGAGTTTGGATTGATTGTTTCTGGCTCATTTGCTGATGTTTCGTAAACGGTCGAACTTGCCGCAGGAACTCTTGGTTGTGTAGTAACCGTCAATCGATTAACCAATTGAGAATATTCCGGTTGATTATCTTTGTCCATATAATTTGAGGGATTATAACTTTCCACCGAACTTGTTTTATTACGTTGCAAGTAATCCCACGCCTCAATTCTGATTAATCCTTCACGGTCTTGATAAATAGATGCAGAACACGCGGTAGCAAGCAATTCTAATGCATCTCTATGGCTTTGTTTTACTATCCACCCATATGGCACAATGTATTTCGTCGTATACAAAACAGAGTCAATAATATATTGTGCTGAAGTTATTCCCGCATCTGTCAAAACAGTTTCAAACCAATCGCCAAATGTATTGTTTTCTATTACAGCACTTGAGTCAATTTCAGTCCTACGTAGTAAATCTAATCTGTCTCGGGCAGAAGTAGAGGCATTTAATTCTCGCTCGGGAACATTCCAAGTATTAGACCAGCCAGAAAAAACAGGCACATATTCGACAACACCGTCTGGTTTTCTAAACCCAATTTCAACTCTAACTCTTGATCCTGGTCGAACACTACCAAAAAATGGAGATTCCTGATTGTTTGCATCAAACTGTCTATTTTGATTTACTAACGTTACAGTGCTTTCTGAAGCAGCAATGTTTCCAATCGGAACAGAATTATTGTTGCTTATCTCCCGTTGTTCTGTAACAGAAATGTTCTCTATGACATCGTCCTCAAAGATTTGTTCTAAGATAGAAGAGATTTCCGTTATTTTTACGTTGGCTCCTGGTTGAGACCATTTTGTAATAGTCAATTTTATGCGCTGAACGCCATTTACAGTTACATTATCAAGACGAAAAAAAGAACCGTTTCCGGTAACAGCATATGTGTCTAATAAAACGTTGGATCCATCAAAAAACTCATACTTGAAATCTACAGGATATTCGTTGCGCTTATCATCTGCAGAGAGTTCCATGCGAGTAACATTTCTCGCGGAAAATGTAATCTCTACCGTTTGATCATAGGGAAACTCACCATTAAAATCTGAGTTAACGTTTCCCCACCATCCAATTTCGTTTGATGCTGCTAAATCTGCGTTACCGGGAGCATAAAAAAATGTGCCGTCATGAGTTGTTATTCCATCCATAGCGGCCCACTTACGTGTAGCGCCTCTACGCCCATTTACCAATTGATCGGCAAATGTATCTGTAGCTATATTGTCTTCGGTAATCCATGGATTGTCTGTTTCATCAAACCATTCTTGCCCATCTTCTGTTAGCCATTCTGTATTAGTTAATACGGGGGATGCAGTTGTATCTAAAAATAAATCGGTAAAGTTTATACGTACACGAGAAAAAACACGCCGTGCGTTGGCTTTTGATGCTGCAACAAACTCCTCAGTAACTGGTAGCATTATACCTGCTCCAGGTTAAGCGTAACGCCTTGATAATAAAAGTTATCAGATTGGGGAATCAATGGACCATAATTTAGTGGTCCAAGTTCGACATTAAAAGATTGAGCAACGCCATTTTCATCTGTGTAAGTAAACTCGGGAAAAACTGCTGTAGAAACCTGTGTCTCTAAAATATTATCAAGCAAAATCTTTGTTGCTGAAGATACGGTCTGATATGTAATAGCAAAAGAAAGCTTTCTGGCCACATAGTCAGCATGTAGGGTGCCATCCGCTGAGCGGCCGCGTTGAGAACTAATAATATTGCCAAAGCCAGGCATAGACCGACTTTCAGAAGGAAGTGTAACACCTCCTAATGTAATTGTTTGTACTATCATCCACGACCACCTAATGTAATCCCCCGTCGCTGAGCTTCGGCTTCCAAGGCCGGAAACAGTGTTTGTGCGGCCTGGCGTATTTCAGACTGATTACCCAGAGCAAATAAAGAGTTGACTTGTACACTCTGATTATTGTTTATCGTTTGTTGTGTATTGATGCGCCTGGCAATCGCATCCGCGAACGGGTCAATAGCCGGGCTTGATAAGGGCAATGCCAACTCTGGCACGCCGGCTTCGGCCATTTGAAATAATCGATTACCTCTGTTTGGCTGTACAACACCGCCATCTTGGAGTGCCTCGACAATCCCTGCAGTAGTAAACGCTAACGCTGCTGCTGCAGTATAGCCGGCGCCTGCAATAGGATTAAACGTCAATCCAGGAACAAATGCCGCAGCCGCTTGCACAACTGCCTGCTGACCCAATCCCCGGATTACAGCAGCAATGGCACTTTTTGCCGCATCTTCAAAAGCTTCCCAACTATCGCTCTCATCAACCAAGGTTCTGCCGAGGGTTTCCAGCGTGTTTGTCAGGTTGTTTTGTATGATCCCAATAAATTCGTTGGTTTCCTGCCGTGCGGCGTTTGCAACATCGATGTATTCGCCATAGTCGGCTATTACTTGCTGTATCGCTTCCGATTGGGGATCGTATCCTTGCTCTATCAAATTGTCGATGGCGCCCTGCACGGCGTCAGCTCTGCGTGCTGCAATATCGTACTCAATATTAGCATCCCGGTATGCTTCTGAGGTCCTCTCGATTACATCAAGCTGTTCCTCCAAACTCAGGGTTGCATTGTCTGTGTTAGTGATATACTGGCCATACTGATCGATCAGCTCCTGCACAGCCTGACTTTGTAGAGAGTGTCCCTCCTCTATCAGTTGATTTATGGCGTCTTGTACAATTGCGGATCTCTCCGTTGCAGCATCATATTGTATGTTTAGATCTCTGTACACTTCTTCAGCACGATTGACGGCTTGAATCTGGTCTTCTACTATTTGTATTAATGATACTGACTCTTCTTCAAAGTTTCCGAACTCAGTTATTAAAGCCTGTATGGCTCCCCCTTCGGCCCGGAATCCCTGCTCGATTAGAGTATCGATAGCGCCCTGTAATGCATTTGATCGCTCAGCAACGGTATCATATTCTTCTCCGATTTGTTCGTATGCCCGTGCTGTTTCTCTTATTGTCGCGTTTTGCTGTATCAGCTCTTCCCTTACAGCGATATATAGCTTCTGAGCATCAGTTAATCCTTGATTGGCATCCTGTTGCTCTTGAGCCGTTTGTCTGATGCGTTCTTGTAATTCTCGTAGCTCATCACTTTCTGCTTGGATTGCTAATATTTCATCGTCAGTAACATTAAGAGCTCGTAAATACTCTTCTGTTAATGAATTCTGCGCCTCAAGAAGATTCAAAACTTCTATTCTGTTAACATCATATCGGTCAGTAACTCTATCAAGAGCATTTCCATAACTTTCAATCGTTCCTCTTCCACTAATAAAATCGTTAAACAATTCCATTAATTCAAAAGCTGCGTCATTTGTCCTTCTGCCCACAGTAGCCGTTGCATTGGCAGCTTCTCGTGCCCTACGACGTAATACAACCAATGCAGTCGCCGCGGCACCCAACCCGGCAACCAAGGCAACAATCGGGTTTGCTGCCAAAAAGCTTATCGCCCTTCCCAATCCTTGGACTGCGGTTCTGGCAAGTCCTATGCCTCTGGTAAGTCCTCCGATTACTCGCAACGCCGGTCCAATAGCCGCGGCTATAATTCCCAGAGTTACAATCGTCTGTCGGGTGTTTTCGTCTAACTCTCCAAATGATGTTACCGCTCGATCAGCAACATCGAGAAGGTTCTGAACTATGGGAACAAGAGTCTGGCCTAATTCTGCTGCCAAATCCGTTACTTCGGCGCGTAGTATTCTGGTTCGGTTAGCCAAACTATCAGACGTATTGGCAAAGTCACCCGCGACATCTTCCGAATCACCTAGGATAATGTTATATCGAGCTTGAACTTTAATATTCTCGGTAATTTGGTCGGCAGTATCAACAAGTCCAGAGGCCAACGCTTCTGCTACAACAGCAGCATCAGAAATGTTTATGGCAAAACGTCGTGCCGGTTCTGTTTCTCCTCTTAACCCTGCGTTTAGAGCGGTTAATGCATCGCTAACGTCGGTATTAAAAACAGAGGCAAGATCGGCAGCTCTTTGGGTTAGATTTATAGTACTATCTGCGACAGTATCAATATCCTGTCCCGACTGTTTAAGCAGGGCGCCCGTCACTGTTACCAATTCGTTAAAAGCAGATTCGGAAAGGCCTACAGATTCTGAAGCGGTTTCTCCAAAATCAAATATTGTTTGCGCGGCATCACCAAAAACTACGTTTACGGCATTGGCAGACTCTTCCAGGTCTGACGTTGCTTTCACGGCTGCAGCGGCTAGCAATCCTAAGGGAAGGGTGACGGACCTGGTTACGGTTTGGCCGGCCTGAGTAGCCGACCGGGAAAATCTGGTTAAACGAGTTTGAGACTGATCAACGCCTTTATTAAAAGCGCTAGTGTCTAACCCAATCCTAACAAGCAGGTTGCCTAAAAAATCAGCCATTGCTACATACCATATAACGCTTTAAGAGCATCACGACGCTCATGGGCTTCCTCTGGAGTAATTTGTTCTTTCTTTTTAAACCCGCGTCGCAAATGATCATACTTATAGCCAACCTCCCAAAAGTGCGAAATCTCATCCAGAGTTAAGCTGAGGATCTCTTTTTTCGTCCACCCGGTGATAACAGCAAGTTCTCCAATAATTCGGCCAATTCCTCCGGGCCGTACTTCTTCAGCAGTTCCTGCTCCACGCCCATCAGAGCTTCTCGATGTTCCCTGTCTTTTTTTTTTGGTCCCAAGATTGGCTCCAAGGCCGTTTCTACAAAATCGCTTAATTCATCATAGGATACATGCCTCAGAATCCAACGCTTAGAAATTATCCTCCGGCGCAACCATTTCCAGATAAGCCGAAAATCAAAATCAATGCGAAAAAGAATCAATACGGCGTCCAAAATCTTGTAAACACCTTCTTCGTCGGTTTTGACTTTGGATTCGATTACTGCATTGTAAACTTTGACCGCTTTTAAGGCGCGTTCTGCCGTTACTCGTGTAACATCGTATTTGCGTTTTCCGATTTGCAAAAATTTGGGATCGGGAACAAGATCAAATTCTTTATCTGCCATTGTCACTCCTTATAAGATGGCAGACCTAATGAGGAGCGAGGAGTGTACGCCCACATCACTAAGCCTGCCCCGATAAACTAAACTGTTACGCTACTCTGCAACTCGATAAACCGGGTAAGATTAAACAACTGATCTCCCACAGATCGGTTGGGATCCAACTCTGCAAGCATATCAATTGGAGTCAAAACTACCGGGTTCGTGTCGTCTTTGGACGGAAAAGTCTGAGCAATGCCTACATTGACTTTGCAGTAGTAGAAGTCGTATCGAGTGGTGCGGTAGATTGCATCACCCAAATTGATTCCCGCATTGGCCGCGGCGTCGGCAGCATCGGCAGTAGCAACCAAACGGTTATACAGCCGAATCCAAACTTTTTCTGCGATAGTTTTACCACCCGAAGTCAGGCTTTCCGATGCGGGGGGAGTGTAATCACTGTTTATAGTCAGGTTCTGAGATTCGGTGGTAAAGTTGGTTCCATCCTTGGGAACCAAATACCAGAACCCACCAATCTTTGTGGTAGTCCAATCGTTGGCTGCACCGGCGCCATCTACCGACCCTGTAACACTATTGATGGTAGGCGACGCGCCGCTTGCGTTCTGACCTGTCAAAAAAATAGGCTGATCAAACGCCCAGTTTCCACTGTTGACAACTTGATTAAAGTTGGTTACCGGAGAAGAGGCGACAGAAGACAAAACGTCAATCCCCCCCCTCAATGCATTGAGAGCAGCAAGCTGTATCTCCCAAAGGTTGCCGGTTATGTTTGCGCTCTGGGTAGCAATACCATCCAAAGCATCCGGGGTAGGTCCATTATCTGGACGGGCATCAAGCGGAGTAATGTTTTCCGTATAGGCAAAGGTATCACCCACACCCAGATTAACAAAAGAACTACCGCTATCGGTAGAATACTCTATTCGAGCCGAACCGATCTGCACCGCCTTTTGATTTTGTACAGTTGTTTGATTTGTCGCCATATTAACCTCCTACGGCAGTAACCCGCAATTCAACGGGTGTATTTGTCGCTCCTGTTTCCGGCCTTGATGTTAAGATTCTCGCCGTTGTTGCCGCCGGAATTTTTTTACCACTATATGAAACTACATGCTGGGATCCATCTAATGCCAGCACAAGTTTAGCCGCTATCCCCATTGATTCAAATTCCTCTTTTGCCCAGACATTGACGGTAAAAAATGCATCACCGTATGCACGGTACTGATTTCCATAGCCTGCGCCTCTATAGCTGACCACCGGTAACGGACCCGATGTAATCGCTTCTGGTGGTAGCGTCCCCTGCTTGATTATTGGCGACCCATTATCATAGGTAGCCAAATCTGCACCAACGGTATCGGAAATAAGCTGAAAAGCTGCTTCAGAAAACTCGCTTAACTGATCCATTTTATCGATCCTATTTCTTCAGCAAAAAATCTCTGAATATCAGGCAAACTATCTCTAAACGCCGGCAACAAAAATGGCTGTGCAACCTGGTAAATTGTTCCAAACTCAACAGCAGGCGCGTAAACCAATATCGTTCCTATGATGGCCTCGCCTTCTTTTGCTGTTATGATTTCGCCAGGTTGCAATGTAAATTCGTCTCCTAATTGTATTCCTTCTGGAAAAACTTCCGATTCGCCACTAATTACGTATGTAATTGAGTTGCGCAAGTTGCCTGTATCTACTGGCGCCAATACAGCGGCTCTACCCTCTACGGTAATTGCCCCTTTTAGTAATGCTCGGTAAACCGAGTCGGCAACATCGCGTTTAATTTGTTCGCCGTTCCAATCAAGCACGCTTCACCGCCAGGTATTCGCCGACATCGCCGGTTCCCAGTATATCCGGGGATCCCGGCAACAGTGCATATTCAACTCCATCAACAACAGCCCATGATCCTTGATCTATCGATTGTGTGATAAGCTCGGGGAAAATCATCACATAATGAGTTGCAGGATTGCCCAGAGTGTCGTAAACGATGGCTTCACTACCGGACAAAAGATCAAATACGCCTCTGTCGTTGTAGCATTCCACATCAGGACCATAAATAGGACCACCAGGACCGTTTCCGGTAACGGGGCCTTTTTTCATAATCTGTATAGTGGCGATTATAAACTCTGGACAATCATGCAATAATCCCATCAGTGCCCTCTATGATAGGCCGGTAAAGCCTTCACAAACCAGGCATCCATGCCTTCAATTCCATCAATTCTTTCTGTGTTTGCGCCATAGCTAACAGCGCCGCGGCCAATGCGTTTTGATGTTGCAGGATTTCCTGGAGTTATACGATTTTCTCTGGATATAAGCCACGATATTCCTTTCGCAACTGTGTCTTGCCAGGCAATGTTAAATCCAAAAAACATTTGGGAATTGTTATTATCAGCCGTTGCGGCATTGGATAAACGAATGCACGGAATGGTGAACGTGTCCCCACTTATATCTACCGAGTAACCGTTATAGTACACCTCCTCAACGTATGTATCACTTGGGATCCCGTCGCCTTCAACAAGGGTTCCGATCTCTAAATACTCCTCCAGACAATCCGCCAAATTGCCATATTCTGGTCGCAGAGCATTGCGGCCATAAGATATCCCTGACAAAACTGCAGAAAAAACCTCGACAATCTGAGACCCGGCCTTTGTAATTCCCCGGATTTGATCATTAAAACGATTCCGCATAATCTGTTTAACTTTTGAATCGACTATGGGGATGTATCGAGTTATTGCCGCGTCTAAATCACCGGTAGTGATTCCTAACAACTCTTTGGTTTTATCCAGGGTAATAACTGTCATTGGCTCCCCTTGATGATTGCGCATTGCGTAATCTCCGTGGTTGCTCCTACAACCGAGATTACACGGGTGGTTGGATTAAACGATAAATCCCTGTCCCCTGCAAACCGAATTACATGGTCAGTGATGTCTGACCGTTTAAACGTAGCCAGAGACATATACCTTGATCTAACCTCATCAATGCCAACCCCACCACCGTCTGTTATCTGCATTTCCAAAAATATTGCATCAAAGGTGGTCCAATCAGGATCTGAAGGTAAAGTCACGCTTGATACGGGGGTGGCAACGGTGTCATAAACAACATGTCTTTGAAATTGTGCAATCTGTTGCCCGTTTATCTGCGAACCAAGTGGAATCTCAACTTTTGTGGTGAGTACAATTTCTTTGCTGTCCGATCCCTCTATAAGTCTGGCAAAACCAAAATTCCATTTATCGGCAACATGGTTTCTGAGCAATTGCTCTAAGTTGGCATGAGTAATGTATCCAGGGGAATTGATAGCGGAAAACCGGAGCACTTGGCCTCTCTGAACACTACTACGAGAAAAACCTAAGTCGTCACCGTTTATAGAAACATCGGGAGTAAAATTAATGTTATTGGCTTGATGGTAATCAGTTCCATCATAAAAGGCGGCCACAATCTCCCAGTCTCCAGCGGACCCAATTATAGGTACCATTTCAAAAATTAAATAATTGATGCCGGATCCCAGACTATAACTACCTATGCCGCCACCTAATATTGACCAGTTATTAACTCCCGATCCCACCGTTGTGTTAAACTCAATTTGATTTGATGTATTTACGCGCATAAGGGTGTTTCCCACACCCAACTCGATCATTGCTCCTGTACCGCTTTCTGCATCATTCCGTTGCAACTGCACAAAAACAACCTTTCTGATGGTGTCGGCGCCAAATCCGTCAATAGTAAATGCCGCCAAATTAACACTAACTGTCAAGCTACCATCAGCATACCGGTTTTCATTGATGGTAGTACTTTCAGCCATATCTCGCCAGTCAATGCCATTGGAGTAACCATCGGAGTAAATAATTCTATCCGCGACATGAATGTTTCGAGCCGTTGCCCCAGAAAACAAAACGCTAGCCAAGGCAAACCAAACCTCCTGATGAGAGTCTGACAGATCAAAACTTCCTATTTGACTGCCGCCCTGTAAGATAGCAACCATGTTTCCGTTTTGTGTAAGTGTTATATTTTTACCGGTTAATTGTGTGGCGAGATTTGCAACCATAGCGATTGGAAAATTGCTATTACCTAAAAACTCTTGGTTACCTAAACTTATAGCCATGATTAACCCACATAAATGCCAATTTTTTGGCCGCCTGTTAACAAATTGATATCTGCATCAATATCCAAGGCAATGTACTCATAAATACCAATTGTTTGCACCAAGCTTCGCTGAAACCGGTTTCCCAGCGGGGAGGAGGTAATATCATTGAGTACCGCGTCAGACTCCAGAATATTTACATGTATGTCTGTTACCTCTGTGGTCGAATGCCAAGCCACGATCAAATATTGCTGAGGAGAAGTCAAAAACTTACGATACGGAAGCTCCGTACCAAAATCCGGCACTGCCTCTATGATTTGCTGTGTAACTGTTGCGGTGCTCTGGCTAAAAGCTCGGTAATCGTTTGTAGGCATAACTCCCCCGGCAACCGGATACTGAAATTGAATTGTGGAATTATCGGTTCGGGTAACGGTCACAGTTACAATGTTGTTGGCTTCCGAAGCTGTCATGTTTTGGATCCCAATCCCGTTAGTCCCATTAGTGCCGTTGGCACCAGCGTCACCCTTTTGCCCTTGCGCCCCGTTGGCGCCGGCATCACCCTTAGCCCCTGCAGTCCCGCGTACATCAACAGCATCAGCAATCAGGTCAACAAGACCCAACGCGCCAATATATTTACCGGTAGCGGGCTTGGATCCTGATCCACCGGTCCAGTCGACAACTCTCAAAACGCGGCGTTCGCCGTCAGTTTCGAGCGAATACGATGGTGACCACCCGTTAACCCCCGCTTCGCCTTCAAAATTTGTCGCAATCAATTGCCATTGAGGAGTTTCTGCGGATCGATAAACGTAAGCGGCCGTTAACGCACCTGCAGTACCAATTGCAACGGCTACGTCTGCACCATCCAGAGCATTCAATTCGTCGGCATTTGCTGGATTTGCATAATACGTATCGCGGGCACCTGTAGTGGCATAAATCGCCTGGGTGCCATCTCCCCGAATAGCTATTGGGTAAGCGCCAACGCCTCTACCTCCACCTCCCCAGGGCATAGCTTACGCTCCCGTTTCCCCGTCAAAATCCGGGGACGTGCCAGTTATATTGATACTGACGATCTCATCGTATACTGCATTGTATGTGTTATCGACACGAAATGTGTATGATTCACCGGCAACTGTAACTACAGTTACCGTAATCGGATTCGCTCCAATATTATTTATTGCGATCTCTTTAGAGCCGGGATTCGGTGTGTAAGGGTAAGAAGTGCTTTGATTAAACTCGCCGTTTTTGACGAATGTCTGCGCAAACAATGACATGGTTATTCCTTTACTTTCATCCCCTGAGACAGTCCAGAACCAACGTCATGGGGCTGAAATTCCCATTCTTTTCCGTTGATGTCAACCATGGTCACGGTCTCGTTTTCTGCCTCCATGGATTCGATTATGGCGTCCAAATCGGCTACCGACTCGTTCCCAGATAGTTCAACACCCCGTTCTACCAAAAAATCAATTTTCTCGTTTTTTTTCATGTCACCCCCTGTAAAGATTCCCCATAGAGATAAAAACCTCTATGGGGATGATGTTTATCAGCCCAGCAAAAGAGCCATATGAGCAGATTTTACTGCTTTTACGCCCCACGCCATACTGATTTCGATGTTGTTCATATGATCACCCTGGTATAGAGCAACACGGAAAGAAAGCCCAGACCGGGGATCGGTGACTACCTGCTCATCAACTGCAGCATCTCCGCCGCGGGGACCTGCCGGCAGACGAGTAGCCAAAAGGAAGGCATCGGGGGACATTCCCACGCCAGCAACCTGATAGTTGTCTCCAACAGTCATTGCAACATTATCCCCAATAGCGGCCACGGCACCGGGTCTATTGATTACCAGGTTTCCGGGAGCTGCGAGGCCAGTGTTAACAACATACTTGTCATCGGCACCAGCAAAGGTGACAACATCCCCGGCAAGTACGGTACCCGTACCGGTATCAACCCCAATAGTCGTACCTTTTTCCGCTACAGCACCATTGGTCTGATAGGAGGCCCCCGTCCCTTTGGTGTGGCTTGCTTTGGCCCCGGTTTTGAGCAGTCCAAAATTGTAGATGGTTCCCAAAACATCACGGCGGAGAAAATCATCAGTACCGGCTTCATTGACCTGAAATAGGTTGGACATATTGGTTCGAAGGCTACCATAGCCACGGGAAGTCAGGACCAATCCGCGGCCGCCAGGGGCCCCGTTGTCATCAAGGATAACCTCCAACCCAGCCATATCAGCCATGTTGCCGGCGGTACCAAACGGAGCAGTTCCTGCAGTACCCACCGCGCGGGAAGCGGAAACATAGGCAGCATTCAGGATGTCCTGCTCCACCATGTTGACGATAACCCTATAGGCCTGCTCAATCTGATCAGACAAAATCTGATCATAGATTCCACCGTTTTCCAGGCTGAGAGTTTCCTCGCCCTCCCAGGGGATGAGCACGCGTTTTTGGTTAGTAATGGTCAGGGTGTTGGGATTGATGGTCTGATCGGCGCCGTCGGGCAGGCTCATAGACGGCGAAATATCAGTTACAGTCGGCTGATCAGTCGACGGAAACGTTACCGTTTGATTGATGGCTGCTCGGTCAGCAGTAGAATCTCTCCGGACAACCCGGATGAATCCTACAATTTCTCTCGATACGACGTCCAGACGGGTATAGAGGGTCTGGATAAGTCCAGTAATTGTGTTAGGCATAATGGCTCCTTTCCCGGAGCCTTATGCCCCGGTTAATCTATAAGCTCTCCGCCCTTAAGGGCAAAAGCTGATTTCTCTTTATTAGACAATTGATTCCAGTCCGATCGTTTCATCTGATTAGCGGCCGCTTCTTGGTCACCTCCGGTCGGTGTCTTTCCGCCATACAGCTTTTGCTTTTCCTGTTCCAAAAGCTCGTTGAATCGATTCGACACCGCAGCATGGAGAGCGGTTGCAGTCTTTTCGGCTTCCTCTCCAAAAATTGCAAACGGCTCGAATATTTCTGCAGTCAACCCGACCTTGTCGGCTTCCAAATTTGTCGCCAAATCCCGCATGCTTCGCTTGCGCTCGTCAAGCTGGTTCTTCCGTA
Organism: Chlorobium sp.; assembly: GCA_028277225.1. Lineage (GTDB taxonomy): Bacteria > Bacteroidota > Chlorobiia > Chlorobiales > Chlorobiaceae > Prosthecochloris. The sequence continues at coordinate 31,236 of JANQHB010000002.1, forward strand.
CCTGGCCCTCTTTCCACTGTTTTAGCTCACGGATCTCAATCTGTTCAGCAGTTTCGGGCTTGTTGACCTCATCCAAAGTTTTTTTCCTCTCAGCCTCTAAAAGACCGGGAAGTTTTTCATTCTGGAATTTGGTATCATGATTTTTGACGGCGGAATCAACAGCACGGTTAAATTGTGGCAGAAAGTTTGCTTTAACAAACGCATCTTTCTGGTCATCAGTTTTTAACTGGTTTAACGGATTGTTTTCTTCGATAATCGGTTTAAGATCATCGATATTCACTCCGTCATTAAGCTGGGTGTTTGTTTTCACCCACTCCAGTATTTTACTCATACATCACTCCTGTACTCTTGGATTTACAAAACTCCGAGATTACTAATCTCAGTTTAATACGACAAATTCCATTTGTCAAGTTACACGGGTAAAAGTGCACCATACCGGTTCCTTCGTAGACCCTTCTCTCGTGCCCACACATCAAAATCGCGGAAACTCATGACTTCATTTCTACCGGTTACCGGGTTTCGGGCCCTCTGCTGAGTGGGCGGAACACCTGGTACCATTTGTATTACTCTCTCTCTATCATTGATGTCATAAGCAGCAACACCCGTATTTCCCGGCACTTGGTAGCGTTCACCATTTGGATACAAAAACCCTTCTCCAGTTCTGTCTACTTCACCGTCAACTTCTACGCTTTGAGGCCTTGTTCCGTCGTCTCTCACAGCAATAATCTGTCTAAACACCTGCACTCCTGCGGCTAACGATGCCCGATAATTGGCGTAATGCCCCAAACTTTGGGTTCTATGTGTTTCAGTGCGTATTATCCTCTGCACATTTGATGCAGTTGTATTAAATATTCCATTAAGGTTGCGCAGTAAGGCGCCTCGTGCTTGATCAAAACTTTGTCCTCTCAGAATCCCTTGAGAAATTCCTTGACGAATTATCATGCGGATACGATCAGCATCTCTTAATTGGTTTGATGTCAAAACTTCTTTAAGCGTACCATACCTTGGGGCATACTCGGACGCCGACCCAAATGCCCTTTCAATCCTGGCCAGTTCTGCAGCCTGTATATTTTGCCACGCCTCCTCCGTTCCCAAAACCGACAATTCAACCAATTTTTCGTTGAGAAATGGCAATATACGTATATCCCCGGATAGTATAAACAGCGTAGCAAATTGATTCCGATAGTAGTTGTTCTGCATCGCCAGCGCCGACGTATTGCGTATAATCGTCCCTGCTTTTCTGGCCGCGCTGAGGTAGGCTATCGTCACGCTATCAAGTAGCGTCTGCAGCCGGCCGTATCTGGTTACCGTCCTGCTCCACTCGGTGGGATCCACACCAGCCAAGACGTTATTGTAGAGTCTTCGCACAGAGCGCAAAATAGCATTTCTGCCTATGCGGTATTCTTCTACCACCTGCCGTTGCAATGCGGCAACTTCTTGCTGTGTGAGGCGTATGGCTCTTTCTTGCATCTGGCGATAGGTCATTATTAAATATCTGCCGCCTCAGCATCTCCCTGCTCGGGTATTACATTTTCCGCAGTCTGTCTGTCTAACCCAACCAGCATAGCCAACTGAACAGCCTCTGGGCGGCTCAATAGCCCTTGCGCAACCCTTTGAGCTAATTCGCTTATCGCTTGAATTTGTGCTCCATTCAAAACTACGCCCTGCGGGGTCTGGCCTACAACGTCGTCCTCATCGGTCAAAGACAAAATTTCTTGCGGCATTTCTGCGCGTATGCGCTCAATCTCTCTCTCTACGTCGTCAACAATCCTTTTTGGCAATATGCGTAGCAGGGTTTCCCGCGAGACAAGCCCAATCAATCGGGTAGCAATTTCCACCTTCGCGGCTTCATCCACTGGCAAATTGCGCTCAGAAGTGATTATCAGGCGGTACTCATTGTTATCTTGATCTATGGCTTGATTGATTAAGCGGTTCCGAGTCTGTAGCCCCTTGTTAAAATATGTCTCAATCTTGGCCGCCTGATACTCCAGACCGAGCAGCTTAAACGCCATGGCTATTCCCGACTGAGCCTGCACAAAATTTTCATCGGCAAAATCGGGTATCTGTATGATTTTCCAGAATAGTTCTTCTAACCGGTCGGAAACATTTTTGTAGAACTCATTTACTCCATTCATGTCTTTCTGGAGGTATTCTGGCCATTTATCAAACCGCTCTAATCCGTCTATAAGACCGGTTGCCATCAATTTATCACGAAACTCTTTATCAGATACCCCCGGCATTAGAGTGATCAAAGCGTTGAACCGGTCAACTTCATTCAGACTTTTGTTCAACAACTTGTCATTCGCATCGATAAGCCCTTTCTCAGCCTGAAACAAAGAGGTCTTTGCTCTATTTATGGAATAAATAGCCAATGGAACATCAGTATAGGGATATGTGGTGTCTTCCTCTTCGTTTCTCATCCATAACGTCTCGTCTTTAATCCTTTGCCAGCGCTCAGAAAAACGAGGGTAATAAACCTGTGCATACATGTTATCATTGACGGACCAAAAACGGATGGCATATTCCAAAACCGGTTTTAGAGTGTCCGAAAATATAGGCACGATCTCCCCAGATGGTACGATTTTAAACTCGGGAGTAATCCCTAAGGGTACATCTGGATTATCCTGGTCCGTGGTCACCCAAAACAGTTCGTAGGCGACCCCTTGAGACAAGGCTTCCTCATACAGTTCCGACACCTCGATATCGCTTTCGTTGTATTCTGCCACCTCTTTTTGTGTGGCGATGTATTCGTCCAGATCGGTATCGTTGTCTCGTTCACCCTCTTCTCGCACCCACGAAAGTTGGATCAATCCTGTTTTGCCAGCGTAGCCACACATCTTGTCAACCGCGGCTTTTGCCAGGGGGATCGGGATCCTGTTATCCGGTTTCTTTTTCGCGGGGGGGGCATTGATCGTTATAGGATTACGACCTTTGACGTATTCTCTATTTTCCGTCACCTGCCTGTTTTGCATAAGGCGCTTTTCGTTCAGCGCATTCAGGGTGTCATTGTTTATTATTATTGCCATCGGAATCACCTCTCGAAATCGATATTGCCCTGGATAGGATTCGTACAGCTTCTTGTATATCCATGCCATATGTAATAGATAAATTTAATGCTTGTTTCCAGATCTTCTCTTCTACATCTGGCGAAAAACTACTCAAATCTACCATTATCAACCTCACAATCCGGGGATTGCCTGCGCACCTGCAGACATTGATCTACTACCTATCATATCATACTCTAAAGCATAGCGCACGCCATCAATGGTATGATTGTCTTTGTCGGGATAACGGCTAATTACGTCTCCCTGCCGGTTTATCTCCAAAGAGTAGTTAGTAAACTCTTTTGCCGCAAGGTGACACCTGACTGGATCGATAACAATCTGGTTTAGATCAGACAACCATTTGATTCCGTGATCCACGCTACCGGGGCCTTTCTTGGCGCCGGTAATGTTAATGCCATAATCACTGTGCAATTCTGCGATGGACTTGGGCTCTGCAGAGTCGGCAATCGTTAATTCTCGTTTTTCTTGCTCATTCAGCATTGCCGCAAACGCACGATTCTGCATTCCTCGTCCAGATATCTCCTTAAAAATACACAACTTTAACCGCTTTTTTTCTAGATGCATCCTATTCCAGACAAGAGGATCCACGGCAAACCCAAAGTCAAGGCCCTGTCTGATTTTATCATATTGCGCTATCTCTTGGTCAGTTATCGTCCTAATTTCTACGTTGTCAAACACCTCAAGGCCAGTACCAACTTCTTCGCCTAAATACTCATGTCGATAGGCCATGTCATTTGTTTCTTTTAGATGCTCCGCTTCTGCTATAAAGCGATCCCCCAGCCATTCGGCCGGGACAGACCTATAATCAGAATGATGTACACGACGCCCTTTCTTAGGGATCTTGACCTCTTGATTAACCCATGATCGCGCTGATTTAGGAGGATTATAGGAAAACATAGCAATTTGATTTTTGTTCGTACCTCGAAAATACGATTGCAAAAGTGTCCGAATCTCTTCGGGTCCGGCGTACTGGTCTACTTCTTCCAACCAGACATATTTAATATAGCCTCGGACAAGTTTTAATGATTTCGTCTTTTTTGGATTATCGGCTCCTTTAAATATGATCATCTGCCCAGTGCTTTTGCGAATTATTCGTAGGGGAGCCACTGTATGCCGAAACTCCTTATCTACCCCAAGCTTCTCGATTGCCCACAAAAGTTGATTAAATACTGAATCATGCAATTCGTTATCAAAACGGCGCCCGGCCGTAGCATTTGCGTCTTTGTCTTTGAGCATACCCAGGATAATCTCTATAGATAAAAAAGACGACTTAGTGGAGCCACGGCCCCCTTTACACCAGACTTCACCCCATTGTTCCCGTTTGATCTCTTTGTGCAGTTTGTAAAATGATGGTGCTATCAATTCAGAAATTTTAATCGATGTCATCTATTATATTTATTGTCATGGAACCATCAACTTCCTTTTTATCTCGCCATTCATTAGGCCTTCTGTTTTTCAACCAAAAAATCATAGAAGTTGGGTCCGGCGGATACTGCTTATTAATATCCACAACAACAGCTTGACCCATTTCCACAACTACCTTTTGCTCTTTGCAACTATAGCCTATAGCCCTTTGAAGTAAAGCACTTTGTACTTTATCATCTGGGTCATCCTTGCCAGCCTTTAAGGCCTGTAAAAACTTTGGATATTTATTCTTCCAATTGTTTATTGTTTTCTCAGAAATGCCTATCTTTTTACATATATCAATTTCCGTCATTCCGGCGTGGGCCATATAATAAACAAGCATAGGATGATATTCAGCGTTATATTTTGTAGGCCTACCACCAGGGTTTTTTCTTGCTTTTGTCATTATTGCCTTACTATCTCGAACGTCTTAACAGTCTCTTTAGGCTTAACCCGGTGAATTTGCGTCACCTTATAGATATCGATCATATCTACGTTATCTATGGTTACATAGACTTTGCCCAAGCACTTCTTCGATCAAAGCGTTTGCTTCTGTCATGTTTTTAACCGTACCCAACACTTCGCTTTTACGATAACTATTTTTGTTCAGAACTATTAACAGCATTTAATCCCCCCTGTGATTGACTTTTTCAACCATACTTAAAATCCAATCACATATAAGTTCTCCAACCTTTAGAAGAGGTTGAAACAAATCAATAAATGCATTGGTAAAACGAATCGTGGCAAATGCAAACGTCTGATTATAGTCACGTATAAAATCCTTGCTTACATAGCCACACCATACAATACTAATCTTTCTCAACGCTTTATAATCAGAAAAAGTCATCACTTCACACTCTCCGCTATTTCCTGCCGAATCATCTTTTGGACCTCTTCATAGTATACATTATACTCTGTTTCAGACATATCTGCAAATCCAGGGATATAGTCTGCATTTACGGCAATCAATTTGCCTAAGATCCGATCCGCAGTTTTAAAACGATAAGTTGCTAATTTATCACTGACAAGTTTTTCCATGTCTACTCCTTCTTTTTAGCCTTCTTATCAATCCATTTGTGAACTTGTTTAATAACATTGGCCGCCAAATTAGCCTTGAATTCCCTTTCTTTTTCACATCCAAGATGCTCAAAAAGGAGGTCTAAAAAATGCTGAACTTCATGATAGACTAACTCTTTATAATTCG
>JANQHB010000041.1 GCA_028277225.1 Chlorobium sp.
CGACAAGGCGAAATACAAGTATCTTGTCGATCTGATCGACGAATTCAACATGATGAAGATCGATCGGTTCAGTCTCGATGACTTTACGGATGCGGATGCCGAGGCGGTTGGGCTGCTTGCTTCGGCGGGACAGGACAGCCCGGAAGTGAACTGATGCAGAGATACGATAAAAACAGGAGTTGCTGAAAGTGTTTTTACGACGTGATACAATGGATGGATATACGGGCGAACCAAAGAGCCAGTGGTCATTTGGCGATGACTATCTCGATACCGATGTGATCCGCGGTATCAGCTACGGGAACCTTTTTCTCCGGAAATACAGCCACATATACCTGTTTAAGGGTGTCGTCGGTGCACTTGTTTTTTTCGGGCTGTTCTGGCTTGCAACTACAAACTGGGAAACCCTCACAGCATGGTCCGGTTTTTTTGAAAAAGACGACGACAAAGACAGAGTTTATACTGCGGTTACGACAATTACCCAGTTGCCTCCTCCTCCTCCGATAGAAAAGCCTCCTCCGCCGAAACCGATACCGAAAGCAGCGCCTCCCAAACCCAAGGCTCCTCCCCCGAATGTCGGCAAGATCAAAAAGGTGAAAAAGGAGGAAGCGCCCCCCGAGCAGACGCTCGCCACGCAAAAAGAGATCAAAAAGGCAGTGCAGCAGGGTGCAGGGACCGGCATAGCTGACGGGCCGGTATTCTTTCCGGTCGATAAGATGCCGAGGTTCAAGCGCCAGAGAAAACCGAGATATCCCGAATCGGCACGTCGTGCAGGCATCGAGGGACGTGTTTCTGTTGCAGTGCTGATATCGGAAGAGGGCAGGCCGATCAAGGCCCGGATTATGAGTCGGGAACCTTCTGATGAAAGAGTTTTCGATAAAGCCGCAGTCAATGCGGTTATGAAGTCTACTTTTTACCCTGGGATTCAGAGCGGTCGCGCTGTAAAGGTATGGTTGACAATTCCGATACGGTTTATGCTTCGGTAGGATTAATTATCAAGATGGCGGAGTAATGGCAACAGGTTTGTCTGAAACTCACAGGACGTGGGAGTTCAGTCTTCGAGATTGTACAGACTGTTTTGAAAAAAACGGACTGTGTCTCATTGAGTCCGGAGTGAATGAGTGCAGGTGGTCCTATCCCAGGTCTGTCGGCCGGGGAGGAATTACACGGTTTCTGTTGCGAGAAGGTTTTGAACTCTGGATTACCGACTGCCTGCCGGATCAGGACATACTTTGTAATCAGAGTGCCGAGGACAGTAGTGTGGCAAGGGTGCATCTGGGATTTTGTCTTGAGGGGTCTTATACCGGAACCTGGGAAAAAGGGTGTAACCAACATATCCTGAGGGCTGGAGAACATTATTTTTTTTTCGGAAATGTATACAGTGGCCATGGGGTGATGAAGCAGGGTGTGCGTCTGTTTGCTGTTACTCTCATCATGACTCCTGAACTGCTTCTCTCATATTTCAATAATGAGGGCACGGAAATCCAGGGTCTGTTGAAAGGGATTACGCAACAGTGTTCAGTTCCCGCTTTTTTCAGGCTGGAGAGCATGACGGCAGAAATGCATCAAACCTTGCGGGAGATTATCGAGTGTTCCTATAGCGGTGCGAGTCGCCGGTTGTTTCTTGAAAGCAGGTGCCTGGAATTGATGGCTTACCAGTTCCAGCAATTTGACGGCAGCAAGGTTGCCGTGTCCAAAGACCATTCCAGGTCGGGTATACATCCTTCTGAAAAACTCAGGATAGAGCGTATATGCCGCATGCTTCTCGACAATCTCGATGCTCCTCCGAATCTCGATGAACTTGCAGCAGCAGCAGGAATGTCACATCCAAAGCTCAACCGCTGTTTCCGACAGGTTTATGGCATGACAGTGTTTCAGTATCTCAGGCAGGAGCGCCTGAAAAAGGCCCGGATGCTTATCGAAGACCAGGGAAGGACGGTCACCGAGACTGCATATCTTGTTGGCTATTCAAGCCTCAGTCACTTTTCCAAGGCTTACAAGCATCACTACGGGATATCCCCCGGAACCGAGTTTCGCAGCCGAAAGACTGCGTGATCCTCCCTATTCGTTTTTCTGCCCTACAGTGATCTGCAGTCGTTTCCGGGCTTCGTCGTGCCTTTCCCGCGATACGGGCGCTTTTCTTTTTCATGTCTGTTTCGCCGATCGCTACACTTTGTTCGCCATCCGTTAGCGAGCAAGACGGAGCGGTGCTACTTTTTCGTCTGAACATTCAAAAGGGAGCTGATGCCAATGATGAAGAAAACTCTTTTAATGCTGCTCTTCGCCATTGTGATTCGTCCCGCCTGCGAAAGCGACGCATTCGGCGAAACCCGCACTGTGACAGGGCGTGATGTGATGGTTATGGAGGACGAGCGTCCCGACGGAAACGACCGGACATCCGTCCTGAAGATGATGCTTATCAACAAGCGGGGAAGCAAGCGCGTGCGTGAGGTTTCCTCCTATTCGAAGGATTACGGTAAGGATACGAAATCGGTCATGGTGTTCGATCGTCCGGCCGATGTCAAGGGGACGGCGTTCCTGTCCTGGGAGTACGACGATCCTGAAAAAGAGGACGACAAGTGGCTCTATATGCCTGCCATGAAGAAAGTGCGCCGTATCAGCGGCGCATCGAAGAACGAGTATTTCATGGGAAGCGATTTTACCTATGACGACATGGGGGATCGCAACGTGGACGAGGATACACACAAGCTGCTCGGGGAGGAGGAGGTTGACGGACATCCGTGCTGGAAGGTCGAGTCGATTCCGGTAGATTCGGACGACATGTATACGCGTAAGGTGATATGGGTGAGCAAGGAGGCGCATCTGGCGCTCAGGGCCGAGTATTATGACAAGGACGGTCTGCTCAAGGTATACCGGGTTCTCGATTTCGGCAAGGAAGACGGTTTCTGGACCAGCAGGCATTCGGAGATGGAGAATGTCGTTCGGAAGCACAAGACCGTGATGGAGTTCAGTGCCATGCAGTACGATACCGGTCTCGACGACGGACTTTTCAGGGTTTCGGCTATTCAGCGGGGGCGTGTTCGTTGAAATGGAGAACCGGATTGTTTGTATCCCTTCTTGTTGCAGCTGGATTGCTCGGAGGCGCTCCGGCCCTGGCGGACGAGCCGGGCTGGACCGACCGGGTCGATATCGACGGCTGGGTCGAGGGAGCGCGTTCCGTGCGGATTCGCTCTCCGTACGACGCCTTGCTATCGCGCCTGTGGGGACGTCTGAAGCTTTCGGCCGATATCGATGATCTCTACGGCCATGTTTCGGTCGATCTTCAGCAGAACTGGAAGGTCGAGGACGAAACGGGATTCGAACTGCACGAGGCGTGGATTGAGTATGCAGCCGACGGGTGGGATCTGCGTATCGGCCGCCAGGTGATTATCTGGGGTATGGCCGACGGCGTACAGATAACCGATATTGTCTCTCCTCCCGACTATACTGAATTCATTACACGGGATCTCGAAGAGATTCGCCTGCCGGTGGATGCAGCCAGGTTCAGGCTGCTTGGCGACACGTTCGATTTGGAGTTGATCTGGATTCCGGTGTTCAGGGCGGCAATCCTGCCTTCGGCCGATAATCCCTGGGCTGTCGAGTTGGATATCCCGGAAGATGTCCGGGTGACGACATCTCTTGCGGAAGAACCTGAGGTCTCGCTGGAGAACAGCGAAATCGCTTTGAAGGTCTCGGCGTTTCTTTCGGGACTGGATGTTGCGGTCTCGGTATTTCATACCTGGGACGACCAGCCCGCAATGCATCGCACAGTAAGCCGGAACGACGGAGAGATCGATATTCACTTTTCGCCGGAACATCACCGCATGACGGTTCTCGGTCTGGAGTTTTCCCGTCCCTTGTCCGACTTTGTATTTCGGGGAGAGGTTGCCTGCTACCTGGGACGGTATTTCGAGCCGGAGAGCATTACCGGTGATCCGTCGAGGAAAAACGCCTTGAACTGGCTTGCCGGGATCGACTGGACGCCGGGGAACGACTGGACGGTGACTGCGCAGGCGACCGGTGTGTTCATAGTGGATCACGAGCAAAGTCTGGCGGCCGAAGAGCACGCCCTGTCGGGCACGCTGAACGTATCGAAAAAGCTGCTGCGCCAAACCCTGACGTTTTCGAATATGCTCTATTACGACTTCCGGCAGCAGGATTTTTTCGATCAGCTCAAGGCCGAGTATGCGGTTACGGACGATGTGCGTCTGATTGCGGGAGTGGATGTTTTCGGGGGCGGCGACAACGGTGGTTTCTTTGGCCTTTATCGCGACAATTCTCAGGTATGGTTCAAGGCGAAGTACAGTTTTTAGGGGGGTGTTTCGAAAAGTACGCATCCGATAATCTGTGTGTTGGCGGCATGATAGCTGCCGGGTTTTTCTGCGGCTTCTGGTGCAAGATCGAGCCATGCGGCATTGGCCTGTTTTCCGTTCCGGAAAACGCTGAAGCGGGGACGGACCGGAATTTTTTTTGAATGCTAAACGATAAAGCGATGAAACTTGAGATACAGAATCTTTCGAAAACCTATCCGAACGGCGTCAAGGCGATGCAGGACGTGAACCTCTCGATCGGCAAGGGCATGTTCGGTCTTCTGGGAGAAAACGGGGCGGGGAAGTCCACGCTGATGCGCACGATCGCGACCCTTCAGGACGCCGACGA
>JANQHB010000057.1 GCA_028277225.1 Chlorobium sp.
GTGAATCGTGAATCGTGAATCGTGAATCGTGAATCGTGAATCGTGAATCGTGAATCGTGAATCGTGAATCGTGAATAAGGGAAAATATTTTTTCTGTTGAACGATGCAACAGGAAAGATAGTTGTTGAGTTGTTGAATCGTTGAGTTGTTGCAATGCGGATACATTGGAAGGCATTCTATAGGTCCTATAAGTCTTATGAGTCCTATAGGACCTATAAGTACATCGGCCATCAATGACCTCGTACGGGCGGGTTTGAAACCCGCCCCTACATTCTCCTTGCTCAGCACTCCCTTACTACCGGCTCCTTGCTCCTGCGAGCCTGAGCGAGCTACTCCTGCGCACAAAGTGCGCTACTCCCATTACCTATTCCCTACTACCGATTCCCCTCCTCTTCTTACCATTCACGATTCACGGTCACCCCCCTTTGCTCTTTCACCGATAGTTTTCTTACATTGAACCCATTCGTTTATATTAATCCGTTCGAGTTACAACAAAAAAAATCAGAACAAGCATGGCAGAAAATCAAGAGCAACGCCTCAATTTCGCAATAGTTAACGTTAAAACCGAAAAACTCGATATCAATCCTGAGTCGTTCATGGAAGGAAAAACCGTGGCCGTCAAAGCAGGTGTTAACTATGGTGTCGACAAAGAAAAACATCTCGTAAAAGTACTTTTTACCAATAAATTCATCCACAAGGATAAAGAAGAAGAAAACCAGCAAGATGATGCACCCTTTATCGACCTCACCGTCAGTTGTGTCTTTGTTCTCGATCCTGAAAGCTGGAAAAAGCTGGTAAAAGAAGACGAAAATATCTTTGTACTGCCTCATGGACTTGCAAGTCATTTCGGTATGCTGACAGCAAGCACGGCAAGAGGCGTCCTGCACAACGAAACGGAAAATACCGATTACAACAAGTACATTATTCCGGTCAATGATGTCGGGGGCATGATCTCCGGAAACATCCAGATCCCCCTCAACAAGGATAAATCAGCGTAACAAAAAGCCCCGGCCCCACCGGGGCTTTTTCGTGAATGGTGGGATGAATAGTTCTCAGTTCTTGGTTCTTAGTTCTTAGTGGGAAGAAAGAAACCGGTATTGGGTACTCGGGAATAGGTAATCGGAAGAAAGTGCTGAGTGAATGGAATGTTTAGGTAATGGGTAATAGGTAGTAGGGAATAGGTTTAGCGCACTTTGTGCGCAGGAGTAGGGGCAGCCCCCTTTGGCTGCCCGCATTCAAACAATTCAACAGTTCAACAAATCAACGATTCAACAGCTATCTTCTCCCGATTACCCATTACCTATTACCTGACGCTTTGCGTCACCGGCGCTTCGCGCCGCTACCACACTATGAAGTAGGGGTTTCTCAGATATTCCTTGTTGTAGACCAGCTCATCTCCAGTCTCAGCATCGACCATGCTCTTGCCTGCGGCTGTCACAACTGCCTGACCGGCTGCCGTATCCCATTCCATTGTCGGCCCGAACCTCGGGTAGATATCGGCGTCTCCTGCTGCAATCATGCAGATTTTCAACGCGCTTCCCCTCTGGACAATTTCCAGGTCGGGATACTCGGTTTTGAGCGAGTCGATGAAGCTGGTGGTCAGTTCATCCATGTGTGAACGGCTGCCGACCACACGATAGGGGCGCTCCGCTGCTGCCAGAGGCAGCTTGTGCGCACCATCGAGTATCTGCGTCAGGGTGCCGGACAAGCTGTTGAATCCTTTGACATAGAAACTGCCTTTATCAACCGTTCCAAAATAGAGTTCATCGGCAACCGGAACAAAAACAACCCCGAGGACAGGACTGCCGTCTTCAACAAGGGCAATGTTGACGGTAAAGTCTCCGTTGCGCGAGATAAATTCTCTCGTGCCGTCCAGAGGATCGACCAGCCAGAACCGCTTCCATGCTCGTCTCTCATTATAGGGGATATCCCGTCCTTCCTCGCTCAGGACCGGCAACCCTGACGACTGCAGTTCACGGACGATCAGATCATGAGCGCCCCTGTCGGCTTTGGTCAGGGGGAAATTGTCACCCTTTGTCTCAACCTCGAAATCATCCTGTCCGTAAACGGCCATAATGAAGCTCCCCGCTTCTTTTGCCGCGGTGACGGCTCTGTTCAACTCAGCATTCAATTCCATTACTGCTCTTTAACATTTACCTAAATTGAGCGTCCCGACTTGTCGGGATGATCTGTGATAGCAAGTTTTTTAAAAAAAATCTGTTCAGCTGTGTTTTTTTGGGTTATTCCCTTCCTGTCAGGTGAACATAAAAATCAAGAAAAAGCCGCATTTGCTGAAATCCCGACAAGTCGGGAAATGCCGATCAATTTAGGGTTAACCTGATACACGATAGTAGAGCATACCGAGAACTTCCCGGATTGCAAGTTCCGAATTTTCAAGCCCTTCGGCGCTCGGAAGAAAATCAATGATCGTAAGATCACTGTAACGAGACGTCCGAAAATCGACCGGAAAAGGCTGGACGATCAAACCGGTCCTCCTGAAAAGAAACGATGCACGGCGCATGTGGAATGCGCTGGTGACAAGGATGACAGAAGGATTATCGACCGGTGCAAGCATTTTCCGCACTGCGGCGGCTTCGTCTGCGGTGTTTCCCACGGTCGGTGAGACCTGTACTGCGCTGCGCGGAATACCGAGACGAAGAGCACGCTTTTGAAGCAGTTTCCCTTCCGGTGCCGCACCTTTCTGCCAGGGAAGTTTGCTACCCATAAAAAACAGGAGCGGCGCCTTCCCTGCCCTGAAAACCTCAAGACCGCCTTCGAACCGGTCAACAGCGTGCCCCCATTCTCCATCCGGAACACCTGGCATCTGCAAGAGCTGACCGCCAAGAACAACGACGGCATCGGCTTCGTCGAGCGTCTCGACAGCAAGACGGGTTTCAAAGCCTTCGACCAGCCTGATCAGGTTATCCCCGAAGAGCGGCATGCTCAAAAGCCAGAGTGCCAGTAAACCCAGCCACACGACGACCCATTTCCTGAAGACCGCACCGAGAAAAACAATCAGAAAACCCAGCCCGAGGGGGAGCAGGAATACAGGCAGAACCTTATGCACAATTACCATGATCGGGCCGATATCTCTCTTGTGTTAATGTGCAGGAACTCATGTGCTGGAAGCCGGGAACGTGATTCTCGGCATCACGACTTCGATAATATGCCGAACAGATTCATCGACAGTCAGCTTTCCGGTCTGAACATGGATGTCCGGATTCAAAGGCGCTTCGTAAGGGGCGCCGATACCGGTAAAATTCTGAATCTCTCCTGCCCTCACTTTCTTGTATAGCCCTTTGACATCCCTCTCTTCACAGACATCGAGAGGCGCATCGACAAAAACCTCGAAAAAATCATCCGATCCGATAATATCCCTGGCCATGTCACGCATCTGTTGTGACGGAGAGATAAAACTGTTTATCGTGACAATACCACACTGCACAAACAGTTTTGTCACTTCGGCAATTCGTCGAATATTCTCCTGTCGATCCTCCTTGCCAAATCCGAGATTGTTGTTGATCCCGGTTCTGATATTGTCACCATCCAGGATCTGTGTCAGACACCCTTTTTCGGCAAGTCTTTTTTCAATATGCCTGGCAAGCGTTGTCTTTCCGGAACCGGACAAACCTGTAAGCCATAATGCACAGCCTCGCTGACCAAGCATCTTTTCCTTTTCCTTTCGACTCAATATCTGGTCAAAAACCGGAAAAACATTATCCATGGCTATACGATTTTATAAAGACAACAATCAAAGACAGATGTTGATTTGTTGAATTGTTTGAAGAAAACCCCAAATTTCTTGCCAACCAGCTATCTAGCCAACGAGCTATCTTCACTAAGAACCAAGAACTCAGAACTTTTCTTTCAACCATTCACGATTTACGATTCACGAATCACGATGCTCCGTGCATCATTCAACCGTTACCGATTTCGCCAGATTCCTCGGCCTGTCGACGTCGCAGCCTCGCAGCGTCGCTATGTAGTAGGAGAGCAGCTGCAGCGGGATGACCGTCAGGAGCGGCATGATAAAAGGTGCTCCTGTGGGAACGTAGATCACATGATCGGCAAGGGACTTGATCTCTTCGTCGCCTTCGGTCGCTATGGCTATAACCCTTCCTTTTCTTGTCCGCACCTCTTCGATATTGCTCAGCACTTTCTGATAAGTAGTATCCTTAGGGGCAATTACCACAACCGGCATCTCCTCGTCGATCAGGGCGATCGGCCCATGTTTCATTTCAGCTGCAGGGTAACCTTCGGCATGAATGTAGGAAATCTCCTTGAGCTTCAATGCCCCTTCGAGCGCAACCGGAAAATTATACCCCCTGCCGAGGTAAAGAAAGTTGCGTGCATCCTTGTAGTGTTCCGCTATTTCAACGATCTGGTCACGGCACTCCAGTATCTTCTTGACCCGCTCCGGCAGGGTATCAAGACAGTGCAATGCCTGCATCACCTCGGCATCGGACATTGTCCTGTCCTTGCTCAGTGCAAGGGCAAGCATGGTCAGCACAATAACCTGGGCCGTAAACGCCTTTGTGGATGCAACCCCGATCTCCGGGCCTGCGTGCGTATACATGCCGCAGTGCGTTTCGCGGGCGATCGTGGAGCCAACAACATTGCAGATCCCGATAACCGTCGCGCCTTTCTCCTCTGCCAGCCTCAGCGCAGCCAGCGTATCGGCTGTCTCGCCCGACTGCGAGATCACAAGCATCACATCACCCGGTCCGATGATCGGCTTTCTGTAACGGAACTCGGAGGCATAATCGACCTCTACCGGAATGTTGGCAAACTCCTCGATCAGGTACTCCCCGATCAATGCCGCATGCCAGCTCGTACCGCACGCGCAGATAATGATCCGCTGCGCCTGCCGGAGATGTTCGAGCTGATCGGCGATACCACCAAGCTGTATCTTCGCCTCTTCGATCCTCACCCTGCCCCGCATGACGTCTTCCATCACATCCGGCTGCTCGAAAATCTCTTTGAGCATGAAATGCTCAAACCCGCCCTTTTCAATCTCTTCCAGTTCGAAATCGAGTTCCGTCAGGGCTTTTTTCTGCACGACATTGTCAATCGTCTTGACCTTGTACCCATCCCGTTCGACCACGGCCATTTCACCGTCCGAGAGATAGACAACCTTCCGCGTATACTCAACCAGCGGAGCTGCGTCGGAAGCAATAAAGTACTCGTTCTCCCCTAGACCGATCACAAGAGGACTGCCCTTCCGGGCAACGATAATCTTGTCCGGTTCCCTGCCGGAAATGACGCAGATACCATACGCGCCTTCAACAACCGTCAATGCCTGCCTGACAGCACCTTCAAAATCCAGAAAAGGTATACTCTTCCAAAGATGGTCGATAAGATGCACCAGCACCTCGGAATCGGTGTCGCTGGAAAAACGGTATCCATTCTTTTCCATTTCGATCCGCAGTGCCGAATGGTTTTCGATAATCCCGTTATGAATGAGAGCGATATCCCCCTCGGTGTTCACATGCGGATGTGCGTTCCGGTCGCTCGGATCACCATGCGTCGCCCACCGGGTATGCCCGATCCCGATCGTTGCATCCGAAACCATCCCGTCACTTTTTCCTATCGCCTCTTTAAGCGAAGCAACATTGCCTTTCTGTTTCACTACCGAAAGCGATCCGTTCAACACCGCAATACCAGCCGAATCATATCCACGATATTCCAGACGCTTCAATCCGCCCAGCAACACATTCGCAGCTTCCTGCTTCCCGATATAACCAACGATTCCACACATAGTTCAACTATTATACGTTTTCAATAGGCCACAGATACTACGCAAAAAACAACAAAAGGCTATACACTCATACAGCTAAATATTGTAACCTAAACTGAGCGTTTAAACAAATGCCACATAATTGTAACTTTTTATAAAACATTCTGTTATAGCTAAGGAGACGATGGGAAACGGTAATCGTGAGAAAATAGTTGTTGAGTTGTTGAACTGTTGAATTGTTTGAAGAAAAACCAGTCTCCGGTTTCCGGTCATACGGTGTCCCACCCACTTCTTACGATTCACGATTTACGAATCACGGCTCTCCCCCGCCTAACACATAGCACGCTCTTCACTCCGCCCCACCTATGATCCCGTGTTCTTGCAGATAACGAACCAGGAGCCCGGCATCCAACATATCCACATGCCGCTGCGAAATTATCACTTCAGGTTCGGCAGGTGGCTCGAATGGAACATCCACGCCCGGCAAATACTGCAGGAGCCCCTTTTCGACTTTACTGTAAAGATCGGGTTCCTGCTCACGGCAAAATTCCTTATCGGCGTCCACATACACCAGGTGAAACCTGTCCCGGCCAATAATCTCAGCAACCTGACGGCGAATATCCTCATCGGGAGAGATAAACGTACAAATTGTGATCAATCCCTGATCGTTCAGCATATGGCACATATGAGCAACCCGTCGCAAATGCTCTGCACGATCGGCCGGCGTATAATCCAGTTCACGCGAAAGGCCTGACCGCACAACACTTCCGTCGATTGTCACGGTAACTGCACCACGGTCGAACAGATCACGTTCAAGCTTGTATGCCAGTTCATTTTTCCCTGAACCATGCAAACCGGTAATCCATACCGTTGCCCCTTTCTGCTTCAATCGTTCCTGCCGTTCAGAAGTGCTGACAAGACTTCGAGTCTCAACAGCAACCGATCTGTCGGCGCCTGTGATCCTGGAAGGCATGTTTTCCTCACTGATACGGTCGATGATCATACCGACCGCCACAGTATTGAACGAAACCGGATCGATCAGGATGAACGATCCTGTTGTTTTATTTTTTTGATACGAATCAAAGCAAAGCGGTTTGTTGGTGGTAAGCACTGTTCGCCCGATATCGTTCAGTTCAAACGCATCACAGTCGGACTTGCTCAGCGTATTGACGTCAATTCTGTACCGGATCTTGTCGATCCGGGCCCTTGTCGTACTCGAGGTATGCTTTAACAGATACTGTGTGTTCAATTCCATCGGCTTTTCACTCATCCATACAAGCATCGACTCGAAATGCCGTTCGACCTTTGGCATGTTGTCCGGATGGACCAACATATCACCTCTCGAGATATCGATCTCATCGGCTAGCGTCAGAGCTACGGACATCGGCGGAAACGCATCGTCCCGCTCACCGTCATAGGTCGTTATCGATGTCACTGTACTTTTTTTACGCGACGGAAGCACCACCAGTTCATCACCTTTTCGAACGATCCCCGAAGCAACCTTTGCGGCATATCCCCGGTACCCCTGAGAGGGTCTGAGAACATACTGTACCGGATATCGAAAATCGATGAAGTTCTGATCACTGCCCACATGGACTGTTTCGAGAAAATGAAGCATGGTCTTGCCGTCATACCAGCTCATTTTTTCCGAATGCTCCACAACATTGTCGCCTTTCAGGGCAGAGATCGGAATGCAATGCACATCAGGAATATTCAGGCGGGTCAGGAAGTTCTTGTAATCGGCACTGATCGCTTCAAACACTTCCTGACTGTACTCCATGAGGTCCATCTTGTTCACAGCCAGCACTACATGCTTGATGCCGAGCAATGATGCCAGAAACGTGTGTCGCTTCGTCTGTGCAATGACCCCTTTCCGGGCATCAACCAGAATGATTGAGAGATTTGCTGTCGACGCACCGGTCACCATATTGCGCGTATACTGTTCATGTCCCGGCGTATCGGCAATGATAAACTTGCGCTTGTTTGTCGAAAAGTACCTGTAGGCCACATCAATCGTAATTCCCTGCTCGCGCTCTGCCTTCAAACCGTCAAGCAGCAGTGCATAATCCATATCATTTTCGGCATGCCCTTCACGCGCGTTGTCTCTTTCGAGTGCTGCAAGCTGATCTTCATAGAGTTTTTTCGAATCAAAGAGCAGCCGCCCGATCAGTGTTGACTTGCCGTCATCAACCGATCCGGCCGTTAACAAACGTAATAGATCCTTCTCCTGGTCCCGATCTAAAAACTCCGCCACCTCGACAGCAGTCATATCATGCTTCACAATAAAAAAACGTTTGAGTTAGTATTTGGGGAACAACCCTATTCTCGTTGCTTTTTTCCCTTGCGCCTCACCGTTACCGGCCTGGCTCCAATTCAAAAGAACAGTTACCCGGTCTGCTTATTCAGAAATATCCTTCCCGCTTTTTCTGCTCCATCGATGCTTCCTGATCGAAATCAATGACCCTGGTTGTCCGTTCCGATTTTGTCGTTGTCATCATCTCTTGCACGATCCCTTCGATTGTAGAAGCGTTGGACTCAACAGCACCGGTCAAAGGATAGCACCCTAATGTTCTGAAACGCACCATTTTCATTTCCGCTGTCTCACGCAATTCGCTGGGCATCCGCTCATCATCAACCATAATGAGATTACCGTCAAGATTGACAATCAGCCTTTCCTTTGCATAGTAGAGCGGTACAATTGGAATTGCTTCCAGTCTGATATACTCCCAGATATCCAGCTCTGTCCAGTTGGAAATAGGAAACACCCGGATCGACTCGCCCTTGTGAACTTTTGTGTTATAGATATCCCAAAGTTCAGGACGCTGGTTTTTTGGGTCCCATTGATGGAATCGATCCCTGAACGAAAACACTCTTTCTTTTGCCCTCGACTTTTCTTCATCACGTCGAGCACCGCCAAAAGCAGCATCAAACTTGTAGGTATTCAATGCCTGCAGCAAAGCCTGTGTTTTCATCAGATCAGTATGCACCTGGGAACCATGGGTAAAAGGTCCTACCCCTTGCTCGAACGCCTCCATATTGGAATGAACAATCAGGTCCCAATTGTTCTCAGATGCATAACGATCCCGAAATTCTATCATCTCGCGAAATTTCCATTTGGAGTCGATGTGAAGCAAAGGAAACGGTACTTTTCCCGGGTAAAATGCTTTTTCAGCAAGCCGCACCATCACAGAAGAATCCTTGCCTATTGAATAAAGCATGACAGGATTTTCAAATTCAGCCGCAACTTCGCGTATAATATGAATGGCTTCGGACTCCAGCTGCTTTAAATGAGATATCTTGTATGAATTCATAAAACCTACCAGTTGTATTGCCTTACTTTTTTACTCTCTAACACCGTATACACATGCCGCTGAACAGCAAATCAGTCACCCCATGCAACACCTCATATATCGCATCCCATAGAGAACCCGAAACAAAGTGGATAGCGAATAGTGATTAATGAAAAAAGAAAGATAGAAAAAGTCGATGGGAAAAGGCAACCCCTCTACCTTTTTACTTATGCCTTTCTCCTACACCCTCCCATACCTGTCATCAAATCGCTCAATATCATCCTCACCAAGGTAGCTGCCGGTCTGGACTTCGACCAGTTCCAATGGAATCTTGCCGGGATTCTCCAGACGATGCAACGTCCCCAATGGAATATAGGTCGATTGATCCTCACTAAGGACAACCTCCTTGTCGCCAACTGTAATTCGGGCGGTCCCTTTGACCACAATCCAGTGTTCAGCGCGATGGAAATGTTTCTGCAAAGACAGCGACGATCCCGGTTTCACGACAATCCTTTTGACCAGAAAACGATCTTCTCTGTCCACAGTCTGATACGATCCCCAGGGCCGGTTGACACGAACATGCGTTACCGCCTCATCCCGCCCTTCGCTTTTCAGGTGGTCCACTATCTTCTTGACATCCTGGACCCTGTCTTTCGAAGATACCAGAACGGCATCTGCTGTTTCTACAATAACATGATCATCAACACCGACAGCTGCCACCATACGGTTTGCGGCATAGATATAACTGTTGTTGACGTCATGCAACAGAACGTCACCTTTTGTAACATTCCCTGCCTTGTCACGCTCTTTCACGCCCCATAAAGCTGACCATGCTCCAACATCACTCCACCCTGCATCGAGAGGAACTACTGCTGCGTTTGTGGTTTTTTCCATGACAGCATAGTCGATCGAATCCGAAGGGCACGCCGTAAACGCTTCCCTGTCGAGCCTCAAAAAATCAAGATCAGCTTTAGCTTTTCCCAATGCATACCTGCAGACACTGAGCATTTCAGGCTGATACTGCTCCAGCTCCTCCAGATACTTCGACGCCTTGAAAAGAAACATCCCGCTGTTCCAGAAATACTCTCCGGACACCAGATATCGTTCTGCCGTCTCACGATCCGGTTTTTCGACAAATTCCTGCACAGCATGTGTATAATCATCCTGTCCATTGTTCCCATTCATTTCCGCTCTGATATAACCATAGCCGGTTTCCGGTGCGTCAGGGACAATACCAAAGGTAACCAGGGCTCCACCGTTCGCTGCTTTCATGCCAAGAGCAACTGCTTGTGCGAAGGCATCGGTATTCTGTATCACATGATCGGCAGGCAAAAGCAAGAGAGCTGCTTCAGGATACTTTTCCTGGATGCGTAATGCCGCAACTGCCGCTGCAGGCGCGGTATTCCTCCCTACCGGTTCAAGGATAATATCTCCGACCTCATTGGTCACCTGCCGCAACTGCTCGGCAACCATAAAGCGATGGTCTTCATTACAGACGCAAAAGACAGGTCCAGTATCCGCAACTGTCTCGGCCCTTACCACGGTTTCCTGCAGCATGGTTTGCTCACTTGCAAGTGGAAGCAATTGCTTCGGATACTGCGCCCGAGACAACGGCCACAACCGAGTCCCCGAACCACCACTAAGTATAACGGGAATGATCATAGGTTATTGGGTAATGGGTAATGGGTAATGGGTAATGGGTAATGGGTAATGGGTAATGGGTAATGGGAAAAAGATAGTTGTTGAATCGTGAATAAGGGAAGATAGTTTTTCGGATGAACGAAGCAACAGAAAAGAGAATTGTTGATTTGTTGATTTGTTGAACTCTTGAATTGTTTGAAGAATTTCTCCCACATTTCTTGCCAGCCGACTATCCAGCTAACGAGCTATCTTCACGCAGAACCAAGAACTGAGAACTTCTTCCCAATCACGATTCACGACTCTTCCCTCACTCATTGCTTTCAACAAGAAACTCACTTCCTACACCCCACATCTCACATCCCACTTATTCTTTCCAAACATTTCTGGCAAAGTTTCTGTGCTCGTTCTTGAGAATCAGACTCGGCATAGCAGCGAAGTTCGGGAGCATTTCCTGATGGGCGAAGATGAACAATATCCCCGCTGGTAAAGGTTACCCGTAAACCATCAGTGATATCGATAGCGACACGATTCCCTGCATCAGGAGCCATGAGGGCTGGTATTTGATCGGAAGTAGCTTGTAAACCATCAAGAATCGACCGACTCTTTTCCGTGTCAAAATTCTGCAACCGGTCACTTGCCGTATAGCGCTTTGGCAACAAGTCAGTTAACTCTGAAACGTTACAACCTTGTTCACGGGCCATAGAAAGCAATCCTGCAATCGGAAGTACAGCATCTCTTGTCGGCAACGCTTCAAGCGTTTTTCCATTCCGTTCCACATCGCTGCCAAGCAGAAAACCACCGTTTGCTTCATAACCAACAACAGTACCAAGACCGGAACTCTGCTCCATACCTTCAATAACATAAGGCGAACCTATCCTTGTCCGAACAACACGGTCAAACTCGCCACATAGCTCGACAGCGGTATTACAGCTTACCGGCGCCACAACAACGTTTGCCTTGAAGTATCGGGCACATAGAATCCCGAGAACATCACCGCGCAGCCATTCTCCATTCTCATCGCCGATCAATGGCCGGTCACCATCACCGTCGGTAGAAACAATAGCATCGAATGCATGCTCTTTCGCCCAATCTCTTGCCTGAATAGCATCTTCTTCACGAACCGCTTCAGTATCAATCGGCACAAACGTATCGGTTCTGCCAAGAGAAATAACTTTTGCACCCAATCCCTCCAGTATATCTCTCAGAACATCTCTTGCAACGCTCGAATGTTCATACACCCCAATTGACATACCTTCAATAATCCCTTCGCCAAAAAAGTCCAGGTACCGGCCAACGTAATGTCTGCAGGCTCCTCTATCAGCTTCAGACAAGGCTTCCAGTTGTATTGTTTCGGGAAGATGGATGTCGACACCAAGCATAGCCTCCTCATCAGTCTTGGATATCTCGCCGTCCGCCCGGTAGAACTTGATGCCGTTGCGGTCAAAGGGAATGTGACTGCCTGTAACGACAATCGCCGGTGCATGCCGTTTCCCGGCAAAGCATGCAATTGCAGGTGTCGGTAAAGGACCGGTAAACACAACCTGACGTCCGGAATCCTTTATTGCCGCAGCACAAGCAGCAGCAATCCTCGGACTGTCGGGCCTCAAATCATGTCCCAGAACGATCGTATCAGCATTCCCCGCAACGCCCTGCAAAAAAGCCGCAGCAAATGCATAACAAACCCGATCCGACATATCCCGAACCAGCCCCCGAACCCCACTGGTCCCAAACTTCAAAGAAGAAAAACTATGCAAGCTATTGTTCAATCCGAATAATCTCTTTTTTCAACATTGGGAGACCATCTTTCACGATCTTCCAGATAATGGGCAAGCTTATACCAACCTAAATTGAGCGATTGTCTAGCTTAGACATATTCCAAATCATCCATAATCATCAATATCACTACCCGGCTGTTGCTCTCCGCGAACATATGATCCAAAAAAAGCAAGAGACTTGACCTTGTACTTTTGCTCCAATATGTTCTGTGTTTTGGTTCAGCGTGAATTGTAAGAATTCCGTCGTAAGAGTTAGCGTAGAAAAACGGAGGAACTCACCATGCGCAAACAGCGAAAAAATTACACATCCCAGGAAAAGGTTTTCATTCTTAAACGCCACCTTGTTGACCGAGTACCGGTCTCAGATATCTGTGATGAATATCATCTTCAGCCTACCGTCTTCTACCGCTGGCAGAGTCGCTATGGTAAAGTCAATGAGCACAAAGCCCTTATTCCCCGTGACTTCTGGCTGGAAGAGTGGGAGAAGCAAGCCATCATCAATTTCCATGTTCAGTATCCCTTGGAGGGTTATCGTCGACCTATATGATGCTCGATCAAAATATTGTTGCCGTGAGCCCCAGCAGCGTCTACCGTGTGCTGAGTGCCGCCGGACTGCTTCGACGCTGGAATACAAAAAAGAGCAGGAAAGGCAAGGGCTTTGAACAACCCTTAAAGCCGCATGAACACTGGCATATTGATGTGTCCTACGTCAATCTTCTCGGCACCTTCTACTACCTGTGCAGCATCCTGGATGGTTGCAGTCGCTACATCGTCCACTGGGAACTGCGCAAGGCCATGACCGAGAAGGATGTCGAAATCATCCTGCAGCGTGCCCGTGAGAAGTTTCCGGAAGCCAAGCCACGCATCATTTCCGATAATGGTCCACAGTTCATCGCCAAGGACTTCAAGGAGTATATCCGGCTGACCGGTATGAGTCATGTCCGCACCTCACCGTTCTACCCGCAGAGCAACGGTAAACTCGAGCGGTACCACAAGACCATCAAGGTCGAATGCATCCGCCCCAAGGTTGCCCTTTCGCTGGAAGACGCCAGAAACCAGATAGACGGGTATATCAGTTTCTACAACAATGAACGGTTACACAGTGCGATTGGCTATATTGCTCCAAAGGACAAGCTGGAGGGCCAAGACACTCAGATTTTCAAAGAACGCGACCAAAAACTTGAAGCCGCCAGAGAGGCCCGGAAACAAAAACGACTGGAATACAGAGAGCGACTCAAGTCCAACAATGTTTCAACAACTGCAGACACCTTTAACCAACTAACTCTGCAAAGGCAGTTCTCCATTTCCAGCTGAGGCAAAACACATCCCCATTAGTACAGTTAATAAGTCACGGTAGGAACATCAGTTACCCGATGCCCCCCGTACAGATCCGTACGTGCGGAACTACCGCATACGGCTCCTGCCTTGAGTGTTGGCGAATCGC
>JANQHB010000039.1 GCA_028277225.1 Chlorobium sp.
TCAACAAATGCGGTTCTTTATCTTTTTTCACCCTCACCCTGCAGATGAGGGATAATCTCTATAAAAAGAGAGTATAAAAGATTTTCTTTGATAAACTTACGATTATGGAGCATTTGTTGAAACGCTCAGTTCAGGTAACAATGAGTGATCGAATACAAGCACATTTCCGGGTTGTGGCTTGTTAAAAAAACCAGGCTCTCTGTATGATACAGTTGTCTAAAATCTTGTGTCCTACCGATTATTCCAGGACATCGGACAAAGCGGTCAGATACGCAATAGAGCTTGGCCGCAAAGTTGATGCCCACGTGCGTTTTCTTCACATCATGCAGCCTGAAAACATCGCAGAAAAAACAGCATACAGTTATGGTGTGACCAAAAAGGCTGCTAACCACGAAGCCTTTTCTGACGAGTTCCGGCAGCTGATGATGGAAGAAAAAAAGAAAGGTCTTTCTGCCGATATCATGATTTTGAGGGGCAATCCCTACAACTCGATTATCGAGCAGGCACATTCCTGGGGCGCCGATCTTGTGATCATGGGTTCGCATGGCCGGACCGGGCTGACGCGCCTGCTCATGGGGAGTGTCGCCGAAGCTGTGTTCCATGCACTCGATATACCGGTGCTTCTGGTCAAACAGGAAGCTGTCGAAAAAGCGACAATGGATGTATTCTGAACATGTCTCTCCGGGACTGTACCGGAGAGACATTCTTAACTTCAACAATTTTTTTTATGATTTCCGACGGGTTGACTCTGATGGTTGTGGGAATGGTCGTTGTATTTCTTTTCCTGCTGCTGTTGATCGTATTTATTTCAGTACTGTCATGGCTTCTCAAGGATCATGCCATCCTTGAAGAGAAGCAGTTGTTCGAGGCCGAGGAGATGAGAAGGAAGAAAAAGAGTGCCAAACAGCCCGGACGTGCCGCTTCGGTTCCCGTTGCCGATGACAGTGCAAGAGTAACAGCGGTCATTGCTGCCGCAGTGCATGCGCATCGTAACAGATAAGGTTTCTGAAACAATGTTTTTACCTCAAAAGACAACAAGAAAAGGATTATGAAAAAAATACGGTTCATGGATGTGTCCTTTCGTGACGGGTTTCAGTCCTGTTACGGGGCGCGAGTAAAAACTGATGATTTTCTTCCCGTACTCCAGGCTGCTGTTGACGCGGGGACTGACAATTTTGAGATCGGCGGGGGCGCACGTTTCCAGAGTCTCTATTTCTACTGCCAGGAAGATGCATTCGATATGATGGATGCCGCCCGCAGGGTTGTCGGACCTGAAATAAACCTGCAGACGCTTGCCCGTGGGGCCAACGTTGTCGGGCTTATATCCCAGTCGAGGGATATCATCGATCTGCATGCACGCATGTTCAAAAAACACGGTATCACGACGATCAGGAATTTCGATGCACTGATGGATGTTCGCAATCTCGCCTATTCCGGACAGTGTATCCATGAAGCCGGCCTGAAACATCAGGTGGTGATCGCCCTTATGGGGCTGCCGCCTGGGCTGAATGAAAAATACTGTCATACACCCCGGTTCTATACCGACAAGCTGCAGGAAATTATCGATGCAGGTATTCCTTTCGACAGCGTTGCTTTCAAAGATGCTTCGGGTACCACGACCCCTGTCGTTGTCTACGAATCCATCAAGGAAGCGAGAAAAATACTGCCTTCCGAAACGGTCATCGAGTTCCATACCCATGACACTGCCGGTATGGGAGTCGCCTGTAACTATGCCGCTATCGAAGCCGGTGCCGATATTATCGATCTCTGCATGGCGCCTGTAAGCGGCGGAACAGCCCAAGTCGATATCCTGACCATGTGGCACAGGCTTCGGGGAACCGACTATACTCTCGATATCGACCATGAGAAAATCATCGAAGTCGAAGCGATGTTCATGGAGCACATGGATAAATATTATATGCCTCCGGAAGCCAAGGAGGTCAATCCGCTTATTCCGTTTTCTCCGATGCCCGGCGGGGCTTTGACAGCCAATACGCAGATGATGCGTGATAACAATTCGCTGCACCTGTTCCCTGAAGTGATCAGGAACATGCGTGAGGTTGTTGCAAAAGGCGGTTTTGGATCGTCTGTGACGCCGGTATCCCAGTTTTATTTCCAGCAGGCGTTTGCCAATACTGTCCAGGGCAAATGGAAGAAAATCACCGAGAGTTACGGTAAAATGGTGCTCGGCTATTTTGGCAAGACTCCGGCAGAGCCGGATCCGCAGATCGTCAATCTTGCCTCGGAACAGCTTGGTCTCGAACCGACAACCGAGGATGTGCACGATATCAATGACCGCAATCCGGAACTTGGTATCGATTATAACAAGTCGCTTCTCGAAAAAGAAGGGCTGCCGACAACCGAGGAAAATATTTTCATTTCGGCTACTTGCGGAGCCAAAGGTATTGCCTTCCTGAAAGGCGAGGGGCCTTTGGGTATAAGGTACAAGGCCGATGTTGAAGCGGAAAATGCGGCAAAAGCTGCGCCGAAGAAAACTGCTAAAGCAGAAACGCCGCAAGCCTCGAAGCCTTCGTCTCCCGGTAATTACACGATAACCGTCGATGGAAAGGCCTATAATGTTACGGTTGCCGAAGGTACCGGCGCCGTTCAGGCTGTTGCTCCAGTGCCTGCCGCTCCTGTACAACAGGCTTCAGCGGAACCGGCAGGAGAAGGAGAGGCTGTTGAAGCCGCCATGCCCGGCAGTGTTGTCGCCATCGAGGTCGAAGTCGGCGATACGGTCAATGAGGGCGACGATGTTCTGATCATCGAGGCCATGAAAATGGAATCTCCTGTCAAGGCACCGAAAACGGGTAAGGTCGTTTCGATCGAGGTGTCACCGGGTGACACGGTTGCCACGGGCGATACGCTCATGTATATAGCATGATCTCCAGTGTGACAGAAGACGGCCCGCATCGCGCGGGCCAAAAAATAACAGGTAACTCTGACTAACGGTTTATTCAAACTTTTTATGCGTACGTTCATTCTTGTACTGCTGTCGATAATTTTTGCAGGCACATCCGCCGAGGCCGTACAGTTTTTTTCGGAAGATGAGAGCGGAACGGTCACTTTGCAGGCTCCCGATGATCTGGAACTGGTCAAGGTGCCGGTGAGAGACAGCCGTGAGCTCCGGACAGGTGACGAAATCCGTGTCGGTGATTTTCTCGGGTTGTTTGCCGATGAGGAGCACAACAAGATCACGGTGACATCCGGCGTGTCCGGTAAACTGGTCTATATTCATCCGGACCTCTATTCCAAATACACCCGTATTCCGGTCGGGACGGTTCTTCTGAAGATCGAAAAGCAGTCATTGCTTGTTTCCAAAAAGGGCTCGCAGCGTTCGACGGAAGGTCTTTCAGTGCAGAAAGTATTCAGCAATCTTGCAGAAAGTACAGGTATCTATGCTCTCATAAACGACAACAGCCTGAACTGGACAGAAGGTTTCGGGCGTTTGCTCATGATCAGTGTGGGCGCTCTTCTCATATACCTTGGTATTGCAAAAGGTTTTGAGCCTCTGCTTCTGATCCCTATAGGAATGGGCGCTGTTCTGTCGAATATACCTCTTGCCTATATCAATGACGAGGGCGGCATCCTGCGTTATGTCTATGATGTCGGTATCGAGACAGGGGTATTTCCTCTTATTATTTTCATGGGTGTGGGTGCGATGACCGATTTCGGGCCTATGATCGCAAATCCGAAGACAGCTCTTCTTGGGGCTGCAGCGCAATTCGGTATATTTTCGACCCTTATCGGGGCGCTTCTTCTGACGCAATACGTTCCCGGCATCGAGTTCTCCATGAAAGACGCAGCCTCTATCGGCATTATCGGAGGTGCCGACGGTCCGACGTCCATTTTTCTTGCCTCGAGGCTCAGCCCACAGCTTCTGGGCAGTATCGCGGTTGCTGCATATTCCTACATGGCACTTGTTCCCATCATCCAGCCGCCGATCATGAAACTGTTCACGACAAGTGCTGAAAGAAGCATCAAGATGAGCCAGCTGCGGTATGTCTCGAAGCGTGAAAAAATACTCTTTCCGGTCATTGTCATCGTTCTCTGTGCGCTGCTTCTGCCTTCTGCCGCCCCGCTTATAGGTTTTCTCATGTTCGGCAACCTGATGAAGGAGTGCGGTGTCGTTGACCGCCTGAGTGATACCACGCAGAACGCTCTGATCAATATCGTGACGATATTTCTCGGTCTCGGTGTCGGGAGCAAACTCTCGGCCGAAAAGTTTCTCAATCTTGAAACGCTCGGTATTATTATCCTTGGCCTTGTTGCTTTTTCATTCGGCACATCAGCCGGTGTTATCATGGCCAAGGTCATGAACCTGTTCCTCAAGCAGAAGATCAATCCCCTTATCGGTTCCGCCGGTGTTTCTGCGGTTCCGATGGCTGCCCGCGTATCGAACAAGGTCGGTCTCGACTCTGACCCGCACAACTTTCTTCTCATGCACGCCATGGGCCCGAATGTTTCAGGGGTTATCGGATCGGCAGTCGCTGCAGGTATTCTTCTCTCGGTATTCCTCTGAGTGACAGGAAACAAAAGCAAGAAAAAAGGCAGGGCTTTGAAAACCCTGCCTTTTTGTTTGTGAAAAACTGCCGCTTCTCAACAGTTAAACAAATCAACAATTCAACATTGCGCCAGCAATTTTTTTCATTTTTTCAAAATGATTTCACAATCGGGGTGGCGCTCGAAAAACTTTTCAATTTCATCGTCACGGACCTGGCCGGCGGAAAGTTCGATTTTTTCGAGATACTCAAGTTCCATCAAAGGAGATATCGATTTCACCGGAGTGTCGGCAAAAGAGATTTCCTCGAGTTCTACCAGGCCGGCAAGAGGTTCCAGCGTAGCAACACTGGTCTCATTCAGGCTCAGCTCCCTGAGATTGAAAAGCCCTGACAGCGGTTCAAGGTTCCTGACTCCGGTTCTGCTGAAACGGAGGTATTCGAGATTCTCCAGATCAGCAAGAGGGGAGAGGTCGTCAATTTCCGTGTTGTTGAAGCCGAGCTCGATCAGGTTTGTCAGGTTTTCGAGGGGTTCGAGGGATGAAACGCCTGTTTTGTAACAGCTGATTTTTTCGAGTGCCAATAGAGACGACAGCGGAGAAAGATCGGTGACGGGTGTTTCGGAGCAGTAGAGTTCCTCGAGACTGGTCAGTGCTGCAACCGGTTCCAGAGTGCTTACCTCGGTGCTCGATATCCAGAGCAGCTTGAGGTTCAGAAGTTCTCTCAGGGGATCCAGCGATGCTATATCGCAGTCGAAAGCGTAAAGCCGCTGCAGTTCTTTAAGGTTTCTCAACGGTTCCAGGCTTTCGACCGGAGATTCGTCACAACGGAGCTGCTGGAGTTTTTCAAGAGCACGGAGCGGAGCAAGGCTGTGTATGCGCCGGCTGTCACAACGCAGGTGGGTGATGTTGAAGAAATCGAACAGATCCTGTGCAGAGGGTTCACCGGAGATTTTGAGGGAGGTTTTTACGACCTCCTGCCAGTCGTTGTTGAGCGCATCCCACCACTCCTGCCGCCTTGAGCGGTTTTCAAGAAATTCGTTGCGTGAAAGTGAAAAGACAGGGTCGTCGACAAGTTTTCCTCCTCTTTCAGAAGTTACATGGCAGGTGAAATCATCCTGATCGTTTTCCGGGGGCTGCATTTCACAGCAGGTCAGCTTGTCGGTAATGCATCTGGCGTACCAGTCAGCTCTTTTTTCATCGAGAACGCGATGGTGATTGTCCCTTGACTGTTCATCAAGAGAAGATATGTCGTGAAGAATATCGTTACCGCACCGGGGGCAGACCGCGTTTTGTTCGGTGAGCGGATAGCTGCATACCGGGCAGTTGTTGTATGTATGCTGTTCCAAAGTCGGGAAGGTTATTACGGTTTCTAAACAAACAAGTTATACTCTGCACAAATAATAACAAAAAATACGTGAGCACATCCCCGGGGTACCGCAATTATTTTCTCTTGCGTTCTGATCCTGTTGAAAGGCAAAGGGAACGATAAAACAATGCATCAATGTTAGATATAAAAGCGTAAAGAACGGAATCCTCGTATCCCCCCTGTTGTTTGGTGAAGGACTATCCGCTCTTTCCGTTCCTGTTCCCCGGATTAGTATACGTTTATCGGTGTTTCTTTCAGGTTGATACATCTGGAGAACCCATGAATACGGGAAGAGACGATGCAGATGATAACCGTTTCAGGAAAGATCCTTTACAGTTGCTCGATCTTTCACCGAAGCAGTGGCTTCTGGTAAGAAGCGGTTACATAAATAACCCCAGACGGTTGCAGGTCAACGAAACGTTGATGACAATCGGTAACGGTTACCTCAACATCAGGGGTAGTCTGGAAGAATTGCCGCCAGGCAGTTACAGGGGAATGTATATCAATGGAATATACGACAAGTCCGAAGCGGATGTCGAGGAACTGGTGAAATGCCCGGTCTGGACCGATGTCTCGCTATGGATTGAAGGATGGAAAGTATCCCCTCCGGATTGCAAGGTGATACGTCACGAGCAGATGCTCGATATGAGAAAGGGGATTCTCCACCGTAAATCCAGGTTCAGGCTTCCCGACGGCAGGATCGTGACATTTGCGACATCGAAGATTGTTTTCCTGCATGAGGTGCACTGGGGATATATGAGGGTCAGAATTGTGCCTGAAAATTTTTCAGGGGAGATTCGTGTATTGAGTGGACTGAATGGCGATGTGCTCAACCGCGGATTTTTCCCCGGAGAAAAACTGAAGCACCTTCATCTCGAACGAATCGAGCGCGGACGGGATATGATGTATCTGGAGATGAAAACAAGGGGACGGGGGATCCGTATCTCCAATGCCGCATCATGGCGGCTCGTGAACCATGACAAGGCTTCAGTCACATGGGAGCCGAGAATCTACGGAGAGAAATTTACCAGTGAAATGACCCTGCATGCGGAGAAAGGGGTGTCCTGTGAGTTTGAGAAATACGCGGTGGTCTATACGAGCAGGGATATTCCCGGGAAGCACATGTTCAAGGGGACTATATACGGCTTGAAATCGTTCCTTTGCAGCGGTGCATACAGGGAAATCAACAGTCATATCGAACTCTGGGAAAAATGCTGGAAGCAGGCGGATATCCTGATAGAAGGAGATCGTGCCGCCCAGCAGGCCATACGCTACAACATGTACCAGCTTCTGATCAACGGTCCGAGACAGAGCGGAAGTATCGGGGCGAAGTTTCTCAGCTCGGAAGGATACCTCGGGCATGTCTTCTGGGATACGGAAATCTTTATTTTCCCCTTCTATCTCTACAATTTTCCCGGCATAGCGAAAAACATGCTCATGTACCGTTATGAAACCTTGCCGGGAGCGATACAAAACGCAAAGAGAGCCTGGTATAAAGGGGCCAGGTATGGCTGGGAGACAGCAACGACCGGAGAAGATGTGACCCCGAGATTTGCCTCGAAGCTTGAAAGGACCATACGCCTGATCTATACCGGAACCGAGGAAGACCATATCGTTTCGGATGTCATCTATGCAGTGGAACGGTATTTCAGGGTGACTGGCGATACGGAGTTCCTGCTCGATCATGCGCTGGAAATGATTTTTCAGACCGCACGTTTCTGGGAAAGCCGTGTGTCGGTTTCCGGAGATGTTTATGAACTCAAGGTTGCTATAGGCCCCGACGAGTACCACGAGCATGTGGACAATAATGCCTACACCAATTACCTCGTCAAATGGCACTTGAAGCTTGCTGCGACCCTGTTTGAATATTTCGGCAGACGTAAAGTCAAAAAGTTCGGAAACTTGTGCGGCAGGCTTCTGCTTGAAAGGAAAGAGGTGGAAAAGTGGATCGAGATCGGCGACAAACTCAAGTTCACCATAGATGCCGATTCAGGACTGATCGAGCAGTTCGATGGCTATTTCGACCTGAAAGATTCTGTGATCGCCCGCCATGATCGCAAGGGCAGGCCGGTGCTGCCGCAGGGGGTTTCCTATCGGAATATCGACAGGACCCGCCTGATAAAGCAGGCAGACGTCCTGATGATGTTTCTGCTGTTTCCCCATGCTTTCAGTGATGAAGTAAAGCTGGCAAATTACAATTTCTACGAAAAAAGGGCGCCGCACAAATCTTCTCTTAGCCATTGTACTCATGCAATGGTCGGGCTTTCGGTCGGAAACCGACAGCATGCGTACCGCTATTTCATGAAAACCGCAAGGGTCGATCTTGAAAATCTTCATGGAGACACCGAGCTCGGTATACATGGTGCGGCGGTAGGCGGAACATGGCAGACGGTTGTAAGAGGTTTCGGAGGGCTGACACTCAAGTCGGACAGGATCGTGCTGAAACCCTGGCTGCCGAAAAGATGGAAACGTCTTTTGTTCAAGGTGCACTGGCGTGACCGTATGATCAGGCTTGATATCAATCACAGTCTTGTTTCGATTTTTGTTGAGTCTGACGAGCGAGTATCGATACCCTGCACATTCTGGGGGAAATGTTTCACGATTATCACGAACCAACTTTTCAGGTTCAACTATGATCCGGTAGTATGCGAAAAGGTTTAAAAGAATTGCGGCTAATTGGGATAGTAGATATTGCTTGATTGTTGTTTGATCGACTATTTGTGCTTTGAGAGAAAATGGTTATGTATGTGGTTTGATGTAAGTTAAAATCATGTGCTAAAAAGATGAGGTAACAGGGGTTGCAAATATTATTTTTTAAATTGAGCTTAATATTTTTTACTAATTGATAAAGTAAATAAAATGGAACAGACTTTAGAGTTGAATGAAAAAAAAGAAAGACTCCTTGACGTCAAAATTCGAGCTGTCATAGCAGAATACAACGCATTGCGGCAGGAAATAGGCCGTAGGTCCACAGATCAGTTGATATGCGTTACTGGTTCTGTTACTGCGGTTGGTGCTTTACTTAGTGTTATTGCTTCTAATCCCCCTCAATATACAGGTTTACTTATAGTTATACCTTGGGTTCTAAGTATTTTTGGGATCATCTGGTGTGACCATGCTCACGGTTTGCATTTGGTTGCTCAATATATTAGAGAAGAGATTGAGCAAACTAAGTTGCCGAATCTTTTTTCTGAAAAGAAAAAGCTTGCCATGTTGTCAACTATTGGGTGGGAAAGCAGATTGCATGACAAAAGAAAGAAAAATAATATGCTGAGTGTGATTAATCCAGTGCTGCCAATTATTTACTTTTTTATTCCTTCATGCATATCTATATTTGGTTACTTTTTGCTTCGTTTCAAAGGCATTGCAAGTATGCCTAAAGAGATTGAATATGTTTTTTTGACTTTGGGAGGTTTATTGTTGATCGCATTAATTTTGTTTTGGCTTCGTTTGAAAAAAATTGCGTGACATGTGAATGCCATGTATGTGAGATTTGGGAAGAACGCTCTGATAAGAAAAGATTGAGTTGATATTTACGAAAGCACATTGGACAAGGAACAGTATTTTTGCGGCCATGCATCCCAGCATGATATACTCGGGTTGATAAATTGCCCTGAAATGTTATAATGGAATGCCCGGAAAGAATGAGGCGGTTCGCTTTCATGATACCCTGAAGAAAAGGATGGATTTCATACATCTGCATACGCACACGCATTATTCGATGCAAAGCAGCCCTGTCTATCCCGAGGAGCTTTTTGCAGCGTCTAAAAAGAACGGCATGGATGCTGTTGCCGTCACGGACTATTCGTCGATGTTCAATATGCCGGAACTCTTCAGTCTGGCTGCAGAGGCAGAGATCAAGCTGATTATCGGAAGTGAGATCTATCTTCTTGAGCAGGATGCGTACCACAACAGCAAGCGATCTGTTCCGCCTTCCCTGATCCTTCTCGTCAAGAACGAGGCGGGATACCGCAACCTCTGTATTCTTTTATCCAGGGCGGCTCGTGAGGGTTTTGTCAATGGTTTGCCTCATGTCGATACGGGCTGGCTTGCCGATGCCGGTGAAGGCCTGATCTGTCTGTCGGCATATTATGCCGGAAGAGTCGGAAGGGCGCTTCTTGCCGATAACTATGACGAAGCATCCCGGTTTACCGCATTGTACAGCGACATTTTCGGACAAGATTTTTTTCTTGAACTGCAGCGCCATCATACTTCTTTTGATGAAACGCTCAATGCCGATACAATTCGTCTTTCAGAGGAATTCGGGGTTGGCCTGGTGGCTACCAACAACGTGCATTACCTCGAAAGGAAAGATGCCGACAGGTATCGTGCCATGGTCGCCATCAAGACCAAAGAAAAGCTTTCCAGCGGTCAGCTTCAGTGTCTTCCGACCAGTGAGAACTATCTGAAAACGCCTCGTGAAATGGCGGCATTGTTCGATAATGCACATGAGGAACTTTCCAATACCCTTGTCATCGCCGACAGATGTTCCTACCGGTTTCAAAAGGAGGAGAAGCCAAGGCTTCCTCATTTTCCAATCCCGGAAGGATTTGAGAACGAAACAGAGTACCTGAGACATCTTACGCTTGAAGGAGCAAAGACAAAATACGCCGATCCCGAGTCACTGGGACTGACCAGACAGATGGTTGATGAAAGGATCGAAAAAGAGCTCGGGATCATAACAAGCATGGGTTTCAGCTCCTACTTCCTTATTGTCAGCGATCTTATTGCGGCCTCCCGCAGGATGGGGTATTCTGTCGGGCCGGGCAGAGGTTCTGCGGCAGGCAGCATTGTCGCCTATCTGACCGGTATTACAAGCATTGATCCGTTACGTTATAAACTCCTCTTCGAACGGTTTCTCAATCCCGAGAGAGCGGAAATGCCCGATATCGATATCGATTTTACACCGGTCGGCAAACAGAAGGTTCTCGAATATACGGTTGAAAAATATGGAGAGGAGAGTGTGTCGAAAGTTATCGCAATCGGTACGCTGGGTGCGCGTGCGGCAATCAGGGATGCAGGACGGGTGCTTGACGTGCCTTTGCCTGTTGTGGACCAGCTGGCCAAGCTTGTGCCGGGCAAACCCGGAGTGAAACTTGCCGGCTCACTCGATGAAGTGGGCGAACTCAGGGATCTGGTGAAAGGTTCGGCAAGGAATACCCGTCTCTGGGATTGTGCATGTGCGATCGAGGGGAGAGCAAGGAACGTCGGCATGCATGCCGGGGCTGTTGTTATCACCAACGGCAGTCTCGATGAACAGGTTCCGCTCTATGTTTCGAACAAGATAGAGACCGAAGAGCGTAAATATGCCGACGAGATGCACCGTGACGAGCTCGAGCGTGGCCTGGTCAAGTCCGGCGGTGACGACAAACAGGTTGTCACACAGTTTGACAAAAACTGGATAGAAAAAGCGGGTCTGCTTAAAATCGATTACCTGGGTCTCGTTACTCTTGCAGTGATCGATGAAACGCTGCACCTCATCCGGAAGCATCACGGGGTAACTGTCGATCTCGACACGTTGCCTATGAACGACAAGAAAACCTTCAGGATTTTTCAGGAAGGCAAGATGGCGGGGATATTCCAGTTCGAGTCACAGGGAATGCAGAGCTACATGACAAAGCTCCAGCCGACACAGATCGAGGATATCATTGCCATGAGTGCTCTCTACAGGCCCGGAGCGCTGAATGCAAAGATCGGAAAGAACCGAAACGCCGTTGACCTGTTTGTCGACAGAAAACACAACCGCGAACCGGTCGATTACATGCATCCGATGCTTGAAGATATCCTGAGGGAAACCTACGGGGTGATCGTCTATCAGGAACAGGTCATGCAGATATCCCAGGTTATGGGTGGTTTTACTCTTGCAAAAGCCGATAATCTCCGCAAGGCAATGGGCAAAAAGAAGCCTG
Source organism: Chlorobium sp. (assembly GCA_028277225.1). GTDB lineage: Bacteria > Bacteroidota > Chlorobiia > Chlorobiales > Chlorobiaceae > Prosthecochloris. The sequence goes on from JANQHB010000039.1 coordinate 11,777, forward strand.
AGATCATGCAGAAATTCAAGGCTGAATTTGTCGAAGGTGCTGTGAACCAGGGTGTACACGACACACTTGCCAACAGGGTTTTCGATCTGATGGCCGAATTTGCCGGTTATGGCTTCAACAAGAGCCATTCAGCCGCTTACGGAGTTCTTGCCTATTGGACGGGATATCTGAAAGCTCATTATACCGTCGAATTCATGACGGCTATTCTCAACAGCGAAATAGGATCGACCGAAAGGATGAAGGATCTTTCCGATGAAGCAAAAAGTTTTTCCATCCCCGTGTATCCTCCCTCGGTCAATACAAGTGACGCTCTTTTTTCTATTGAAGAAAAAAACGGAAAGGCCGGTATCCGGGTCGGACTCAGCGCGATAAAGCAGGTCGGCAATGCTGCCCGGGCCGTTGTTTCGGCAAGGCTCCTGCGTGACAGAAGTTTTGTCAATATTTTCGATCTTGCGGCATCGGTAGATCTTCGTCTGATGAATCGCAAGGCTCTGGAATGTCTTGTGCTTGCCGGAGCGCTTGATGATATCGATCCTGACAGGGCAAAATTGCTGGCAAATATCGACAAGGCGATCAAGTTCGGCCAGTTGCAGAATAAGTCGGTAACGTTGGGTCAGTGCGGATTTTTCGGCAATGAGTCCAGCGATGCCCTTCATGAAGCCATCTTTCCCGAGATGGACGGTGCAGAACCCATGCCGGAGAGCGAAAAACTCCAGGCAGAGAAAAAACTTGTCGGTTTCTATCTCAGCCGTCATCCCCTCGAACCCTGCCGCCGTGACTGGGAGGCTTTTGCCAATCTGAAGCTCGGGACAAGGAGTGTTGAAAAGAAACGTCAGTACAAGGTGATCGGGATCATTGTTTCAACCCGTCCTCATCAGGACCGGAAAGGCAGGCAAATGCTGTTCGGCAGTATCGAGGATTTGTCAGGAAAAGCTGATTTTACCGTTTTTTCGAGTATCTATGAAGAGTATCGCAACTTTCTCAAACCCGAAGAGGTCGTTATGCTTACTGTCGAGGCTGAAGCAGGCGGGAGCATGCTGAAGCTCCTGGTCAGGGATGTCGTGCCTATCAAGAAGGTCAGGGAGTCATGTATTGACAAGGTGATTCTTAAAATCGACGCCGATGACCCGGCAGATCTTGACAAACTGAGAGAGATCAAAAAGGTCTTTCAGGAGCATAAAGGGAGAACGGCAGTCGATTTCGAGGTCAAGGTCCAGACTGAAGGGAATATTGAAATGCTGAGGCTTTTTGCCAGAAACAGCCCGATAGAGGCTGATGATACAGCGTTGTCAAAACTTGAAAATATCCTCGGACCCGATAATGTCAAGATCGCCGGGTAGCTTTAAAAAGGAATTTTTATTACTTTCATCACTGTTTGGTTGTATTACCATGAAGTTTTTTTCATCATTAAACCATTATGACAATGAGTGGACAATATCTGACAGCTACAGACCAGAACTTTAAATCCGAAATTCTTGATTCTGATAAGGTTTCGCTTGTCGATTTCTGGGCAGCATGGTGCGGTCCCTGCCAGGTGCTCGGTCCGGTAATCGAGGAGCTCGCAGGAGAATTCGAGGGCAAAGCGGTTATCGCCAAGCTCAATGTGGACGAAAATCCAAATACAGCTGCACAGTTCGGTATTCGAAGCATTCCTACCATGCTTGTGTTTAAAAACGGGGAAATTGTCGATCAGATGGTCGGTGCGATGCCCAAAAACATGATTGCAGAGAAGATCAACGCTCAGATTGCCTGACCGCAATCCCTGACAAGCGGTGTGCCTTTTGGTTTGAACAAACTGCACAAGGATAAAGCTGCTGACCGTGTTTCCGTCTATCAGGACTGCGGTCGGCAGTTTTTATCTGGTGCGATCGGTCATTTATATTGAAAACTATCTGAACCTGATTATGGACAATGAAATCCGGGATACGGTAATTATCGGGACAGGCCCGGCAGGCCTGACTGCTGCGATCTATTGCTGCAGGGCCAATCTTGCTCCGCTCGTGATCGAGGGTGAACAGCCCGGCGGACAACTTATGATTACAACGGAGATAGAAAATTTCCCCGGATTTCCGAAGGGGATAAACGGACCTGGGTTGATGGGCAGGTTCCGTGAGCAGGCTGAACGGTTCGGCACCGAGTTTGTCCATGGCAGTGTCCATGAAGTTGATCTGTCAAGAAGTCCTTTTTGTATATATGTCGGAGAGGGTCGCGAAATCCTCACAAGGACGCTCATTATCGCGACAGGGGCAAATGCGAAATGGCTGGGATTGCCATCGGAGGAACAGTATCGCGGAAGGGGTGTTTCCGCATGTGCAACCTGTGACGGTTTCTTTTTCAAGGACAGTCATGTGTTCGTCATAGGTGGTGGCGATACCGCTATGGAAGAGGCGTTTTTTCTGACTCGTTTCGCATCTCGCGTAACGGTTGTCCATCGCCGTGAAGAATTCCGTGCATCGAGGATCATGAGCCTGAGGGTCGAGAAAAATCCTAAAATCAGCCTTGAACTCAGCCAGGTTGTTGATGAGATACTTGGTGACGGAAAGAAAGTGACCGGTATCAGACTGAAAAACACGACTACCGGTGAGTTAAAGGAACATTCCTGTGACGGGGTTTTCATCGCAATCGGCCATGCTCCCAACTCCGGGGTTTTCGACCAACAGCTCGATATTGATGAATATGGCTATATCGTGACCGGAAAATCATCAACAGAAACATCTGTACAGGGTGTTTTTGCCTGTGGTGATGTTCAGGATTATACCTACAGGCAGGCAATAACTGCCGCCGGCAGCGGTTGCATGGCAGCTTTCGATGCGGAACGGTATCTGGAGTCGATACGATAGCGGTTCCCTTTTTTCCGATCCCGGAGAATCCGTTACCAGTCTTCAGAGACAGAGAGGGTCAGGTTTTTTTCGATACCGTACTTTTTAAGCCTTCTGTAAAGTGAGGAACGGCTGATGCCCAGAACCTGTGCTGTTTTTGTCTGGTTTCCGCCTGTCGCTTCATAAGCTTTGACGATTGCCTGGAGTTCAGCGTTTTTCAGAAGGTATTCCTTTCCGTATCCTTTTGAAGATGCGGAGAACGGGGCGGCAGTGCCTGGAGGTTCCTGAATTGCAGGTGAAGGGACAGTTTCCGTAACGGAAGGGGGGGCAGGGGCAAGCTCTCTGCTTTGCTCGGGAAGGTCCGTTTTGGCAAGGGCGGGAACAGATTCAATAACACTGCCTCTTCTGTTGATTGCCGCCCTGCGAACGATATTCTGCAGTTCCCTCACATTGCCCGGCCAATGATAGTTGCCGAGCGTATCGAGTGCTTCATCGCTGAAAGAGAGTGACTCTATATTGTTGGCAGTACAGAAGCTTTCAAGAAAATGGTTGGCAAGAAAGGCAATATCCTTACTGCGTTGCCTGAGTGGTGGAATGGCAAGCGGATACTCTTCGAGCCTGTAATAAAGGTCGGCCCGGAACGTTTCGTTTTTAATGGCGCCGGAGAAGTCTTTGTGGGTTGCCGAAATGAGCCGGAAATCGACTGCTCGTTCCTTTTTTTCTCCAACACGGCGGATCTTGCGTTCCTGTAATACTCTCAGAACCTTTGCCTGGATGTCAAGGTTCATGTCTCCAATTTCATCAAGAAATATTGTTCCGCCGTCAGCCTGCTCGAAGAATCCCGTGTGATCATTGTTGGCTCCTGTAAATGAGCCCTTGACATGTCCGAAAAGAAGACTGTCTGCCAGCTCGTTCGAGATTGCAGCACAGTTTACGGTGACAAAGGGTCCGTTTTTTCTCTTGCTCCCGCTATGGATTGCCTGGGCGAACAGTTCTTTTCCTGTTCCGCTTTCGCCTATGAGCAGGACATTCACTTCGGTTTCCATGACCTGCATGGCTTGTTCGATGCAGTCCTGCAGTGCGCGGCTTTTGCCTTGTATACGTCTGAAAATATCCTGTTGCCTCAGCTCTTTTTCGAGAAGCTGTACCTTTTTTTTCAGGTTAGATTCGGAAAGGGCGTTGGAGACGGTTATCTCAAGACGGTCGTTCTGTACGGGTTTTGTCAGATACTCGTAGGCCCCCATTTTGATGCACTGGACCGCCTGACTGAGATCGTCATCAGCGGTTATCATAATGACCGGCAGTGCCATGTCGTTTGCTTCAAGATAGGAAAGGACTTCCATGCCGTTTTTTTCCGGCATGTTGATGTCGAGCAGGAGCAGATCGATATCCTCGGTATTCAGCATGTGAATACAGGCATTCCCGTCGTTTGCCGTAAGAACGTTATGTCCAAGTTTTTTTATGACATGGCTTATCAGTCTGCGCATGACCGAACTGTCATCGGCAACGAGGACACTATGTTTTTTTACAGGAGCTTTCATTGGGGGATGAAGTTCTTTTAACAAATATATTATATGGATGCGAGTGAAACAAACGTAATACCTAAACTGAGCGTTTCAACAAATGCTTCGTAATAGTAAGGTTGTTAAAAACAATCTGTTCTACTGTGTTTGTAGAGAGGCTATTGCTTATTTGTCAGCTAAGCATGAAAACCGATAAAAAGCCGCATTTATTAAAACCCTTCGGGATTGCCGATCATGCCACATCTGCTTCGTTACAGGGAACTTGCGGTAGAAAACTACAGCAGCATTCCCTGTGCCTTGCATCTGTGACATGCTCGACAATCGCTCAATTTAGGGTAAATACATAAATGGCATCATGGATGCTGCAGGTCCGGGGGCGCGAACAGGTTGTCTGTATTTGAAACAACTGTGTTAGTTTGAGAAGACCGGACATGCATCTTTGTTCTGTCCGGAGGTGAAAAACAGTGTGAAATTGCGTTGAAAAACGATTTGGCATGAAATTTGTCGATTCTGATGTAGCGTATTACTAACTGTTTTTCCCGGGAGGTTTTCATGCAGGTTGAGCGTGATATACGGTTACTTCAAAATGAACTCGGTTCCTTGAAATCACATGTCAATAAAATGATTGACGATGAAAAGTCACGATATTACCTGCGTTTTGACGAGCGCCACCGTGTCCAGGAAATTCTGGGAGCGATAGAAGAGGATATCGAAATGCTGGAAAAAGGGGCCGAGGTCATCTCGATGATACTTGCAGGAATCGAGAACTAGGTGCAGCTTAGGTGAAAGAATGATTGATGCAGACCGTCCGTGCCGTATCAGGCTGTGGGTCATTTTTCTCTTGTCGTATTCATTTCAGAGCCGGAAGCGAGGCGCTCTTGCAGGTTCTTCAGGGAAATGGTGAAAAGTTCATTGTCACCTTCGTTTACAAGTATGACCTCATCCGGACCAGAGAAGAGAACTGATTCGATCTGACCGGCATTTTCCAGAGGAATCCGGGTTTTCAGGCCCCCAAAAAAGTTTTCGCCTGAAAAATCATGAAAAAGCCAAAGCGCATTGTAGGTGAGGACTGCAAGACAGCGCTGGTCCGGAGAGATGTCCGCTCCGGTGACATAGCCGTCAATTTCAAAACGGGAGAGATGCGTGAGCGTGTTGATCCGATCATACCGTAAACTGTCCAGACGGTAAAGAACGGTTGCAAGGTCATAACGTCTTTTGGTCAGAAAATAGAGTTTTGATCTGTAGTTGAAGACAGCTTCGCAATCGTGAACGAGCATGTCGGGAGAAACTGTCGAGTCTTCAGGGTAGCGGATACGTATCTTATCGGCTTTAAGGGTTGAGCGGTTTTCTGGAGACGGTTCGGGAATCCTGTAAATATGCAGTTCTTTTCTGCTGTCGTTATTGTTGCCGGTGTCGCAGATGTAGAGATTTCCTGAGGAATCCGATGCAAGCGATTCCCAGTCGATATTTCTTGCTCCCTTGACCAGAATGCCTTTTGCCGGGCTGCTGATCACCCGGCCGTCTCGACGGAAGGGAACAATGAACGGTGGATTTCCGGAATCATTGACGGCCCAATAGAGGCCCGGATAGCGGCCGCTCTTTGCAAGACCGGATATCTCAAGTCCGGCACTCCTGTCTATTCGCGCCGATGGCACGAGTTTTGACATACTTCCCTTTTTCTTTTTCTCCCCGCATCCAGGTATCGCCTGAAACAAAAGTACGGAAAGAAGCATGGCGGCAACATGTTTCATGCGGAGTTTTTACGTTCAGAATCCGAAGTTTCAGTTGTTCGAAACAGTTTTACTGCTGTTTCCGCTGATGTGGCAACGGTAGCTTCCAGAACCGTTCTGGTTTTCCAGATGCGTGTGTATGGCACGCAGAAGGTCGTCAATCTCATTGAGCAGACCCCGGTGTTCAAATGCAAGTGACAGAAGAAAAAGGGGGAAGGTTATATGCTCTCGGCGCAATTTTTTCAGGACGTTTCCCATGGCTTTTGTGACATGGGGAAACCGGTGGCAAACAGGAGCTTGCGGATCGGGTGTCTCTGACTTCTCCCTGAATCCCTTGTAGTCACACGAAAAAAGAAAATCTTCGCTGTTTGTCCATTCGATGACGATCCGGTAGGGTTTGACTTCCTGAGAAGGCATAAAGATTTCGTGATAGAGCTTGATGCAGGTATCGACACTGGCCTAAAATGAGCGTTTCAACAAATGCTCAATAAGAGTATAGTTATAAAAAACAGTCTTTTATACTGTTCAACAGGTGTGATTATTCGCCACCTGTCGGGAGCAGGAAAAAACCGATAAAGAACCGCATGTGTTGAAACCCTTCGGGATCGTCGATCATGCCGCATCTGCTTCGTTACAGGGAACTTGCGGTAGAGCACTACAGCGGCATTCCCTGTGCCTTGCATCTACGACATGCTCGACAATCGCTCAATTTAGGGCTTGAAAACTATATACGAAGATTTCCCCGTGCCTGCCAGAGCGCTATTGTTACGCTTCGGTGAACTGTTTATGATCTGTGCAGCTGTCGCAGGATCTTGCCCTCTGTGTCCAGTTCCGGGTAAGGCCGGCCCTGTAGTGATAATTTTTTGCTGACAGCAGGATACACAAGTTCGAACAGCCTCTTTTGTATATATGACGAAGGAAGGCGGGAGTGTTTGTAAAGTCCGGCATCGAGTCGCTGTCGCTGTGCCTCGAAAAGGATGACAGCAGCGGCAACCGATACGTTGAGCGACTCCACCATGCCCTGCATTGGAACACAGATAAGATGATCGGCACAGGAAACTGCAGTGTCCGATGGACCGAACAGTTCGGCGCCCAAAACAACAGCAGTTGGTTGAGTGTAGTCGATATCCCTGAAATTGACTGTATTGTTTCCGGAATGAGCGACCAGGAGCTGCATGCCATTTTTTTTCAGAATTCCGACAGCCTTTTCGATCGATTCATGAAGTTCAAGACGGACCCATTTATTGGATCCTCTTGCTGCTTTCTGCTTGTCCTTGATGCTGCTGTTGGCCGATACGGCATGAACGGTATCGATCCCGACAGCGTCACAGCTTCTGATGACGGCTGACAGGTTGTGCGGTTTGTTGACATTGTCCATGAGGACCGTAAGGTCAGGCTGACGGAGGGCGAGAAGCTGTCTGATTTTTGAAAATCGTTCCGGGCTGATCAATGGTTTTCAGATCTTGTTCATTTTTGCGGAAGGCTGAGATCGTTTACCTTGCATAACAGGTTACAGTCTTCGAACCAGCCGGTGAGGGAAAAAACTTTAATTAATATTAAGAACATGGCAAGATTTCTCAAGTTTTTTGCCGTTTTTCTGGTCCTGCTTTTTGCCGCGGTGTCGGTGACATTGCAGGGCCTGAAGCCTCGTTTGAGCGAGGTGATCAGGGATCTTATCAACGACTCTGTTGAAGCAAAGGTTGATTACGGCAGTGTTGATATATCGTTGTTGCGGTCGTTTCCTTCAGTACGTGTTGCGTTCAGGGATCTTTCCGTAACGGAAAAAGGGGGGACTGACCATGATACCCTTGCGACGGTGGATCGTTTTGCAGTAGCATTCAATGTGCTGTCGATATTGAGCGGTGAGATGAAGGTCAGTTCTGTCGACATAGACAGACCGTACATAACCCTGCTGAAAGATGCGGACGGAAAAGGGAACTGGAACATCTTTCCGGCATCTCCGGAGACGAGGGCAAAAAAGGATAGTGCATCCTACGCTCTCGACCTTCGCGACCTGCGCGTTCGGAACGGATATATTTCATTTGCCGACAGTACAAATGGAAGCAGCATTATTCTCAAAGGATTGCAGCACCGTCTTCAGGGCAGGTTGAGCGGACGAGCCTCTTCTGTCGTTACGGAAAACACGATCGACAGTATTTCTGTCACCATGGGAGGCATTTCGTGGCTTCAGAAGGTCGGGGCAACGTTCGAGGCCGAGATCGATGCGGATTTTGAAAATCGCAAATTCATCCTGAAGGAAAATCGTCTCGGACTCAACGACCTGGATATGGTATTCAACGGTGCTGTTTCCCTGCTCGACGATGCGGTGAACACCGATATCGATTTCAATGCCGAAAAAGCTGCATTGAAGGAAGTTCTTTCCCTGCTTCCGGCATTTTACCGGCATGACTACGCAGCTCTGGACGCCAGCGGCAAGGTCAAACTCAAGGGTCACATCAAGGGCTTGTACCGCAAGGAACAGCTTCCAGCTTTCAGGCTCGGGATTGAGGTGAGTGAGGGTGGTTTCGGTTATAAGGGGGTTCCTGTCAGAGCTGAAAACGTCGTCTTCAACGCCTCGGTAACCAATCCCGGAGGATCAGCCGATCAAACGATGATTACCGTGCCGCGCCTCGAACTTGCCATTGACGGCAAACCGTTTCTCATGAGTTTTTCTCTGCATACTCCTGTTTCCGATCCATATATCGATGCGGCGGCTGAAGGGACGCTGGATCTTGGAGATCTGCAGAAAATCTATCACACCGGTGATCTCAGGCTTTCGGGAGAGCTGGTTTCAAACCTCGCTGTTAAGGGTAGCTTCTCTGCATTCACAGATGGCCGGTCCTCGAGGAAGGGAACGGAAGCCTATGGTTATCTTCTTGCAAAAAATATCATTGTATCATCTGATCGGTTCACCCCGGATATCAATGTAGTATCGGCTCAGATGAATTTTTCACCGGGGTATGCCGATATCGTTGATTGTCGTATCAAGGCAGGCAAAAGCGATTTTTCAGTACAAGGAAAGCTTGAAAACTATATCCCCTTTCTTTTGCAGAAAGAAGAGCTTAAGGGAAGGGCCGAGGTTCGATCGGCATATGTTCAGCTCGACGAGTTTCGGAACATGGAGGAGGAAAAAGCACCGCTTCTCCTTCCTGAGGCTGTTTCCATCAGGATCGATGGGAAATTTGACCGCGTAGCAATGGGGGAAGCGAAGTTTGCCAATGCAAGGGGGAGACTTGTTCTCGAGGACGAAACGTTGACGTTCGACAACATCAATGCGGAAGCACTGGGCGGCAACGTGACTGTTAACGGTTATTACACTACGAAAGGTGGAATAACGGATACGGATTTCAGCATAACGGCGGCAGATATGAACGTCACGCAATCCTGGCAGTCATTGGAAATTCTCAAAAAGGTCGCTCCCGTCGCTGAATATGCAAAAGGTGATGTGTCAGCCGATCTTTCACTGCATTCAAGGCTCGATGAGAAACTGCAGCCGGTTCCGGAGACTATTTCCGGAAAAGGAAGGGTCGAGACCGGAGGATTGCTGGTTGAAGGATTTCCACCTGTACGAAAACTCGCGGCCGTTCTTGATGTCGATGCTCTCGATACACTCAGGATTCCCGAAGCTGTCCTGGATTTTGCCATAGAGGATGGTCAGGTCACGACCAGTCCGTTCTCCCTCGAGATTAACGATATAACGATTAAAGCTTCCGGGGTAACCGGATTTGACAAGAGCCTCGACTGGAAGATAGGTCTCGTTGTACCGAAAAAGTATTTCGGTACAAAAGGAATAAAAACCCTTACCGGTCTGCTTTCAAAACTACCGTTAAAGAGTATCGGTGTAACGCTGCCCGACACGGTTCTTGTCGATGCAGCGATGACCGGTTCGATTGACAACCCGAAGATCGGTCTGGACATGGCAAGAACAGCGAAAAGAATAACTTCAGGAATAACCGACAGTCTTGAAGAGACCCTTACCGATAAACTGAAGGGCAGTCTTTTTCCGAAAACAGGTAAAGACAGCGCCGGTGTTGACAGCGCCGGAGTGAAGGGCGTGTTGCAGAAAACGGCCGAATCGCTCCTGTTTCCGGACAGGAAATCGAATAAGGATACTTCGGAAACGTCTGTGAAGGAGAAACCGAAAAAAAAGGTGACAATACCGTCGTTGATAGAAAAAATTCTTGATTCTCCCGAAGAGTCTGAACAGGAAGTTTCGAAAGAAACTGACGGTACTCTTTCGGAAAAGAACGCCGAAGACAGCCTGCAGGCAGAAGTGCCGGCCGACTCTGCTGCTGCGGGAGGTGCCGGAGACAGTGCCAAAGCACAAAAAAGCCTGCTGGACTTTTTCCGATAAACGTTTGTTTCGATCTATCGCACCGGGGCTTTTTGTCGGCTCATGACCGGATATTGCAACACATGTCCGGTCATGGATGTGAATATTTGCAGGATAGTAACAAGAATCAGGAGGTCCCGGTCCGCACTATTGCCTACATTCTTCCTGGAACTGAACCGGTATAATCGAGGGCAGGCAGATTATGCAGTGGCTGTATTCTGATTGTTGCCGGATTGAAAAAGTTTAGGTATATCGCTAATTCAGCATAATACTGAGGCAGTCAAGGACGAGGTTAGGCTCAATGTCAGGGTTTCTCTTTTTCTTTACCTGCAATGAGGGTTGATGTCAATAAATGCCCGGTCGTGATATGAAGCTTTTGAACAACCACGACAAGCATCCGCATCTCGAGCGTTTGCTGCAACTGTCGAAACCTGTCGATATCGGTGATTCCTCGAGAATCCTGATTTTGAGCGATCTGCATATGGGCAACGGAGGCCGGCGTGATGAGTTTCGCCATAATGCCCCTCTTGTCGAATCGGTGATGAAGCGCTTCTATCTTCCCAATCGATACAGTCTTATTCTCAACGGGGATATCGAGGAACTCTTCAAGTTTCCCCTTTCCAGTATCGTTACCAGGTGGAGACATATTTATGACCTGTTCATGCAGTTCGACGAGAACGGTTTTTTTTACAGAACATTCGGCAACCATGACGCATCCCTGCTTGACGAAAAGGATTACCTGCTTGAGCCCTACCTTCTGGAGTCGTTGAAACTGAAATACCACCAGGATGATATGCTTGTGTTTCATGGCCATCAGGCCTCGGTGTTTCTTTGGGAGACATATCCGTTTGTCAGTCGTTCGGTCGTCTGGTTTTTACGCTATATAGCCAAACCGTTTGGGATCCGGAATTTTTCCATTGCCTATAACAGCCGCCGCCGTTTTGCCATCGAGCGGTCGATCTATGAGTTTTCGAACAAGGCAAAAATTGTCTCGGTAATCGGCCATACCCATCGGCCTCTCTTTGAATCGCTATCCAAGGTAGATTATCTGAACTACAGGATAGAAGAGCTCTGCCGAGCCTACACCGGAGCGGAAGAGAAGGAAAGAGGTGTGATACAGGGCAAGATTGTCGCTCTCAAGGAGGAACTCGATGATTGTTATAACCAGGGGAAAAAGATCGGATTGCGAAGCGGCGTCTACAACAACCTCACTATTCCAAGTGTCTTCAATTCCGGCTGTGCAATTGGAAAGCGGGGAATAACGGCCCTGGAGATCGATCATGAAAAAATCCGGCTCGTCTACTGGTATAACGGCAAGCAGAGCAGAAAATATCTCAGTGATCGCGACAGCCGTCCTGTAAGGCTGGATGGAACAGGTTATTACAGAATTGTCCTGAACGAAGAACGTCTTGATTACGTTTTTTCACGCCTCCATCTTCTGGTTTGAGATTGGTGCCGGATATCATTCTTTCTTCATGCCCCTGGTGATATTTTAGGGCGTTTCGATGTTACAACGGTTACCATGACCCTCAGGATGGTCCGGTCATAATTCCTGTCATCCGAAAGCAACGGAGTATCCTGTCTTTCGATCACATACAGAAGACATCATTTTATGTGGCGTTATTGCACAGTTCCTGTGTTCACATTCCTTTTTTGTGTTTTTATGCCGGTTTGGGCTGCGGCTGAACAATCGATGCTCTCCCGCTACGACCTGGCAAAACCGGATGCGGTTTTGAAGCTTCCGGCCGAGCTGAAAGAGATCTCGGGAATTACCGTCAATGAGGATGGCGGTCTTTTCGGGCACGATGATGAAAAAGGGACTATCTACCAGCTCGACCCTGAACATGGCGGCATTATCAAGCGTTTTTTTCTTTTAGAGAAACGATGGTTCGGCGACGATCCGATCATTGGAGATTTTGAGGATATTGCCGCAGCAGGGTCGCGATTCTATCTTGTCACCAGTGGCGGCGTTCTTTACAGTTTTTACGAAGGAAAAGACGGTGAAAAAGTAATTGCGGCAAGGCAGGAAACATTTCTCAACGATCTGTTCGATGTGGAGGGTCTTTGTTATGATCCCGATTCCAATACCCTGTTGCTTGCCTGCAAGGAGTACCCTGTTTCACTATCCTTCAAAGAGCTATTCTCCGGCAGGAAAAAATCCAGAATGAAAGAAAAACCGGTCTACTCGTTTCTTCTGGAACAGAAAGTTCTTCTGAAAGAACCGAGATTTCTGCTTTCATCAAAGAAGCTGAAAAAAAGCAGTCGGCAGAATAAGTTCAAACCTTCAGCAATCGCCCGCCATCCACAGTCGGGCACATTTTTCATCCTGGCATCCAGGGGGCGGCTTCTTGTCGAATTGAGTCCCGAAGGAGAGATTCTGGGAACCGCTCGACTGCCTGCAGGATATCATCCGCAACCCGAAGGGATAGCTTTTATGAGGGATAATGCAGCCATGCTGATCAGTAATGAAGGAGTTGGAACAAGAGCGACACTGCTTCGTTACAGCCCTGATGATCATTCTGCAGCAGTGCCCTGAGAGGCTGGAAGTCAATTAATTTCGAAATTACTCGTATATTATAAAACCACGTGAATTCGTATCAATGATCTCAATATGTTATCAATCAACGTCATGAATACTTCCCTGAAGCCCCTTTTCAGAACGATTCTCCTCGTTGTTTTTTTGATCTGCAATACAGCAGTTGCTGTAGTCAGCGCGCAGCCGAAAAAGATTTCCGAGTCACGTATAGGTGACAGGAGCAGTGTCGAGGTTATTCCAGGCGAGCATTACAAGGCCGGTGCTTTGCACCGCATGATATTCGGTACTCACTGGCGTTCGCTCTGGACGTCCCCGATGGATGTCGAGGTTCTGGATCTCAAGTTGTTCGCGGGGGGTTTGAAACCGTATAAAAAGGGCGGCGGATTTCAGACGATAAGTCTGCGCTTCAGAGGAAGTGACGGAAAACAGTACCGTTTCAGGACGGTAGACAAGGACCCTGCCCGCGGGATGCCGAAAAAGTTGAGAAATACGGTTGTTTCCGATGTTGTACAGGACCAGGTCAGTACGGCAAATCCTGCCGGAGTTGCCGTGATCGAGCCGTTGCTCGAGGCGGCTGGTGTGCTTCATGTAAAAGCTCCTTTTTTCATCATGCCCTATGACCGGGAAGGATTGGGGGAATACTATGACGAATTTGCCGGCCTGCTCGGCACTCTGGAAGAGCATCCCGATGAGAATGACGGTCCTGAAAATGCGTTTGCGGGTGCCGGCAAGGTGACAAAATTCGAAGCGCTGGTCAAGGTGCTCAGGAAAGACAACCTGAACAGGGTTGATGCAAGAGCCTGGCTGACTGCCCGTCTTGTCGATGTGTTTATAGGTGACTGGGATCGTCATTACGGCCAGTGGCGATGGGCTGCGTTTCAGGAAGAGGGCGAAACGATATGGAGACCGGTACCGAAAGATCGCGATAACGCGTTTTCACGCCAGGACGGTTTTTTTTCATGGGTGATAACCCAGATAATTCCCCAGATCGAAGGCTTTGATGACAAACTCGATAATGTCTATTTCCTTACCTGGTCAGGTCGTCCTCTGGACAGGCGTATTTTTCCGGCTCTTTCAAAGGCCGAATGGGAGGAGGAAACACAGCGGCTGGTTCTTTTGCTGACTGACGATCTTCTGGAAGATGCGGTTAAAAGGATGCCGCCTGCGATGTTCGAAAGGGAAGGCGCCCGTCTGCTTCAGGAGCTGAAAAGACGGCGTGATCTGCTTGTTGCGGCATCAGAGGAACTCTATGCTGTTTACGCGGAGGATGTCGATATTTTTACAAGCGACAAGCCGGAGTATGCCAGCATTGAGCGAAACGCCGACGGTACCGTTTCCATCGATATTTACCGAATGACCGAAGGATCGTCGACACGTGAAGCGGAGCCTTTTTATTCAAGGATGTTCAATCCGGAATACACCTCTGAAATTCGTTTGTATCTCCGGGGAGGTGACGACTCTGTCAGTGTCAGGGGTACGGTAGCCGACGATATCGTTCTTCGTGTCATTACAGGGGACGGAAATGATACGGTCACGGACCAGGTCAATGATCCAAAAGGCCTGCTGAACAGAAAGACAGCGAACTATTTCTATGACCCGGATCAGGACAGCGTTGTTGAGGGAGGACGGTTTACGGTTCTGGAACATGGTGATTCAGGCAAAACCCAGGAGGATGAGAGTGATTACGGTCTCAAGTCAAGGGATTATGGAAGTGAGTTCGACGATTCCATTGCCAACCTGAAGCTGGACTATGCGCCTGAGTATGGTGCGTTTCTCGGTTGGGGTGTGATATTCGAGGATTATGCGTTTGGAAGGAGACCTTACAATTACAATATGAAATTCGGAGGAGGAGCGGCAATCGGGTCCGGGGGCCTTCGCTACAAGCTGGATTTCAAAAGTGATTTCCGATCGGTAATAGACGGGGCGGCATTGATGATCGATGCCGGTACGACCGGGCTTGACATTATCAATTTTTATGGCCTGGGCAATGAATCGACATTCGATGATACCCTCTACAGTGAAGATGATTTTGAGATCAAACAGCAGCTGACATGGATTCGTCCGACTCTGGTTTTTCCGGCACGCAGCGATTATCGTTTCCGGCTGGGATTTGAGGCCAAGTTTCCTGATTTCGAAATCGAACCGGGCTCCTGGCTGGATGACAACCCTCTGCCATATGGGATCAACGAGGACTTTACAGGAGGATTCATTGCAGGGTTTCGTTATGAAAATCTCGATTGCGGCAAAAAGGTACTGCTTTCACCACGAAAGCATCTTGGCCGCCTTGCGTCCGACAGGACCGCATGCGGTACACCTGCCATAAGCGGTCTTGTCGTCGATCTTGAGGGCGGCTATTATCCTGAATTTTTCGGTAATACCAAAGCTTTCGGGAAATTGAAGGCTGAAGGAACTGCCTACCTGAAGCTGCCCTCGCTTCCGTATTCAAGGCTTGCGATGAGGGTCGGAGGGCAGAAAAACTGGGGGGATTATCCTTTTTACGAAGCGGCATATCTTGGCGGTTCCACTTCTCTGAGAGGCTATGACAAACAGCGCTTTGCCGGCGACGCATCACTTTATGCAAATTCTGAACTCAGGTTGTATCTCGGGACCTTCAAGTTTCTCGTACCGGTTATGTTCGGACCGCTTGCCTTTATCGATACGGGCCGGGTCTACTTCGGGGGCGAGGATTCAGATAAATGGCACACAGGTTACGGCGGCGGACTCTGGTTCGGTTTCATCGAGTCCCGATATGCCCTCAGTATCGCAGCCGGTCGTGGTGTCGGCAGCGCAAGGCTGAGCGATGATATCGGAATTTACGTGAGGAGCGGTTTCAGTTTCTGAGCGCGGTTCTTTATCGAACATTTTTAACTAAATTGAGCATTTATTGAAACGCTCAATTCAGGTTTTAGTACATAACAGTATCAGGCAGTATCTTCCCCCTGGCAAACCGTGTCAGGGGGTGTTTTTTTTGTTCAAACCGTGTGTCTATTCAATTCAATGCTCATGAGGTCTTCCTCGAAGAACAGAAGAAAGCTGAAAAGCATCATCAGGATCGTGACCGCCTTTGTGGTCTGGTTTTATGTCTACCTTGCTTTTTTTACCGCATTCGGCATGGCATTCAACGAGTTTTCCTGTTTGAGTGATCGCTATCTTCTGTTCCGTCTCGGAGCCATGGGTTTTGTCGTGGGTGTGACTGTAGCGTTAGCGGATGTCTTTTTTCTGGCGCGTCTGACCAGGGCTCTGAACTTCATCTTGACACTTGTCGTCGGAACACTTTTCTACGTTACGCTTTCCATGGGCGTCCTGCTTGTTTATGTGCTTGTCGAGGATTACTTCCTGTACGGTCATCAAGGTGTTTTTTCGGTGGAAGCCCGCCTGCAGACATTTTTTACCGGAGAGTTTTCCATACTGACATTTTTTCTTGTTGTCGTCGGCTTTTTCATCAACTCATTCAGACTCGTGATTCAGCGGGTGGGAGAAAAAAATTTCTGGAATGCCGTTACGGGCCGTTATCATATTCCCCATCATCAGGAGCGCGTGTTCATGTTTCTCGATCTTAAAAGTTCGACCACGATGGCTGAAAAACTCGGCTGTGAGCGCTACCATAATCTTCTGCATGATGTCTTCAGCGACATCGAAGAGCCGATCGACCGCTATAAAGGCGAAGTCTATCAGTATGTGGGAGACGGTGTCGTTCTGACATGGACAACCGAAAAGGGTGTGGAGAACCTGAACTGTCTTCGCTGTTTCTTTTCGATCATCAACCGCATCGAGTCTTTTTCCAGACGGTACGAGGATCGTTACAGCCTTGTGCCGCAATTGAAAGCCGGTCTGCACTCGGGCAGGGTGATTGCCGGAGAGGTTGGAGAGGAGAAGAGGGAAATTGTTTTCCATGGCGACACGGTCAACACCGCATCAAGGATACAGGGGGAGTGTAACAGGTTCAGAGAGCAGATTCTTTTTTCAAAAAAACTGCTCAGGCTTTTCGATAAAGAGCAGATCAAAGCGTATTCCCCGCGGCAGATAGGAACCATACTGCTCGATGGCAGAACGGCAAGCATATCTCTTTATACGATCAGTGATCCGACAGACGGTTTTCCGGATTCATAGGTCACCGCGGGGCTTATCTGGTGAAGGCAAATGCGTAGAGACTCATCGAAAGCACGAGGCCGACCATGAAGATATCATAGGAAAGCTTGAGAAACCTGTATTTTTTATCCAGCACTTTTCCCAGATAGTAGGTGTCGCGGATCATGTTGGTGATATAGTAAGGCTTGTCCTTGAGCATTTCTTTTACTCCCCACTCATACTGGTCGAGATCGAGGTTGACAAATGAGCCGAAAAACAGGAGATTTGCTTTCCTGTTGGAAATATCTTCCATGGTTGTTTCATGCCGGGTTACCTTGGGACGGGTGGCCAGGACCGATGTGATGATTGTCGCAACACAGGTAAAAAGCATCAGGAAGGTGGGTATGATGAGGTCGGGAAGCTGATCGAGTTTTCTTACCAGGAGGGAGATGATGATGGAGAATATCAGCGAGTTGGTCTGGATCATGATATTGGCCTTCTGGTCAACGATCGCGCTGAAACTGACATGGTTTCTCGAGGAAGTCCTGTAATACACTTCCATGTTCCGTTCGATCCCGCGGTTTTTCGCTGCGTTTTCGATTTCCTCCCTGTTTTTTTTCTTTTCCTGCTTTTTTTGTTTTTTACGCTCTTCCGCTTTTTTCAGCTCATGCTGCAGAATAACAAGGTTTTCTGCTTTTTTGTCGTTCAGGGATTCCTTGGCAAAAGGGGTGAAATAGTTGTGATTTTTGAAGAAATCGATATTGAATTCAAGCCATTCTATATCGGTGAACGTTTTTTTTCTGTTTTCTTCGAGCTCGATTCTCAGGAGTTCGTTTTTCTTTTCGTAGGTATCCGATCCGAGATGTGACAGATCGGCGTCGCAGACGATCTGCTGCAGTACGGTCTGAGGGGTCTGAGGTACTTTTGTGGCAAGGATACAGCCTTTGATAGTATCGATCGATTTCGTATCGACACCTTCGGCTGCGAGAAAATCTTCGGCAAGGGCAGCACTTCTCGCCTCATGTTCGTCCGGCGACTCGAGATGGCCGATATCGTGAAGCCAGCAGGCAAGAACCACAAGATGTACCGATTCCTCCGGCAGGCTCATGCCTTCAGCGATAGTCCTGGCGGCAGCAACCGTTTCCCTGGTGTGATTAAGGTCGTGATAGATCTTTTTTTTGGAATCAGTGCTTGATTCAAAGCGTTCTGCCACAAACGCAGCTGTTTTCTCGACAAGTGTGTTGTTCGGAGTCATTGCGCTATATTGAAAATGCAGTCAGTGATATACTCCTGAATTGAGCGTCCCGACTCGTCGGGATATACCATAACAGGAAGTCTGTTAATATCATTCCGTTATGCATGTAAAAAGATCACCCCTTGCCTGCCGGGTGAACGTGACAACTGATAAAGAGTCGCATTTGTTAAAGCCCTTCGACAATCGCTCAATTCAGGATACTATAAAATGTATAGACTCAACCGGCACAATATCAAAAGGAATTTTACCAAAGTGGTCATTCCGGGGGCTATGGTGCCCCGATTCCGTCTATCCCGGGCATGTCGGATGCTTGTGGCAGCATTTCTGTGTGTGTTATCTGCAGGGGATCTGCCGGCACATGCCGGCGACGATCTGCTTGCCGATGACGCGGATTACTTTGCCCGTGATTTCAGGCATGTATTTTCCTTCCCCGACAGGTTTGACGGCAGTGACTGGATGACCTTTGGTGCTGTCGCTGCGGCAACTGCTGCCGCTGCCGTCTGGCTTGACGAGCCGGTCAGGGATGCCATGCATGAGAATCGTTCTGTTTTTCTCGATGATCTGGTCTCGGTCGGAGACTATTACGGAAAGCTCTCGACCGGCTATTACCTCGGTGCGGCCCTTTATCTGGCAGGAATTGTCAGCGGGGATGACTGGGTGCGTTATACAGGCAGGGCCGTTGTCGAGGCTCATACGTTTTCACTGCTGTTTACCGGAGTTATCAAGGTTGCGGCCGGCCGGTCGAGACCGTATCTCCTGGAAGGGAACGGACAGTTCAACTGGTTCGAGAAAGACAGCAGCAGGTGGTCGTTCCCCTCAGGGCACGCAACTGCAGCATTTGCCATTTCATCGGTGCTCAGCAAGAGGATCGATCATCCTTTCGCGACAGTGGGACTCTTTACACTCTCAGGTATAACGGTGCTCGACAGGATATACGACGACAAGCACTGGCTGTCCGACACCATTGCCGGTGCAGCAATAGGCACGGCAGTAGGGCTTGCGGTAGGGGAACTGGTGAACGAGGAGGAAGAAGAAAGAAAGAAAGGGGGCATGGAAATGCTGAAAGAGCGTCCGGTTGAGCTTTTTCGGTTTTCAAGAAGTTTTTAGCTTTTTGGCTATTGTAAAAGCCGCGGTTCTTCTGGTATTGAATCTATAGGCTTATAGATGCTCCTGAGTATATAGGTCCTATAGGTCGCATGCGATAACTGGCCCTTTAAGGATTTAGTCGTATAGAGTTTTGAATATATAGGTCCCATAAGTCCTATAGGACCTATAAAAGAATAATGTGTCTTTCTACGGGTTGTTCTGCGATAGCCATGTGATAATCTCCAGCGGCGTTTCCACGAGTTTTTTTGCACCGTTTTCAATCAGTTCTTCAGCGCTTCTGAATCCCCAGAGAACGCCGAGCGGATACATTCCTGCGGCTACGGCAGTCTGCATGTCAACATCGGTATCGCCGATGAAGAGCGTCTCAGGCGGATCGGATTCCATAGAGGAGGCCATTTCAAGGGCACCCTCCGGATCGGGTTTTCTGTTGAGAAGAGGCATATGGCCTATGACGCTTTCGAACGTCCAGTGGGGAAGGAGCGTTGTGACACACAGTTTGGTGAACCGGTCCGGTTTGTTGGAAAGCACTCCTTTTCTGATGTCTGCACTGTCGAGCCAGTCAAGCAGTTCCGGGATACCGGCATAGGGTCGGGTGTTGAGCATCCATGATTCTGCATAATGGTTTTCCATTTCTTTCCACAGTTTTGCAATAAATGAATCATCTCCGGGATGATCTTCGGGGATCGCTTTTCTGATCAGTTCCCGCATGCCGTAGCCTACGATGTTCCTGACAGTATCTATCGTCAGAACAGGCAGGCCATTGTTCTTGAGTACCGAGTTGAGCGTATTTGCAATGTCCTGCAGGGAGTCGAGGAGTGTTCCGTCAAGATCAAAAATAACCGCTTTGTAGTTCATGGTGTCAGGGTTGTTGTTATTTAATCAACTTACTATAAAGGAGCATCCCGACAAGTCGGGACGCTCAGTTCAGGTCAGAGAAAAAAGAAGAGGAGAAGGAAAAATGAGGTGATAAGCAGGGCCGCAGCGAGGTTCATATAGAGACCGAGTTTGATGATCGTTCTGATGGAGAGTTTTTCGAAGCCGCCGAAAGCAAGGGCATTGACCGGAGTGGCGATCGGGCTCATAAAGGCGCAGGAAGCCGATACAGCGACAAGCAGAAGCAGAAACAGCTGTTCATGGGCAACGGCTGATTGCAGGTTGAGGATGACAGCTGCAAGCACGGAGACGACAGTCGTATTATTGAGGATTTCGGTGGCAAAGATGGTGAAAAGAGAGATGCCACCGAAAAGAAGAGGCGGAGAGACAGATAAAGAGGTCAGTATTTCACCCGCCTCTGCAAGGATCGTGAAAAGCCATCCGTCAATGCCGGGTGTTGCAGGATTGTCACCGACATGGATGAGAAACAAAAGAAAAATGACGGTCACGGCCATAAGGAACAGTCCGAACCAGGGGATTTCGAGCATTATCCTGTTGATGGAGAGCACTGAATTGCTGTTGTATATGGAAAGAGTCGCAAAGCGTTCCCTGAAAAGGCCTTGCCAGCAATAATTGATCATTCCGAGCAGTCTGCCATCAAGTACCTTGCAGATGTCGCCGACAGGGATACGCAGTCTCGCTTCAAGCTGTTCAAGGGTTTTGCTGAGGAAAATGACCGGAAAAGCGATGGTGAAGAGCAGGAGAAAAAAGATGTTTTTCAGCACATTTTCCGGAGTACGGACTTTGCGGGGATAGATGAAGGAGAAAGAAACAAAAACAGCAAGATAGACGATGAAAAGTATATCGATGATGTTCAGGCTGCCGAAGACAGGGGCGGGTTTGAAGATGAACTGACTTGCGCTCAGAACAATAGTGATCCCGACATTGGTCAGAAAGAAAGACAGTGGTCTGACAAAGGGAAACTGAGCAGTTTTTTTTTGCGAGGGCAGTCTGGACGGTTCAAGTCCTTCGGGAATATTCGAAATAAGAATCCATCTTCCTGCAAGAACAATGGCGAGCGACGCCGGAATGCCGCCGAGGAGCCAGGAAAAAAACGTCAGGTGTTCCGAGCCCGGCAAAGACTGGCTATGTGCGATTTCTGTTGTATAGACATTCAGGAAACTGCTTGTAAGCGAGGCCATGCCTCCTGTGTTGGCTCCGAAAACAAGTGCGCAGTAAAACAGGGCGGCAAGTATCTTGCGGTTTTGTTGGTCTGTGAAGACGCTCATCAGTTTTTTTACAACCGGAAGCATTGCGAGAATGACAACCGTGTTGGAAAAGAATACCGATAAACCGTAAGAGAGCAGAAGGGCGGCTGTAAGAAGGCCGCCCGTTGTCGTTCTGGAGTGGCCCAGAACATAGCCGATAACCCTCACATGCACCTTTGCGGCGATCAGTACCTGGGACAGCAGAAATCCTATGGTAATGATGATGATATTCTGAAGAGAGATCATTCGGGCATGGTCATTGTTTGGGTGAGGGAGTCAGGGTTGAACGCAAATTTGCAAAATAGTAACCGAATCGTAACCGTTCGACAACATTTCTTTTCGCTTCTTGAGTAAGGATGTACTATGCAGGGTCTTTCATGAAAATCATTCGGCATTATGATGAAGGTCACTACAGTTCTGCAAGGCAGACTTCCTTTTCTCAAACCGCTTGAAGCCTTTGTGCTGAGGCTATTCATGATCCCGGTTTCGCTGCTTGTTCGAGCAAGCGGTCTCGAGCATGTAAGGGATACGAAAGGTCCTGTGGTTTTTGCTTTCAATCACAATAATTCGATAGAAACGCTTTTGGTGCCAGCCTGCCTTGTGTATCACGGCGGCGGAAAAAAGATAAGTTTTATAGTTGACTGGATGTTTGGAAAAATACCTTTGCTCGATCGTCTTTTCAACTTCATGGACCCCATTTATGTCTATCACAAGCGTTCACCACTAGCGATACTTGAGTCCAGAAGACCCAAAACAGCGGGGAAAGACGATGCGGTTTCACTCTGCTGCCAAAAACTCGAACAAGGCAGGCATATCGGCATTTTTCCCGAAGGAAAAAGGAATCGCGATCCGGAAAGGCTGCTCAGGGCCAAACCCGGTATAGGGCATATAGCATTGCGATCAGGAATGCCGGTCATCCCCGTGGGCATTGACTGTGTGAGCGGGGAAAAAAAGAAAAAGGTTAGAGTTTTAGGCAGAATACGTCTTGCCATAGGCAAGCCGCTGCAATTTGACGCTCTTTCCGAGGCATACCGGCACTTTGGAACGAATGCTTCGGCAATGCATGTCAACAGAGAGCGTCACAAGCTTGCGCGTGAGGTGGCGGATCGGATCATGACGGCTATTGCATCGCTCAGCGGAAAGGAATACAGGTATTCGTCCACCAGAAGAGGCAACAATACCAACCATACTATCAAGGAGGCCACATGTCCTGTATAACAGTTGAAAAAGTCCTGACTGCCGGTTCCCGCATCGATGCGCTCGATGTTATCGAGCAGGTTTTCCGCAAGGAAAAGAAATGGATCAGCGCTGCCGGTGACCTGCTTCCCGAAAAGCTCGAAAAGGAAGGGCGGTATTCATGGTTCCTTGCCAGGATAGACGGACGCTCTGCCGGGGTGCTGCGCCTGATGTACGATCCGCCCCTTGAGCTTCCTGCAGAATATGATGTAAGTCTGCTGCCGGGAGTGAATATTGAAAAACTGAAAAATGATGGTCGCTATGTCGAGATCGGCCGTTTCATGATCCGAAGCGAGTACCGGAAATATCCGCAACTTGCTCTTCGACTGATGCGGATAGCGACAAAAGAGGTACTGGAGAGGGATTATACCCATTTCATAACGGATGTCTTTGAAGGCGAGCCGAATTCACCATACAATTTTCATACAAGGGTTCTTGGCTTTGAAGTGATCGGCAAGCATATGTTCGGAGACCTGAACTGCAGCTCGACCCGTATTATTCTGACGCTCGATATTCTGAAAGTATACCGGAGGATCCGCAACAGCAGGAGCAGGGTCTACAGAGAACTGACCGATGGCGTCAGGGGAATTCTGGAAAAAAAGCTTGCGGCTGCCGGCACGCGTTTGTTAGCGTGACCGGGAGCCGGTAACCAGCCGGAGTATCTATGCTGAAACTCGATGAACTGAGAGAAACGATCAAGGGTGATATCTATGTCCATGAAGATATGGCGAAGCATGATATCAAGAAAGTAACGGGGGTTGCCGATGTCCTTGTCATGCCGAGCGGCAAGAAAGACCTGATGAAAACTCTCCACCTTTTGAGGAAGTCACGTTTCCCCCATGTCGTCATCAACAAAAAAGGACGCGTTCTGTTTCCGGACAACCGGTATCACGGTGTTGTGATTGTTGTCGACTGATATCACCCTAAACTGAGCGTCCCGACATGTCGGGATACAGCGGCATTCCCTGTGCCTTGCATTTCCGGCCCTGTGAAATATACGATCTTGATTTCACGGGGCTCGACAATCGCTCAATTTAGGATTACGTCATACCGTGATGTGTCGTGATGTTGCAAGATCGTTTCAAGCCCGTAACAATTCCTTAACAAAACGAGTGGTAGATTACCTGCGGTCAGGGCGTTTGCAGCAGATGTCCCTGTTCCTTCAAAGAACCAGAAAACATAATCACTTACATTATGAAAAAAATTGTCGCACTTTTTGCGTTTCTGCTTGTTTCGGGATGGAGCACGGCGGAAGCTGTCGATTGGAACTGGAAAGGCGATGTCCGTTACCGTTACGAGTCGAAAATCAAGACCGATGATGAAAACAGCCGCGACCGTCACCGTATCCGCGTTCGTTTTGGCGTCTATCCCTGGATCACCGAAGAACTGAGCGCCGGAGTCCAGCTTGCAACCGGTGGTACCGGTGAACATGCCGATCCGGTTTCAAGGAACGTGACGTTTGGAAATGGATTTTCAATGAAAGACATCAACCTCAACCAGGCGTTCATCGATTACCATCCGATGTTCTTCGACGGTGATGCCAACTTCATCTTCGGTAAAAGGGAAGTCAAGCAGACGCTTATCCGCGTCAATGATCTCGTATGGGACAGCGATCTTACCCTCGAAGGTATGACCTTCCATTATGGTAAAGACGGCAAGAAACAGCGCCAGGGTCTCAATGCTGTTGCCGGTTACTATTTCATCGATGAAATCAAAAAAAGCGAAGAAGATCCATTTCTCTGGGTGGCACAGCTCTCCTTCACAGGCAAAGCAGGCGATCTGGGCTTCATGCTCGGAGCCGGTTATTATGACTTCGAGAATATCGAAGGAATGTCTGATGGTATTCTTGGTGACTGGACAGACGGCGATTACTTCGGTAACTCTCACAACGGGGTATATTGGTATGATTATGACGTTGTTGAGATCTTCGGTAATGTCGGCGGTAAATTCAGCGGCGGTCTTCCCTGGAAAGTCTATGGCCAGTATGTCGTGAACGTTGCTGAGGACGTTGATGACGACAACAACGGTTACCTGGTCGGCGTCAAGATCGGTAAAGCAAAGAAAGTCGGCCAGTGGGAGGTGGATGCCAATTACACCCACCTTGAGAAGGATGCTGTTCTTGGTGCCTATACCGATTCCGACCGCTGGGGCGGCGGTACCAATGGTCAGGGCTTCGAGGTCGGTGCCAAATATCATCTCGTACAGAACATGCTTCTCGGTGCAAAGTACCTCGGTCATGAGGATGGTATCGACAGTGATGAAACCCTTCACGTTTTTCAGGGTGACATTATTGTCAAGTTCTAAGGTATGAATGAACTTGAACATTTTGTGTTGCTGTTCTTTCTTGTAAGATGCGGATAAAGCCTGCTCGTCGCAGGTATCGTCACCGCTTCTCCAACTGAAGGAGAGGCGGTGATTTTTGTGAGAATTTAAAAGTCTTTTTTGCTGTTGTTTCCAAACTTAAAATCAACAACGATCATGATGAACAAGATGAAAAAAATGCTGATGCTTGCCGCCATTTTCTGCTTTGCTGCGGCAGGACCTGTCCAGGCAAAGAACACCATTGTGATGGACGGTTCGACGACTGTCGGTCCGATCGCGAAATCTTTTGCGGCATACTTCACAGATAAAACAGGTGTTGAAGTTACCGTCAGTGAATCCGGCAGCGGTAACGGTGCAAAGAGCCTTATCAATGGGGCATGCGATATCGCAAACATGTCTCGTGCCATGAAAGACAAAGAGGCAAGTGCCGCAAAAGCAAAAGGGATCAATCCTGTCGAGCACATCGTTGCTCTCGACGGTCTTTCGGTTATCGTTCATCCGAGCAACTACGTTTCATCGTTGAAAATCGAGCAGATTCGCGATATCTACACCGGTAAGGTAACCAACTGGAGCATGGTTGGCGGCCCTAATGCAAAGATTGTCGTCATCCAGCGCGAGTCCAACAGCGGCACGCAGGATTCGTTCAGAAATCTCGTTGTCGGAAAAGGCAATCCTGTCACGAAACGCGCTGAAACACAGGCCAGCAACGGTGCCGTCAAAAGTCGTGTCGGTTCGACACCTGCAGCAATCGGCTTCATCGGTCTCGGTTTCCTCGATGATTCCGTCAAACCGCTTATCGTCAATGGCGTCGAACCAAGCGAAGAAACTGTGAAGAACGGTTCCTATCCTGTCGCCCGTCCTCTTTTCATGTACACCAATGGCGAGCCAACAGGCGTTGTCAAGCAGTTTATCGATCTTCCGATGACCGAAGACGGAAAACGCATGATCAGCGAGCTTGGCTACGTCAACCGTCATTGATCCTGCAGGGCAGGATAGTGCGGTGTTTTCAACATCAAAAGCCACCTTTTACGGGTGGCTTTTTTTTGATCCGGCAGGGAACATTCCCACCTCTTTGGTGGATTATTCAGGGTTTTCAATGTTGACACAGTTGTGTTACAACTTTGTCAACACTTGTCCGGAGTGATAGAGAAAAGAAAATCAAATTGTAACTATAAGAGCATATCGGATATGGTAGGTGTTGCTGTTCGTTTCAATAACAAAAAAATTGAATCAAGGGGTTGAACATGAGGAAATCTGTAACGTTGGTAGCGTTCATGCTTATGCTGGCAGGTGCTCTGTCAGTGATCGGCTGCGGCCAGAAAGCCGGGCAGACAGCAAAGGAGGAAGAGACCGCCGGAAAATCCGGACAGGCCGAAGAGGCTATTGAGTCCGCAAGGGATTATATCAGTATTGTCGGTTCTTCTACGGTATATCCGTTTGCCACGGTTGTCGCTGAACAGTTCGGAAAGACGACCGACTTCAAGACTCCCAAGATCGAGTCAACCGGTTCGGGGGGAGGTTTCAAGCTGTTTGCCGCCGGTGTTGGTGTAGAGCATCCCGATATTACCAATGCTTCGAGAAGGATCAAAAAAACCGAGTGCGAGATGAGTGCTGAGAACGGTGTGACCGAGGTTGTAGAACTCAAGATCGGTTACGACGGTATCGTGATGGCGAACTCGAAAAAAGCCGAGCCGTTCAAACTCACCCGCAAAGAAATTTTCCTCGCACTGGCAAAAGAGGTGCCTGATCCGAGCGGTGAAGAAGGCAAATTGGTACCGAATCCCTACAAAACCTGGAATGATGTCAACCCGGACCTGCCTGAAACAAGGATCGAAGTGCTTGGCCCTCCGCCGACATCAGGTACACGTGACGCATTTGTCGAACTTGCCATGGAAACAGGTGCCAAGGAATTTGCATGGATAAAAGCTCTGAAAAAAGAGGACAAGAAGAAGTTCAAGGGTATTGCTCACACGGTTCGTGAAGACGGTGCCTATGTTGAAGCAGGTGAAAACGATAACCTGATCGTTCAGAAGCTCAATGCCAATCCGGATGCTCTCGGTATTTTCGGTTTCAGCTTCCTCGATCAGAACACCGACAAGATGCAGGGTGCTTTTGTTGACGGTGTTCAGCCTGCATTCAGCGCGATCGCCGACGGTTCGTATCCGCTCTCACGTCCTCTCTTTTTCTATGTCAAGAAAGCACATGTCGGCACTATTCCCGGCATGGCGGAATATCTTGAAGAATTCACCTCTGAAAAAGCATGGGGAGACGAAGGGTACCTGACCGAAAAAGGACTTATTCCGATGCCTGAAAAAGAGCGTGAAAAATACGCGTCGATCGCAAAAAATCTTACGCCGATCACATGTGATGAACTGTAATGCTCATTAAGTACGGGAACTTTGGCTATTGATATGTTTGTGATAGGGTCGGCAGCAGTCCTGCCGGCCTTTTATATGCCCTGAAGCCGGTCCGGGGTGCTGCACCCGTCCGAAAAGCATCAGATAATCAAAAGGTGAGTATAATCAGCAATGCTGGATGTCTTGAATACAACAACCGTGGAAAAACGAAATCTTGCTCCAAGGGACAGCCGGAAAACAATCGGCACCGTCAATGTGCCGAACCCGAGAATGGTCTGCCGGAACGTCAACGTGTATTACGGTGACAAGCAGGCTATCCGGAATGTCACGATCGATATCGGGTGTAACGAGGTTCTTTCAATGATAGGTCCTTCAGGATGCGGCAAGTCTACCTTCTTGCGCTGTTTGAACCGTATGAACGATACGATCGACAACTGCCGGGTTGAGGGAGACATCATTTTTGAAGGCAATGATATCTATGATCCCTCGATTGACGTCGTTCCTCTCAGAGCCCAGGTCGGGATGGTTTTTCAGAAACCCAATCCCTTTCCAAAATCCATTTACGAAAACATTGCATGGGCGCCTAAAATACACGGTATCGTGGAATCGAAATCGGATGCCGATGAAATTGTCGAAACCTCTCTTGTAAAAGCCGGCTTGTGGGAAGAGGTGAAGGACCGCCTGGACCAGCCGGGGACAGGTCTTTCCGGCGGACAGCAGCAGCGCCTCTGCATAGCACGCGCAATCGCGGTAAGCCCTGAAGTGATCCTGATGGACGAGCCCTGCTCGGCGCTTGATCCGATCGCTACCGCAAAAATTGAAGATCTTATAGAGGAACTCCGTTCACACTATACGATCGCCATTGTGACACATTCCATGCAGCAGGCTGCACGTGTGTCGCAAAGAACAGCATTTTTCCATCTTGGCGACCTGATAGAAGTCGGCAAGACCGATGACGTCTTCACCAAGCCTTTACACCAGTTAACTGAGGATTACATCACCGGTCGATACGGGTGATATAAACTATCGATCATCGACCTGAACCGAGTGTCCCGACTTTTCGGGGTGCTCAATGATAATAAGTTTATTAAAAACAATCTTTTACACTGTGTTTATTGTGAGATTATCCCTTGCCTCTCGGGTGAAAGCTGATAAAAAGCGGCATTTGTTGAAACGCTCAATTCAGGATTAAATAATGTCCCCACTTCTTTTGCTTCTGCTGCTGCTTGTGCTTTCCGTTGCCGGATATATCATGGGACAGCAAAAGGCTCTCGGTCTTGCAAGGAAAACGGGAGGTACTCGCAATCTGCATTCGCTTCCTGTTTATTACGGTGCACTTACCGCGCTCTGGTGCTGCCTGCCGGCTTTTTTCATGTTTCTCTTCTGGATCGCGTTCGAACAGAGTATCATTACCGGGCTTATGGCCGCCGATCTTCCCGAAGAGGCCCTTGCTCTTCCTGCTGCGCGCCTGAACGTGCTGATCAACGATATCCAGAGCCTTGCCGGCGGCAATATCGTTTCCGGCGAGGTCACGCCGCTCATGCAGAAGGCGGCTTCACACTATCTCAGCCTGAAAGGTATCGGACAGATGATCACCTCGGTTATCGTTCTTGTTGCTGCCGTGACAGGCATGCTTCTGGTTCACGGGCGGATCAGGCCGGATATGCGTGCCAGAAATCAGGTGGAGAATGCGTTTATGGGATTGCTTGTCGTCTGTTCGACGATAGCGATATTCACAACGATCGGTATTGTCCTGAGCATCCTGTACGAGGCTGTACGCTTCTTTCAGCAGATACCGGTCACGGACTTTCTGTTCGGTCTCGAGTGGAGTCCGCAGATGGCCATCAGGGAAGACCAGGTCGGTTCATCCGGGGCGTTCGGTGCAGTACCGGTGTTTGTCGGAACCATACTGATCTCTGCAATAGCCATGTTCGTGGCTGCTCCCGTCGGCCTGTTGTCGGCGATCTATCTGTCGGAATACGCCGACAGGAGACTGCGTGCGGTCGCCAAACCTCTGCTGGAAATACTCGCAGGTATACCGACGGTTGTTTACGGCTTTTTCGCGGCACTTGTCGTTGCCCCGCTTATCCGGAACAGCGGCGCACAGATCGGCCTGGATGTGTCGTCTGAAAGCGCGCTCGCGGCAGGGCTTGTCATGGGGATCATGATCATCCCTTTTGTATCGTCGTTATCGGACGATGTCATCAACGCGGTACCGCAAAGTCTCAGGGACGGTGCATACAGCGTAGGCGCGACCCGATCGGAAACCATAAAACATGTCCTTGTTCCTGCGGCACTTCCCGGAATAGTCGGTGGTCTTCTGCTCGCTGTTTCGAGGGCTATAGGCGAGACAATGATCGTGGTTATGGCCGCAGGGCTTTCGGCGAACATGACAGCCAATCCGCTGCAGGCGGTCACGACCGTGACCGTGCAGATCGTCACTCTTCTCGTGGGTGACCAGGAATTTGACAGCCCGAAAACCCTCGCAGCTTTCGCACTTGGCCTTGTTTTGTTCATCGGAACGCTTTTTCTGAACATAATCGCCTTGACAGTTGTCAGAAAATACCGGGAGAGATATGAATAACAGTTCAACAAAGAACGGAAGCAGGAACGCAGGGCGGACGATCGATATCGTCAACAAGGGACTGAAACGCAGGTACCGCAAGGAAAAGCGTTTCAGGTTATATGGTATACTGTCGATCGCGGCAAGCGCTGCATTTCTCGCGTTTCTGCTCACCAGTATCGTTATGAACGGTTACAGCGCTTTTCTGCAGACCTGCATCAGGCTCGATGTTCCCATTGAAGCCGGAATGATCGATGAAAGCAATCCCAAACGATCTGATTTCCAGGGAATCATCAAATCCGCCATAAGGGAGTATTATCCCGATGTGACAGAGCGGCGGGAAAAGCGGGAACTCTATTCACTGTTCAGTTCCGGAGCGGCATATCAGCTGCGTAACAATGTGCTCGACAATCCGCCCGAAGCAGGCGCAACACTGAGTCTCTGGGTTCTTGCCGATGATGACGTGGATATGCTCATGAAGGGGCACATGAAAAGGGATGTGCCGGAGAGTGAACGGCGTCTGAACGACCGGCAGCTCCGGTGGATCGAAAAACTGGAAAATGACGACAGGATAGAGAAGCGGTTCAATACGACGTTTTTTACATCGGGGGATTCAAGGGAGCCTGAGCTTGCGGGTATCTGGGGAGCGGTCAGGGGATCGTTTTATACCATGCTCGTAACACTTGCCCTGTCTTTTCCGATCGGTATTGCAGCCGCAGTCTATCTCGAGGAATTTGCTCCAAAAAATCTGGCGACGGATTTTATCGAGGTGAACATCAACAATCTCGCAGCAGTCCCGTCAATCGTTTTCGGATTGCTCGGACTGGCTGTTTTCCTCAACTTTTTCGGGATGCCTCGTTCGACGCCGCTTGTCGGCGGTATTGTCCTGATGCTGATGACGCTGCCCACCATCATTATAGCCAGCCGTGCGGCGCTCAAGGCCGTACCGCCGTCGATCCGTGAGGCGGCACTCGGTGTCGGATCCTCGAAACTGCAGGTTGTCTCCAGCCACGTTCTGCCTCTTGCCCTTCCTGGAATGCTGACTGGCACCATTATCGGCATGGCACAGGCGCTGGGCGAAACCGCACCCCTCCTGATGATCGGAATGGTGGCGTTTATCGTCGATATTCCCGGTGGATTTACCGACCCGGCTGCCGTGATGCCTGTTCAGATCTACCTTTGGGCGGACAGTCCGGAAAGAGCGTTTGTCGAGAAGACCTCTGCTGCGATCATGGTGCTTCTCGGATTCCTGATCGCCATGAACGCTCTTGCTGTTGTCATGCGCAAAAAATTCGAGAGGCGCTGGTAAATGCGAAAGAATGCGGTTGCAGATGTAACAGATATGTAACATGCCCGGCATTGCCGGCAGAGGTGCAGGAGTATACATTACAGTACATTTACCTGGACCGGCATTTCAACAATCGATCAATTCAGGATTTACATTATATTTCCGTCATCTTTTGTTCATCAATATCCCTTGTCCATGGCTGAAGCGCCTTTAAACAGCTCCAAAAAACCCGATGCGTTTGTCATGACGCCCGAAAAACTTCGCCGTCAGAGGATCGCGAAATTTCTCGGTGAAGGTTTCCTCCTTGTCGTTGCATCATTTGTCGCTATTGTTGTTCTCTTTATTTTTTACTTCGTAGCGATTGACGCTATTCCTTTTTTTCAACAGAGAGGATTTGGTGAATTTTTTACCAGTACGAGCTGGTATCCCGCCGATGAGCCGGGAGAGTTCGGTGCTCTTGCCATTATATACGGCAGCGGTATGGTGACTATCGGTTCCGCATTGATCGCCGTTCCACTCGGAATAGCTGCTGCAATATGTCTCAGTGACGTTCTTCCCTTTGCTGTGCGACAGTATGCCAAGCCGGTCATAGAGATGCTCGCTGCAATTCCTTCGGTTGCATACGGCTTTTTCGCACTCGTTATTTTTGCCCCTCTCCTCCAGAACTATGGAGGGCCTCTCCTGATGTGGACATGGTGGCTGATAGCGGGGCCGTTTGTTTTTCTCGCTGTGATTGTCGTTTCAGACCTTGTGACATCAGGCGGAGAAGATACGGATGCAAGAAAAACAATTCGGTGGATCGTGACTGTTGTTTTCGGCATGATTGCACTGCTGTTCCTTTATTATGTGGGCAAGACACTCAACGCCATCCAGATCCTCAGCGGAACCAATGCGCTGAACGTGTCGCTCATTCTCAGCTTCATGGCGCTGCCGACCATCGTGAGTGTTTCGGAAGATTCACTCCAGGCTGTCGGGCGCGAACTGAGAGAGGGGAGTTACGCCCTCGGCGCAACAAGGGCGGAAACGATCGTCAAGACAGTTCTTCCCGCTGCAAGCAGCGGTATTCTTGCCGCCGTTATTCTCGGCATCATGCGTGCAATTGGCGAAACCATGGTTGTCTGGATGGCATCGGGTAACTCGTCGCACATCCCCGAGCCCTGGTTCAACTATCTCGATTCAATCAGAACCCTTACTGCGACTATAGCCGGTGATATGGGCGAGGCGGATCAGGTAACCGGTTCAGCTCGCTACCACGTGCTTTTTGCAATGGGGCTCCTTCTGCTCATCATCAGTTTTGTAAGCAATTTTGTCAGTGAACGTATTGTCGTCAGGCAGAGAAAAATTCTTGCCGGTGAGTAGTATTTAATCATCTAACTCTTCGATTCATGGATCTCGGAACCAGAAAAATATTGGACAAATCGTTCACTGCAGTCGGTATAACCTCGATACTCCTGATGGCGGTTGCACTGCTTGTTGTCATTGTTCCAATATTTTCGGGCGGTATCGGGGCGATATTCTTCAAGGGCACCATTGAACACAGGAAACTGCAGTACGAAGAGTTCGGCAACGGGGACAGGGAAGTCATACAGCGCCAGATCGAAGAAAGCGACATCTACAGAAACAAGGTGTTTGCAATGCTTGGTGAATTCGAGACGGAGCTTGAAAGCATGACCCCGGCAGAAAGCAGGAAGCTTCGTTCATCGTACAAAAAAGCCAGAAAAGTGCTTTCCCATCTGTTGGGACCTCTGCCCGGAGATCAGGAACCGATTCTGCTTCGTTACCGGTACGGCACGACTCGGTGGGAGCAGGCAGAGGAGGCGCTTCATGATCTTTTATATGTGACCAAGTGGGATTATTCCGATCCCACCCGGATGGCCAAACAGTATTTTGTTCCGAGAATGGAGGAGTTCAAGGGTACCAGCCTGGCTGTATTCTTTCCATTCATGGAAGAGAACCTCGCAAATATGATGCTGCCCGAACAGACCTTTTACTGGGGATTCATAACAGAACGTTCGCTTGATGCGCATATTTTCGGGGGTATATGGGCGGAAATCCAGGGAACCTTCTTTCTTGCCGTGGGTGCGATGCTGTTTGCTTTTCCGCTTGGCGTGATAGCGGCAATTTACTTTACCGAATACGCAAAAGACAATTTGTTTACCAGTATTCTCCGAAGTGCCAACAGTACGCTTGCTGGTGTACCAAGCATTGTTTTCGGTCTTTTCGGACTTGCTTTTTTTATCAATACTGTCAAGGTTTCTGAATCAAAAAGCGTTCTTGCAGGTTCGCTGACGCTTGCTATCATGATACTCCCCACCATAATAAGAGCTTCCGAGGAAGCCATTCTTGCGGTTCCAAAAGCCTATAAGGAAGCCTCTATGAGTCTTGGTTCAACGAAGTGGCGAACAATTGTTACCGTCATCCTGCCGGCAGCACTTCCTGGGATCATCACTGGAGGGATTATCAGTCTCGGACGCGCAGCGGGCGAAACGGCGCCCATCATTTTCACTGCGGCTGTGAGCGTCGGTGCAACAATAGGTATTGCCGACGTCTTCAGTTCACCGACGCCGGCGCTATCGTGGAATATTTATAATCTTGCAAGTGAACATGAGGCTGCAAATGAAATTCGTCATGTTCAGTACGGCATGGTGCTTGCCCTTATTTCGATAGTGCTGTTGCTGAATTTATCGGCTATATTGCTCAGAGCCCGGATATCAAAAAAATTAAAAGGTTGAGAACAACATGCAGATAACTGCAGAAAAAAAAGAGTCAACAACATCAGTGGCCACAGAAAGTTCGAAACGCGAGATATTTCTTCCTCCCGACAGAGAAAGGGTCAGGGAAGGGGGAACGCCTCATGTCAGCGCTAAGAATTTCTCGATTTTTTATGGCAACTTCGAGGCGGTCAAAAAGGTGAATGCCGATATACTGTCTAAATATGTTACGGCTATCATCGGGCCGAGCGGTTGCGGCAAGAGTACTTTTTTGAGGGGGATCAACAGGATGAACGACCTTATTCCCTCCTGCTATACGACAGGGACACTCATGTGTGACGGTGAAGATATTTACGGGCGCTATACAGACGAGGTACAGCTCAGAAAAAAGATCGGCATGGTTTTTCAGAAACCCAATCCGTTTCCGAAATCCATATTCGATAATATTGCCTACGGACCGAGACTTCACGGGGTCAAGGACAAAAAGACACTTGAGGAGCTTGTTGAAAAAAGCCTGCGCAAGGCGGCATTGTGGGATGAAGTCAAGGACCGTCTCGAAAGGAATGCACTCGGCCTCAGCGGAGGCCAGCAACAGCGTCTCTGCGTAGCAAGAACACTGGCTGTCGATCCGGACATTCTCCTGCTCGATGAACCGACATCGGCTCTCGACCCGAAAGCAACGGCCAAAATAGAGGATCTCATCGAGGAACTGAGGGGTAGTTATACCATTCTTATCGTCACCCATAACATGCAGCAGGCCTCGAGGGTCTCGGATTACACCATGTTTTATTATGAGGGCGACCTGATTGAATATGCTCCGACAAAACAGCTCTTTACCAATCCAAAAGATCAGGTTACCGAAGATTACATTACAGGGCGATTCAGCTGAACAATAAAACACTATACTTATGGCGGAAAGACCGGTACACGAACATATCAAGGATTTATCGAATTCCATGGTGATCCTTTCCGATAAGGTGCTGAAAAACTTCTCTCTGGCAATGGACGCCTTGCATGATTGCGACAATCTCAGTTGTGCTCAGATCAAACTTGCTGACGGAGAGATCGATGCATCGGAAGTACGGCTCGAGGAGCAATGTCTCATCTTTCTTGCCCTTCAGCAGCCGGTGGCAAAGGATCTCAGAGTGATCATTACCATTCTCAAGATCAATAACGATCTCGAGCGTATCGGGGACCTTGCTGTACATGTTGTCGAAAGAATTCCAGAAGTGAATTCCGATTTTGTCGCTCAATTCGACTTCCAGAAAATGGGTGCGATTGCAAAGGAGATGGTTCAGAAGTCGATCCAGGCCTTTGTCAACAGGGATCGCGAACTGGCCGAAGAGGTTGTCGAAATGGATGAAGAACTGGACGCGATGCATCGGGGAGTTTTCAAAAAGGTTTCTACAGGGATTCGAAGTGCCGACGTGAATGAAACGACGCAGTTTATTGTTTCCTTGAGTATTTCACGATACATTGAAAGGATAGGTGATCATGCAACGCGTATTGCAAGGGAGGTTCTTTACATGATCACTGGAGCAATTGTCCGTCATTCAGAGGGCTCTTTTGAAAAATTGATCGAATCGCTCAAAGATTGAGTTCAAGACACTTTCTTTTGCCCGGTATCATGATGAACATGCATGCCGGGTTTTTTTTCTTGGATATGACAGGTTTTCACAGCTAAATTATCCCACTTGATAAGGGCGGGGTGTAACCGCCGTTCTTCCTGAATACAGTGTGATTTTTTTCAATACAGTCCAGGCCAATACAACAATGAAACTTTTCGGCAAAAAAGGCGATACAGCAAAAAAGGGAATAGAAAAAGTAGCACGTCCGGAAGCGTTTACTATTAAAATCGATCCGTCAAAGTTCAATCTGGCAACAAAACCGTCGGGTCCGGTGCACGAGCAGCTCGAAACGTTGAAACAGAAACTGACGAAACTTTCCTCCAACGTCGAGAACAATCTGATGCTGGTTATTCGCGCGGCTACCAAGAAAAACAATGATCTTGCGCAATCCGCTTTTGAATTCGACAAGGAGTATATCCAGAAGGGCAAGTTCGAGGTAGAGTATCTCTGCCTTGCATACGGTAGTTTCCAGGCTCTTGACGATGAGAACAGCCGGTTGGTCTCGATGGCCCGCGATATCATGCAGAAGCTTGAACAGATTGCGGTCTATGCCCTGAATATTGCCGACAAGACGGACTATATCAGGCTCGAGAACATTGAGGTTCTGCACAAGGATGAATATGACCTCAAGCCGATGGGTGATATTACTGCAGAGATGATAAAGAAAGCCGTCGAGGCATTTGTCAGCGGAAACAGCAAACATGCTTCGGAAACCCTTGATATGATGAAGGAGATCGAAGAGATATACGACAAGGCGGTCAAGAAACTCAAAAGCGAGGTGACCGATGATAATATCACCAACTATACCGGCATACTTTCAGTTGTCGAACATGTGAAGATGTCGGCAGATATTTCATGTGATATCGCCCGTATGCTGCTCTAGGAGAGGCATTGCCCCGATGAGAACGGAGCCGGAGGGAGCCGGGTCCGTTCTCAGTAACAGTCCTCTTTTCCTGCCATGATATCCCGCTCTTTTTCTTATCTTTTTCTTTTCCAGATTACCCGCCATTACATGCCAATGAAGCTGTTTGCCAATGACTCCGGGGCGCTGTTGATATCCCGTATCGTTCTTGCTTTTTCATGGATTTACCAGGGTGCGGTGCCGAAACTCATCTGCATGAATCCGGGAGAAATCGAGTTGCTTCAGCATGTCGTGGTGAGCGGAGAGCTTGCCTGTACTCTTGTGATGTGGATGGGGTACGGGGAGATCGCTTTCGGTGCGTTTCTTTTTTTTACAAGGAATGCATGGTTTTTTATCCTGAACATTGCGGCTTTGCTGATGCTTCTTTTCTATGTCGCGATCTTTCAGACGGATCTCCTGGTTTTGCCGTTCAATCCGGTGATCCTCAACCTCTCACTTTGCGGATTGTCGCTCATAGCTATCATTGAACTCAGAAAACAGAGAGATGCCAGGGAGAACTGAACACAACCGTTTTGCCATTGAACCTGCCGCACTTGTGAGGATCTACCTCTCGGTTTCGGTGAGCATCATAGCTCTTGCCGCGTTTCTGGGGGCTGCAGGAGCATGGACCGGAAGTGTTTTTTTCGAGACCGCGCATCCCTACGTTTTTTTCGTCGGTTTCGGGAACCTGGCAATACTGATACTCAATCGTTATCTCGTATCGGCGATCTATCCCGATATTGTCATCGACACCGGAAAACAGATGCGCTATATCTATGGCGTGCTGCTTTCAGTCGGACTCGTGGTTCTTTCTCTCTACATGGACTGGCCACTGCTCAAGGCTCTCGTCAGCTTTTTCCTGCTTGTTATTGTGCTGTTTTCGGCAAAAGAAATTCTGACAACGCTTTCGCTGGGAGAGATATGGCAGGAAGTTTCTGTCCGGTACTATATTTTCGATGTCCTGTTTCTCATTGTTGCAAATCTCGGGCTCTTCACCCTTGGTCTTAAGGAAGCATTTCCTGAGAATGGCATCATTCCGTTTTTTGTTACCCAGTCATCCTATTTTCTCGGTTCGTCATTTCCCCTGAGTATCAGCGTCATGGGATTCCTTTATACCTATGCATGGCGGAGGGCTTCGGGAAAGGAGCTGATCCGGAAGCTTTTCAGTATCTGGTCCTATGTTTTTGTCGGCGGTGTTCTTGTTTTTCTGGTTGCCATTCTGATGGGCCATTATCTGGGAATGATGCTGGTCAGCCATACGCTCATGCTGGGAGTCCTGGTCCTTCTGGTGGCGTTTGCCTTTTATCTCTACCGCTTTTTTTCCAGAGAGTTCAGTCATCCCGCACTGGCATTTCTGCTTTCCGGTCTTGCGATGCTTTTTGCAGCAAGTGCATACGGAATTCTCAATATCTATTTTTTCAGGTGGTTCGGTGCCGTTCCTCCGCTCGAGTGGGATCGGATGTGGATTTACCATTCCCATACCCATGCGGCTCTTCTCGGTTGGATCACTTTTTCTTTTTCCGGCATGATCTATATTGTCGTGCCGGCGATCGTGACAACAAATTCTCTTGATCTGCTTCGTTCAGAAGAGGCTCTTTCCAGGATTCTTGACAACAAGACGCTTGGAAAGGCATTCCGACAGCTTGCCGTTCTTCTTGCTGCGGCAACCTCGGTCCTTGTCGCATTTTTTTTCAACAATCACCTTGTTCTCACTGTTGCCGGAATTGTCTACGGAGCAGCGGTGTATTATTCGAGAGTCAACCTCGGGAAAGCTTTTCGGCGGAGCTGAAAAAGACCATGAAACTATAAAGATCATGAAAAACAGATACCGTGTTCTTCTGGCCGTCATTGTTATCATCTGTCTGCCGGCATCGGCGAGATCGTACGACAAGGCGCAGTTTGAAACACTGCGTCAAGGCGTCAAGGCATGGAACGCAATGAGGGTCAATGACAAAAACCGGAGGTGTGATCTCAGCGGAGCAGTACTGAAAGGCAAGAACCTGAAAGGAATAAATCTCAGTCATGCAGACCTTCGCGGAGCCAACCTGACTGATGCTGATCTGAGCGGCGCTGTTCTTGACGATGCCCTGCTCGACAAGGTTGTTGCAAAAAACACCCTCTTTTACGATGCGTTTCTGCGCAGGGCATCGTTGCGTGAAGCGGATCTGGAGGAAGCCGGATTTGAAGGTGCGGATGCAAGGGACGCAGTATTTGAGCAGGCTGTTCTCAAGCAGGCGGATCTCTCTTCCGCTATCCTGAGAGGAGCATCGTTCCGGGGTGCGGATTTACGTGCTTCCGTTCTGAATGCTGCCGATCTGGCGGGTGCAAATCTTGATGGCGCCTACATGTGGATGGCTGACCTTGACGGAGCAAATTTCAGCGGTACTGTCGTTACAGGAACGACCATTGTTGAGACAGGGAATTATGCCGACAGAGAGTGGGTTCTTGACAACAAGGCTGTACTTGGCGAAGCTTCTGCTGTCAAGAAGGCCGGTACAATGGAAAAGGAGACAGCCGGTCTGGCTGCAGATGAGGAAGCGCCGTCAAAGACAGGAGCCACGGCAAAAGAACCGGCTGATGCCGGAGCATCTTCAACTGCCGGGGAACAAGTGCGTATGAAACCGGAAGGAACATCCGGTGCAGATGTTCCGGGAAATCAATGGCCGGTGAATCCTGTTGCTCAAAAAATCCGTTTCGGTGTCACCGAAAGAGAGTCAGCTTCGATTTCCTATGATGCACAGCAACGTGAACTTCTGACCGATAACGTTCCCCGCTGGAACAAGGTCCGAACAGGGAATCCGGACATGAAGGTACGTCTGGCAGGCGCTACATTGAATCGGAAAATGCTTGACGGCGCCGATCTCAGGAATGCCGACCTGAAAGGAACGCTCATGAAAGGTGCAGATCTGACAGAAGCGGATCTTCGCGGGGCAGACCTGCAGGGAGCCAATCTCCGTGGAGCAGATCTGACCCGTGCGGATCTTCGGGGCGCTGACCTGAGAGGAACTTACCTCTGGATGGCCAATACAAGCTGGACGCTCTGGAACTATGCTGTTGTCAATGCTGCAACAATCCTGCATACAGGCAAAAATGCCACTCCGGAATGGGCCGAAGAAAATGACGCTGTCTACAGAGGCGATTAACAAGTATATTAAGTGAAGACTGTTTCCTGACCGGGTTGTCGAGATCTCATTCAATGGTATACCTTCAAATGAAGGAGTCGGTCCGGAGAATATGAAACACGGTGGGTAGTATGAGAAGAAAAGGCGAGCCGCTTGTAACGGTTACCGTCCCGATGTATAACAATGAACGGTTTATCCGGCAGACGATAGAATCGATCCTCAGTCAGACATACAGCAATTTCGAATTGCTGGTATATGATGATAATTCATCCGACTGTTCTTTTGAGGTTGCCAGTTCGTTCACTGATCCAAGGATACGCGTATTCAGGAACAAAAGGAATCTCGGGCCGGAAGGAAACTGGAACAGGGCAATACGGGAAGTATCCGGGAAATATGTCAAACTGATTTGCGGTGACGATATTCTCTATCCGAAATGTATTGAAAAACAGGTCGCTGTTCTGGAGAATGATCCCATGAACATGGTCAGTCTTGTCTGCAGCCAGCGAACCATAATCGATCCGGACGGCAAACCTATCATCAAGAAAATCAATCTTGTCGAAAAAGGACGGCATAATTCGACCGATATTATCCGCAAGATCATCCGGATGGGCACCAACATTCTTGGGGAGCCTGTCTGCGGTCTCTATCCGGCAGCTCTGCTTCCGTATACAAACGGTTACAGTGCAAGGGTACCCTATACCATTGATCTGGATTTCTGGATGCAGCTGCTCAAGCTCGGCGAATTGCACATGATCGATGAGCCGCTGTGCGCGTTCCGGATTTCTGACGAGTCATGGTCATCCCGGATCGGTGATATGCGGTATCATCAGTTTATCGAGTTCATGGAGCAGACGGCTTCCGAAAAGACTTTTGAAGTGACAGATCTCGACATGTTTATCGGCAAGATAAACTGTGCGGTTCACTCCATGACAAGTACCGTGGGATTCAAACTTTTTGCCGGTGCGGCACAGGAAGAAGATGATTTTTAAGAGCGGAGTTTCTGAAGGGCGGGGATGATCGGTGTTTCTTTCTGTTCCTGTTCTGGGATGGCAGCAATAATTACCGGATATTATAACTGGTGCATTTTTTCTAAAACTCACTCCCAAACGGTTATGTCAGTACAATCAGCAAAGGATTTCATTGAAAAAATAACTTCGGATGACGCTTTCCGCCATTCACTGATCGAAAAGCTGGCCAGGTATCGATCGGAAATCGTGACCCAGGAAGGATACGAGTTCAATGAAAAGGAGTTTGACGAGGCAGTAGCGTCATTCTCTGCCGCCAAAGCCGGGCAGATTCCCGTATGGTTCTGTGATATGGAGGAAACCGGAAAGCCTTACAAGGGACGCAAGTGCGGAGGCGGACTCTGGCATTGAGCTTGTAAGGTTGTTTTTCACAAACATAACCCCCTGAGACATATGAAACCCATCTGTATTGACCGGTATTGCTTCGACCACGTCCACATCTGGATTCAGTATGATCATTCGATCCCCCAGTTTGTTGAAGTGGCGATTGAAATTTTTTATCCGCGCGACCGTCAGGCCAACGGGCTCGTGATGTTTAACCATGGTTTTCTGATCGGTGTCGATCTTCTGTACTATCCGAAAAAAATTATAGGATCGTTTCTCAACGACACACCTCTTTTCGGTGTTCATCCGTCCTACTACTATAACTATTCCAGCGCCCTTGTCGAAAAAAACTGGGCGATGGCATATGTCACCTCTACGCATATGCAGATGCAGGGGATTCCCTGGACCGATTTCGGCGGCAATCCGAGGGTAGGGCAGGAGGCTTATGCGGCAGCCTCCTATCTCATCAAGTATGGAGTAACGGACGAGTTCTACAAAGCTGAAAAAAAATACAGTACCGAGTCCTTTTACAAGCCTGAAGACGTCGAGAAAGCGCGTTTCATGCGTTCGAACAACGTGATCTTCGCCGGTCACTCGGTCGGTGGAGCCCACGCGCAGGTTCCGGCTACAGGGTTTGAAACCATGCAGAAGATCGGCAAAGACACCTGCCGCCCGTTCGACCCGGTAATTTATGACCGGGAGTTCATGCCGAAATATTCGGATCGCATGTCCGAGTGGGCACCCGAAGAGAGGGCCAATCCTGTTGGTCTCGTGCAGCTTTCACCGGTTGACCAGAAGGTGCCCTTGATCGGGCCGGGCATGGCCGATTACCGCAAGGTTCTGGCGGAAAGGGAACTGCCCATACTTATGATGATCGGTGAGTGTGACAGCGCCTGCCTGAAGGATTCCGATCCTCCGGCATGGTCACCGAACCCGGGCGAAACAACCGAATTTTCCCAGCTTGCCCCGGAAGGCAGCAACTCATGGGCTGTCGTTGCAAATGTGAAGAAAGGCAGTCATTGCGGTTACCTCACCAAAGAAAGCGACCTTTGCAGTCTTGCTGATGAAGATTCCGGCCTGTGCAAGAAAGGAACGAAAACCTGGAAAGCAGGCGGACAGGAAGCCGCATTCACCAACGAGCTGTTCAAACAGTTCATCGCCCTGTATCCGGACGGCCAGGGTTTTCAGGGAGATTTCCACAAATGGATACACAGCGACTTCATCAAGTGGCTCAATCGGGAAAACCCCTACGGCAAGGTTGATCTCGTGCCGTTTGCCGAAGGAAAGTACATCGACTACGTCTCCCACGGAGGGTGTCCGCCGCTGGAGAAGAAGGGAGGAAAGAAGTGAGGAGTGTTGATTTGTTGAACTGTTGAACTGTTGAATCGTTGAATTGTTGAGTTGAAAAAGTCACGAGTAAGAAGGTGTGTGTAGGGAACAGTGAATCGTGAATGGTGAATCGTGATTGGGAAGAATGATGTTGTTGTAGGGGCGGGTTTCAAACCCGCCCTGACTCGTTATTGTTGGTGCTCAGGAGCTGGTTTTCGTGCAATACATGCCGTTCTCGTATGAGCTGCACCGGCATGTCAGGGCTTTCCGTGCCCCTGTTCAGTATCATTCGATCTCACATCGTTTCGTCTTCATCCTCGACTCGAAAAAACATGTATTCCGGCAGCGGCGTTTTGCGGGCGTTTGTTGTCGTTTTTGAGGCTGTGAATAGCATGGCTATAGTATTTTCCTTGTCGCAAGGAAAAAAAACTCATGATTTTCCTTATGACAAAGAAAGATATTCTGAAGACGCTGTTACGATAAGAAATATCTCCTTGTTGCGCCCAGCGGAATTCCGAACAGCAGAAGGAGAACCGCATTGAGGAGCACATTCTGCCGGAACCCGGTGTAGAGGGAAAATGCGGAATCCATAACGAACCAGAGGATTAGCGGCATTGCGAGCATCATCCAGCCGCCG
The DNA here is from genome assembly GCA_028277225.1 of Chlorobium sp. Taxonomy (GTDB): domain Bacteria; phylum Bacteroidota; class Chlorobiia; order Chlorobiales; family Chlorobiaceae; genus Prosthecochloris. The sequence continues at coordinate 54,732 of JANQHB010000039.1, forward strand.
GATTCGCATCGCCGGAACGGCCCCTTGAGGATCAGAAGCATTGTCGCGCCCCATCCAAGCATGGTTGCCCCGAGAACGCCGTGGGCGAACATGATGTACTCATTTGCATCTGCCGGATATCTCGCCTGAAATTCTCCGGGAGAAGAGTAGAGCAGCAGGCTGAAAATATCTCTTGTCACTTCCGGCACAAGAACCATGCCCGCGCCGAACAGCATGACGCCGAGTATGACAAGATACAGCCACCGAAACCAGAATGCAGGTATCATGATGAGCGCTCCTTTAGCCGGTTACCGGGTTATCGTTTCACTGCAACGGCCTTGAAAAAGGTATAGCAAAACACACCGTCTTTTTCCGTCGTGCGATGCAGGCCTGCAATGCCCTCGTCGAAGGTTGTCGGGTCGATCAGTTCTGCATCGATGGATGATTGCCTTACACCTTCGATCATGGCCGTGAAGGTATTTTTTATAAAGCCTTCGACAAGTTCCGGACGGCTGGCGTCAATATATACCTGGCGAGGCGATACTGCGGTGGAACTGAACCCGGCCGCTTGCAGGAGAGGATAGAGCTCCCTGCCGATGTTTGCGTTGCCTCCCGCCCTTCTCTGCAGCTCGACCTGGCATTGAATCGCCTTGCGTGCGGATTCGTTGTCCGGATGAAAATATGCCGATCCGTGGTCGCCTTCGATAACCGTGATTGTGCCGCCTGTTTTGAGGAAAGACTCGAGGCTTCGGAGCGCCTTGACCGGTTGTGCAAGGTGCTCGAGGACAAAACAGACAAAGATGTGATCGAACGATCCGGGTTCGAACGGCAGATGAAAAATATCGCCCTGTTCGAACACTACATTGGTGTATCCGGCTTTCCGGATTTTTTCCCTCGCCTCGGCAATCGAGCCGGCTGAAATATCGACCGAGGTGATAGCCGCACCCGGATTTTTTCCGGCCAGGGTCACGGTTTGCGCACCCACGCCGCAACCGGCTTCGAGGACCCGGCTTCCATCCGGATATACGGTGTCGGAGTGCAGGAGTTCGACCAGCGTCGAGGCCTGATCCTGCAGGCGGACCTGTTCCCGCTGATCGTAACCGTGAACGTATGTCATCAATTCTTTTGTTTAGGGACCAGAACCCGGTTATTGCAGGAAAAAATCAGTCCCCGCAAAACCCCTTTTTTGCGCTTCTTGCGATGTCACGATCATAGCTGATTTTATTCCGGCATGGAAGAATATCCGCCTGATAGAGTCTGATCCTCATGTTTTTCTGAAATCGAGCCGCACCAGTTCCTTGCCGTTATGCAGCATATGGTGCAGTTTCTTGATAAGGACAAAACCATCGCGCTTCAGCCGGCTTTCGAGCAACGACCGATCGATTTCCTGTATATAGCCGGACAGACATTCGATCGCATTTATCCCTGAACCGGAAATGAGAGGCGCATTGTGCCTGACCTGAAACACTATCGACACGATGGTGCCTTTTCGCGAAACCGCTTTCAGTTGATCAGTGAACCTCTCGGTATCGATGAACTCCAGCACCAGATTCGCGATGACGAGATCAACCTTGTCTTCGTTAAAATACTCACGATGTATATCGAGGCAGCGTATCCGGAGTGAACCAATTTTGTCCGCGTATCTGCGGTGGCAGGTTTTGAGAAAATCGTCGTTGATATCAATGCCGTAGACAATCCTTGTCGTTTCCTGGCTTACATGTTCGAGACCGTTCCCTGTACCGATGCCGATACAGAGCAGCTTTTCAGGCAGATACGTGTCATACTGATCCCGGAAGATCGTATTAAGAGCCTGCTCTTGAAGCACCGCCGGGTGCGACATGTGGCGTTCATACTCTTCGGAAGCTATGCCGGGCCACGGGTTGTCAAGTCCCAAAAGGGACGTTTTCAAAGTGTGTGCCGAAGTGCCGTGCATTCTTTTAGACAAACAGATACGTCCTTATGGATTCAGCTTTTCAAAATATTTCTTCTCAATTTCGTCACCGCTCTCAAAAAAAACAAGAAAATACAGGTGCCCGGCTCATCAGCTATATACAGTGGTTTTTGAGACGCGGCGGTCCACCGCTGGAGAAGAAGGGTGGATCGTGAATGGTGAATCGTGAATCGTGATTGGTGGACAAAAAATTAACTGTAGGGGCAGGCCCCTGTGCCTGCCCGAAAGGTGCTTCAAGCTCAGCGGCACATGCAGGCTCAAAGAAAACGTTTAAGGTAAGCTTCACTGCTGTCAGTCTGAAGCCTTACCCACATTGGATAATGATCGGAGAACTGGTATGTGCGCCATTTCTGATATGCCTCTTTCAGATCCTTCGTTGTTGTTGCTTTTTCTCCAGCCGTTGTTTTTGTTTTGACCCATTCTTTGTAGGTATCGAACTCGTTATCTGTAAAGACGGTTTCGAACAGTGGTACAACCCCGGCATTCTGTCTCAGGGGATCGTTTGAGCGTGCTTCGATGTATTCAATGACTTCCGGCTTTGTTTTGAACGCGATCTGATCGTAGTGCATTTTTGTCCTGGTTGTAGGATTCTCCTTTATCTTGTTTGGCACGACAAAGCCGTTATCCGTCAAAGCCTTCATGGTTTTGTGTTCAGGGCTGACAATGTTGAAGTCACCAAGCAGAATTAACGCCCGATCTTCGCCGAGGGCCCTGTCGGCGCGGGTGCTCAGATAGTTCGCTATTGTAGCAATTTCCTCTACTCGTTGATCCAGCTTGGCTCCGGAAGTGCCTCCGTAATAGAGATGTACCGTACAGATGTCGAACTTAAGCCAGCCGGATTGAAAAGACGCGATGAATGGGGTTCGCTTGAACTGGTTTCCTGCGCTGATGGTTGATCCATCGACCTCGATCTCCGCACCGCTGATCAACATGTTGGGAGGCAGGACAATCTCGCCCGCGATGCTCTGGAACCAGACCTTACGTTTGTCATAAGCAAAGGTCATTCGTTCTCCATTCCCGCCCAGCTTCGGATCAGTTTCATCGGTTGCGATGAACTCCCAGTTGGGTCCGAGGATATCCATGATATGTTGCCATTCCTTCAACTGGTTTACTTCCTGGACGGCGACAAAATCGAAGCGTGAAATGACTTCGGCAAGATAAAACCACGATTCCGGCAATCGTTTTCCCCATCCCCAACGGTTGCGTTTTCCAAGGTCTCGAATATTGAAGGTTGCGAGAAGAAGGTTGTCTTCAGCATCCTTGTTCGGTACACAGCGATCAAGTTGCCGCCGGAGTTGAAGAAGGTTTTTGACAGCGCGCGTTCTTTCTTCATCGCTCTTTATCTTGCGCTTGAGGTGACTGTAGAACATGGCTTGCCCTTTCGTTTTGTTATAGAAGCTGAAGTCAAACCGGCGATAAACTACCCTAGCCAAACACCTACTCATAATTACGCCATATCTGCCGAAAAAACAAGCATATTGCCTGCTTGACCACCTGCTGATTCCAGCCATCAGGTTAACTGGCTGTAAAGCATTGTTTGGCCCGATTGAGTGAAGAAGAGCGAAGTTGCCCAAGGTCAATGCTCTACTTTAACGGTGTTTTTTGCTGAATTTTTCCCGAAAAGCAGGACATGGAGCTACAATTGTCCTACGTCAAATATTATTTTGTAAAAAAGGCGTATACAACTTTCGGGAGCTTGATAGAAATGAATAAGACGCGTCCGACACTTGTTCGCATGTACAGGCTCGATGAGCAGTTGCGGGAGAACTCTTATCCGAACTGCTCGACGCTGGGAAGAATTTTGGATGTCCATCCGAAAACCATACAGCGGGATATCGATTATCTTCGATGCAGGTTTGATGCCCCTATTGCTTATGACCAGCAGCGGAGGGGCTACTTCTACGAGGCAGAATGGAATTTTTTTCCTTCGGTGTTACTGGAACAGCAGGAAAGAGAGGCTTTACAGATAACCCGGAAAGTACTGCTCCAGTATCAGGGAACCCCATACTATGATGAGGTCAGTCGAGCACTTGACAAGGTGATGCAATATCTGCCTAAAACCCTGCCTGAAAAGGAGACGTACGGTATTTATTCGTTCGAGGAGCCGACTGGAACCTTTGAGTGTTCAGGGAATTTCAGGGCGCTTGAAAGCGCTATACGTCGCCAGAAGAAAGCGGTAATCGAGTATGCGGCGCATTCAACCGGAAATATGACGCAGCGAACAATACATCCCTACAGACTTCATTATTCGCATGGTTCGCAGACCTGGTATCTGGTAGCATATTGCGAGCTTCGTCAGGATGTAAGAACATTCGTTGTCGGCAGGATCAGGGAGATCAATGTTTTGGAGGAAGAATATGACATATCGCCGGATTTTTCGGTCGATGAGTACCTGTCCAGAACATTCGATCATATTGTCGGCGAAACCGAGCAGGAGGTATCGATACATTTTTCTGCTTACCAAACGCCATGGATGAGGGAGCATCGCTGGCATCCAAGCCAGACAACAGAAGAAAATGCTGATGGTACAGTCACCATTCGTTTCCGTGTAAGCGCTCTCGACGCTGTCAAACGATGGGTCATGCGCTACGGTAAGGAGGCTGAAGTGCTTGAACCACAGGAACTGCGGGATATGGTGAGGGATGAGGTTCGGGATATGGGGGCGGTGTATGGATAGTGTGATGTATTGTTGTTTGGTGATATTGTAACAAACATAGATTAAAAAATGAGGCTTAAATTGACGCTCCGGCAGCAAAGGCCGGTAGAACGAATCCCCCTTAATTACAGCTACCACCTGGCAGCTACGATATACAGCACCCTTTCCCAGTCTTCGCATGAGTTTGCGACTATACTGCATGATCAGGGCTATGTTCAGGAAAATAAGCGGCAGAAATTCAAATATTTCACCTTTTCAAATCTTCAGATTCCGGTTCGAACAATTGAACGGGGAGAAATTGTTTCCCGCTCTCGTGCGATAACACTGTACCTCTCATCGCCAAAAGAAGATTTTTTGCAGCATCTCATTCTCGGTCTTTTTGCCGAAGGGCCATTGCGGATTGATAATGCGGTGTTCAGCAAGGAGTGTATCGAAAAGCTGCATGAACCGGAGTGGTCGGAAAGCATGACTTTTTCCATGCTTTCGCCTCTTGCAGTTTCAGCGTATCGTGATCCATCAACGGGCATGAACACAAAGGAATATCTGCGTTATGACGATGAACGTTTGTCGGACGTTCTTTTGCACAACCTTCAGGCGAAGTATCGTGGTCTGTTCGGTTGTGAACCTCCTGAAAATGGCATTCCCTTTTCGGTTAGGTTTGAAAAAGAGTATCTGGAACGGGTGCGTGAGAAAGGCAGGAGCGTGGAAAAGCTGATCACCATCAAGGACTCGAACGGCAGAGAGACCAGAGTTAAGGCAATACAATGTCCCTTTACGGTGACCGGTAATCCAGAATTGATAAAGGTTGGTTATGAATGCGGGTTTGGGGAGAACAATTCAATGGGGTTTGGGATGGTGAAGGTTAGTTGTTGAAAAAGCCAAAGGTAGCAATTCCAAACTGTGATTCCTATATCCAACATTCATAGCGATTTTGATGACCACGGTAAAAAAATAGTTTTATGTACTACATCGCCAGATATTCTGGTCCATTTGGTTTTATAAAACCGTGGACAGCAGTTAGAGATAGCGAGACGTTTAGTCAGCAATTTTTGACACCTTCAATAGTTGCCGGAATTGAACGAAAGCTTTTTCCTGAATTGCTTGAAAACGATGACGGTGAAATCAAAAAAATTGTCGGTCATCGCTTGAGTTATAAGCAAATATCGCAGCAACAAGAACAAATTCAACCTCGAGGTTGGAACGAGAAAGGCACAAGAAACAACAAATCTTTCGAACGACCTTATGCAATATTGATTCGGGGCGTCATGCTGGAGCCTGTTTTGTTTCTTGCTTTTCAAAGTTCGAATGATGCCAAGATAGCTGCAAAACAACACATTTGTCTTTCGAGAAATGAAGATATTCTTTATCCGAGTGATGAAATATTAGAGGTAAGTAAAGAAGAATTTGATTCTGATGAAGATTTATTTTCTGGATTTGAGTTGATCTTTGAAAAGAATGAGCAATCATTTCTCGTAGGATATAACAGATATAGGCAAAATGAGAAAATGTTCGGGTATATAAAAATTGTTGGAACACCTGTAAAAAACAATTATTGATATGCAGTGGGTTTGTTCTCACATAAAAGCCAAAGGATGCCCCAAAGAAACCACGTTACACGAGCACTTGCTTTTGGTCGGCAATGTTGCAGAAAAGATTGCGACCTATTCACACATGAATCCGCAAATCGCAAGGCTTGGCGCGATTCTGCATGATATTGGAAAGGCAAGCACGGTTTTTCAGCAACGTTTGACAGCTAAGAAAAAACCGATTACCCCGTTTCGCCATGAAGTAGCTTCTTGTTTTTTTCTTGCTTTATTTGATAAAGAATTGCATCCCACATTAATTGAAATGATTATTGCACATCATAAATCTGTTGCAGAAGATGCCAAGAGAAAAGGTGTTCTTGATTTGAATGAAGATCGGGATGACACTTTTGAGCTTCATAGCAAAGAATGGGAATTATGGAAAAATGATGCACTTAAAATTCTTGATGCTTTTGGTATTACGATTCGTGATATCAGCATAGAAGAAGCCCAAGCGTCCTACGATGCGATGATTGTGTACTGTGAAGACGCCATTCTTGAGCGAGGTTATTCTGAATGGCGCGGCCTTTTAATGGCTGCTGACCATTTTGCTTCCGCACTTTCCGATAAGACGGATGACTATCTTGAAAGGATTTTTAAACAGCCAAAGCTTGATTTCTATAATCGCAGACACGAGCTTTATCCGCTATCGCTAAAAAACGCGGCTTCTGAAAAAAAGCATACCATGGTTGTAGCCTCCACCGGCGCAGGAAAAACGGACTTTTTGTTCAGGAGATGTAAGGGGCGAGTATTCTATACCTTGCCGTTTCAAGCCTCCATCAATGCCATGTATAAGCGCGTGAAAAATGATCTTTCAACGGATAATCCTAACATGGATATTCGCTTGCTTCATGCGGCTTCAAAAATTGTTTTAGAGGGTAAGTCCAAAGAAGAAAAAATTATTCAAGGTCATGTTGGTGCTGCCGTAAAAGTTCTCACCCCTCATCAAATTGCTGCTATTGCGTTTGGAACAAACGGTTATGAAGCCATGATCATGGACATCAAAGGCTGTGATGTCATTTTGGATGAAATTCACACCTACACGGAGGTAACGCGAGCAATTGTGCTGAAGATCATTCAGGTGCTTAAATATCTCGGCTGCAATATTCATATCGGGACGGCGACCATGCCTAAGCTGCTTTACAACCGCATTATTGATCTGCTCGGGAAAGAAAATGTACTGGAAGTGCAGCTGGAGGAGAATGAGCAGGAACAATTCAATCGACACATCATTCATAAAATCGACAGTTGGGAGATTGCTGCTGAGGTCATCGCACAATCGGTAAATGAGGAGAAAAAAGTTCTGGTTGTTTGTAATCGGGTTAAAGCGGCACAAGAAAAGTATAACGGGCTTAAGAGACTATTCCCCGAAACACCGATTCTCCTGATTCACAGCAGATTTACCAAAGGAGACAGAGAGGAAAAGGAATGCCTGCTGCTTGGACTTGACGAAGACGGAAAGCCGAACGGCCATTTTAACACTTCTACTGAGGCATGCATTGTGGTTGCAACACAAGTCGTCGAGGTGAGCCTTGATATTAGTTTTGATATGATGGTTACAGAGGCCGCGCCGTTGGATGCCTTAATCCAGCGATTTGGCAGGGTAAATCGAAGACGAACGGAAGAGACTATCGGGATCTATAAACCCGTTTGTGTTTTGCCGCCACCCGATAACAAAAAAGATGCGTTGCCCTATGATTTAGAAATCATAAATCGCAGTTATGACGTGCTGCCAAACGATGAAGTGTTGGAAGAAAAATCATTGCAAGGGAAAATAAATGGCGTATTTACCGAGATTGATTTTTTGACAATCGAAGAGCATTCCGTGTTCAAAGAGACGGGCAAATGGAGCATTGATAAGCTTACGCATAATAGCAAAGCAATTCTTCTTGAGCTATTGGATATTGATAGTGTGAGCTGTATTCTTGAGACCGATAAAGAGGCTTATGCGCTGGCAAACTATGAGGATCGTTATAAGATGGAGATTCATACAAGATATTATGTCGTTAGAGAACTTCAGCAATTCAAGGATGAATACAGCTCCTCTCCTTTTATTGTTCCGGATAAAGCATATAACAAAGATTTAGGTCTTATTGAAGATATGGTCAAGCCGAATAATTATAATGTTGAATATTCATTTTTATAAAAAATTATGATTGCAGCAACAGTTGGACAAATATTTTTGAGGACATATAATGAACTGTTTGAGAAAAATCTTTCAGCAAAAGAATTTTTTGATAAAGTTTATTTCGAATACTTTTTCAATCATCCCAAATACATGCAGTGGGTTACAAACTCACCGTTTGTACAAATGAAATCCAGTCAGAAAGTACACTTATTACAACCAGAAGAGCGAATAGAAAAATTAGAAAATCTACACCAAAAAGTTTCCAAAGGTGAAAGGGATGCAAGCATCGCTATTGGATTCCCTGCAGCTGAAGAAAAGGAATTTGCTACTACCTCCGGGTTGGTTACCGATATTGAGTTCCAGCTTAAAGATGAAGATATGTATTTATCCTGGATTGGTGGGGGCTTGGGTATTGGAGTGGCTGGTGGATATTCGATTTTCTTTAACAAACCAGAAATTTTGATAAAACTCTACGAAGGATGGAAGATTTACAGGAAATATCTAAACGATCCAACGTTACAGAACCTTAGAGGAAATCAAATCAATACATGGAATGGCCAATGGCTAAATTTCGCATATGGGAAAGGTAAACGATTTGGTGATGATTTTGATTTCGCACGACTTCATTCCCAGAATGTATTTTCCGTTAATAATAAAGTGATTGAGATCAATACAATAAATTGGTGTGAACTTTTTTTTAATATTTCAAATCAATTTTCTTCACAAATATTTAATGGGTATATTTATAGCTTAGGCCAAACAAATAAAACACTTGGGTTTTATCCATTTTATTTTCCTCAAGCAAAACGAATAATCGATTACTATAAAATATTATTCGGAGAGAAAGCAGCATTTGATGATAGGCAGAAGTATGAGTTGCTTTTCGGTCTCCATATAAAACGCGCTTGCGAATTGGGGTCTATAGGATTGCAAGCTTTAGAGCCGAAAGAATTAAGAAAATATTACGGAAAAGATTCTAACCTAAGATTAGCAAAGCCACAGATTTTTCAAAAAAAAGGAGAATCGGAAGAAGATTATATGACTCGTAAAAACAATGCCGAACAAAAAGATTATGAAAACATTATTATTTTCAGAACCTACAAAACATGGTTAATAGCTATGATAACAAAAAACAAAGAAGAATCTCTGAAATATACCGCCGAAGTTGCTGAAGCGCTTCACGAGCATAGAGAAGGCTCAACAAGGACCGATAGAAAAAATCTTATTCAGTCCGAACTGTTAGCAGCTAAAAGCAAGAAGCCCTTTTTAGATGCACTTACAACATTGATTAAAGATGTTGATGAAAGCAAGCTTGAAATGTTCAAGAGTTTGCGTGATAAAGTTCATCTGATGTCAGCTGAGGATTTCGGCTACTTTGTCGTGTTACTGAAATTTGACTACGCCTATGCAGAGCGAGAAAGAAATATATAAACCCTAAAAAAATGAACATGAGCACTATTTATGTTAGAACGCTCAAAAGAGCGGAGCATACCGTTTTTTGTGTTGCAGACGGGCAAAAATCATATTACGACCCTCAATTCAACCGCCGTATTCCCTATTCCAGTGGGCAACAGATCAAACGTTCAATTCTTGACGCACTCTCAAAAGAGTTGAGTCAGGTGCCATCACCGACCACGTTTTTATTTGATGTGGATAAAAAAGGCGTGATGAAGGAAGGTGAAGTGTATGCAACTTGCGACCCGACATATTCAGACCAGCTATTTGGAGGCTGGATGAAAGCCGCCAAAGGTGGAAAAGATCGAACCGTAAAAAGAAGAAGCCCACTTTCCATTTCGGCAATGCGAGGACTGCATCCCTTGCTTTCAGGCGTTGATTCGGAAAATATTTCTTTTGACCGAAGTGATAGGCCAAACAATGAAGTTATTGTGAGGAATGATAAAGGAGAGGTATTAAGTGTAGAAGAAATTACAGACCTTTTGCTTGGAAAAGACAGAAGCCTGAACAGAAAGTGGATTCCTGATAACAGAAGAGCGACGGGGCTTTTTGTTCAGGACATCGCGATTGATTTGCGCCGGTTATTTTGCGTGTCTCTGAGCAAAATGGAACCGGAAATTTCGGAAGAAACGGAAGCGCATCTGCGCCAAGCCGGATGGACAGAAACCGAAAACGTTTTCGGTGCGTGTATGCTTGCCCCGAGGGAAAAACGTGAACGTTTGATTAAAGGGCTTGCTAACGCGATTATTAACTGGTCAATTACTTCAAACCAGGCGCGTACGTTCAGTTTGATGGAAACTTTGGCTATTTCTATTTCAGGCAATGCAAATAAAATTGCGGGCAGCATCAGGGCAAAGTTGAAGGAAGATGAAGAAAACAGGGCCGAGCCAATCATAGAGGAGGAGATGGATGATGTTGAGACTTATATTACTTTAGCGGCAAGTGGTTATATCAGAACAAAAAAAGAATCCGTTTCTGCTCTCGTTGAAGCGGAGAAATCTTTGATTGAAAAACTGAGTACGTTCGATTATGAGCACCAAATTCCTGGAGCATCATAAAAAAGACAGTGGTTAACATAAGTCATCCCTGATACTTTTTGTCTTATGCCTCTCTCGATTCCGACAAAACAGCCGTTTTATATTTTTTCGAATGGTGTTCTCATGCGGAAGGAGAACACCATTTCTTTTGTGCCGCATGCAACGCAGAAAGAAGTGACGGTTGAAACAGACCCTTCGATGTACCTTGAGCCAGATGAACAGGAGACCTATGGGCTCAATCCGGTGGATGATACACAGCTCGATACCAACGGCAGGAGAGTGATTCCGATAAACAACATTGATTCGTTTTTTGTTTTCGGGGAAGTCAGTTTCAATTCAAAATTTCTGAATTTTCTGACCAGGAACCGCATTCCCCTGCATCTGTTCAACTATTACGGGTTTTATTCCGGTTCGTACTATCCGCGTGAGCATTTATTGTCAGGGTATGTGGTAGTGCATCAGGTGAAGCACTACAGTTCAAAGAAAAAACGGATGGTACTTGCCCGCGAGCTTATAGGTGCAGCGGCAGCGAACATCGCGAGGAACCTGAAATACTATACAGCAGATTCACGGCAGGGCGTTATAGGGCATGATAATCTGAAATTACTCTTTCATACTATAGCACAGATCGAATCATTTTTGGCTGGTATCGGGGAAGCTCCGGATGTTCCCGAACTGATGGGTATCGAAGGGAATATTCGTAAAGTCTACTATCAGGCATGGCAACATCTGCTTCGCTCGGCTGATCCTGCCTTTTCGTTTTCGGAACGGGTAAAACGTCCACCGGACAATGCGGTCAATGCACTGGTGTCATTCGGTAACAGCCTGATGTATTCTGCGTGTCTTACGGAAATTTATAGAACGCAACTCAATCCTACCATTTCATTTCTTCACGAACCTTCAGAGCGTCGGTTTTCTCTCGCCCTCGATTTGGCTGAAATTTTTAAACCAATGTTTGTTGACCGGATGATTTTCAAGCTGGTCAACACCAGAGCAATTCAGGCAAAGCATTTTACCAGCGCTCTGAATTTCTGTCACCTGAACGATGCGGGCCGAAAAATCGTAGTCAAGGAATTTGAAGAGAGAATGCGTACAACAATAAAACATCGCGGTCTTGGCAGGAATGTTTCATACCGCAGGCTTATCCGCCTCGAATGTTATAAGCTTATCAAGCACCTTATCGGTGAAGAAACCTACCAGGCGTTCAGAAGCTGGTGGTAGCTCTAAATCTCAAATTCTGAATAAAGATGTATTACATAGCCGTTTATGACGTCGGAGAGAAGCGTGTTGGAAAAATGCTGAAAATATTTCGGCGCTATCTTCATCACATACAGAATTCGGTCTTCGAAGGCGAGATGACTCCTGCTGCATATCAGAAGCTGAAATATGAAGCGGCCAGGCTTTGCAATGACGAAACGGATTCAGTTATCTTTTTCGAGTTGAACGGGAAATACATGAACAAGGAAATCATCGGAACGGAAAAACGACCAGCGTCCAATTTTATCTGATGCTTCATGCTCAATCCAAGAGTCAACGGAACAAAAATCAGCTACTATTTCATTTGTCACCGGAAATTGTGGCTGTTCGATCGGCAATTGCAGTTTGAGAGCGATTTCAATGCCGTGGAAGAAGGCAAGTTCATTAGCGAAACTACGTATCCTGACGAGCGACATGAAATTCAGCTAAGCAATGGAGCCGTACTCGATTTCTACGATAAACGGCACAAGGTGGTGCATGAGGTGAAAAAATCGGATAAGATGGAAGAAGCCCATCTTTGGCAACTGAAGTATTATCTGTATTACCTTAAAATATCAGGAGTGACAGGTGTTACAGGAAGGCTTGACTACCCAAAGCTCAAAAAAAATCTTCAGGTTGAACTGACAAAAGATGATGAACAGAAAATCCAGAAGATTTTCAATGATATGACGGGCATTGTCAATCAGAAAGACTCTCCAGAACGGAATAACAAAAATTTCTGCAAAACATGCGCATATTATGAATACTGCTGGGCTTAGCCTGTCCATACAAAATGCAGAGTGTCGTCGGGCAGCCGTGATGATCTTTTTGAATGTGGAAGCCCTTCCTAAAAAAAACGCATTGCTTTACTATCTCCAATGAAAGTAATAAATTAAAAATGTCGTCGGAGTCCCGGTTTTTTCCGGTTATTACACCCTGACGACAATTTCCTGCGATTTTAATGATCAGACATCAATAAAATAGCTGTTTTTCAGCCGAATACATCACGGCTTATAATTGCACCAATATGGAATTGAAACATAAACCGTTCTCCGGCACATTCTCCGTACTTATCCCGCTTATAATTGCACCAATATGGAATTGAAACTATTGAGTACAGCCTGCTCTCCCAAATTCGCGAAAACCTTATAATTGCACCAATATGGAATTGAAACGCTAATATGCTTGCGTTTATCCATGATGCTCGCAATTCTTATAATTGCACCAATATGGAATTGAAACTTATTAACATCAAGCAACACATAATCTGCAATATCATCTTATAATTGCACCAATATGGAATTGAAACAAATTTCCTGTCATGGATAATATGCGTATGCATTTTTCTTATAATTGCACCAATATGGAATTGAAACGCGGAGTAGTAGCGTCACTAGATTCAGTCTGTGCGACTTATAATTGCACCAATATGGAATTGAAACTGGGTACTGTTAGTGGTAACGGCAAAGGATTTAATGCCTTATAATTGCACCAATATGGAATTGAAACGTTTACAGTGTGCCCGGCTTGACTCGTTTGTAAGGAGCTTATAATTGCACCAATATGGAATTGAAACTATTTAGATACCGCAAAATACTCCTTACCCTGATAAATCTTATAATTGCACCAATATGGAATTGAAACGATAACCAAACACATCATCATCCGCCGAGGATCCCTGCTTATAATTGCACCAATATGGAATTGAAACGTTGTCAGGACGGAAAGCACTGCTCTTCTCATCTCTCCTTATAATTGCACCAATATGGAATTGAAACGTTTGTCTACGAGTCCTTGAACGATTTGCTCAGGCCTTATAATTGCACCAATATGGAATTGAAACGAGGAGTCTCCTTGATAAACGTATCACCAAGCACAGGCTTATAATTGCACCAATATGGAATTGAAACACGGAGGATCCGCCCTCGTCGGATCCTCCGGCGGGCTTATAATTGCACCAATATGGAATTGAAACAGTATACCACCGATAAGCGACGACCCCGCGGCTATACTTATAATTGCACCAATATGGAATTGAAACTGATTATACCATGTTCCGAGAATGACGCGTTAAATCCTTATAATTGCACCAATATGGAATTGAAACACGGATCCGGATGATCAGGGATCATCCGGAGGAGGCGGCTTATAATTGCACCAATATGGAATTGAAACAGTTTTCCTAGCAGCCATAATAACCACCTCGACCACTTATAATTGCACCAATATGGAATTGAAACTAAAATATTTAAAATTGTCATGGATAATGCGCAAAGGCTTATAATTGCACCAATATGGAATTGAAACTACTGATACGTGAGATCTGCCTTGACAGCGACTACTTATAATTGCACCAATATGGAATTGAAACATTGCCGCGGCTATAGCCGCGGGGTCGTCGCTTATCGCTTATAATTGCACCAATATGGAATTGAAACTTTTTTAATGATTAACAAACGATCCTCATCAATCTGCTTATAATTGCACCAATATGGAATTGAAACATGCTTCTTTGCATAAGTCTGATTTGCAAAAGTTTTTCTTATAATTGCACCAATATGGAATTGAAACGATTTTGCGACGAGCTGCAGCGGAGTCGGAGGCTCCCCTTATAATTGCACCAATATGGAATTGAAACCTATTCAAACGATTTCAATGCAGTCGAGGAGTCGCTCTTATAATTGCACCAATATGGAATTGAAACCTTTCTGATATCTCTGTACTCGTCACTCATTTCCGCTTATAATTGCACCAATATGGAATTGAAACTCGAGCAACGGCTGGCAGAATACCTTGCAACAAAACCTTATAATTGCACCAATATGGAATTGAAACGAAACCGATCTCTTTGTTTTCCTTGTATTTCTCATACTTATAATTGCACCAATATGGAATTGAAACGCAGAACAGCCCGCGGTTTTTCTGGCCAAAGGCGACTTATAATTGCACCAATATGGAATTGAAACACGGATCCGGATGATCAGGGATCATCCGGAGGAGGCGGCTTATAATTGCACCAATATGGAATTGAAACTCCGACTCCTCAAAAGTCAGATAGTGTGAGCGTGCCGCTTATAATTGCACCAATATGGAATTGAAACTTTTGTCACATATCTACAATTAACCACTACAGTTTTCTTATAATTGCACCAATATGGAATTGAAACTTATTAGACCATTGACTATTTGCAATTTTAGGTATGCTTATAATTGCACCAATATGGAATTGAAACAATCATTGAGTGATTATTTAGGATTGCCTGTTGGTAACTTATAATTGCACCAATATGGAATTGAAACGAAAACGCGACCGGGGGGGCTACTCCTCGATGGTTGGCTTATAATTGCACCAATATGGAATTGAAACACGATAACGTGGCTCACTAACGGAGGGAGCGCTCCAACTTATAATTGCACCAATATGGAATTGAAACTTGGGTACCACGGCGCCCGTGTGGGGCGATGGTAATGCTTATAATTGCACCAATATGGAATTGAAACTTCGTCGCATCTAATCACGACGAGGCTATACGTATGTCTTATAATTGCACCAATATGGAATTGAAACACGTATGTCGCGCCGAAACGGAGAAACTCATGAATTCTTATAATTGCACCAATATGGAATTGAAACGCATACACGGAAAAGCTTGACCTCGTAATCATGGGCCTTATAATTGCACCAATATGGAATTGAAACTCTGTAAAAGGCTGTGCGCCCGATTCCCGCGGCTTGGCTTATAATTGCACCAATATGGAATTGAAACCTGCAACACCAGCTCTCTGGTGCGCATTGTTGATGTCTTATAATTGCACCAATATGGAATTGAAACCAATACAACGATCAATAGGAGGTGTCTCCCTGATAAACTTATAATTGCACCAATATGGAATTGAAACTCTTACGCATCTTTTGTTGCGTAAGAGTTTGCTCCTTCTTATAATTGCACCAATATGGAATTGAAACCATATCACGATAATGTTGCACAAGATTACTAATCTCCCTTATAATTGCACCAATATGGAATTGAAACCCAGCACGGACAGCAAAGGTTTCCCGCGGGTGACCTTATAATTGCACCAATATGGAATTGAAACCGCCTTGACCTGGTCGTCCAGCTTGAACACGAGCGTTCTTATAATTGCACCAATATGGAATTGAAACTCGAGTCATATGCACCCACAGCCGCGCCTGCAGCTGCCTTATAATTGCACCAATATGGAATTGAAACCGGACCCGAAGTAGTTTAAGGCTGATCGAAAACCTCACTTATAATTGCACCAATATGGAATTGAAACCACGAAAAGCCCTAATCCAGTGTATGCAGAGATGTTCCTTATAATTGCACCAATATGGAATTGAAACATCAGAAGGATGTTGTATCTCCCGCGGTTGCGAGTGCTCTTATAATTGCACCAATATGGAATTGAAACGTGATTTTGTGCGGGGATGAGTTTTGCCTCAATGTCGCTTATAATTGCACCAATATGGAATTGAAACACAAACCGCCTTGGGCTGTTAATGATGGAGGATTAGGCTTATAATTGCACCAATATGGAATTGAAACCTTTTTGTTAATAAAAACCCGCCCCATGCGGCCCCCCTTATAATTGCACCAATATGGAATTGAAACTAAAAGTATCTGGCTTTGCGAGCGGGGCGAACAATCTTATAATTGCACCAATATGGAATTGAAACACAAACCGCTGGGCCGGGCTCGATGACACGGTGACGCTTATAATTGCACCAATATGGAATTGAAACACCTGAGGGGAGCCAACCTGAGTGAAGCCAACCTGCTTATAATTGCACCAATATGGAATTGAAACTGCGACGACCGGAACGATCAAATTCTGCGTACTCCAGCTTATAATTGCACCAATATGGAATTGAAACGTACGCCAAGCTGCAGGAGGTCAAAAACCGCTTCCCCTTATAATTGCACCAATATGGAATTGAAACACATGCTGCACTGCCAGCAAGTCGTCATCGTGCGTGACTTATAATTGCACCAATATGGA
The DNA here is from genome assembly GCA_028277225.1 of Chlorobium sp. GTDB lineage: Bacteria > Bacteroidota > Chlorobiia > Chlorobiales > Chlorobiaceae > Prosthecochloris. The sequence goes on from JANQHB010000039.1 coordinate 71,779, forward strand.
ATTGAAACTTAGAAAAGGATTGCTATCTCCCGCCTCAATAAACCCTTATAATTGCACCAATATGGAATTGAAACTCCGACACATGTCGGTCACGCGAAGCAAACACCGCTTATAATTGCACCAATATGGAATTGAAACCTATATCGGAACTCAGCACTTCGATCTTGCCGGCGGTCGCGCCCCTCGCGGGCGCGTGGATTGAAACCCCACTATGTCAAAGCGGTAACGAACAAACAAGGGGAACGGCGATACGTCCTTATGGTGTGTGACAAGACAGAAGATAGCTGGAAAGGAACAACAGCCTTTTACTCCAAGGCTGAAGGATACATCGAGAAACAGCGGGAAGGGGAAAGAGTGTATAAAAAAAGAGGCAAGGTTAGCGGGTCCAGATGAGGTTCCCTGAGCTTCCCCGTAAGGGGAACATCCCTACCTCGAAAGCACGTTAAGAAAAAAAACAGGAAAAAGCAACAATGAACACGATAACCGTCCGGATCATCGGCCTCGAAGAAGCCCGGAAACGGATAAACGACTTCCCGGCCGCACTCACAAGAACCCTCGAACATCCGCAGGTCCTGCGCGAAATCGGCACCGTGCTGGCTGGCAGTGCGGTGCAGACTATCAGAGAAGGCGGCCGCCCGGTCAAGTATAAACCGCTTGCAGCGAGCACCATCGCCCGAAAAGGATCGAGCAAACCCCTGATCGACAAAGGAACCCTCCGCAACAGCCTCGACTACAAAGAGCGCGGCGGCAGCCTCTACCTCACCTCGGTGGAATATCTCAAATACCACCAGTTCAAAGAAGGCCGCACAAAAGCGACGTTCCCCGCACGGCCCGTCTGGGGTGTGCACGAAGAAGGCAGTGAAGAGGTTTCAGACATAATTCTTGACAAATTGTCCGAAACGCTGTAACCTGATCACAAAAGTCACTGCAACCCGCTTTGTGTCAATTAATACGTTAATACGGGACATCCTATAGTGAAAGTTCCAAAAACAATTTACAGACATTCAAAAATAATCCCGCCAAGTGCTTCGAAAAGCATGTTCTGGAGCGGCGGGTTGCTCACTATTGCAGAATCTCGTACCTTATCGTTATGAGTATGCGACATGCTGATGAACGGCTGTCAAGCATCCTTTATCCAGATTCCGGGATTCGAGTGAGAGGCCCAAATTGTCCCGCACGAGGTCGTGGCCTCAACGTTCTTCCAAGGGCTACTCCCGCCGAATCGCTGCTCATACAGCCGTTTGTCAGCAGTTGTTCAGTCGTTCATAGGCAAAAACATCTCTTTCTTCTTCATCACCTGTGCTGGCAATTACAAACAGTTTGACCCATCGACTTCAAGAGAAAATCCTCGATTGCTCTTTTCAGTCGTATTGGGTAGTTTTTTCTGTGTTTTGTGGTACCCAGTTTGGTTGAAGACTGGTTAGGCTTGAGCCGGTAGGGGTATCGTTGCGTGATTTTCAAAGATAAAGATGATTTCTGTTACATTGATGTATAAGAATATGAAAACGGAGAGGACATGATATCAGTCAAAGACTTGAATCCTGACTACATAACTGATGCCAAAGGTCACAAACGAGCAGTGATTTTGCCTCTTAAGGAGTACGAGGAACTGCTCGAAGACCTGAATGATCTTGCTGTGGCTGCGGAACGGCGCGATGAGTCCGGTATTGCTCATAACAAAGTTATGGAAGAGCTGAAACGGGATGGATACGTATCGGATTGAGTGGAAGCCTTCGGCATTAAAAGAGTTAAAACGGATCGATAAAACAATAGTCCCTCGTATTGTCGATGCCGTTCAGTCATTGGCGGCCAACCCTCGACCTTCAGGAGTACGTAAGATTAAGGGGGCCAGCCGGTTGTTTCGGGTTCGAGTGGCTGGTTACAGGATTGTGTACGAGGTTATAGACGAGAAGCTGCTTATACGCATTGTCAGGGTTCGCCATCGAAAAGATGTCTATCTGGACAAATGATGCTGTTGTCCTCTCATGTTATGACAATTTAATCGTTCACCCCGTTTTCAGCTTTTTTTGTCGCATATAGCGGGTATACTGACCACGGCCAATTCTTTCAGGTTCGGAGGTATGGCAATCGTTTTTCTACTCCTGATTGCAAAATCAATCTTTGTCGCTGATTTCAACAACCGGTTCTCCAGAAGAGATTAACGCGACAGCTTTTTCGAGAGAAGAGCCCAGAATGTCCCTCATTTTCTGGTTAGAAGTATTACCGCATGTGATCCAGATAATTGCTGGAGGATATCCTAACTTGTCGATCAGTTTCAGGAAGTCTGAATCCTTGCTCATAATTGTCGCATGGGCTTCCCGTGCAGCCTCGAAAATTTCTTGATCACTTGCATTTTGAAGATGTAATGCGCGAACTGACTTAGCGTTTATAGCCGGAAAATTGCGATTGATCCAGGCGGCAATGGAGGGAGAAAGGTGCGCATCAATCCAAAGAGTCATGCTGCAATTACAGGGTGATCCAGTTTACGGCTTGCGTATTTGAGCGCAGCCACGATGTCTTCTTTTTCGATATCAGGCAATTCTTCGATTATTTCGTCGTAAGAAAGCCCCGCAGCCAGCAAATCCAATATATCGATCACCCGTATTCTTAAACCTCTGATACACGGACGGCCTCCGCATTGTTCAGGGTTGATCGTTATTCTTTTCGACCATTCATTCATTGTTGTATCATCTAAGTTATTTTTAAAAGTAGTGAAAAAAGTAAATATGCAAAACTATGGGACGTTGTTCCGTAAACACAATAAGTCGCAAAGAACATGTATATTCAAGAGAACTGAGGAATACCATCAAGCACTAAACGAGTTAGTATTATGCCACGAGGTCCGAGATTGGATACACCGGGAACCTT
>JANQHB010000042.1 GCA_028277225.1 Chlorobium sp.
AAATCCTCATGTACTCTGTGTACACTCCGGTTTCTCCGCTCCGTTCGCCTTGCACTTGAACCGCTCATGACAATATATAGAGGTGCCCATATGAAGAGAATGCTGGAAAAATTCAGGGATGTAACGGCCCGTAAACCCTCGGGATGGCTGGGAAAGCGAATGTACGTGGATCCCAGGGCGCATCGGGAGTCTTTTCGAATAATATTGGAAAAACTCGATCTCAAAAATGACGATACCTATCTCGAGGTTGCCTGTGGCGGCGGGGTGCTCTTCGAGATGGCGTTACGGATAGTGAACCGCGCAGCGGCAATTGATCATAGTGCCGATATGGTGGAATTGACCATCGAGAGAAACAAGGCTGCGGTACAGAGCGGTGTGGCCGAGGTGGTGGAAGGCAATGCTGAATCGCTTCCCTGGCCGGATGAAAGCTTTTCCTGTGCAGCATGTGCCAACGCCTTCTTCTTCATCGAGCATCCCGAACTGCTGTTGAGTGAGATATCCCGTGTGCTCGAACCAAAAGGCCGCCTGGTATTTACCACATTCTCCGGTGAATCGTCGCTGATCGGCCTATTGTTCAAACGACCCTACAATCTGAAGACATACCCGAAAGAAAAAATGCAACTCATGCTCTCTTCAGCGGGTTTCAGTGTGGTAGAAGCTGACACCATATCGGGTATTCAGGTCTGGATGGCGCAGAAAGCATAAACTTGGAAGTGAAAAGAATAAATGGTAAATAGTGTACTGTTTGTTCTTAATTTTTATTCAAACCAAATAAATATAGAGGATATGCGGAAGTTGTCATTACTGATGATGGTTGTAGCCTTCATCTTTGCGGGTTGTTCAGGTGCTTCTGAACAGAAAGCGGAACCAGAACAGAAAGCGGAACCAGAACAGAAAGTTGAGTCAGAACAGAAAGCCGGATCAGAACAGGAAACTGAAGAGGTCTCAGGCGAAGAGGCGGAAAGTAAAGCATACAGTTTTGACAAGGATTCATTTGCATTCAGTTTTACAGCCTATGGTGCTAAAGACAAGTCATATTCTATAGCCGGTATTACCTTTAAGGATTTTACGGTGAATTCACCTGATAACAAGCTTACAGGTACTACTCTTGAAGTGAAGCTGGGATCTGTCGATTCATCTGCCGACAAAAACAACGGTAAGGGCGGTGATTGGCCGGATATGATCCTTCCGACCAGGGATGAGAACATCGTCAAGGGATTTGTGGATAATCTGGCCAAGAAAGAAACAGCAACGGCTAAAGTAGTCGGCGTTGATGATGCCAAAGTTGACCTGGAAGTCACCCTGAATGGTGTGACGAAAGTCGTCGAAATGCCATACACTGTAACCGACGGTGTGCTTACTGCAAAAGGCTCAACGGACGTTCTGGATTACAATGCCAGTAAAGCGTTTGAAGAGTTTGCAAATCTCTGCACTGCGGCCTGGCACTATGGTAAATCATGGTCCGATATCGAGCTGACCTTTTCTGTGAACGTTGAGTGAGCTTATCGCGAGTCGGTAATGACAACAAGCCGCCTGGAATCCGCTTCCTGGCGGCTTGTTTTATTTTGAGGGCCTGGTTTGAACGTTGATACATCAGTCGGGTATGTAGATGATCTCACCGTTCTCAAGCTGATACGCTGAGCCTATTCTTTTCCCTTTCCGGCCGGTCCGGTTTTCCTCGTCGGATGCCTTGTAGGTTTCGATCTTCTCGCCCTTTTTCGTGATGATTTCCATGTTCTGTTTGCCGGGATTCTTGACCATGGTGAAATCTTCCTTAGAAAACAGCTCGAGCATGTTGTAACGGGCGACAAGGGCAACCATCAGGGCTACAGCAAACACCATAGCCACATCAAAGAGGTTGGTCAATGATGAAAGAGGGTCATTGTCTTCAGGCGTGTTCAGGAGTCGTCTTTTTCTCATGATTTCCTTTCCTCCGGCCGATTGTTCAGTTTCTTTTCGGTTATTGAATCCGCGATGAAGTCAAGGGTGTTCATGTCGTCGGCATACCAGCGTTGCTTGGTCTGCAGGGTGACAAATCCGATCGCCCCGATAAAAAGACCGATAACCGTTGTGGCAAAAGCGACCTGCATGTTGCTGGCCATCGATGCCACATCGCCGACAGCCAGAGCCACCAGAGCCGGTCCCATGGGTATCAGGGTTCCCATCAGCCCAAGCATCGGCCCCAGTTTGCTGAGTATCCTGGATTTTCCAAGATCCTTGTCCGCGATGATTTCATAATCACCGATCAGCTTGTCAAGCCCGGCACGGTTGTTTTCTTTTTCAAGCATTTCAAGAATCGTTTGAACCAGTTCGTTGCTTTTCCGCTGTTTATCTGAAAAACCATCGACCGACAGTTCTTCAAGCTTCCTGTTTATGAGCTGTTTTTTTATTGCTCTGTTGTTTTTGTTCCTGTCTATAAACTGACCGTAAAAGCTGCCGCCCAGCAACAGGGCCCTGAAAAAAAACAGCAGGAGCAGGACAATTACCGGCACAAGAAGTCCGGTCGATAGCCAGTAAAGCGTGTTGGTGATAATATCCATGACTGTATGTTTGAAAGTTTACTGTTTTTGCGTGTTCCGGAATATGAATGCCCTTTACGATGCATCGGGCGGATGCTGATCGCGTCTGAACCGTCGTACTGCAATTCTGATGTTGTAGAGTATATATCCGATCAGGACTCCAGCTGTTGTGATGCCGATGAAAACGGCCAGTTTTTCCGGTTCGAAATCAGCCTGATAGCTGCTTGCGTTGTAATCGGCAAGGCCTGCATTGAGCAGTACCGAGAGGAAGAGCAGCATTATGTTTGTCAGAAAGATCAGTTCGAAACGCGATGTGTCGTCCGGAAGTGCTCTTTTGATGCAGAAGGCAGTTAGAAATATTCCCGATGTGAGCGCAAAGGAAACGAGAAGTGCCATTTCGAAAAAATCTATGCCTGCAAAGTGCCGGAAGAGTTGCAGTTCAAAGTAAAAGACTGCTCCGACGATCAGGATACCGGGGAAAAACTTGAGGGTGTCGAGCAACGGTTTTTTTTTGCTGGAAAACAGGTTGTCGAGCAAACCGATGCTGATCAGCATACTGCAGATTGCCTCAATGGTAACAAGAACGGCGAACGAGGAAACCGACTGCCGGTCAGAAAGAAGTTTTTCAAATACATTGCTTTCTATCGTGATGATCTCCGGATAGAGCAGATATGCTATAAGCCCTGCAATGCATGCAAAGAGCGACATGCCGCCCCAATGTTTGAAAAGGGCGGCTTTGGAGCTGTATTGCAAGAGGGCAAGAATCAGTATGATCTGAAAGAGCAGTTCCATGATGTATAGAGGAAAGCTGTTTTAACCGTTCTTCAGACGATCGTTGCAGTTCAGGTGAAGACAGCAGGCTCTCTATCTGCGGAGTCTTTTAAGTGCAAAAAAGAGCAGGAGCAGCAGGACAACTGCTGCGATGATCCACAAGGTATCGTTGTTTTTCTCTTCGCTTTGCTGCCCGGTCTGTTTCTTTTGTTGTTTCTCTGTCTCATCTTTTTTCAGGACAACGCTTTTTTTGTCGGTATCGAGCGGTATGTCCCGGGCTTTGCTGATTGCTGTACGATAGTTTTTTGCGAGTTCTGTGGATAGTTTTTCTGCGATGAAGTCCCTGAGTTTTGCATTGTCACAGACAAAGCCGCTGCACCCTGCTTCATGGTCGCGTACCAGTTCGGCATGAAGTTCTGCAAGCTCCCGAAGTTGACTTTGAGAAGCCTTCCAGTAGCCTTTACGGGCGGTCTCCAGCATCACCGAACTCATTTCCTGCAAGGCATAGGGGTTTTCAGCTTCGAATCGCTCCCTCACGTCGAGATCCAGTACGTCTTTTACGTAGATGTCATGATAGTTGTTCCAGACATAGTCATCGATGGCCGATGGTTTCATGACGTTCCATCCATAGGTATTACGGAATGTCTCGGCGAATTTTTCCATTGATGAGGCCTCGCCTCTCAAGAGTTCCTGTATGTATTTCGGGTTGAATACAGTAGAGTTTGTTTCAACTCCTATGGCCTCTTTGAGTTCCTGCATTTTCGGACGGTTCACGTTTCTGAAGTCGTTGAAATACGCTGTCGGATCGTTACCGGTCACCGATCTGACTGCGAGATTCAACCCTCCCATGAATTCATAGACATGGTCGAGACTCACAGGTCCCCAGGTGTTGCTCGAACGAGGTTGGACAACGGTTTCGGTATTCTGAAGGGCAGCTTCGAAAATTCCTTTTCGAAAGGTTCCCCAGTCTTCGCCGCTCTCATAGATGGCGCCCATGTTGTCAAGATATTGACGGGCGATCTCTTCTTCATCGTCCCATGCGTCTCCTTTTTCCACGAGCCCCATGATGTTGGTGCCGTAGTTGCCGTTGATGCCGCCAAAAATGCGTTTGGAAGAGTATTTACGTGCATCAAGAGGAGAAAAGCCTTTTTCGAGAAGATATTTTTCTGCATCCAGAAGGCCGCGCTTTACATAATTCAGGCTGTCTGCATCTTTCGATTCCGATACCAGAATGATCGCTCTGTTTATGAGATCAAGGCGTGAGGCTGCTATATCACGCAGTTGTCCGGACGTCTGTATGACGACATCGATCCTGGGTCTCTTCAGTTCTTCTATCGGTATGAGCCGAAGAGTATGGACAGTGCCCATTGCATCACGAACAGGTTCAACGCCCAGAAGGTAAAGGATCTGGGCGATAGTCGCTCCTTCTGTAGAAATGAAATTGGTTGACCAGAGTGTGAAGCTTATTTTTTTCGGGTAACGGCCTTTCAGCGCTTTTTCCTTTTCGAGCAGAGAGGTGGCCAGACGTTTGCCTACTTTCCATGCTTCTTCCGATGGCGTACGTTCTGCATTGACGGCATACATGTTTCGACCTGTTGGAAGAGCGAGCGGATTGACGACAGGGTCGCCGCCTGATGAAGGCGCTGTATAGCCGCCGTTAAGGGCATTGAGGATAGCGGCATGTTCAAGACCGGGACTTTTGGCAAGGTTTGTCCTGTGTTCTTCTGCACTTGTGATCGTATCCCTTATTTTCAAAACTGCCTTGGCATAGCTTGCCTTGCGCTCTTCTTTCCGGCCGGTCAGACGGTTGACGACCGATATCGCTTTTTCAAAAGCCACGTGCCACTGTTTTGTGTCTGCGAAGTGTTCTGAATAGCTTTTGTTTTCGCAGTAGCCAAAAGAATCGGTGCTGTCCTGTATGAATTCCAGGATCTCCATTCCTTTTTTCAGTGTTTCGAGCGTGTAGGATTCTGTCTGTTGTTCAATAGTGCCGGAAAACACGAGTTCCAGCCATCTGACATATTCCGGTAGGTCGCATGTTCCGGCTTGTTTTTTAAGCAATGCCGTGTGCTCGGCTTTGATCTTGTCAGCCAGTTCGTCGTCTTTCAGCAGTTCAAATGTTTTGGTGCGTAAAGAGTCGTTCTGCATCAGTCTGAGCAGGTCGAGCATGTCGGGCTGGCTTGCAATGGAGATGGCTTCGAACATTTCCGGTGCCATTCCTTTCATTTTCTCGGCAAGTTTTTTCGCTTTTGCCCTTTTGCCGGCATCGAGCATCTGCGTTGCTCTTTCAAAGACTTTGTCTGACTGCAATTTTTCAATATACTCGCGGTTTTTTGCCTCGGTGCACAGTTTTGCGATCAGCTTCGGCAGCTGTTCTTCGTCGACCTTTTTTTCTTTTGTTTCGCTTGTAGCGGTCTGGCTCAACATAAGAGCCAGAAGATCGATCTCCCTGTTTTCCTCTTGCCAGCTTTCAGCCATGCTGAGTTCTTCTTTTGAGACCAGCGAGGCGATGAGGTTTGCCGGAGCTGCTCCCTGCATGACTTGTCGTATGATCCTCGATGCTTTAGGGCGATAGCGCTTGGAGACAAACATCGTGTTCCGGTGTTGTTCGGGTGTTATGTTGCCGCGTATGACATCAAGTTCAGCCAGTGAAAAGGCCACGCGATCGAGAGACATGATCCGTGCCGAACTGTTCAGTTTGCTTTTTGAGTATGGGACACCAAGAGTATAGAGACCGGCAGTGACATTTTCCTGTTCGATTTCTTCAAGGTGTTCATGAATACGGTCGATGACAGCGTTGTCGTAGTTTTTTGTTGAATCGATACTCAGGGTGCGATGAATATTGAGTTTTTCGGTCAGCACTTTAACCGAACGGGCATATTCCTCCCTGACAGGTCCATCGGAAAGGCTGTTATATCTGTCAAGTTTACGGTGGAGCTGTTCCAGTTCGCTGCGCAAACCGCTTTTCATGAACGGAGGAGTGAGGTGGGTCAAAAGCGTCGCGTAGCTGCGGCGTTTGGCGATAATTCCCTCGCCTATGTTGTTGATGGTATAGACATAAAAATGCGGCGTTGTTCCTATCAGGCGATCAGGCCAGTCATAGTCGGAAAGAACAACCTGTTTGCCGGGAGTGAACTCGAGACTGCCATGTGTCCCGAAATGAAGAATTGCATCGGCATCGAATCCGTACCGGGCCCAGAGATATGATGCGATATAGGTATGCGGAGGAGCTGTTTTCGCTCCATGAACCAGCTGCTGGGTATCATCGCCGATTCCAGGAAGCGGCTGTGGCAAAAGGCAGACATTACCAAACTGCACTCGTGTGACGGCGATATATTGCTGTCCGTTTTTTTCAAGATTCATATAGCTGCCGGGCGCTTCCCCATATTTCTCGACCACGTCCTGGTAGAGCTCTTCAGGCAATGCCTTCAGGCACCAGTTTTCATACTGCTTTTTTTCGATCAGTTGCGGATCGCCTTGTTTCATATAACTGTCAAGGGCCCCGTGTGCATATGAGCCGAGTACCGGCCCTTTTTGCATCATTATCTTTTCGAACTCTTCTTTTGTTTCGGGCAGCCCGTCAACGTTATAGCCATCGTCCTGCAGCTTTTTCAGAACAGAGAACAATGATGGAATCACTTCCATGCCTGCTGCGACAAATGAGTTTTTACCCGGGCCTTTGAAATAGTATATCGCGACTTTTTTTTCGCTGTTGCTGATGTTCTGCAGATTCAGCCGTTTGGCGGTCATTTCAGAAAACTCGGTAATACGGTTATCGATACCGTCAAAGATCAGATAACCGGACTTGTTTTTGTGCTGGGCAATGACTGCGTATGGAGCCACTGCTCCGTCAAGTTCAGGCATGACGATACTCATCGACATCATGCCTCCATACATGCCTTGCGGATCCTTCAGCCATTCGTCGTACTCGCCATAGATGGTCTGAGGAGTAAGAACAGGAATGTTCTGTTCTTTCAGCCAGTCGACCGCCTTGTCCTGTGTCCCCATTGCAAGTCTGCCGTGCGGACGGAGCAGTACGATATCAGGTTTGACTTTTTTAAGAAGTTCAATCCTTTTTTTTCCGAACGAATTGATACAGTAAACGTTCAGCTCCTGTTTTTCCAGTGCATTGATAAGCTTGACGGTATGTTCAGGGTTGGAGTTCTGCATGTTGACATTTCCGGAAACAAGTGCAACACGGGGTTTGCCTTTCTTATACAATCCGCTTTCGCGATAGTACTTTTCGTAGGCTTCAACCGTGGCAAAAGTCAACTCTTCCTCAAGATGAAACAGAAAGTTTCTTGGAATGATCACAGGCTCGTCGTATGACTCGAGAAATACCTTTTTGCGGTCGATCTCGCTGCGGACGTAGTTGAACAGACTGCGGAAGTTTTTCGAGCCTTTGTTTCTGAGAAGGGTCGATATATAATCAAGTTCTTTTCCTGAAATATTGGTCAGCTCGTATTCAGGATTGTTCACATCGGCCATGAAGATTTTTGTTCCTTTGGCGGAAGCATTTCTTATCAGATCGAGTTGATCCGCAGAGAGGCGGAGGCCATGACCCCGGATCAGGACGAAAGGAAACCTGGATAGCTTGTCCAGTTCTTCAGGCTCAAGAAGTTCGAGATGTACCCAGGAATTTGTTTTGGCGCGCTCCATTTTCTCGACCATGAAACCGGGAAATGAGACTACGGCGATTCTGGTGGGTGAAACATGGGTTGTATATGCCAGCCAGGCAGCAACAGATGCTGCGAGGATGAAAAAAATAATTACAGCGAGTTGTTTTGCGGATATAGACATTTGCAGGAAAAATGAGCCGTTACCCGAAACAGAAAAAAAGCACGTGATGGATGGTATCTTCCGGCAGGGTCAAACGGTCAGTGTTGGAACGAACTTTATTCTTCTAAAAGCGATGATAAATTTACTTAGTCAAATTAAAAGATGAAAGATATTTCTGATCTGAATAATTCTCCGGGGGGATGGGAAGTCTACACCGTTTTGAGATCGGGAACGGGAACCGATTGTGGCGGTCTGTTTGTTGACGGTACTGTTTTCGAAACAGCAAGGACATAAACCGGTGTGGATGATGAACGAGGATTATCTGTTTGTCTACGGGACATTGATGCAAAACGGTACGTGTGAAGAGAGAAAGCTGCTCGACCGCTTTGCAGAATTCCTTGGATATGCATTCTTGCAGGCGAAGCTTTTCAGGATCGGCTCATATCCGGGAGCCGTACCCTCGGGGAGTCCGGGTGACCGGGTGAGAGGGGAAGTCTATCGCATACGCTCACCCGATCCGGTGCTTGAAAAACTTGACCGCTATGAAGGATGCGGCAAGGATACTCAGGATCCTCCGCTGTTTGTCCGCAAAAAAATGATGGTGCATATTGAGAATGGTGGGCATGTTCCTGTCTGGGTCTACCTGTACAACCGGAATACAGAAGGGCTCATTCAAATAGAATCCTGGAATGAGTGCATTATTGACGGCAGTCAGGATTGTTCCGCAGGTTCGACATGACCGATATTCGGCCCGTTGTAAACCGGTTCCCAGTTCTTGAAAACCGGTTCGATGTTTTTTTCTTTCAGTGCGGCACGGAACGTTTCGACTTCCCGGTCGTCATGAACGTCGAACTGTCCTTTTCGGCTTTTTGCCGGGTGCGAATATCCTCCGACAGTTGTTTTGCTGGCAATGCTCATGCGCGTTATGGCCAATCCGGCCATGCCGTCCCGGAAAGCAGGCGACTCACGGGTTGAAAGTACCAGCTCGATATCGGGCATTGTGATCCTGAAAGCAAAAATCATTCTTGCAAAAAAGCGATCGCTCACGACATATGGCGGCTCAAAACCACCTGCTTCCGGGCGAAGACGGGGAAACGAAACGGAAAGACCTGCTTTCCAGTAAGTTTTTGCAAGGTACCGGACATGACGCAAGAGTCGCAGAGCCTCTTCAACGGGCTCAGAAAGGCCGAGAAGTGTGCCGATCCCGATGTTTTTTATGCCTGCCTGAAGCGCACGTTCAGGGATTTCGAGCCGGTCAGGGAAATCCTGTTTGGGTCCCCACCTGTGAAGTTTCCGGTATCTTTCAGGGTTGTAGGTTTCCTGGTAAATGGTAACACCTGTACAGCCGGCATTTGCCAGAGCGGCATATTCGCTGACACTCATGGGGAATGATTCCACCGAAACCCTGGTCATCCGGGCAGCTGCTAATTCGACGCACGCTCTCAGATACTCAAAACCAGCCTGGAATGTTCGCTCTCCGGTCAGGAGAAGAACGTCATCGATCCCCATTGCTTTCATGCTGTCAAGCTCCCGTTCGACCTCTTCTGTTTCAAGCCTGCGGCGTACGGTTGTACGATCGGAAGCGTAACCGCAGTAGGCGCAGCCGCTAGAGCAGTAATTCGAGAGGTACAGAGGAGTATAGAGGGAGATGGTTCGCCCGAAACGGCGCAAGGTCATCGCGCTTGATTCAGAAGCGAGTGACTCCAGCGGGAAGCTTTCGGCATTGGTCAATAGCGGCTCAATGTCGGCAGATTCCTGTTGATCGGTCAGCCAGCCGGGTAGTCCGTTCATGATGTCTTCCCGAGAAACGATGTTAACGGACTGGTCGCTATGGCGGCGCCTGATCTGGGCATGATCCCTGCAGCTTTTGCCCTGCAGCCTGCGTTGACAGCCTCGGCAAATGCGGACGCCATTTCCACAGGATTCCCTGCAACCGCAACGGCGCTGTTTACAAGAACGGCTTCGCATCCCATTTCCATGGCTGCGCAGGCCTCGGACGGGGAGCGAAGGCCGGCATCGACGATAACCGGTATGTTGCTGTCCCGAATGATGAGTCTGACCATGTCGATTGTCGAAAGTCCCTGGCCGCTGCCTATTGCCGAACCAAGCGGCATGACAGAAGCGCATCCGATATCCTCGAGCCTTTTGGCAAGCACCGGGTCTGCAGGAATATAGGGCATGACAAGAAAATCCTCCGAAGCGAGAATACGGCAGGCCTCGAATGTTTCTATGGGGTCAGGCATCAGGTGCTGGGGATTTGGATGGATCTCGACCTTGATGAACGGGCTGCCGGATAATTCCCTCGATATATGCGCTGCTTTCACCGCTTCCTTTGCGTTCGAAGCTCCGGAGGTATTGGGCATGAGCGTGAGGCCTTCTATCGATGTGAGTGCGCTGAAAAGGTCGTCTTCCGGCTGATCGGGATTGAAGCGCCGGAGTGCTACCGTAACAAGCTGTGAACCCGATGCGCGGATGGCGTCGATCATTGTCCGGGTATTACCGAATTTTCCCGTACCGAGAATAAGGCGTGACGAGAATGTATAGGTATCTATCTTCAAATCATTCATGGTTCTATTGGAATCGCGCAGGGTGATCAACCGCCTCCGGCGAAAGCAAGGATCTCGACCTGATCATTGTCATGAAGCTTCAGGTTTCGACGTTTTTCCGGGGGAACGATGTTTTCGTTAACGACGACGGCGACTTTGCTGCTGTTTGCGCCAATCATGGCGATGATGTTTTCGACGGTTGATCCCTCTTCGCAATCGTGTTTATCCCCGTTCACTGTAATCGTTATCATATCGAAAAATGCAGCCCTGTTTTTTTCGTTTTTATCGGCGGACAATAAGTTTACGGATTTCTTTTTTTCCGGCAAACACAATCTTTTTTCGGAACTCTTGCGACAACCCGTGTTATCACACGGGGTTCATCTTCTGATATTATATCAGCAGGTTTGTTAAAATATCCCGAGGAGAGAGAACGGCAACTATCAGAAGTTATTCCGGTGGCTGAAAACAAACAAACCGAACGCATAAGCAGTTCCATACCGGCTCATGTATGAGCATGTGTGCGATACAACTGCCTTGTTTACGCTGTATCGTCAGGCAAACGGATCGATGCCATTGCAAAAAGGTGCCCTTATGGGGGGCAGGGCACGTGTTAACCGACCTCTTTGCCGGCCATGACGAGGGTGGGGGGCATACCGAGGTGCCTGCCGGCAAGAAGGACATTCCAGTAAAGCCATTCGAAACCGAGTTTTCCATACCAGTTGGCTTTGGTTTCATTGAGAAGCGTGAATGGTCCCATATGCGGAAGAGGGAATTTGCCGGGCAGAGGTTCTATCTTGTAATTGAAGTCGATGAGTGACGAGGTGCCTTTCGAGTAGACGATAAAGCAGGTCGAGTGGCCGTCATAGATTTCTTCAGGCTTGATACCGTGAATTTCAGCCATGATATTGAAGACAACGACATCAGCTTCGTAGTGGGCAACCGAACCTGCTTTGGAGGTCGGAACATTGGTTGCATCGCCAATGATATAGATGCGCTCATGTTTCAGTGCCTGAAGTGTGTTGTGGTGGGTCGGTACGTAACCGATCCCGTCATCGATCCCTGAATCGCTGATGACCTCGTCGCCGATCGTTGTTGGTATACTGACGAGTATGTCATAGGAGACCCTGTCGCCCTGGATCGATTGAATATATTTTTCTTTTCCGTTGATCTCACTGAGTTCGAATTTCGGTGTGATCGTAATGTTTTTTTCTCTGGCTGACTCACCGAAGACAGCCGATGCCTTCGGTTTTGTAAAAGCTCCGTCGAGAGGGGTTACCAGTTCAATCTCGACCTTGTCCCTGATACCTCTTTTCTTGAAATACCAGTCGGCAAGAAAAACGAATTCTATCGGAGCGACAGGACATTTAAAAGGCAGTTCAGCAATGTTCAGCACAAGTTTGCCGCCATCGAATTCCTTGAGTTTCTTTCGCAGAAGCTCAGCTCCTTCCAGCGAATAAAAGGTAAAGGCGTTGTCTCCCATGGCGTCCATAAGGCCGGCATTTTCTTCAGGAGCGATTTTACAGCCGGTGCTGATGACAAGAAAATCATAGGGAAAGGAATGATTCCTGGTTTTGACCTCCCTTTTTTCCGGGTCGATACGGGTTATTTCGTCAATGACAAAGTTGATGCCGGGCAGGATATATTTTTTTCTGGGTTTTGTCAGCGTTCCGACTTTCTGGATGTCAAACGGAACAAAGAGCATTCCTGGCTGGTAGACGTGCTCGTTGTCACGGTCAATGACAGTGATCTCCCACTCGTCAGGGAGGTGTCTTCTGAGGTTGTTGGATATGATCGTGCCGCCGGTTCCGGCACCCAGAACAACTATTTTTTTTGACATACCAATCCCCGTTTAGTGAGTGATCGTATTGAATTATTCGGTTTGTTTAATGTATCAGCATTTCTGATATCGGCGGGTAACAATCGTTAATATGTTAAAATAAATGCAAATAACAAAACCGGAGGGTTGCTTTACGAGACCGGCATTCGCTGTCAATTGTTACCGATCTCTCTTGGAAAGTCGTTTCCGGATATCCTCGAGGGAATAAAAATGGTAGGTCCTGTCATCGGACATTGCGACCAGCAGGCCTTCAGGGAATTTTTCCGTTACAAGAACAGCGTTAACGTCGATGCCGTCGGTTTCTGTTGCGGAAGTTTTGATCTCGGCGATGAAACGATGGTCATGACCGGAACTGTTTTTTTCTGCCTGCCGACCATACATGCGCAGTTTTCCGGCGGCCTGATCGGAAACAATGATATAGCCTTCATCCATGCCGGTTTTCCAGACAGCGATCCCTTCGTGATCTTCCTTGAAGCCTTCAGTCGCAAAAAGTGCAAGTTCTTTGGATGCATCGGGGGTATCAGGGTCGGCATGGTACTTTCTGATGCCGACGCCCTCGTCGGAATAGTAGATAAAACCGGATTCGTTATCGACAGCGACGGCCTCGATTTCCTGAACGCCGCTCCATGTACCGAATTCCCGAACTTTCCCTGCTGATACATAACCATTGCCGCTGTCTTCGAGAAGATACTGCCAGAGGTATGTTCCTTCAGTCGGTCCTTTCTTGCGGCTGACAATGGCATACATGCTGCCGTCAGAGGGTCTTCTGTAAAGAGCGACACCCATAGGTGCATTGTGCTCCTCTTCTTCAAAAACCGGGATGCCGCCGTTGTCGATGGCAGTCATGTCAGGCAGGCGGTACACGCGTAACCGGTTTTCGAGGCGTTCGGTGACGACCGCTATATCGATTGTCTGACCGTTCAGGACGAAACCGTAGGCAATATCGACATTGTTCGGTCTTGCAAGTCCCCTGACGGTTTTTTCATCAACGGCTTTGCCCGACAGATCGAAGGCGTAAAGGGCACCGTCTTTATTTTTGTCCGTTGCAAAAACAAGGCTTTCTGCCGGATTGCTGCAGTTGAGCCATATAGCGGGATCCTCACTGTCGTGTTTAACAGCCTCGGTAATGACAACAGGTTGCAGCGCATCAGTGTTTTCGCCACAGCAGGAGGCGATGCTCGATCCGGCTGCTGCCAGAGCCAGAAAGAAAAGTGTTTGCTTGATCATGTTTTTTATTATGGCAATCCGGTTCAAAGAAAAAAGAGCTGAACCTCTGAAAACGTTCAGCGATCAGTAAGGCAGGATCAAAAGTCTGTTTTCACGCCGACAAGGAACTTTCTGTCATACCATTCTTCCTGGGCGACATATTCTTCCGAACCCTGGTAGAATCGCATCGGCTCGTTGGTCAGGTTGCTGATCTCGAAGTAGACCTGGACGATGTCGTTAAGGCGGTAGCCGCCGTTCAGGTCGAGGTGGAACGCGTCGTCGTAGTAGCGGTCTTCCCATTTGTTGTCACCGATCGAACCCTCTTCAGCATCGATGAAGTCGCTGTGATAGTTCGCAGAAAGGCGGATGTTGAACGGCCCGTTTTCGTAACCGATAGACGCGTTGGCCGTGTGTTCAGGGCTGCCGGGCAGCGGCAGGTCGTCATTCTCGCGTCCCTCGATGTTGAAGTTGTCGATCTCGGAATGCGTGTAGGTGTAGTTCAGGTAAAGACCGAGGCCGGGGATGAACGGAAGCTGGAATTGTGCGGCTGTCTCGATACCGAAGAGTGAACCGTCACCCGCGTTCACCGGCTGGAATACATCGTAGCCCCCGTCTTCGGTTTTCTGTGTAACGATGATGTCGCTGATCGACTTGTAGAACACGCCTGCGGAGAGAATACCGATGTCGCTCAGGTAGTGTTCGACCATAAGGTCGACGTTTTTCGAGAGTGTCGGTTCGAGATCGGGGTTGCCGATCTTTTTTTCATCATCCTCTATCTCGACATAGGGAGCCAGGTCAAAATAGTTCGGTCTCGCCAGAGAGTGTGTGTAGGCGAGCTTGATGTTGGTCAGGTCGTTGATCTTGTAACGGAAGTGGATGTATGGCAGTATGTTTGTGTAATCCGAAGGATCGCCGGTGATTTTTGTCAGCGATTCATCGCCATCGTCATACTGGTAGGCGACGTATTCGTTTCGCGTATGTTCGAGCCTTGCGCCGCCGAGCAGTGTCGTTTTTTCGTTGATATCCCATGTTCCCATGAGGTAGGCTGCCTTGACCTGCTCCTCGGCGTTGAAGTTGCCGGCAAGTTCTTCATTGACGACTTCCTTGTAAAAGTCACCGGATTCGAGGTCGAGGTCGCCGAGGAACTCATGAGACACGAAGTACCCGGATTTGTATTTGTTGTCAGGCAGGAATTCGCTTTTTGTTTCATCGGAAAGATTGTCGAAGGCAAGCGCATTGAGCGCGTCTTCGTCAACCGGCGAGTATTCGTAGAAATCGTTGTCGCGTTTTTTCTTCTTGTCCCTGATCTTGCCGCCGAACTTGAACCGGAACGTGTCGGAGGCTTCGAACGTAAAGTTCAGTCCGAAGTTCTTGTCGATGTCCTCGGTATACTGATGTTCTTCGGTTATTTCGTCAAGTTCCCATGCACCGTTATCCATGATGCCGCTTGCCACGCTGTTGTCCGCATTGACAAAAGGATAGCTCGGGTCGCTGATGTTTGTGGTGAACGGCTGATCTTCGGCTTCGTAAGAAATGTAGCGTTCTCCGGGGCGGTCTTCGGAGGCTTTCGAATATGCCGTCTGCCAGTCAACAGCCAGTTTTCCGAAATCATGTTCACCGCCGAGAGCGAAGGACATCATACGCTGGTCTTCGAGACGGGTGTCTTTGTTCGTGCCGCCTTTTGTTTGCCATTCCAGCTTGGCAAAATCTTCATCGAGGTCCTTGAAGCGGGCACGGAAGCGGTTCTCGAAATCGTCTCTCCAGTTGTAAATGCCGTTGAATTTAAGCGCATGGTTTTCGTTGAAACGATAGTCGAGTCCGGCCGAAAAGCTTCTGCGGATACGCTGGACATCGTATTTACGTATATCCATTTCTTTCAGGCCTTCGATGCCATCGTCGCCTGCGTCCCATTCGGCTTCGATGTTGTCGGAACCGAAATCGTTGTTGTCATATGATACGCTGAGAAGCACACCGAGCTTGTCATCGGCAAAGCGGTTGCCGTAAGTGCCGCCGAACTGGTAACGTCCGCCGCCCGTTTCATCGAGCATGTTCCAGCCGCCGCCGGCAAAGACGGAAATTCTTTCTTCAGCAGGCACTTTGGTGATGAGGTTGATCGAGCCGCCGATTGCGTCGGCGTCCATATCGGGAGTCAGCGCCTTGGTGACCTCGATGGTCTGGATCATGTCGGAAGGAACCAGATCGAGCTGGATCGTCCTGTTTTCAGCTTCTGCGGACGGTACACGTTCGCCGTTGATGGTGACTGAATTGAAGCGGGGTTCCGTTCCGCGTACATGACCGAAGCGGGCTTCCCCCTGATCGCCGAAAATGCTGATGCCGGGGATTCTCTTGAGGGCGTCGCCGATATTGGAATCGGGGAATTTACCGATCTGGTCCGAAGCGACGACGTTGGTGACGTTCACGTCGTTTTTCTGCTGGTTCAGCGCTTTGGCCTGGCCCTTGAGGATATCGCCGACGACCGTGATTTCTTCGCTGAGGACAACGCCCGGTTTCAGGCGGATGTTCTTCACAGTTGTTTTGCCCGGAGTAAGGGTGACCGGGAATTCTCCCTTGACATAGCCGATATAGGAAGATTCAAGGGTTGCCGAGGTCCCGGAGACATTGTCGAGACGATATCGTCCGTCCTGGGCGGTGACGGTTCCTTTTGTTGTTCCCTTGATGGAAATGGAGACGCCGGGAAGCGGCAGGCCGTCAATGTCATCGATGACATAACCGGATATGGTCGAGACAGATGAATGCACGGTTTTTTCTACTGCACGCAGAACGCCCGGTGATGCCGGTCCGAAGCATAAAGCGGCGGAAAGGCAGAGCAAGCAGATCGTGAACAGATGTTTCATTATTCTGTGTTATGGTTGGAAAGTGCTGTCAGGATATTGGAACAGGTGGTCGTCAAAGGATATCTTTTTTGTGTTTACCGGGAAACACCGGGGTGTAACAATTGTGCAAAGGAACGGTTGAGGAACTGTTAAATCGTGCGATACGCCGAAAACGATGCAGAATATCGTTGGGAGAGAAAGGGATTTTGCGTAGTTCAAAACATGCATCACCAGAACACAAATTCATTCCAATGATACCTCACCGAAGATCACTGACGGCCATTGTCATGCTCCTGCTGATGGTTGTAGCTGCGGGCTGCTGTCAAATGGAAAAACATGCCGGTTCAGCAGGTGCAGCTTTTCAACTTGAAAAGGAAGGGGAATACAGGCTTGCGGGGGAAAAAAATTTTTATTCGGGGTATCGCGCTCTCAATGAAAACGGGGACGTTCGTGTTGTTGTCGAGATACCGGCCGGAACAAACGAAAAATGGGAGGTGAACAAGGAGAACGGCAAACTCGAGCGGGATTTCAAGGATGGAAAGCCCCGTGTTGTGCGCTACCTTTCGTATCCGGGCAATTACGGCATGATCCCGCAAACGCTGCTCTCGGAAGAGAGCGGCGGTGACGGCGATCCCCTCGATATCATTGTTCTCGGCCCTTCTGTTCCCAGGGGAACGGTTCTCGATGTTCGTATTATCGGGATGATCAGGATGCTTGACGGCGGTGAGCAGGACGACAAGCTGATAGGCGTGATGTGTGATTCCCATTTTGGTGATATCAGGACCATTCGTGAACTGGAAGAGCGATATACAGGGGCAGCAGGTATACTTGAAGACTGGTTTTCACACTATAAGGGCCCGGGTGTCATGCAATCCGGAGGTCTTGTCGGGGCTGACGCAGCCGGCAGGGTTTTGCAGGCAGCAGTAGAGGCATATAAAAAGAGTGTTTCAGGTTCTGAATAATTGTATCCTGAACTGAGCGTCCCGATTCGTCGGGATGCTCAATAATAGTAAGTTTATCAAAGCCAATCTGTTATACTATATTTTTATAGAGAATATCCCTCATCTGCAGGGTGAGGGTGAAAACAGATAAAGGACCGTATTTGTTGAAATCCCGACAAGTCGGGAAATGCCGACCCCGTGAAATCAGACCGAATATTTCACAGGGCCACATCTGCTTCGTTACAGGAAACTTGCGTCCCGACGTGTCGGGATACAGCTGCATTTTCTCTTCCTTGCATCTGCGGCATGCTCGACAATCGCTCAATTTAGGTGTATCTTTCAGGAGCAATGCTCCACAGAACCGGTATATGTATTCAGGAAGACATGATAACGTACCCTGCGCCATGAAAGGAAGCCGGATGCGAACCGTTTTTTTTGAGAAGGACATTCTTAAAATTCTTGCCGTAAAGGCTCTTCGGCCGATATGGCCCGGTATAGTTTTTTCTTCACTGTCGCCGACGCAGTACAGGGAGTTGCCAGACAAGCCTTTTCCAGGCGGAAAATGGGTTCGTGTCAAGAACAGGATATGCGGTATTTGCGCTTCGGACCTGCATCTGCTTCATGTCAGAGGAGATCTCGGAATTGCTCCTGTAGCGATTCCCGGTACAGAGCGGATCTATCTCGGCCATGAAATCCTGGGTACAGTAGATGAGGTTGGCGCTGATGTGACCGCTTTGAAGCCTGGGGACAGGGTTATTCTCGACACCCTTTCAACGTGCTATAGCCAGGAACTGGACAATCCTTGCAAACAGTGCCGTATCGGCAACTATCAGCTCTGTGAGAATGCCGTTTCCGGAGAGAATTCAGCGGCAGTCGGGGGCGGCTGGGGCGATTCGTTCATTGCCCATGAACGGCAGCTCTATCGCGTTCCGGATGATGTGAGTGATGAAGATGCTGTTCTTGTTGAACCGCTTTCGGTCGGTGTTCGAACAGCGTTAAAGAAACTTCCTGAAGCGGGAGAAACGGTTCTGGTCAACGGATGCGGTATTGTAGGTCTGAATGTGATTCAGTCTGTGCGTTCAATGGCGCCGGACGCCCGGATTATTGCCTTCGCACGTTATCCGCAGCAGATCGAGATGGCCCGTATACTTGGAGCCGACGAGGTGCTTTCCGGTGATGATCCGTATCAGTCCGTATCGCGCCTGACCGGGTCGATTCTCTATGACGGTCCGTTTGATAATCGAATGATATTGGGCGGATTTGATGTTATCTATGATTGTGTCGGATCGCAGCACTCCCTGAAGGATTGCCTTCGCTGGACCCGTGCGGGAGGTGCAGTGGTTCTTGCCGGGGTGAGTCTGGAGGTGATGAAGGTCGATCTTACACCTGTCTGGTACCAGGAAGTGGAACTGATCGGAATTATGGGTCATGGCATCGAGTCATGGAGCGGAAGAAAGGTGCACACCTATGGCCTGACCTGTGAACTTCTGGCCGACGGGAAGCTCAGGACGGACGGATTCATTACGCATTCTTTCAGGATAGGGGAGTGGAAAGAGGCGGTCAGGACAGCATCTGACAAACGGACCGGGGTTATCAAAGCGGTTTTTGATTTCAGGGAAGATGCGGCATGACGCAGTCAATGATCCATAGATAAGGTGTATCTTGAAGGAATAATACGTACTGGCGATATCATAAACCAGAATCGGAGAAAGCAATGAAACTCGATAAACCGGAAGTCAGGGAACTCGATGAACGTAGCGTGGCTTGTGTTACCTACGTAGGAAATTATATCGGCAACGCGCAGATCTTTGCGAGACTTTTCGACAAGCTTGGCCGCTGGGCAGGAACAAAGGGGCTTATAGGTCCGGATACTCTTCTGCTTTCGGCATATCAGGATAATCCCGAGGTAACTCCACCGGATAAACTGACGCTTCAATGCTGCATGACTGTTCCCGATGACGCGGAGGTCGAGGAGGATATCGGGAAAAAAAAGCTGCCGGGAGGAAGATATGCCGTGATGAGAGCAGAACTGACAGGATCGGAAGAGTATGGACAGGCATGGGATGCTCTCGGCAATTGGATGAAGGAGAACAATGTGAGCATCGATATGACAAGGCCCAGCTATGAGTTCTATCTCAACAATCCTGACGAACATCCAGAGAAGCATCATATTGTCGAGATTTGTATGAGCGTTTTGTAGTTCGTGAATGGTAAGTCGTGAATCGTAAATGGTAAGTCGTGAATGGTGAATCGTGAATAGGAGTGGGTAATAGGTATTGGGGAACAGGTGAAAGATGTGTCAGTTGGCGAGAGTGTAGAGGTGTCCGGCCATCCAGCTATCCAGCCGTCATAACAATTCAACAACTCAACGATTCAACAAAGCCAGGTTTGCCTGAAACGTAAAGAGGCCGTCTCAATCATCTGTTGTTGAGACGGCCTCTTCATTTTGACGCTCGGGCTTTCTCACTTGACCAGTCCGGAGAAACCCATGAAGGCGAGGGAGAGAATTGCGGCGGAGATCAGGCCTATGGGGACGTTTTCAAAGAGTTTGGGTACGTCGGCTTCTTCGAGCTTTTCCCGGATGCCCGCAAAGAGGAGGATGGCGAGGATGAAGCCCATTGCCGAGAAAAAGGCGAACACGACCGACGTGACAAAGGAATAGTCTTCCTGGATTGCAATCAGTGCCACACCGAGAATGGCACAGTTTGTGGTTATAAGGGGCAGAAAGATACCCAGAGAGTTGTAGAGCGTTTTGCTCACCTTCTTCAGGATGATCTCTACAAGCTGGACGAGTGATGCGATCACGAGAATGAACATGACCGTCTGCATGAATTCGATCTTGTAGGGTACCAGTATGCCGTAGTGCAGGACGTAACCGATCGCAGTGGCGATCGTCATGACAAACGTAACGGCGAATCCCATTCCGAGAGCGGTATCGAGCTTTCTCGATACACCAAGGTACGGGCAAATACCGAGAAAACGGGCGAAAACAACGTTATTGACAAATATCGCGCTGACAATAACGAGCAGAATTCCTGATATCTCGTTCATTTGCTGCCTCCCATTTTCTGTTCGAGTAAGTTCAGGCCGGCGATGATCAGTCCGAGTCCTGCAAACGCTCCCGGAGGAAGGGCGAAGACAAGGATGGTGCTGGCATCTTCCCCGACAAGCGGTATGTTGAATATCGTTCCCGATCCGAGCACTTCCCGTAATGCCGAGAGGAGGAACAGGGCAAAGGTGAAACCGAGTCCCATGCCGACAGCATCGATGACCGAGTACCATAGTCCGTTCCTGCTGGCAAAGGCTTCGGCTCTGCCGAGGATCATGCAGTTTACCACGATGAGGGGGATGAAAATCCCGAGCGCCTGGTTGAGTTCAGGTGAAAATGCCTGGATCAGGAGGTCGACGATCGTGACGAAGGTCGCGATCACGAGGATAAACGACGGGATCCTCACGGTGCTCGGAATCGCTTTCGATGCGAGAGAAATGACGACATTCGATCCAAGAAGCACGAAAGTCGTTGCCAGACCCATGCCAAGGCCGTTGATCGCCGATGTCGTTACGGCAAGTACCGGACAGAGGCCCAGCAGCATTTTGGTTACGGGATTTTCCTTGACAAATCCCCGGGTAAAAATATTGAGTGCTTCGTTCATTCTGCAGAAGGTTTAATGTATTGCCCGTTGACGAATTCAAGTCCCTTGACGACGCCGTTGATAACTGCGCGTGATGATATGGTGGCGGCAGTGAGCTCGTCTATGTCCCCGCCGTCTTTCTTGACGGCCCAGTTGGTGTCGTCGAGTCTTCGTCCCTTGAACAGTTTCTTGAATTTGGATTTGTCGATCTTGTCGCCGAGACCGGGAGTTTCACGGTGAAAAAGAACCTTGTAGTCAAGAATCGTGTTGTCGGGTGAAACGCCGGTCAGGAATTCGATTCTGCCGCTGTAGCCGTCATCGGTATATGATTCGACAGCGATACCCTGAAGAGTGCCTTCCTGGTCGTATGCTTCATGAAACGATGTCTCTTCGGTCGTTACCGTTCTGAGACTGTCAAATGCAAACGGGAATATCTGTTCAATCGCTTTTCGTTTCATTTTCTCTTTTGCGGCAGCTATCGGTTCACGTGTCAGGTCATCGACGACAGCAAGCAGAGAAGCGCTCAGGATACCGACTATTGTTAGGATGATGATGGGTCTCATGATGTGGTCTGCTTCTTTTGTTGTAATGCTTTTCTGTCGTTGAGGTCCCAGCGGTCGATCAGCGGGACAAAAGAGTTCATGATGAGGATGGCGAATGAAATTCCTTCAGGATAACCGCCCCAGAGCCTGATGACGGCTGTCAGCAATCCGCATCCGAGACCGAAAATCAGCTGCCCCCGGATAGAGAGCGGTGAGGTGACCATGTCGGTAGCCATAAAGAATGCTCCGAGAACAAGGCCGCCGGTCAGCATGTGAAACATCGGCGAGGCATAGGTTCCCGGATCGATAAGGTGAAAGAGCGCCGTGAAGAGAAAAACAGAGCCGATCAGTGTCAGCGGGATATGCATGGTAATGTATTTCTTGTACCATAACCATGCGGCTCCAGCAAGAAGCGCAAGGGCTGAAGTTTCGCCGAGGCTGCCGTTCATGTTGCCGAGAAGACCGTCCATAAGGGAAAACGATGCAGCGACAGTCTCAAGACCTTCGGTCTTCAGTATGCCGAGAGGTGTGGCTGCTGTTTCCATGTCTATGGCAACGTCAAAAGAGAATGGCATAGGGACCGGCCAGCTTGTCATAGCGGCCGGGAAAGAAATGAGCAGAAAAACCCTGGCGACGAGTGCAGGATTGAAGACATTGAAGCCGAGTCCTCCAAAAACATGTTTTGAGGCCACGATTGCGATAAATGCCCCGATGAATACCATCCAGAGGGGCAGGTTGGCGGGAACGTTCAATGCAAGCAGCAGGCCGGTAACAAGAGCGCTGCCGTCAAGACAGGAGTTAGGCTTTTTTCTTGCTTTGTCCATCAGCCATTCGAACCCGATACAGCTGAGAATTGAGAAAACCGTGAGGATAAGCGCTTTCATTCCGAAGAGATAGACCGACATGACGGTTGCCGGAGCGAGAGCAAGCGCAACGTTATACATTACCGATTCGATCGAATCATTCGAACGAACGAACGGTGCATTTGATACTTTCAGGTTGACTGATTCCATAAATGTAATACTGTGCCTTTATGCTGATTTGCGTTTCTGGCGTTTGTTGACAAGCGCCTTGGCGTATTTGATCCAGTGGACAAGTTCACGCCTGGATGGACAGACATAGGTGCAACTGCCGCATTCGGTGCAGTTGGCCAGTCCAAGGAGCTGAATTTCATCAAAGTCTCTCAGCTGGGCGACATTTGCCAGCAGCCATGGTGCAAGGCCCTGCGGGCAGACTTCGACACATTTTCCGCACCTGATACAGGTCCTCTCCCGAGCTTTTTCAATGCTGGAATTGTTGATGAAAAGAATGCCTGAAGTGGTTTTTGTTACCGGTACGTCGAGAGTGAAAAGAGCTTTTCCCATCATGGGACCTCCCGAGATGACCTGGTTCGTTCCGGCTTTCGGTTCTCCGCAAAAAGCCGTGATATCGCTGAAACGTGTTCCGATCACAGCTCTGATGTTTTTCGGTTTTCCGATTTCGAGGCCTGAAACTGTTACGATCCTGTCGACAAGGGGTTTGTTTTTGCAGACGGCCTCATAAACGGCAACAGCTGTTCCGATATTCTGAACGAGGCAGCCCTTGTCGAACGGAAGTTCTCCTGCTTCGATCGTTCTGCCGGTAATGGCATTGATGAGCTGTTTTTCAGCGCCCTGCGGATACTTGGTTTTCAGCGAAACAACTTCGATGCCTTTCGGAGAAGCTTTTCGGGAAAGTGTGTCTATGGCATCCTGCTTGTTGGATTCAATACCGATGAAAGCTTTTACCCTTTCGCCGAAAAGGGATGCGATGATTTCAAGGCCTGCGATCACTTCGTCGGGTGATTCCAGCATGAGCCGGTGATCCGCGGTCAGGAACGGCTCGCATTCGGCGCCGTTGAGAATGATGGTGTCGATCTTTTTGTCGGGAGGAGGGGAGAGCTTGACATTTGTCGGGAAGCCGGCTCCGCCCATACCGACGATGCCTGCATTTTTCACCCTTCCGATGATATCTTCTTTTGAAAGATCACGCCAGTTCACAGGTTCGGTGTTGAGGCCTTCAGCCCATTCGTCTTTCCCGTCAGCGGTGAGAAGAACCGTCATGGCGTATTGACCGCTCGGGTGAGGAAGTGACTTGATGCCTTTTACCTTTCCACTGGTGCTGGCATGAACATTGGCGGAAATAAAGCCGTCTGCCGCACCGATCAGATCTCCTTTTTTAACCTCACTGCCGAGCTTGACGACCGGTTTTGCAGGTTTGCCCAGATGCTGGTTCATGGGTATTGCAAGTTCCGCCGGAACAGGCATTTTCTCAATGGCAAGGTTTTCGGTGAACTTGCTTTCAGGGGGGTGTATTCCCCCTATCTTGAATGTCTTCATTTATGAGGCAACTTTTTGTTTCACGTCTTCAAGATCCCGCTCCAGAAGGATGCAGTTGACTTTTGCCGGGCAGACCTCGATACATTTACCACAGGCTGTGCATTTTTCCTGATCGATCCTTGCAAGGAAGTCTTCGATGACAATAGCGTCATCCTCGCAGACTTTGACGCATTTCCTGCAGGCAATGCAGCCGGCATCACAGGCCTTTTTCGTATCTGCTCCTTTATCATGAGAATTGCAGGCGATGAAGTACCGTTCAGCTTTTTTCTCCTGCATGACCAGGACACCTGTAGGACAGGCCGGGATGCAGGCTCCGCAACCTGTGCAGAGATCCTTGTCGATGACGACAAGACCGTTTTCGAGCCGCATGGCGCCAAAATCACAAAATGCGATACAGGAGCCAAGGCCGATGCATGAATACTTGCATTGTTTCGGGCCGATATAGGTCTGGGTTGCGGCCCAGCAATCCTGAATGCCGAAGTACTGCGCGGTTTCCCTTGCGTTGTCATTGTTTCCCTGACAAAGAAGGACAGCGGTAATCGGTTTCGGTTCCGCCATGGAGATACCGAGTGTTGTACCCAGTTTTTCGGCAAGATCCGGCCCGCCAACCGGGCACGACATCGAAGAATCCCTGGTTTCGACAAGTACTTCTGCAAACTGTCCGCAGCTTGGATAACCGCATGCACCGCAGTTTACACCGGGAAGAATATCGTTGACGATGAGGACAGTGGGATCTTCTTCGACATGGAATTTTTTTGATACGTAGAAAATAATGCAGCCGAGAACAAGCGCGACAGTTCCAAGGCTTGTGACTGCGGGTATGAATGCTTCACTGATCATGCGTTATGATTTAATTCCCGTAATAGAATAATATGTTGTGTCTTTCAGTATGACCCGGAGAACGATATAGGTTATAACCAGAGTGGCGGTTCCTGAAAGAAACGATTGCCAGAGTTCGAGGTTCATGACCTGAGCCGCTCCAAGAGCCAGCATGAAAAGAACCAGCGGCCCGACAAACAGAATGAGTGCCGCTCTGATTTCCGCATGTTCTTTCAGGCTGCATTCCACAACATCTCCAGGTTTTGCGCCGATCATATTCCGGGCAAGAACCGTTTGGGCTTTTTCTGACGGTTTTTGCCCCATGGTGCATGCTCCGCAATGGACGTTCTCTTTCGAGGCTTCATTGCAAAAGAGCTCGATTTCCGCTTTTTCCTTATCTATTTTAAGCACTTTAGCATACATATGGCATGTTCATCTCCTATGTCATTATTCGCCAATAATAACCTTTTCATCAAAGTATGTCAGATGTCGGGTGACAGTGATATGCGAGATGCTTCGCGTCGGCCCCAGTCTCTCCTTTAAACCGTTAAACAGGCACAAAACGACATTAAATGTAAGAAAAATTGAGCGCTTTGCCAAGCTTTGCAAAAGGGTCTCTGTATTTATGCCAGTCCGTTCCTTGCAAAGATAATGTCAACGCTTTTTCTGAGCTTCCGGAGAATGCTTTCCGAGGAGAACAGCTCTTCGATTTCATCGGGCGAGATGTGCGCGAGGATTTCAGGGTCCTGCAGGACGTGCTCCTTGAGTTGTATCTTGTGTTCCCAGCTTTTCATGGCGTTTCGCTGAACAAGCTTGTATGCATCTTCCCGTGTCAGGCCTTTTCCCGTCAGGGCGAGCAGAAGCGTCTGGGACAGCGTGAGGCCGTATGAAGTGTCGAAGTTCTTTTGCATCCTTTCAGGATAGACGAGCAGGGTTTTCAGGGAATCGGCAAACGTGCGCAGCATGTAACAGAGCGCGATGGTTGAATCCGGCATGATGATTCGCTCAACAGAGGAGTGGGATATGTCCCGTTCATGCCACAAGGCCACGTTTTCCATTGCGGCTAATGAGTTGGTGCGAACTATCCTTGCGAGCCCTGTAAGCCTTTCAAAGGTTATCGGATTGCGTTTATGAGGCATTGCCGAGCTGCCTTTCTGCCCTTTGCTGAAATATTCCTCGGTTTCCCTGACTTCGGTTCTCTGCAGATGACGCAGTTCGACGGAAAACTTTTCGATCGACGATGCGATGATTGCCAGCGTTGTGAGAAATTCCGCATGCCGGTCACGTTGCAGGATCTGGGTTGAAATCGGTGAAGGTTTCAGGCCGAGTTTGCAGCATACAACGGCTTCTATTTCCGGTGACAGATGCTGATAGGTGCCGACAGCCCCGGAAATTTTTCCAACAGAAACGGTTTCGACGGCATGCTCCAGTCGCTCGAGATTTCTTGTCATCTCCTGATGCCAGAGCAGCAATTTGAGCCCGAATGTTGTCGGTTCGGCGTGAATGCCGTGGGTTCTTCCCATTTCCAGGGTGTATTTGAACTCGACCGCACGTTCTGCAAGTATCTCTATGAGTTTTTCGACATCGCGAAGAAGGATGATGCCTGCGTCCCGCATCTGCATGGCAAGACAGGTGTCGCCAACGTCCGAGGAGGTGAGTCCCTCGTGAATATATCTCGACCGGGGTCCGACGTACCGGTTGACGTTGGTGAGGAATGCGATGACGTCATGCTTTGTTTCTTTCTCGATCTCAAGAATTTCATCGACATTGAACCTGGCGTTGTTCCTGATGGTTTCAAGCGCATCCTCTGGAACGATTCCGGCTTCCGCACGGGCCTCGACGGCGGCAATCTCGAGCTGGAGCCAACGCTGGAACTTTGCTTCATCGGTCCAGATGGACTTTATGTCTTCGGGTGAGTAACGTGGTATCACGGTGCATGTGTTTGATGGCCCGGGCAGAGCAGGCCGGTTTAAAGAAAAACATCAATATATCATTTCGATCATCCACTTCCTTTGCCGGATGACTCCTTCATCGTTTTGTAGGCTTTTTTGATATAGTCGAGAGCGGCCTGGCGGTCATAGGGAATTTCCCCTTCGATGATCGCTGCTTCCATCTGTTTCTTGATAATACCCACTATCCTTCCTTCACTGAGGTCGAGAGTCTGCATGATATCGCAGCCGTCGATGGGCGGCCTCCATTTTGCCAGGAGGTCTTTTTCGGCGACCTCGGTAATTTTCTGCTCGACAATGGTGAAATTGTTCATGATCATCCTGATCTTGTTGGGGTTTTTGCTGGTGACGTCAGCCCTGCAGAGTGTCATGAGGTCGTCGAGATCCTCTCCTGCCTCGAACATGAGACGCCTGACGGCAGAGTCGGTGATCTCTCCTCTGGAGAGAGGAATAGGACGGTGGTGGAGGCGTATCATTTTTTCAACATACGGCAGTTTTTCATGCGGCCAGCGCATCGATCGGAAAATTCTTTTTGCGAGTTTCGTTCCGACGACCTCGTGACCGTGAAAGGTCCATCCTGACGATTTATTGAAGCGCTTGGTCAGTGGTTTGGCGATATCGTGCAGAAGCGCAGCAACCCTCAGCCAGAGATTGTCGCTTTTCCCGGCGAGCTTGTCAACCACCTGGAAAGTATGCAGAAGCGTATCCTTGTGACCGAGGCCGTCCATCTGCTCTACGCCGGCCATGGCGGCAAGTTCGGGAAAGATGACCTTGAGAATGCCGGTGTGATAAAGGATCAGAAGCCCCGTGGATGGTCTGGGACAGGACATGATCTTGAGAAACTCCTGGCTGATGCGTTCTTTCGAGACAATATCAATTCTCCGGGCCATCGCATGCATAGCCTTTTCGACCTTTGCTTCAAGGCGAAAGTCAAGCTGGCATGCGAATCTGGCGGCACGCATCATTCGCAGGGGATCGTCCGAAAACGTTCTTTCCGGCTCAAGGGGTGTTCTAAGGACTTTCTGCTTGAGATCGCTGTAACCGTCGAACAGATCAACGATGCTGCCGCGATCGTGCCGGTTCAATGAAACAGCAAGTGCATTGACGGTGAAGTCCCTTCTGGAAAGATCGTCCTCGAGCGTTCCGATTTCGGTGATGGGCTTTCTCGATTCAGGGTTGTAACTTTCTTTTCTGGCCCCAACTATCTCCAGAAGCAGATTTCCGGTATCCGGATTCCCGATTTCAAGTCGAGCTGTCCGAAACCGTTCAAAAAGGACGAAATTTTTCCCTTTCAGTTCCTTTTCAACCAGCCGTGCAAATGGAACAGGATCACCGATGACCATGATATCGATGTCCTGACACTCTTTCTGCATAAGGATATCACGAACATAGCCCCCGACAAGGAAGCATGGCAGGGAGTTTCTGTCCGCAATTGTCCCGATCCTCTGAAGAGTATCGGGCAGGGTATGTGGAAGTAGTGTTGTTTTGCGGGACATAGCTCTAGAACAGTTCTGCTTTGGACAATCGGTGATGAGGCCGGGATCAGCCATCGGGGCTTTCGCCGGGCTGCTCGGTCTGCCGATCGAGTGCATCGATGTTGTATCGGAACAACCCCAGGGATATTATGGTTCCGATAACTGTCAGTACACCGGCAACGATAAAAGGTATTTGAGGATAAATGCCGTAGAGAATACTGCCGCTGAATGGCCCCAGTATTCTGGCAAGGGCGTTGATCGATTGATTGTAGCCCAGGATCTGTCCCTGTTTCTGTTTATAGCTGTAGAGCGACAGCATGGAGATATTGATCGGGTATACAAGGCTGGTTCCGAGAGCATAAAACAGGAGAATGACAAGACCGAGAGAAAAGAGTGACGTTGATGGAATGAACGGAATGAAAAAAACGCCGATAAACGTAACCGCGTTACCCCATAAATAAAGAGGACGTTCTTTGAATTTCTTGTTCAGTTTTCCAAGAAGGCCTGCCTGGACCAGAGCGGTGACAATGCCGACATAGGCGAAAAGGTAGCCGGTCTGCTGTTCGGTCGCATTGAAATATTCTTTCCAGAGAAGAATCGCGGCTATCTGCATGTTGACAATGCCCAGCGTGTAGATGAAATTGGAGCTCATGAGAAGCGCAACGGGCGGGTTGCTGACCGCCTCTCTGACACCGTTGAAATAAATGATGGCTTTTTCCTGTAATGAATGAAGCTGAGGCCGTTTTGAACTGTCAGTCAGAGCGTTGAATGCCTGCCGGATAGTTGTTGCGTCACGGTTTGTTTCCAGAAGGAAGAAAAAGGCGAGTATGAAATTGATGCCTATCAGGCCCGAGGCGACATAGCCGACCATTTCTATGCCGAAGTTTGTTTTGAGTGTTCCTCCCAGAAGCGGCCCGATGACGAATCCAAGGCCGAATGCCGCCCCGAGAATTCCCATCGCCCTGGACCGGTTCTTGCTGTCGGTCACATCGGTTATATATGCCTGGGCGGCCGCGATGTTTGCTGAACCGATACCTGAAAGGCCACGAGAGAGGACAAGCAGAAACACAGTCGTGGCATGAGCGAAAAACAGGTAGGAGACCGATGCCATGAAAATGCTGGTAAGCATCACCGGCCGTCTGCCGATGTGGTCACTCAGTTTGCCCCAGAGCGGTGCAAAAATGAACTGCATGAAGGAGTAGATGGCGGTAATGAGGCCGATCATGAAAGGGCTTGCACCCAGATCCTTGGCGTATGTCGGAAGGAGCGGCAGGACAATGCCGAAACCGACCAGATCCAGCAGTACGGTCAGGAACAATATCGCCAAAGGTGATCTTTTCATGCAGGATGGACGTGTTGGGTGATGCTAAAGCCGGAAAGATACGCAATCAGGCGTTTTTTTCCATGGTATATCCTGCGGCGTTTCGTGCTGTTTACCCTCTCATTTTGTATCGGCCGATTGCTCTATAAGTTTCCTGAGTTGAACAATGCCTTCCAGTACGCGGGGGCCCGGACGAAGGAAAATGCTGTTGTCGAGATTGTCGAATACTGATCCGTTTTTCACTGCGGTGACATGCTCCCATCCGGGTCTTGACGCAACTTGTACTGCGACATCTCCCTGTTTCGACATGTACATGCATGCGATCACGTCCGGGTTTCTGCTGATGACCCATTCGGGCGAGAGCTCGAAGTATTCTTTTTCGACGGCATCGCCGATGTTTTCTCCCCCGGCATAGGTGACCAGTGCCGAGACATAGCTGCTCTTGCCGCCTGTCCAGAGAGGGTCATCCCAGATTTCCATGTAGACTTTCGGCCGGGAGGTGAGCGTGTCCGAGAGAGCCCGGTATTCTGCGAGCCCTTTTTCGACGACTTCAGCAAGGCTGTCAGCCTGAAAAGATTTTCCTGTCATGCGTCCGAGTTTTCGAAGTGCGGGAGGTATGTCTTCAGGGATTCGTATGGCGAGATTTTTTCGATTGATACCGAGATCGGTGATCTTGTTGCCGATAGTTTCTTCTGCAAGGTCCGTATCGATGACGATGTCAGGTGAGATGGCTGCCAGCGTTTCGAGCGAAGGTCTGCCAAAAGCGCCGACAACTGCTACCTCATTCACTTCAGAAGGCCAGTCACAGGCGCTTGTTCTGCCGACAAGCTGATCGCCGGCACCGATAGCGTAGATCATTTCCGTGATGCTCGGAGCGAGACTGACGATGGTCGGTTTTCCTGGTGCACTCTGAACGATACTGTCTTTCGGGTTTTTAGCGCACCCGGAAATAAACAGTGTATAGGCAAGCAATAAAAAAACACCTGTTTCAGATGGTTTCCAGAAGCTTTTCATAACGATCGAGAACTTCTTTGTGATTGAATGCCAGGGAAAGGTTGCGGGCTTGTTCAACAGAAAACCAGCCTATGTCGGAGACTTCTGCCTGTTGTGCCTGCAGCGTTCCCGAGGCGGTTGCATAAAATATGAGCACAACGGCATGGAACTGATACTCGGGGAATATCTCGTCACAATAGCCGAAAAAAACCGGATCATGCAGTTCAAGTCCTGTTTCTTCCGCAGTCTCCCGGAAAACAGCATCCAGAGTCGACTCATCTGTATCGATATGACCGCCCGGAAAACACCAGCAGTCCCTGAATGGCTCGATAGAGCGTTTTGTCAGGAGTATTGTTTGGCGATCCTTTTCAGAAGGGGATATGACTGCTGTTACTGTTGCTTTGACCATGTTGATCATGAATTGTTTTCAGGGCATACTCCCGCGCGACGGGATATTTTTGCATTCTGTTTCAGTTATGTAGGTAAGATGAAATATGAAAGATATTCAAAAAACCGGTTACGGCTATGAAGGAAAATACGCTGATATGTACACAGAAAATTCCTGCAGGAATAGATGAGGTCTGGGATTTTTTTTCAGATCCTCATAATGTTGTGAAAATAACTCCGAAAGCGATGTTTATGAAGATCACCAACAGTGAGGATGTCGGAAATATATCTGAAGGTATGACTGTCAGGTACAAATTGTATCCGTTTTTTGATTTTCCTGTGAGCTGGACCACGGAGATAACCCGTGTCGAGAGGCCCCATGTCTTCGAAGATGAGCAGAAAGACGGCCCCTATGATGTGTGGCGACACAAGCATCTGTTTCGGGAAATTCCAGGCGGTGTTGAAATGACCGACATCATAGAGTACAGAATGCCGTTCGGGGCTCTGGGGGAATTTCTCAATGATGTCCTCATCCGCCAGCGGCTTGAATACGTCTTCGAGTATCGTCGAAAAAAAATTGAGGAGATTTTCGGTGTCCTCAGGGCTGTTGCGTCTTAGGCTTTGACGGGGATGGATATTTTTGGTATATAAAGACTGCAGCAATGTTCTTTTAGAACTGGTGCCGGTTTAAAAGCCGGAGAATAGGGAAGTGCGTGAAAATCGTACACTGTGCCCGCAACTGTAAGACGGTTTCTGTTGGTGCTGCCCGTGGCTCCACGAGCAGGATATGACAGAAGCTGAAACCCACTGTGGTCATTCCTCCCGGAATGTGCAGGAAGGCTTTCAGCAGAAGTGTGCCGTGATAGTCAGGAGACCTGCCAGTTATCATCTGCTTGATTGTAAAGACTACGGGTTATAGTCTTCAGGCATTGTGACCCGGTAAGAATTTCTTTTTTTTCGAATCAATAGTTGTCATTTTGCATATGTGATTATTGTGCCTGTTGCCTTGTCGCAAAGGACGATATGCCATTTTGTTCTCAAGGCGGATCTCTATCAATTTTCACATACACCTGACAGGTGATGGATAATCCTTTTACAAACACAGCATAACAGATAGTTTTTAATATGCTTACTATAATGGAGCATTTTTTGAAACGCTCAGTTTAGGAGAAACAAGAGTGAGCGCGGAAGTATACGGTGTATCATTGGGTCCCGGAGATCCGGATCTGGTAACACTCAAGGCGTTGAAGGTACTTGAGCGGGTTGATGTGATCTATTATCCGGGAACAAAGACTGCCGGGGGTGAAGTCAACAGCCTGGCACTCGATATTTTACAGGCCCTTGAGATACCCGGATCGAAGCTGAAAAGCATGTTTGTTGCAATGAAAATGCCGAAGGAAGAAACAGCCCGTGTCTATGATGCAACAGCAAGCTCTGTTCTTCGTGATGTAAAAAGCGGTTTGCGGGTTGCTTTTGTCTGTCTGGGTGATGCCGGGTTTTACAGTACATTCGGCCATTTGCTTGAAAGAATCGATCCTTCGTCGGTGTCTTTTGAGATGATCGCCGGTGTTCCGGCCTTTATCGCAGCGGGTGCGCGGGCTGGAGTATCGTTGACTCTCCGGTCCGACAGGATGATCGTTCTTCCCGATCTTGACAATGCCTATGAGCTTGACGGATACCTTGACCGGTATGAGACGGTTGTCGTCATGAAGCTGTCCATGATACAGGATAGTCTCTACACATATCTTGAGAAAAGAGAAGCTGTTTTTGTGTATGCCGAGCATCTCGGCACCTCTCGTGAGTTTGTCAGCCGCGACCTCGCAGATCTCAGATCGAGGTCGATACCATATTTCTCACTGATCATTCTCTTCAGGAAAGATCTATCTCCATCAGACCCATGCCAGGAAAGATAACGGTTGTCGGTTTGGGGCCGGGAAAGAGTGACCTGGTTACTCCTCGTGCATTATCAGCAATCCGGAATGCCGATGCTGTTGTTGGTTACAGGTACTATATGACCTTGATCAGGGACATGGTGCCCCCTGGCGTTCTGTTGATTGACAGTGCGATGAAAAAAGAGCGGGATCGTGCAGAGCGAGCGTTCATTCTTGCGCTTGAAGGTATGGATGTGGTTGTTGTCAGTTCCGGCGATGCAGGAATTTACGGTATGGCACCCCTCATCTTCGAAATGCGCCATAAAAAGGAGTTTGACGAGGTTGCTGTTTGTGTCGTGCCGGGAGTCAGTGCTTTTCAGGCCGCCGCAGCGAAGCTCGGTGCACCGGTCGGACATGATTTTTGTGTGATCTCTCTTTCGGATCTGCTGACCCCCTGGGAGGTGATCGAGCGACGGATAACGGCTGCTGCAGGTGCAGATTTCGTGACTGCCGTCTACAATCCGAAAAGCAAAGGGCGGTACTGGCAGATTTACCGGCTCAAGGAGCTTTTTCTGAGGTATCGTTCACCGGATACGCCGGTTGCTGTCGTTCGAAATGCAGACCGGAAGGAAGAAAATCTGGACGTGTCGACACTTGCCGATTTCGATCCGGAATCCATCGATATGTTCACGGTACTGCTTATAGGGAACATGCAGACATTTGTTGAAGGGAGGATGATGGTGACTCCCAGAGGATATTATGCGGATGAAGGGCGTGGCAGAACTGTCAGGATTGGCCAGTCGATCATGAAAAGCAGTTTTGAGACCATCGATGCCGGGTTGAAGCGAAAGGATTATCCCTCCGGCATGAAGTGGGCTCTGCTCCATGCAATTCATACAACGGCAGATTTTGAGCTGGAAGATCTTTTTTTTACAACGCCGCAGGCCATAGAAAAGATCAATGAAAAACTGACGGCTGGAAATGCAACGATCATCACTGATGTAACCATGGTTCGTTCGGGCATCCGAAAAGCGGCTCTTGAACGATACGGTATCGAGCTTTTCTGTTACCTCAGTGATCCCCGTGTGCCGGA
This sequence comes from Chlorobium sp., assembly GCA_028277225.1. GTDB lineage: Bacteria > Bacteroidota > Chlorobiia > Chlorobiales > Chlorobiaceae > Prosthecochloris. The sequence continues at coordinate 33,873 of JANQHB010000042.1, forward strand.
TATGGCACATGAGAAAGGTATAACCCGCACGCAGGCAGGTATGCGGCTTGCTCTCGAGGAGCATCCGGATGCACTCTATGTGGTCGGCAATGCGCCGACGGCGCTTATCGAGATTTCCGATCTCCTGAACAGGGGCTCATATTCGCCGATGGGCGTCATTGGCGTCCCTGTTGGCTTTGTCAACGTCGTTGAAGCCAAACTCCGGCTGAAAGCTGCCGGCAGAAAGGTACCGCACGTCATTATCGAAGGCAGGAAAGGAGGGAGTGCTCTTGCAGCGACTATTGTCAACGCCGCGTTGAGTCTCGATGATGCGAAAACCATGATGCCGGGTAGAGATGTCTGACAGGTTTACGGTTATAGGGTTGTCAGATAACCCGGACCCTGGGTTGGCGGCAGATGCCGTCGAGGCCGTGTGCAACCACAGGGTATTTGCCGGGGGCCGGCGTCATCGCATGCTTGTTGCGGACCTCTTGCCGGGGGACAGCCGGTGGATAACGATCGGGCCGCCGATTGCAAAGGTACTGGATTCATTCAGGGATGAACCTGATCCGGTACTTGTCTTTACTTCGGGAGACCCTCTGTTTTACGGTTTTGGAGCCACATTGCAGCAGGCATTTCCCGATGCGGAGTATACGTATTACCCTTCGTTTACCAGTCTTCAAATGCTGGCTCATCGTTGCAGGCTGCCTTATCAGGAGATGCGATGCGCTTCGCTGACAGGCAGGGAGTGGGACGAACTCGACGCGGCTCTTATAGAGGGCGCTGAACTGATAGGCATCCTGACTGACAGGAAAAAAAATCCGGCCGCTCTGGCGGAGCGGATGCTGGAATACGGATATTCAGGATATTCAGTCACTGTGGGCGAGGCTCTCGGAGGCAGGGACGAATGCGTTGGCGAATACAGTCTGGAAGAGACATGCAACAGGTCCTTCAATAACCTGAATTGTGTTATACTGCGGGCGGATCAGTCACCCGAAAGGTGTTTCGGGATTCCTGATCCCGGTTTCGAAGGTCTTCCGGGCCGCCCGAACATGATCACAAAAATGCCGGTTCGTCTCGTTACCCTTTCGCGCCTGGACCTTTGTAATGCACGTACTTTCTGGGATGTGGGTTTCTGTACAGGATCAGTTTCCATTGAGGCGAAACTGCGGTTTCCCCGATTGGCCGTTACTGCTTTCGAAAAAAAGGAAGAGTGCAGGACGCTTCTTGAAAAAAACTGCAAAAAATACCGTGTTCCGGGTATAGGAATATGCATGGGAGACTTTCTCTGCCAGCCCCACGGGGAGTTCACCGACCCGAAAGGAAAAGTTGATGCGGTTTTCATCGGCGGACATGGAGGACATCTTGGAGAAATGTTTGCCGCTATCGATCCATTGCTTGCCGGAGGCGGACGGATCGCTATCAACGCGGTGCAAAACAAAAGTCTCGAGCAATTTCATGCCCTGGCTGAAGGCTTCGGTTACAGGCTGCTGGACGATATCACCATTGCCGTCGATGAGCATAATTCCATAACCGTTGCTGCAGCATGCAAACAATGAAACGAGTCCGATGAAAACTGTTGCGGTCATTTTTTTCTCAGACAACGCTCTTGCATTTGTACGCAGGCTCAAAAACCGTCTTGAAACCGATGCCGGTTACAAGGTTTCTGTTTTTTCTTCCCGAGATACCGAAGACACTACCCGTATACAGGGTGTTTCTGAATTCATCGGTGAAAATTTCGGGAAGTATGACGCGTTTGTTTTTGTCGGATCGCTTGGTATTTGTGTTCGAACGATCGCTCCCTGTATCGGGGATAAATATTCCGATCCGGCAGTTCTGAACTGTGATGAAGCGGGGGCATTTGTCCAGCCTGTGCTTTCCGGCCATGTTGGCGGAGGCAACGCACTTGCGGAACGTGTCGGACGTCTGACGGGGGCTGTGCCGGTTATAACGACTTCGAGCGACGTTCAGGGAATATGGAACCTCGATATTCTCGGGCGTGAAAAAGGCTGGCGAATGGAGTTTTTTTCCGGCATCGCTGCTGAGAGTTGTGCCGGTGCCATGTCGTTGTTTGTTAACCATGAACCGACTCTGCTGCTGCTTGAAACCAGGGATGAACTGACCGATCATCTTGAAAGAACCCGGCCCTCATTCGTAACGATTGTCTACAATGAACGGAACATCGATTTTTCAGCATACAAGCTGTTCCTTGCGGTTACACCGCGTATTCTCTCATCCCCGGTCCCATCGTTTTTCTACCGTCCAGGGGTACTCTGCGCAGGACTTGGCAGTGAAAAGGATATCGATCCCGAAGCCTTCTGTACTTCGTTTTTCGACGAGGTGAAGAAGCAGGGATTTTCTCCTCTGGCCCTCAAGGTTCTTGGCAGTGTGGATTTTAAAAAAGAGGAAAAAGCGTTTGTTCGTCTTTCAGAGGAACTGGGTGTTCCTCTTCACGGATTTGCGGCAGAAGTTCTCGAACGCGTCGAAAATGTTCCGAATCCTTCTGAAACCGTCTATCGGAAAGTCGGTGTACGCAGCGTTGCAGAAGCTTCCTCGGCTATCCTTGCGGGCGAGCCTCGATGGGTGGTTGAAAAGCAGAAGATCGTTCTGCCCGGTTTTGCCCCCGATAGTCCCAGGAACTATACGTTTGCGCTCAGTGTGGATGCACATGCCGTTCGCAGAGGCAGGATTGTTATTGTCGGTGCCGGTCCCGGTGATCCGGAACTGGTTACCGTCAAGGGAAAAAACTGCCTTGAAACCGCAGATCTGATCCTGTATGCGGGCAGTCTTGTGCCGGAAAAGCTGACACGGTATGCCAGGCCCGGCGCGATGGTGAGAAGCTCGGCTTCAATGGCTCTTGAAGAGCAGCTTTCGCTGATGGGCGAGTTTTACCGCAAAGGCGGGCTTGTCGTCAGGCTGCATACAGGAGATCCATCCATATACGGCGCTATCCAGGAGCAGATGAACTGGTTCGAATCCAAGGGCATGGAGTACAGTATTGTTCCCGGGGTATCCTCGTTTCAGGCTGCTGCGGCAAGGCTTAAATCCCAGCTGACCATCCCTGAACAGGTGCAGACGATAATCCTGACGCGCTACAACGGCAGAACGTTGGTTCCCGAAAAGGAAGCGCTTCGGGAACTTGCCCGCTCACGGGCAACGATGTGTCTGTTCCTGAGCGCCGAGTGGTCCGAAGAGGTGCAGCGGGAACTGCAGGCTCACTATCCTCCATCAACCCCGGTGGCGGTCTGTTACCGGCTGACCTGGGATGAAGAGGAAATCCGGAGAGGCACGCTTTCCGAACTCTCGGCACTGGTCAGGCAAAGCGGGAAAACACGTACGGTTCTGATTGTTGTCGGTGATGCTCTGGAGGCAGGGCAACAACGCTCCAGGCTTTATGATCCGGCCTGGTCACACGCATTCAGGCCTGCTTCGAAGAAGAAAGTTGGTGATGCGCAATGATAGTGGTTTTCGGCGGGACAACCGAGGGAAAGCGTGTGGCCGCATATCTCGATACAAAAGGGTTGCGGTATATCTATTCCACAAAAACACAGACCGGTTCATTTCCAATGCAATGTGGCCGCTACCGTTCCGGTCCTCTCGATGAACGCGGTATGGAACTGTTGTTCAGGACGGAAAACGTGGTTGCTGTTATTGATGCGGCTCATCCTTTTGCGTCGTTGCTCCACGAAACCATTGCCGCTCTTTGCCGACGCCTTTCATTGCCGGTGATACGGTTCGAAAGGAACTATGATATTGCCGGTGAAGCCCTTGCAACCGGAGCCGTGCATTATGCCGACAGCTTTTCAGATGCTGTCGATCTGTTGCGGCGGCTTTCACCCAAATGCGTTCTCGCCTCCACCGGTGTACAAACGATACGTGTGCTGAAGCCCTACTGGAGCGAGCATGAAATGAAAATACGAATACTTCCCTCGAACCGCTCACTCCGATTGGCTCATGAAGAGGGTTTCCCCTCCGGTGATCTTGTTCCGCTGAAACCATCCGGCAGCCTTGAAGAAGAACGCCGGCTGATCATGGAATACGGCATTGACTGCCTGCTGGTCAAAGAGAGCGGAGCATCGGGTTTTTTGCCGGTCAAGATCAGGGCTGCCGCCGATTGCGGGATCGGCGTGGTTGTCGTCAGGCGTCCCGAACTGCCGGATTCTTTTATCATGGTGAGTAATGAGATTGAATTGAACCGCGAACTGGAGCGCTTGAGCGAGTCGTGCCATGAAGAACGATGACAGAAGAGAGCCCAGAACCGGGTATACGACCGGGTCATGCGCAACGGCGGCGACTGCAGCGGCGCTCAAGGCACTGTTGCGGCAGGAACACCAGGAAACGGTGACCATTACGCTGCCGACGGCCGACACCATAGTTTTTCCCGTCGAGGAGTGTATCCTGAACGCCGGGAGCGCCCGATGCGGTGTCAGAAAAGACGCCGGTGATGATCCGGATGTCACCAACGGGCTGATCATTTGCAGCGACGTGAGCCTCCGGAAGGATATTGGGCAGGGAGAGGTTGTTTTCCTGAAGGGTGAAGGGGTGGGAACAGTCACACTTTCCGGGCTTGGTATCCCTGTCGGGGAACCGGCGGTCAATCCTGTACCGAGAGAGATGATCGTGCGTACCGTGAAGCCGCTTCTCCAGGACTACAGGATCGATGCAGGAGTTTCGGTTACCCTGTCGATTCCAGGCGGTGAGGATGTTGCCAAAAAAACAATGAACGAAAAGCTCGGTGTGACGGGCGGCCTTTCAATCATCGGGACAAGCGGAATTGTCGTACCGTATTCGGAAGAGGCATACCTGGAAAGCATCAGGCGTGCCCTCGATGTCGCCGCTTCGAACGGCTGCCGGGACATCGTGACCATATCGGGCAGGAGGAATGAACAGCATCTGAAAAAGCTTTTTCCCCTGTTCCCGGACCCGGCTTTTATTCATTACGGCAACAGGCTTGGACAAACGCTTGAGATGATGCGGGAGTATCAGTCTTTTGAGAGTGTTGCTGTCGGGGTGATGCTGGCAAAAGCCACAAAACTGGCACAGGGGGAACTGGATATGTCGAGCAGGAACGTGCCGCTGAACCGTGATCATATCGCAAGCCTTGCGGAAAAAACCGGTTACGGCATTGACGTCTGCCGCAGGATTCGCGACCTCGTGCTTGTAAGAAATATTACCGAGATCATTCCTTTCAGGGAAGAAGAACCGTTCTACCGGGAACTGGCAAGAGAGTGTCACACTGTTTCCAGCCGGTATGTCGAAAAAGAAGTGCGCTTTACGTTTGTGCTCTCGAATATCGAGGGGGACTGTATTGTCATTCAATAATCATTCGTGCAAAAAAACAACAGGCAAGGGTAAGAACCTTTTTTCAGTATGAGTAAAAAAGACAAGATCAGACGGCAGATCAACAAAAAAGCCATACTTCTGGCGCATTTCGGTACCAGCTATCCGGTGGCTCTTGAATCACTTGAAAACATCAAAAAAAAGGTGCGGGAGCGCTTTCCTTCAATAGAAACAAGAATTTGTTTTACCTCGAACAGGATCAGGAATATCTGGGCGGCCAGAAGGAGAAGTCCTGAAAAATGGCTCGAACAGGGTGTTTCAGAGGAAATAATGTCTGCTCCGGGTTTTCTGGGGGCTGCAGGAAGTCTTCAGAACGAAAACTACAGGACCATTATCGTTCAGCCGACCCATATCTATCACGGGGAGCAGTATGAGGATCTGCAGTCATATGTCAGGGCGCTTCAGTCTATCAGGACGATAAAAAAAGCATGGGCTCCTTTTGAAAAGATACTGTTATCGAGGCCTGCACTGGGTACATACGGGATCGAGCACGATCACACAGATGATATCAATGAGGTCGTCGAAGCGCTGGGCGCTGATTTTTCGAAGGCGGAAAAAGAGGGGGCCGCACTGGTCTATGTCGGCCACGGGAATGATTTTTTTTCATCAGGCGCCTTTCTCGAAGCGCAGAAGGCAATGCGCGACAAATATCCGGGAGTAAAGGTTTACATAGGCATGGTTGAAGGGCATCCGGGGATAGAGGAGATTGTTCGGGAGCTGGGAAAAGACGATGTGAAGCAGGTGCTTTTGAAACCTTTCATGATTACCGCCGGAGATCATGCGCATAACGATATCAATAACGATGATCATGAATCCTGGAAAGGCAGGATCGAATCGATGGGTATTCATGTCGATGTTTCAATGGAAGGATTGGGTTCCAACAACACTTTTGCGGATGTTTTTGTGAAAAGAATCCAGGAAACAGCCGATGAGAACGGGCTTGATCTTGAACCGCTTTTCCGGGAATCATCCTTGCAGAGCGAAGGTATTGCCGGCGAGTTGTGATCCGGGGGCTGAAGCCCCTGGAGCAGCCTTGCTGTTTCGCGCCGGTTTTTGTATATAGTCCTTTCGTCAACGTGTTCTTTCTTGTATAGCTGGTGCCGGTTTGAAAGCCGGAGAATAGGGAAGTGCGTGAGATTCGCACACTGTACCCGCAACTGTAGAGCGGTTTCCTGTTTTTTTTTGAAGCATGGCTCCATGCTGCAGGAAAAACAGGTGTTGCCAACCACTGCGATGTTTCCTCCCGGAAATGCGCGGGAAGATTTGCAACAGAAGTATGCCGCCAAGTCAGGAGACCTGCCAGTTATGCTTTTGCATAAAAACAGACTACGGGATTCTAGTCTCAGGCAAAGAATAACAAGATGTATCAAACTGTCTACTCATTGTACAAACAGGACGACTAACGGTTACAGAATACTTTCTGTTGCGCCGGAGGGCTCTATGATTGCCGCTAGTGCAATTGCCTTTTGTCGGGCTGTTTCCTTTTTGGCGTCAGTATTGTGCATTTCTCATACTCCTTGCTGCCAACAGACAACCCTGTGGTTCAGTTGTTTTTTTAAAACTGAAAACAGGCCGACACATGAAGAAAAAAATCATCGCATTTCTCATGGCATGCATATGCTGTCAGCACTTGCTCCATGCAGAAGAAGCGAAACAGGATGCCCTGACCCATGTCACAGGTGATGAACTGGTTGTGACCGCTTCACGCATTCCCGTTAATGAGAAAGAGAGTTCACGTTTCATTACGGTTGCCGACAGCGAAAAACTCAAGGAGACAGGAGCATCGAACATCATGGAAGCTCTCAACAGAATCGGAGGTTTGGGCTACAAATCCCTTGCTCCGATGGGAATCAACAGGCAGGGAATGAACAGTGCCGTATTTATCAGGGGCATCGAGGACGGGGAATTGATCCTTATCAATAGTATGCCGATTCAGCAGGCGTCGAGCAAAGGGTATGACCTCAGTTCGATTCCAGTCGAACAGATTGAGCGTATCGAGGTTCTCAAGGGTGCAGCGTCGACGCTTTACGGAGCCGATGCCATGGCGGGAGTTGTCAACATTGTGACCAAAAAGCCGGTCGATGAAAAAAGGGGAACCGCATCAATTGAGTTTGGCAATGAGGCGTGGATGAATCATGGCGTCAGTATCAGCCTTCCCGGTATTACTGCAGGCGTGAGGTATCAGCACATGGGAGAACTCGACGATATCGGGAGGGATATAAAGAATGAACATTCGATGGCCCTTGGTGAAACGGACAGGTACATGATCAATGTAAACGCTTCTCCTGTCACGAATACTTTTATCGACTATCAGTTTTCATGGTATGATACCGCTTTCATCGACCGCTACGATTCAGGAAAGGTCGAGAGAACGGATCAGGAAAGCACGTTTCATTTTCTCGGCATGCGTTATGAAAACGACCGTTTCAAAGCCAAGGCATACGGAGTCTATGACCAGCGGCTGACAACCGATTACGTTGATGATGTGCTGGACGAACCGGAACTCGAGCGTTTGACTTACAATTACGGCGCAGAGACAGACTACCGGTTTGAATTCGGGGAAGGGCTCCAGCTTATAGCCGGAGCGGATTACATTCACCGTTTTGCCGATTACGAAAATAATTACGGTGAAAGGAGCCGTAACGATTACAGCGTGTTCGGTGAATTCAAGGCGGATCTGTCCAGCGAACTGATCGCTACGATCGGAGTTCGGGAGCAGTTTATCGATAACGAGGAAGGCTCCACGGACTACGATGCGTTTTTGCCGAGTGCCGGAATAACATGGGAGGCTACTGAAGATCTCAACCTGTTTGCCAATACAGGCAAGGCCTTCCAGGCTCCTACCTTTACACAGCTATACTATGAGGGTCGGATCATTGTTGGTAATCCGGATCTCGAACCTGAATCCGGATGGACATACGAGGCAGGATTCAAATGGGATACGGAGCATCTCTTCGCAAGGCTTGCAGGATTTTACATGACCTACAAGGACAAAATCGAGGTAGACCGGTCGCAGGGCAGGCCTTATAATTATTTCAATGCAGGCTCATTCAAATCCCAGGGAGTCGAGTGGAATCTGGGACTTTTCCCATTTTCAGGGCATGATAGCTTTCTTGCCAATGTCTCGTTTTCGGCGGCAGGATACTGGGCAAAGCCTGTTGCAGAAGATACGGATGGTGAAGAGTACCAGCCAGGTCCGAAGTTCCAGAACACATTCGGGATATCTTACGGGACAGAGCCATTCAATCTCGATCTGAAGTGCCGGATACTTGCCGAAAGAGAGGACGGGCTTGAAAATTATGCTGCGTTCGACATGACCGGAAAAATCAGGGCATGGAATGGTTATGTGACCTTTGCCGTCGATAATGTCTTCGATACCGAAATTCAGACAACTGGTTATCTCTTCGATGACGCTAGAAGCCGTTATGTATACTACGAGCCCGGAAGGCTTGCCCGAATCGGGTATATGGTATCGTTTTAACATGCTTGATTCTCTTGTCTGGTTCCGTCAGCGCCTCCTTCACGAAAGAGGGGAGGGCTGATGGAAAACATGAAACTGTAACACGCTCATGAATGAACCACAGAAAAAAAGGAGACGCCGACGATTGAATGCGCCGAGGGAGGCAATCGCCTGGTTTCCGGTTATCGATCCTGATTTGTGCAACAGTTGCAGTTCCTGTTACGATTTTTGCCCGAAGGATGTTTTCGCGCCCGCAGCGGTTGAGGAAGGGTTGAGGCACCGTCCGAAAATGACGGTTGCAAACCCATATAACTGTATTGTTCTTTGCAGTGCATGTATGAAGGTTTGTGCTGCAGATGCCATATCGTTTCCTCCGCGGGCTGATTTCGAGCAATACGTAGAGTATCTGGACTGATTGCGGTTATGAACGTGCTCGAAAAAGAGTTTGATGGAACAATAGTTTTCGGTATTCTTTGATCAATATCATGGCGCCCGGTTTTGCCGGGCTTAAAAGGGAATCCGGTGAAAATCCGGAACAGTACCCGCTGCTGTAATCCCGCGTCGGCATGTTGCCGATCGACATATTCCGACATTCATGCCACTGTTCCGGGCCACTGGAACGGGAAGGCCGTCGGAGCCGGGAAAGTCAGAAGACCTGCCATGATTACAATCGCTTCGGGTTAAAGCAGCATGCTACATATGAGGAAGATTACATATGATCTGATGGTGACGGCTCACCATTTTTTTTCGAAATCAGGGCGGTTCTTGTCCTTTTTTCTGTTTGTTCTGGCCGCGGGTCTATACGGATGCGGCAGCGGGCCGGGAGGGGTTTCTTCAGGCGGAGGTTCGAAATCCACGGTGATCAGCCCGGATGACGCTGCTGAGGTTTCGCTTTCCCATGCAACCGGTTTCAGTCTGCAGAATCATGACGGCTTCAGGACATTGACCGTTACTGTCGGTCTCCAGGGCAGGAACGACACCCTTCGGTATCTGCTGCTTCCCGCCAATACATCGGTTCCTCAAGGATATCACGACTACCTCACGATAAGGACTCCTGTTGAACGTGTTGCACTTTTTTCAACGACGCATATAGGATATCTCGATCTGCTCGGGTGTGCCGACAGGATTGTTGCCGTTGCCCGTCCTGAATATGTCAATAATTCTTTCCTGCAGACGAGGATCAGAAACGGTGAGGTTGCCGAAATCGGGATGCCGTTCAGTCCCAATGTCGAGGTCATTCTGGAACTGGATCCCGATGTGCTTGTTGCAACCGCTTTGCCGGCTTCGCGTAAAACCGGCTATCAGGCTTTGCGAAACGCGGGAATTCCTGTTCTTGTCGTCGCCGAATGGCTCGAATCCTCGCCATTGGGCCGGGCCGAATGGCTCAAGCTCTATGCAGCCCTTTTCGATCGCGAGGAATTGGCCGCTGAAAAATTTACCGCAATTGAGACGTCCTATAACACTCTTGCGGCTCTGACCGACTCTGTGCCTTATCGCCCATCGGTTATTCCCGGAATGCCGTTCAAGGATGCCTGGTTTGTGCCGGGAGGGAACAGTTATGTTGCAGCGTTGCTCAGGGATGCAGGGGCCGGCTACCACTGGAATGACCGGGCAAAAACCGGAAGCATCAAAATGGATATCGAAACAGTCTATCCTGTTGCGCTCGATGCTGAATACTGGCTCAATCCGGGTACGGTTCTCACGCTTGACGAGCTGCTGGCAAAAGATATCCGTTTCAGTGATTTTGCATCGGTACGGGCCGGTAACGTTTATAATAACAACAAACAGCTGAATCCGGCCGGAGGAAACGCCTACTGGGAACAGGGGGTTGTTCAGCCCGACAGGATCCTCGAGGATCTCATACGAATTCTCCATCCCGGCAGACTTTCGGAAGGAAGAAGAGAAGATTCGCTAACCTTCTACAGAAAAATACAATAGGATGATTTCACAGCCAACGGATACTCCAGGCGGATCAGCACACCCGTGGCCCCTTCTCTTTCCCCGGAGCAGTCTGATTATTCTGCTGTTTGTGTTTGTTCTTCTTTTTTTCCTGCTCGACCTTGTTCTGGGATCGGTGAAGATCCCTCCGTTGAGCGTTATCAGTATTGTGCTCGGGAATGGTTCCGGCAACGAGGCCTGGGACAAGATCGTCAGCTATATTCGCATCCCGAAAGCGATAACGGCGGTTATTGCCGGAGCGGCTCTGGCGGTGAGCGGTCTGCAGATGCAGACGCTCTTCCGCAACCCCCTTGCAGGACCGTCGGTTCTCGGTATATCGGCCGGAGCAAGTCTCGGGGTTGCCATGGTCATGCTTGCTTCGGGAGCTGCGGCGAATTCCTTTGCCGTGCGACAGCTCGGTCTTGGAGGAAGCTGGCTGATCGTTCTTGCATCAACGCTCGGGGCGGCATTTATCCTGCTTGTCGTACTCGCTATAGCAGTCAGGATAAAAGATAATATCGTTCTGCTCATTGTGGGTATCATGGTAGGCAATATCACGATATCGGTCATCAGCGTCTGGCAGTATTTCAGTGAGCCGGAGGAGATCCAGGACTATCTTATCTGGACATTCGGAAGTCTCGGAGGCGTGCTTGGCCCCCAGCTTCTTGTGCTGGCAATCGTTGTGGGTCTCGGGCTTGTTATCTCCTTTGCAGCTTCAAAGTCCCTGAACGTCATGCTGCTGGGGGAGAACTACGCGCGAAGTCTTGGGATGAGTACACTGTACGTGAGGGTCACGACTATAGCTGCAACAAGCCTGCTTGCCGGGAGCATCACCGGTTTCTGCGGGCCGATCGGCTTTATCGGTATTGCCGTTCCTCATCTGACGCGTTCTATGCTCAATACCTCGGATCATCGTTTTCTCATGCCCTGTTCCTGCCTGGTCGGTGCGATCCTTATGCTGGGATGCGATATCATTGCGCAGATGCCGGGAAGTCAGACCACGCTTCCCATCAATGCGGTGACGGCTCTCATCGGTTCACCGGTCGTTATATGGGTCATCATGAAGAACAGAAATCTCAAGTCGTCGTTTGCATGAAGAAGGAAATATTGCAGATCGATGACCTTTCCATAGGTTATCAAAGCTGCAGCCTTGCAAAGGAAGCCAAAAAGCACGGCCGGAAAATCAGGAGCAAGGTGGTTGCCGACAAGCTGTTTCTCGATCTTGCCGAGGGTGAACTTGTCTGTCTGCTCGGGCCGAACGGTTCGGGCAAATCGACACTGATGAGAACCATCGCAGGCGTCCAGAAACCTCTCGGCGGTCATGTCACCCTCGGCGGCAGGCCGCTGGAAAGGCTTTCGGCAAAAGAGACGGCAAGGCTCCTGAGTCTCGTGCTGACAGACAGGGTTATGACCGGCAACCTCTCGGTCTACGCTCTGGTCGCTCTCGGGAGATATCCTTATACAGGATGGATGGGAAGTCTCTCTGCGGACGATGAAACGGTTGTCAGAACTGCCATTGAGACGACCGGTACCCGCAGGTTCGCTCATCGGCATATCGGTGACCTGAGCGACGGGGAACGTCAGAAAGTCATGATCGCCCGTGCGCTTGCCCAGGATACGCCTGTCATCCTGCTCGATGAACCTACTGCGCATCTCGATCTTCCTAATCGCATAGAGGTGGTCCGTCTCCTGAAGCAACTGGCGAGGGAACAGAAAAAATCAATAGTCATGTCGACACACGAGCTGGACCTGGCATTGCAGGCCGCCGACAGGATATGGCTGATGAGTCCTGAAAATGAATCCGTCACCGGATCAGGAGTCGAGATGATCTCCGGAATGCCGGAAGAACTGATCCTTGACGGCAGGCTCGAGAAAGCCTTCAAGCGTAACGGCTTCGAATTTGACAGGACATCAGGCTCGTTCAGGATACATCACCAGTACAAGGGGTCTGTCGGGCTGGTCGGAGAAGGAATGCTCGCCTATTGGACCAAAAGAGCGCTCGAAAGGATCGGATACAGGGTGATCGATGACGCTTCGCTGCCGTTCAGGATCGAAGTGTCCGATGAAAGGGGCTGCGGTCTCTGGCATTGTTTCGATGATGAGTGTCGGGGTGCTGTTGAAATCAGGGATATTTGCGGGGTTATCAATCATGTAAAACCTAAACTGAGCGTTTCAACAAATGCTCCATAATAGTAAGTTTATTAAAAACAGTCTGTTATACTGTATTTGTATAGGGATTTTCCCTCACCTTTCGGGTGAACGTGACAACTGATAAAGAGCCGCATTTTTTTAAACCCTTCGGGATTGCCGATCATGCCGAATCTGCTTCGTTACAGAGAATTTGCGGTAGACCACTACAGCGGCATTCCCTGTACCTTGCATCTCCGACATGCTCGACAATCGCTCAATTTAGGTAAAAGCAAGGGAGCAAAAGCCGGAGGCTCTATGAATCGATACAGAAGAGTCGCTGCTTTCCGTATGGTTATATTGCTTGTTGTCATAGTGTGCTTTTCTTCATGTGCCGGAAAAGAAAACGCGAGTTCCGTCGAAGAGGGAGGTGACCGACACGGCCGGAACGTGTTCTATGCGGAGCGTTTTTCCATAACAAGACTGGATGACGGAAGTACCCTGATACAGGTGAAGGTGCCGAAAGGAGAGAGGATAGGGATCGAATACACATACCTTCTTGTTCCCGATGACAAGGCTGTTCCGGAATACAGCGGCGATGCAAGGGTTATAAGAACGCCGTTGAAAAGCGTGACCTGCGAAACCGGATTTCAGGTGACGTTGATCGGGATGCTCGATTCTTTCGATGCCATCAAAGGGGTTTCCGGTAAACGACGGGTCGGCCACGACAGGGTACACAGGATGATAGACAAAGGAGAGCTTGCAGTAACCGGTTTCATGAGAGGATTGAACATGGAAACATTGCTCAAGCTCGACCCGGACCTTTCTTTTGTGAACGTGACCAGTGTCTCCACGGATATTTTCGAGGAAATGATAGCATACGGACTGAAGCCCGGTTTTTTCTGCGCCTCACTCGAAAAACATCCTCTCGGAGCACTGGAGTGGATCAAGTTTGTCGGGGCCTTTTTTGAAAAGGACAGCCTTGCTGCAGCTATCTTCGAGGAAAAGGAACAGGCGTATCTCGATGTATTGAAAACTGTAAGGGATATTGACCGGAAACCCTCCGTCATTGCAGGCTACAGCAGAAAAGGAGCCTGGTCCACCATGGGTTCGTCCCGCTGGTTTGTTGCGATGCTTGACCACGCCGGGGGGGATTACCTATTCAAGGGACAGAAGCTTGACCGCGGACATATTCTCAGCCACGAAGTTGCCATGGATGCCGGAATGCAGGCTGATTTCTGGGTGAATACCCATTTCAGGGTGACAGATCTCGATGGATTGCTGCAGGAGGACGAGCGATACGGCCTGTTTCAGTGTTTCCGAAACAGGACAGTATACAATAACAATAACTACCGGTTCGACAACGGTCGAAACCGTTTCTGGGATGAAGGAATGACCGAACCTCATCTTCTGCTCGAGGATCTGATCAGTATTTTTCATCCGGATCTTCTGCCGGATCATACCTTGAAATATTACAGGCACCTTCAAAAAAGCGTTCCGGTATCCGAAAAGACGCAATGATGCAACAGGTAGACAAGGAGAGTTGTATGAAGCTGGGGAACTATGGTGATGCCGAAGTGCATCGAATTAAAAAAATGCTCGTCGTGCGCTTCAGGACGCCTCACAGGGTTATTTCAACATGCAGGGTAAACGGCGGGCTTCACGATGATCTTGAATGCATCTTCAATCACCAGTCATGCGAACCCTCAGGTCACACCAGAAAAGAAATGAAAACCATAATCACCTCACCGGAGATTTATCTGGAAGGGCTTTGCGACAGTTTTGAACTGCCTGAGAAAACAGCATCTCTCGGAACGGCTGCAAATATGAACTACGCTGCCATAGAGACGGAGTCTTTCAGGGGTCTGAAGGTGACAGCGATTTGTACCGGAGGTGTGGAAGGTAATGCAGGAAGAGCAGGTGATCCGGCATCCGTTTATGAAGTCGAGGGTGGCTTCGAGCCCCTCGATCGCATTGGTAAAGAACTGCACGGGACGATCAATACCATTCTCCTGATTAACCGCGAACTTTCAAAGGGAGCCATGGTTCGCGCCATAATGACGGCTACCGAGGCAAAGACTGCCGTTCTTCAGGAGTTGGCTGTGTCTTCAAGATATTCAGAAGGACTGGCTACAGGAACAGGAACCGATCAGATAGCGGTTGCCTGTTCACTTGACGGCGGCAAGCCTTTGACCAGTGCGGGAAATCATTCGAAGCTCGGAGAACAGATAGGGCGTTCTGTTTCAGGTGCGATACGCAAGACCCTTGCGCTTCAAAACTCTCTAACCCCTGAAAATCAGCGTTCCATCCTTGCTCATCTCAGGCGTTTCGGCGCTAATCGTGAAAGTATGACTGGCGCAGTTGCCGGAAAGCTTCAGAAAGAGACAGCAGAGGTCTTCAGGAATAACTTCCAGAGTCTTGATCGCGACCCCATGGCGGTCGGGGCTTTGTGTTCTCTGGTTCATGCCAGAGATAAAATCGCCTGGGGGATTCTTCCCGAATCATGCGTGAAAGAACTTTTTGTCATGCACGGTGCACAGCTTGCTGCGGCAATTTCACACAAGACCGATCGATATGCTGATTATGCCCGTACGCTTTCAGCGGAAACTATCGGTATGGAGAGCGATGTTTTTCTGCAATTTGTCTACGCCTCTTGTGCCCTTGGCTATAGTGAAAAATGGAAAGACTGAAACTGGCCCTTGTTCATCTTGACGTGCGGCATGGAGATGCGGTACGGAATCGTAGTGAAATTCTGTCTCTTACTGAAAAGGCAGCAGCAAGCGGAGCCGGTATTATCGTGAACACCGAGCTGGCTGTTTCCGGTTACAGTTTCAGTTCACGTGAAGAAATTGCCGGGCTTGTCGAGACAAAACAAGGGCCGACAATAAGCGCTCTTAAACCGATTGCTTCCCGTTACTCCTGCTTTGTCGTTACGGGCTATCCGGAAAAGGATGAAGAGACCGGGATCTATTATAATTCGACAGCGGTGATTGGGCCCGAAGGTGTTTTGCTGCTCAACTATCGCAAAATTACTGCCGAGGTTCGCTGGGCATGTTCCGGAAGTCCCCTGCAGAACAATATGTTTTCGACACCCTGGGGAACTGTGGGTGTCATGATCTGTTCGGATACCTACTACGGGGCGATTCCGAGAATGTCCTCGCTGAAAGGAGTCGACCTTCTTCTCGTACCGGCAAACTGGCCCGGAGGTTCACTTGATCCAAGAGAGCTCTGGCAGGTAAGGGCACGAGAGAACGGTTTTTATCTTGCCGCATGTAACAGGTCTGGAAAAGATAAAACCATGTCGTGTGAGGATGCCTGGTCATGTGTGTATGGTCCCGACGGCGAAAAGATTCTCGAAGCATGGAGTTGCGAATCCGACATTTTTTATGCCGATCTGCCCCTTGACGGGGGAAAGCTGCCTGCTCTTCGGGAAAAACAGCTGGAAACAAGAAACCCTTCGATGTTTGCACCGATCTACCTCGATATGCGCTATGCCACCGACCTGACAAGCTATTACAAACTTCCTGAACCTGCGCAGCTCAATATTGCCTGTCATTCGTCGGGCCCCGAAGAGCTTTCAAGCGGAAGCATGCTTGAAAATATCATTGAGAACTATGGCGGCCGGAAGACTGATATGGTCGTTTTGCCTTCAGGCAAAGGGGATGACAGGGAGATGGTTTTGAAGCGCCTTTCACGTGCAGCAAGAAAATACCGGGTCGATATCTGTTCAGGGTTCTATAAAGAAAAAAACGGAGAGGAACTCGTTGCGTTTGCCGGGAAAAACGGTGAGCTTCTGCTCAGGACCGACAAAGACAGGGAACTTACAATTATCGATCTCGATTCCGTCAGAATAGCTCTTCTCTGTAAAACGGAGCTCTATCATCCCGAAACGGTCATTGCCTGTGCAAAGCAGGGCTGCGATCTTGTTCTCTGTTCTTCTGCAGCACTGGATGACCTCGATCGGAAGGTATTGGGCGCGCGGACGATCGAGCAGGCGGCAGTTGCGGTCAGCGGTCATGACCGTTCGTTCATCTGCCAGCCTCCCGAAGGACATTATCGATGGGCGGAAACTTCTGCCGAAGGCGGAAAGGGCTTTGTCACGACGCTCGATATCGGAAAGCTCAGAGAGAAGAATTATTTCGACAGGATCGATTATGAAATTTTGCTCAAAAAACGAGATTAAATCGGATTATTTACTATCAAAAGTATATGGCTGCAGGAAAAAGCACTTTGACAGGAAATGAGGCAACCGCCGTCACCATCGCCGGGGCAGGTCCGGGCGATCCGGAACTGCTTACACTCAAGGTATTGAAACGGCTGAAGGATGCCGAGGTTGTCCTGCATGATTCCCTGATATCAAAGGAGATACTGGAACTGCTGCCGGAAGAAGCCGAGAAGATCAATGTCGGAAAACGATGTGACGACGGACAGGATCAGCATGAACGGCAGGAGCGTATCAATTCGCTTATGGTTCGTTACGCCAGGGAGGGAAAGCGGTGCGTTCGCCTCAAGGCCGGTGATCCCTTTGTTTTCGGACGGGGAGTTGAAGAGGTTCGTGCTTTGAAGCAGAACGGTATCGAGGTTGAAGTCATACCCGGCATAACTGCCGGGCTTGCTGCCGCAAACATGCTGCATATTCCCGTCACCGAACGGAACAGAACGACATCGCTGCTGTTTTGTACAGGGCATACGGCGAACTACTCATTCGAGCAGTTCAACGGATTGATTTCCTTACTCCGGGAAGGCAGTCCGATCGTTATGTATATGGGGATCAGGAATTTTGAGACTGTCATTCAGCGTCTGCTCGATGCCGGTCTTCCGCCAACCCTGCATGTATGTATTGTGTCGAAGGTGTCGTTGCCGGGCCAGAAGCTTCTTCGGGGAACGCTCGAGACGATCACTGCTCTTGTCGCGGAAAAAGAGATCGAGACGCCGGCTGTATTTTTTATCGGAGAGCATACCGTTCCTGTCGAATTAGATTGTCCGGTTGCGGATTTCATAGAATCAAAAGGAGGCAACAGTGAAAATATATACAAGAACCGGGGATGAGGGCAAAACGGGCCTTTTCGGGGGTTCCAGGGTTGACAAGGACGATATACGGGTTGATTGTTACGGAACGTTTGACGAGGTCAATTCATTTATCGGGCTCCTGCGTTCGAAACTTCCTCTTGACCATGTATGGCAGGGCCGCCTTCATGAAATGCAGGTAACGTTCATGAACATGATGTCTCATCTGGCAACCCCGTCTGATGCGCCGAGGCCGAACAGCGCCCCGCTTCCGGTCGATGGCGCCGGGGAGTGTGAGCGCTGGATCGATGAACTTGAAGAGGCTTCCGGGCCTTCGGAGTATTTCCTGCTTCCGGGAGGAACGGAGATTTCATCACTTTGCCATGTTATACGGACACAGGTGCGACGGGGCGAAAGAAAACTTGTCTCACTTATGAGAAAGGAGGAGGTTCATCCGTCCATACCGTCCTATGTCAACCGTCTTTCCGATCTTTTTTTTGCTCTTGCCAGGGCTGAAATGGCCGGATCGGGTGTTGAAGAAGAGCGTTGGAACTCGTTTGTCTATAAAAAGAAAAAGCAGTCCCGATGATAAAAAGGCCGGCTTTTCTGCTTGCCGCACCATCGAGCAATGCAGGCAAGACAACCCTGACGCTGGCGTTGCTGCGCATTCTGGTGCAGGAAGGTTTTGACGTCCAGCCTTTCAAATGCGGCCCCGATTACCTCGATACCTGGCTGCATACCCTGGCGGTTACTACAGGAGAAACATCTCGCCAGGGACGCAACCTCGATACCTTCATGGCCTCGCCCCGGCATATGCAGGACGTGTTTCTTCGCCATTCCACCGGTTCGGATGCCGTGGTTGTCGAAGGCGTGATGGGGCTTTTCGACGGTTCGGTAAAATCCAGGGGCAGCAGCGCCGAGATAGCCAAACTGCTCGATATCCCGGTCATCCTTGTCGTCGATGCAAAAGGTGCGGCCTATTCCGTTGCGCCGCTTCTTTATGGATTCAGGAATTTCGATCCGGCCCTTCGTCTTGCAGGAGTGATCTTTAACCGGGTCAATACAGTATCGCATTACGAGTTTCTCAAAGAGGCCTGCAGCGATGTCGGCGTCGAGCCGCTCGGTTATGTGCCCCGGGATGAATCCATGGCGGTTTCGGGACGGTATCTCGGTCTGAACATTTTACCTGACGGCGATCAGGAATCGGCGATAACGGCGATGGCCGATCATGTGAAGAAAACCGTGAATGTCCAACGGTTGCTCGAGATAAGCCGCGCCGATATCGGAGCGCCTGCCGCTTCCGTAAAAAAGCCTCCTCGCGGTCAAGCGGTCATCGGTGTCGCTCGTGACGAGGCGTTCAACTTTGTCTACGCTGAAAATCTCGATCTCCTTTCGTCTTATGGTACCATCAGATGGTTCAGCCCCCTCAGCGATAAAGCATTGCCCGAAACCGATATGCTTTATCTGTCGGGAGGTTATCCCGAGTTGTACGCACGCCGACTCGAAGAAAACAGCTCGATGAGGCTCGGGATCAAAGAGTTCGTTTCCCGTGGAGGAGTTGTCTATGCCGAATGCGGAGGAATGATGTATCTCGGCAATTCCATTACCGGCAAAGACGGGCAGAGCTGCTCCATGTGCGGTGCCCTCGACCTCGATACCTCGATGCAGGAAGCGCGATTGACTCTCGGCTACAGAAAAGTCGATCTTTCCGCGGCCGGTTATCCGGAAGAACTCCGGGGACACGAATTTCATTATTCATGTCTTCTGAGATCAGGTGATCTCGATAATGTGGCTGCGGTCCGCACTGCACGCGACAAACCGGTGGATACGGCTGTGTTCCGTTTCAGGAACACCTTTGCATCCTATATCCATCTCTACTGGGGTGAAACGCCCGGCTTCCCCGGATATCTGCTCGAACAGCGCAGGGGAAACAATGACGATCAGCATGATGACTGTTCTCAACCCTTCTCCTTGCAGTCATGACGCATTTTGCTTCTATAGTGAACGTACATGCATATTAATATTATTGTGCAACCATTGATGGAATTGATTTTAGCAATTGTACATGAGAACGCGATGCTTACCTTCCTCCGCGATACCCTGCTCCCCAAGCTCATTTCCGACAAACTGCGTGTCCCGAATCCCGAGGTATGACATACAATCCCGATATTCATCACCGCCGCTCTATACGACTAAAAGGATACGATTATTCACAGGCGGGGGCTTATTTCGTTTCCATTTGTACAAATAATCGAGAATGTTTGTTCGGTGAAATCACCGAAGGAAAAATGGTGTTGAATGAAGCCGGGCAAATGGTTGCCGATTCATGGGAATGGTTGGCGAAACAATATGACCATGTTTCGTTGGATGAATGTGTTGTCATGCCAAATCATCTGCACGGGATTATCGTTGTCAATGACGGTTGTAGGGGCGGTTCGCGAACCGCCCCTACTATCTTTTTTTCTGACAACCTCAGCCAGCGCTACCACTTCAAGTCCATTCTCCTGGTTTGATGATCACGTCGCAGGCTGGGTGGGTGAACACGAAGCGTTCGATTTCGGATTGCGGTATTCGTTCCGCTCTTTGTTATGCAAATTGACGATTTGATCTTCAAATTGTATATTTCCCTCATGATTGAACGTTGTTTAACATCTACTCTTTTACGGTTGGCCGGGTCGTTTCCTGTTATTGTCATGACTGGACCACGTCAGTCAGGGAAAACCACCCTGTCGAGAGCGGTCTTTCCGGACAAACCGTATGTCAGTCTTGAAAATCCGGATGAACGGGCTTTTGCTATAGAGGATCCGAAAGGATTTCTCAAACGTTTCAAGAATGGAGCCGTTTTCGATGAAGCCCAACGCTGGCCGGAGCTTTTTTCCTGGTTGCAGGGCATGGTTGATGAAAACCCTGTTCCCGGCAGGTTTGTCATTACCGGTTCGCAGCAATTTGGCCTGTTGGCAGGCGTTAGCCAGTCGCTTGCAGGGAGAGCGGGGATGACCCATTTGCTGCCACTTTCACTTGCCGAAATTCCTGGATTGAAAGAGCGGCGTTTCTCTCTTGATACACTGATGATAACCGGAGGATATCCAGCGATTTACTCACGTCAGGTCGCTTCGGAGGACTGGTTTGCCAGCTATGTCGCGACCTACGTGGAGCGTGATGTCCGGCAGGTGCTGAAGATTCAGGATTTGTCGGCATTCCAGCGATTCCTGCGCCTGTGCGCGGGCCGGAATGGGCAACTGCTCAACATGAGCGCTTTGGCAGGGGAAGCGGGAGTTTCACATTCAACGGCGCGTTCCTGGCTTTCGGTGCTTGAATCGAGCTATCTGGTGCATCTGCTGCCACCATACTATCAAAACTTCGGCAAGAGGCTGGTCAAGTCTCCGAAACTCTACTTTCTTGATGTCGGTCTCGCATGCTGGCTGCTCGGCATCCGTTCCGCCGACACGCTTGCCTTGCATCCGCTTCGCGGAGCCTTGTTTGAGTCGCTGGTGGTCAGTGAATTCATCAAGGCGCGATACAACAAAGGGCTATCTTCCGATCTGTACTTCTGGAGAGACAATAATGGCGTTGAAGCCGATCTGGTTTTTGAAAGTGGAGCAAAACTCCAGCCGGTCGAGATCAAGTCAGGAAGCACGGTAACGTCAGATTACATCAAAGCCGGTCAGCGAGCAGGACGCTTCGCCGCTGGAGAAACCGAACCACCATGGCTGATATACGGAGGAGATGAATCGTATGAGCGTAGCGGTCTGAAGGTCATCGGTTGGCGCGATGTCGTGAATTGGGTGTAACTGAGTCGGACCCTGGTTATGAAGGCGGAATTACCGATGCCGATCCATCGTAGAAGGTTTGGTATTTGCTTCTCCTGGACTAATAAACCAAGTTCCCTACTCCATAATGATATCCATAAAGTTAAATTTATAATTACCTTGATTTTACTCATCTTTCATGGTAATTTTTAAACGTTCATGACAGAACAGCCTCACAAGGCACTGTTGATTTGCGTCAATGAAACGAGATATGTAGAAACGGACTAATTAATTGTTGCAGGCGCGCTGCGCACGCCTGCAACAAATCGTTCGAGCGGAAATGTCCTGCGCTTACAGACCTGCGGTCTGACGCTCCGTACATTCCGCTCAACTCGGCCGTTAAGCATCAAAAGGTAACAATAAATGAATAACAAAGCGCCATCATATGAGGAACTAAAAGACAACGAATCGTTTTGGTTACAGGTAACACCATATATTGCAGGTATGAATGAAACTTTTGATGGTACAAATCAAGAAGAACCAATCTCTTCATTCCTCTATTATGAGTCAAACGTTACTGCGATAGATTACGGTCAAAAATTCCCTTTTCCAGACCTCAGAGTCAATATAAGAGAGGAAAGTGCAGCGGAAATACAAAAATTATCTGCAAAATATCCAATTGGCTTTTTCTCATTTTTTGAAGATAGTGCATTAGTGACACTAATGTGTAGAAATGAGCTAGCATCTCGCATGATTGCTACATTGAGTATGGTAAAGAGCAGTGAGATTGAAATATCTATTACTCTTCCGGTTTTACCGAAAGAATTACCGAATGTTTTCCCAATATTAAATTATGGATATAGTGTTCGCTCAACTTCAGAAGAAAAATAGCTTAACTAGGCGTTTCACATGGAGGCGCGTGATCGCGCGCCAGTGAACTCAACGTTAGGCTAAAGTGTTTTAACACGAGATTTGAATGAAGCAACTTAGTAATTTCAATAAACCATGAAAATTCAAATCATTGACGAAGCAACGTTAGAACTAGGTGACAATAAAGGCAATAGTGAAATTATAGAAAAACGTTGCGTAAGATTACTACTCAGACTAAGTGAACTTCAGGTGGAGCACGCCCATTTTGTTTCGAGGCCTGAATTACCCGTTATGGAGCAAATTAAAAAAAATAGACCGTTACAAGGTGATATTGATGCAAAATGGTCTTTTCTTTGTCATGTTCAAGGAAAAGGTAAATTAGGTGATTTAACTAATCCAGATGCGATTCAGTCAATTAAAGTGTTCTCTGACAAGCAAATTGAGCAAGAAATTGACTATTCAATACCGTTTGGAGTCGATCTGTATGCTTACAATTACACTGATGAAAACAGTTCAATTGGTATTATAAGTCACAATCCAGAACGAGAACTCGAAAACCAGATTAGCATTTCCATTACAATTCCTTTGAGTGTACTATATACAGTTTCAGAAAATATAATAAGGTATAAACCTACTGCATTAGAAATAGTCACAGAGGTGTTGGTTTTCGAGGATGGTTTGTCAGTCTATATCAAAAGAGATGAAATGACGAAAATACAGATCAATTCCATTTCATATGCACTTTTACAATGACCAGATATTACTGAGAAATAGAAATCAGCTCACTATGCGATGAAAGCAGGGTAAAATTGAGCCTAACAAATGCATAAACACGGACGGCTAAGCGCCCTCGAAGTGTTCTTTTCCTAAAGTTCCGAATCAAAGATCACGGTTAATCAACTTTCATCTAAGCCGCCGGTTATTTGCGGCTTTAGCACGAAACAAACTATATCGTCCACACTATATTGCTTTGACAATACAATTTAGTACGTGATGCGGGACGTTGTTCCGTAACTAAAATAAGTCGCGACAAATTCATATCTTGAATTAAATGATACAATCGATACTAAATTTCTGAAAAAAGGAGCTCTTATGCCACGGGGCCCGAGACTCGATGCACCAGGAACACTGCACCATGTGATGATCCGAGGGATCGAGCGAGGAGAAATTTTTCGTGACGATACAGACCGGCACGAGTTTCTGAAACGTATGGGTGACTCTGCCAAAGAATCGGGAACTGCTATCTATGCGTTTGTCCTGATGAACAACCATGTCCATATCGTACTGAAGAGCGGGCCAGAGGGTTTGTCATCTTACATGCGCCGTCTGCTATCCGGTTATGCACAGTACTTCAACTGGAGACACAAGCGGGTTGGACATCTGTTTCAGAACAGGTATAAATCGATTCTTTGCGAAGAAGAGGCATACTTCGACAAACTGGTGGCCTATATCCATCTGAATCCGTTGCGTGCAGGACTGGTCGATACTTTACAACAACTTGCTTCTTATTCCTGGGGAGGACATGCGGTGTTGATGGGAAAGGTCAAATGTGACTGGATGGACAGTGATTATGTGTTACAGTTTTTCGGAGACAGGGTCGGAACGGCACGAGAAGCATATCTCGAATTCCTTGAAGCAGAGCTGGGTGTTGACCGTGAGAAAGAGTTGTCCGGCGGAGGGCTTGTGCGTTCACAGGGTGGTTGGTCGAGAGTATGTTCGATGCGTAAGCGAGGAGAAAAAGCGTTATCGGATGAGAGGATACTGGGTGGCGATGACTTTGTCCGAGAGGTGCTGAAGCAGGCCGAAGAGAGAGCGGATGTGCTTTTACCTGAGTCGGAAAGACTGGAACAGTTCAATGAAGAAATTGAACAGGCTTGTACGTCAGCAGACGTTACGGTTACGTTTCTTAGGTCTGGCAGCAGGAGCGGTCCTCTGCCATCACTGAGAAAAGAACTTGCCAGAAAGGGAGTATATGAGTACGGCTTATCCCTGGCTGAGACCGGAAGGCAACTGGGGGTAACGACCAATGCCATAAGCTTCATGCTGAAGAAGAAGTGACGTCATTTGTTTTGCCGGTGGATTTGTTCTTTGTTGTTGTTACGGAACAACGTCCCCAAGTACCCCCAAGTATTTGCGTCAATGAAACGAGATATGTAGAAACGAACTAATTAATTGTTGGCATAGGTCGGTTATGGTATCTTTTAGAAGATAAGGTTAATTATTGACATGAAGGAATCTAATGGCTCAATAACCTCTGCTGAAGTTAAAAATATAGGCAGAATAATTCGCTCCCTTACACCCTACCAGGCCTGGACTACAATAAGCATTATAGTCATGGCGCTAGGCGGTTCATTCGGGGTAGGATATAAGTTGAGATCAATTATTGCACAAGCAGAAGTTGCCGCCATTCAAGTAAATGTATCAACACTAACAGCCAATCTCAATGATGTACGTGAAAAATCAGAAACTATGTTGACAGTCAGTAATGAGCTCGAAGTCAAAAATAAATTCCTAACTTACTATACCCGTATATTGCATTCAAAAAAGAGCTTAGCAAAATCGCCCCAAAACCGAGATCTCTTAGCGGCACGCAATGATGCCATAAATAACCTTGTTTTACTAATAAATGAGCAACTGTCTCAATCTTTTTCAGAAGATAAAGACACAAAAAATCACATGCCAGTTATAAGAGTAGGTATTGGCAAAACACCACAGGAATCTGTAGTGATTCTCAATGACGGCACAATATGGCCATTACCAGAAGAAGTTACTATGGCAAAACAATTAGGACCGTTCTTACATCAATAGCTATAGAATTGCAGCGAAATAATTCTTGAGAATGAAATGCTAACAATCACATGCACTCGGGCAGCAAAAAGCGTAGCTCGTTCCTTGCTCAGCTTTTTACTGCCTCTGATGCGCGGCGTTAGGCGTCAAGGACATGAGCCCGAAAAGCCAGACCACTTGGTTGTTCGCCGGCAGCGCAATATCGGCGATTTCACTAGGTGGAAGGATCACGATGCGTATTCGAATGCCTTCGAGCGGTTGTTGAGGGATTTGAAGGCGGGGTGAGGCATTTCTTAATACTACAATGCATTTAATGTATGTCGATAGATTCACAAGGAAAATACATTTTCAAGTATACGGGAGATGTTGAGTATATAAGACTTGAAACACTTATTAATAGTCAGCTTCATTTTTTGAAGACATTTCAAGAAGTGAAGAATGCTTTTCTGCCTGATGCTGAGTTAGATGTTTATGTGAAGCCTCAGCCTAAAGGTAGTGTTGTGATTGAGCTTTTGTTGAAGCTTATTGATGTTTCAAGTTCGAACAACATGTTTCCAGCTATAATTCATGTGAAGGATATCGTTGGTGGTTTAGTGGATATTTTAAATCTTGTAAAGTTTCTAGATGGGGAGAAGCCGAAGTGTGTTGTTGAGAATGATGATAACATTATTGTTCATAACGATAATGGATCAGTTGTCGTTAATAAATATGTTTATAATTCATATGTGAATAATCCTCTAGTGACTGAGTTCTTGAGTAAAGGTTTTGAGTTTATAGAAAATGCTGAAAAGGTTGATGGTATTGAGATATTTGATGGGGATAAGAATCGATTGATTAGAGTGGAAAGAAAAGATTTTGCTAAATGTACTCAATCTGACAAGATAAGTGAAGATAAGGGCAGAAATGATGTAGAGAGGCAGTGTGTTCTGAGCGTTGTACGACCATCTTTTCTTGAGGGATATAAGTGGGATTTTATTTACAACAGCAAAAAAATATCTGCTTATGTAAAGGATGAATCGTTTTATGAAAGGGTTGTTAATGGAGATTTGAGTTTTTCATCAGGCGATAAGCTTGTTGTTGATCTTGAAATAACAAAGGTATATGACGAGGGTGCAGATGAATATATTGATAAAGGTTTTAAGGTGATCAAGGTTACGCGTCACAAGCCAAGGCCTAAATTGGATCAAGATACACTATTTGATGGATAATATTTTTCACCCGGCCCCGTCCGGGCTTCTGTGTTTGAGTGAGATCGGAAGGGTAGACAGGATTGTGCCTGGTTACTATGTGTGCTATTATCAGAGGGTTTAGCGAAATTGTGCCGAGATGTAGAGCGAAGATGAAGAAAAATAATTTATGGCTCAGTTATGCGTATGCCGTATAAGCACGATGGGATATCTATTCTTGCCATGAATACTAGATTTATGCGTTTATCTGGTGGTTTATGAGCATCGTATAAGGTCTTGTTCTATAGGATAACATGTAATTCTGTAGTGCAGATAATAAAAATTGTTGGAAAAGTACAAGATTATGCCGACTAAACTTAAATACCCCAATCCTCTTCCGAAAACAGAACCTGAAGTTTTCATCATCGAATCACTATCCATTGAAGATGAAATTAGAGGCAGATTTGGTGGCAAAGCGTTAAGAGATAACCTTAGAATTGCAGGACAAAGGCCCGGATACATTTATGTCAGAGATACCAAAGAGTTCGAAGATGCAATTGAGCTTTATCGTCATTCTTCATATAGATTCTTACATATTTCAGCCCATGGTAGTCTAAGCGGGTTAGCAACAACTTTAGAGGTTATAAGTAATCAAGAGTTTGCCCAAATTTGTAAGTCAAAATTAAGGAATCGGAGAGTTTTCTTTTCATCCTGCGAAGTGGGTAGTGGAATGCTTGGGGTTTTACTCCATGGACAAAACAAAGGAATCCACTCTGTTGTTGCCCCCCTTGATAAAATTTTATTTGGTGTTTCAAGTGCTTTTTGGACTGCTTTATATATCCGCGCAATCACCATTAACCCTTTCGGCATGAATGGAAATACATTAAAGCCAATTTTAGAAAAATTATGCGACCTTTTTGAGGTAAGACTGAACTGGTCTCATTACAGCCCAACATCCGATAAATGGTATCAAGAACAACTAGGGTAAATATTTCCAACAAATTGCTGCAGTGTGCCCTCTGGGGCGCTTCGCTAGCCCCGTCGGGACACTGAGTACAACGTTAGCGCCACAACGCCTGAACAATAGGTACAAATGATAGAAAAAGTTGCCCTTGTTCTGCTGGGAATTCTTCTCTCCATGGTTTTTTACTTCATCAGGAGGCGGATTGAGAAGAAACCAGCAATGGAATTGATCGAGAAAAGGCAGAAGCTCTTGGACATTAATCGTCAAATGAGTGAACAAGGAGTAAGCCACGAGGAACTAGCAATTCTGGAAGACATCATAACCGGAAAGAAGCGCGCCATAGAAAGTCAACGTGAAAAGGCAGAAAGGGAAACTAAGCCACTTATCCCAGAAGATGAGATGGAATATTTAACGCAAGCCGATATGAACGCAAGGGCAAGTGAGAATTTTGAGAACGCAAAGAAGAGGCTTGAAACAGTTGTATTAGAGCTGCGCTCAGAGTTGGATAAAGAAGAAGAAAAAGCATTTAACGAGGCTCAAAGGGCCTGGGAAAGCTATAGCGTGGAGCAAGCGCAAGCGGCATCGGCAAGGTACGCCGGAGGTTCTATTTATCCCTTAATTTATCTAAGTGAGCTTGAGTCCATTACAATTGATCGACTAGGTAGGCTTCAAGCCGAGTTGGATGAAATCCAGCGACGTCGCAATTAAGGCGCTAACAAAAAGCTCAAGGCGACCGCAAACCGCGCATCGAGCTCCGGGGTTATTTTGGGCTTTGGTGCCTGCGCGGTTTGCGTCGTCTTAGCTTCACTTCACGCTGCCATACATATCACCTTCTACAGTGATTGACGGGAAAGGTGATTTTTTGAGAAGGTTCTTTTTGCTATATAGGATTGAGATAACGGTTTTGGCCGGCGTAAGCCGGCTGATGAAAAGGGAATCCGGTGAGAATCCGGAACAGTGCCCGCTGCTGTGATCCCGCATCAGCAAACGCTGATGAAAGGTTTGCCGAAAATGCCACTGTCGTGACGTTAAACGACGGGAAGGCCGGTAAAACCGGGAGAGTCAGAAGACCTGCCGTGATGTTGTTTGCTTCGGGTTAAAGCAGTTGTTGCACATGAGTGTATTCTTTTTCTCCGCAGGAAATCTGTCACTGCATTCCGATGGATTGGCATGCCCTGCGGCACATTCCGGTTTTATCCTCCATTGCCTCTTACGGCAGGAGCGTTTGCGCCCGGTTACTGCTTTTCCGGAAAAAAACATGTTATCGTGTTTTCATTCCAGGGGATCAACAGTACCGAGATGCGTTTTCTGCTGAACATAAGCACCCATGCTCAAGACCTCTCGCTTGCCGGTAAAGACTGGCGGGATGCGTCGTCATTGCTCCAGGAGACAGGATTCGATGGTTTTGAGCTGTATCCGGTTGGCGATTATGACTTCGATGCCATACCGAAAGAGCTGATCGGCGGAATTCATCTCCGCTTCTTCGTGATGCTCAAACAGATATGGCATAACGACACCAATGGCCTTCTGGACATATTCGGCGATGAGGAGACTGTCCGGCAGTATTACGGGGGCCATGACCGGCAGTGTGTGATCGATTATTACAAAAAACAGCTCGATCTTGCCGTAGCTTTCGATTGTCCTTACGTCGTCTTTCATCCGGTGCATTACGAACTCGATTATGTTTTCAACTGGAGGCCTCCCTGGTGTTGGGAGGAGACGGTCGATCTGTCGGCCGAGGTCATCAACGAGGTTGTCCGTGACAGTAACTACAGGGGATGGATTCTGTTCGAAAACCTCTGGTGGCCCGGCAATTTCAGGCTTGACGACAGAAGGGAAATCGACCGTCTCTTTGAAAGGCTCGACTACGGGAAATCGGGAATCGTCCTCGATACCGGACATCTTCTGAATAAAAACCAGTCGCTTGAAGACGAAGAGCAGGCAATTACGTATCTGTTCAAAGAGGTTGACAGGCTCGGAGAGAGTCGTGAACTCATCAAGGCGGTGCATTTGTGTAAAAGCCTTTCGGGAGAATATGTCAGGGAAAGTATGCAGCGAAGCAATCCTTTCGGAAATGCGGTGTCTTTCCGGGATCGTTTTGCCGTTGCCGCAAGACATGTACGCCGGATCGACATCCATGACGCCTTCGATCACCCATCCATTGCCGGACTCTATGACAAGATCGAGCCGGAAACCACTGTTTTCGAGTTTTCTTTCCGGTCAAGGAAGGAGTGGGTCGATAAAATATACCGTCAGCAGCGCGCATTGGGGGAGGTTTTTTCGGCAAAGGGGGCTGCATCATGAGGGGGAGGGGATATAGGAACCTTATGCTGATGGTGACGAGCTCCTGCAACCTTTCCTGTGCGTATTGCTATGAAGGACCGGTGCATGCCGAAGGCGGCGTCATGAGTATGGGGACGGCTTTGAAGGCATTGCACATCGTTGCAGCACAAGGCAAGCCCTTTCATGTCCAGATTACCGGAGGGGAGCCGTTGCTCGCAGGTGAACGGATTCCGGAGATACTGGAGTGCATCAGGAAGAACAAGTGGCCGGCGGCCATATCGCTTCAGACAAACGGTATTCTTCTCGATCGCCGGACGGTCCGGATGCTGAAGCGATATGGCGTCGGCATAGGCGTCAGCCTTGACGGCTCTCCCAGGGTTCAGGAAAAAGCCCGTGGAGGGAGCGGAGCGACCTTCCGTGCGTTGAGGGTGCTCGAGGAGGAGCAGGTTCCGTTCAAGGTTACTACGGTGATCACAGCAATGAATGTTTCGGAACTTGGCGGGCTTGTCATGGCTTTGCATCCGTTCTTGACCTCATGCGGTATAGGCTTCGATATGCTGTCGCAAAAAGGCGCTGCCATCGGCGCTTCTTCCATACTGCCGGATGCCGGAGACCTGAAAAGAGGGGTGTCAGATTTTCTCGAAGTTTTCCATGCCCTCAACAGAAGCCGTAGAAAGCCTCTTGAATTCAGGGAGAAAAATCAGCTTCTCAGGTCAGTCCGTTCAAACAAGGCATCACTGTTCTGTTCCGCATGCAGGGGGGAGAGTCTTGCCGTTACCCCGGAAGGATCGCTCTATCCGTGTACCCAGGCAGTCGATGACCCGTCTTTCAGCCTCGGTACACTGGATGAACCTTTGCCTGCCGGTGCTCATACCCTGTCAGCTCTCACGCTTGTGTCGGAAAGCTGCAACGGTTGCCCTCTGAACGGAAAATGCCCCGGTGAATGCCCGACTCGACTGCACTATGGCGGAACAGCCGGTCGGGAACTTGCCTGCACACTTTACAGGACAATTTATGATCACTGTGTCCAGCAAGGAGAGATAGTAGTATCTAAACTGAGCGTTTCAAAAAATGCTCGATTAAAGTAAGCATATTAAAAACGATCTGTTATGCTGTGTTTGTAAAAGGATTATCCATCACCTGTCAGGTGAGCGTAAAAACTGATAAAGAACCGCATTTTTTGAAACCCTTCGGGATTGCC